>CAZKNF010000175.1:0-1573 GCA_964554105.1 uncultured Rhodothermales bacterium | reverse complement strand
GTGTCCGCGGCCTGCCGATCATGGTTTACGACGACCTCGATGACCTGGCTTCCGGCATGTCCAACGGCGAACTGCTCCCAGACTTTCCGGAGCTCGAGCGCGACGATATCCTTGCCTGCCTGGCGTACGCCGCTGACCGGGAGCGCATAACAGCAGCTGCAGAGACGTAGCTGCCGTTTGATAAGAACCTGTCTCGACATCAGGCTGATGACCTACTTGTTAGCGTTTGAATACGAACGGCGGTGAACGGGTGTAGGAAGCATTTGCACCAGACAGTCCAGATCGCGTCAGACTGGTGAATTGCATGCCGTTCGCCGTACTGCAACTCCGGCACACGAGGGCCGTAGGGCTAGAACGCCCCGACTCCTTACCATCCGAATGCGTCTGATCGCTCTTCTCGCCGTCGCTCTCCTCACGACCCCGCTAGCTCTGTCTCAGACCGAGCCCTTCGAGCCGTTTGCGGCCGAGGTCGATTCGCTTCGCCAGACCCACAGGGTGCCGGGACTCGCAGCAGCAGTCGTGCGAGACGGCAAAACCATCTGGGCCGAGGGATTCGGCGTGGCTGAAGTGGACGAGGACGTGCCGGTCACGCCCGACACACCGTTCTGGGTGGCCTCCGTCACCAAGACGTTCGTCGGCCTCGCCTTCCTCCAGATGGCCGACGACGGCGTGGTCGGCCTCGACGACCGGATGAGCGAGGTCCCAGAGTTCGACGGGCTCTGTACCGACCTTGCCGCCGCGCCGATCGTGTTCGGCCGGGGCCTCAACTGCGCCGCACCGATCACGGTCCGCGACCTTCTCTCGCACACGGCGGCCTACGATCAGGGCCACGCCTTCTCGTACAACCCTATACTATTCTCGCAGCTCTCGCGATACCTCGAGTGGACCGTCAACGACTCGACGGAAATAGAGGGGAGCCTCAACGAACTCGCGCGTCAGATCGAGGCCCGCATTCTCAAGCCTGCCGGCATGACGCGGACAGTGGCCAGCCAGTGGAATCGCTCGAAGATGGACGTCGTGTTCGACATGGCCCGGGGCTACAGCGTAGAGCAGGGAGAGGGCGACGAATGGCGATGGGTCCAGCGGCCGCAGCCGAAGCGGGCTATCCCCGGGGGCGCCGGCGTCGTCTCGACCGCGCTCGACCTTGCCCGTTATCTCGCCGCGCTCGATGCCGGCACGCTGGCCCCGCCCGCGACGATGGCAGCGCTCCTCACGCCGCCCCACGACCGCGACGGCCGGCCGCTCCCGTACGCCGTCGGTTGGTACATCGAGGAGGTCCAGGGCGAGCGCATCGCGTGGCACTCTGGCTGGGACCCCGAGCACGGGACGTCGGCGCTCCTGATGTGGCTGCCGGAGCGGCGGCTCGGGTTCGCCGTGCTGGCAAACGGTGAGGGCGTCTGGTGGGACAACCCGCTCCGCGAGGCGGCCGTCGAGCGGTCCGACTTCGCGCGGGCCTTCCTCGAGCGATTCGTATTCGGAAATTAAGGGGCGCGGTAGCTTAATTCACTTGATTTGCGACGTCCTGAGCAACCGGCTCATCGATCTTCGCGATCCATTCCTGTCGGTTCTTGAT
>CAZKNF010000174.1:0-2002 GCA_964554105.1 uncultured Rhodothermales bacterium | reverse complement strand
CGCGTCATTCAAGCATGGGATGGGCCGCTGGAGGTTGGAAATACACCCGACATCAAGAAGGTGCATGAAGAGTATCTTCGTAGGACGCTCGACGGGCAGAACATCTCAAACTTCTATTCCAGCGAGTTTTACGGCCAACACGTGAGCGAAGCCTTAGGCGCACGCGACCGGCGCGTTGATCCGGGTCGCCGAACGTTTCCCATCTCCGGCACAGCGATTAGGGACGACATCTATGCAAATAGAGAGTACCTCGACCCAGTCGTCTACCGTGACCTGATAACAAAGGTCGTGTTTCTGGGTGCACCTTCAACCGGGAAAACGACGGTGGCGCGTGAGCTCGCAAGGAAGTACGACACCGTGTGGATGCCCGAATATGGACGTGAGTACTGGCATCTCAATGAGAAAGATCGGCGCCTTACCCTCGAGCAACTCGTGGAAATTGCCGATGGACATCGCGCCAGGGAGGATGAACTGGCTCTTAATGCCAAGAAGGCGATGTTTGTAGATACCGATGCAACGACGACATTCATGTTCTCCATGTATTATCACCGCGAAGCGCATCCTCGACTTGCCCAGCTCGCTTCCGAGACCTTGCGGAGATACGACCTATTTTTCCTCTGCTGCACCGACATTCCGTACGACGGTACGTGGGATCGTTCCGGAGAAGCGAATCGCGGTGTTTTCCAGCAACAAGTTAGGGCGGACCTTCTCGATCGAAGAGTGCCTTTCATATCCCTCTCTGGCACTGTTGAAGAGCGGATCCAGAGCGTCTCGGCTGTACTTGACGCTTTCTACAAATATCGTTCACTCGGTGACACCCTGCGAAACGCCCAGACGACTTAACCAGGGCACAGTGAACCGCGCACGTGACGTTGTCGCCAGGTGTCGAGACGCGAGTTCCGACGCGATGTGGCCGGCCACCGCGAACGAGCGTGCTAACATTTCAGCATCTGTGACGCAAACCGGCGAGGCACGTGTAACGACATAGTGCGCGAAAAGCTACATCCATGAAACTTTCCAGAATGGGTAAAACGCCGCCGTCATAGGGAACGTTTTAGAATAGGTAGACGGCTGGTATAAACTCAATGAGGAGGAGAGTATGGGACGTATATCAATCAACAGGAGCGATGACTGGCAGGTCGAGTATGAACGCCAGGATATTCGGGGATGGGTCGTGCACGATGCTTCTGGCGAGACCGTCGGCCGTGTGCGTGATCTGATCGCCGATACGGACAGCGGAGTCGTCGAGAGCATCGTTCTTGATTCCGGTGAGGAGTTTCCGGCGAGTACTATTGAAATAGGATACGATGATGAGGTCGTTTATCTAGCGAGCGCGCATGCTGCCCGACTCGCGAAAAGCGGCGGGAGGTCTGTGCCTGAGGCGTACGGCGACGCGCGCATCCGCCAACGCGAGCGTGGTTCGGCACACGGGTGAGCGGCCGGCAAGCAGAAGATACGCTGCCATGCGATCAGGCCGACACTGGCAGATCGACACCGGCACGAGGCACCTCGGTTCTCACTTAAATCAGGGCAGGAGCGGAATCTCGATACAATTCACTTTTTAAAAGGCGCAAGAAATGGCAAAAATCCCGGTCGAGAAGAAACAACAACCTTCATGGATCTGGTGGCTCGTTGGGCTGCTTCTGCTTGGCGGGCTAATCTGGATATTCGCCGAAGCGTTCGACGATGAGGACGAACTCGACGTCGCCGATGTCGAAGAGGTGGAACCAATTCCTCCAACGGCAGCCGAACCTGGACAGGTCGACCTAGGCTCTATTCTTGCGAACCCGGGTGCATACATCGGTGAACCCTTTCCGACGATGGAAGTCAATGTTGCGAGTGTTCCGACTGATCGCGGTTTCTGGATCTCAGAAGACGGTGATAGCCTTTTTGCTCTCATCATTGACGATCCGGAGGAGCAGCCACTGGACATCAACCCCGATCAAACGCTCCAAATCGAAGGCGGCACGCTCCACGACAGCTCCTACTTGCCCGATCTGCC
>CAZKNF010000173.1:0-2085 GCA_964554105.1 uncultured Rhodothermales bacterium | reverse complement strand
AAGTTAAGCTCCGCAGCGCCGATGGTACTGCCGTCATGGTGGAAGAGTAGGTCGTTGCCAGGTTCTTTATCGAAGAGGCTCTGCCATATAATGTGGCAGGGCCTTTTCGCGTTTTGGGATATGCGTCCGGCCTCTATGGCGGCGATCGCCGCAGCGTGAGTAATGTACTTCCGCGCTCCGGAACGACATTTCGCGTCTATGTGTTATATTATTGTCACTTCACGTTTCGACATAGACGTCGTTAAGGCACGAGCCCAAGGAGTGTATGGATTTTCCTTCGCAAACCATGCACGACTTTGCCATGCGACTGTTAGCTGTTGAGGAAGCAGCCGGCCGAAGTACTGTCGATCCGCCTGTCCACGCCGTGGTGCGCGTCTGTGAAAGACTCCGAATCTCGCTCACCCGTTTGGCGGGGCCGGATGGTTTCGCAGCCCTCCTGCAGCGTGCCGTCGCGTTGGCACGCGCCGAAGCTCCTTCGCTGCAGCACGTCAGGGCGAACCCCGATGGTTCTATCGAGGGACTTGAAAATCTCACGGCAGACACGACGGACTCCGAGGGACATGATACCGACGACGCGGCAGCGATAATCGTTCACCTGCTTGGATTGCTCGTGACGTTCGTCGGGGAGCCGCTTACGCTCCAACTGGTGCGCGACACCTGGCCTGACGCATCGCTGGACGAACAGCTTTGAAGCACAAAGATTTATGATGATGCCCTCCGAAAACGACGGTGGACGCGATCGACAGCACGATGGAATCACTATTCGGCAGCTCCCCACGGGCGTTCCGGGTCTGGATGAGATCCTCTGCGGCGGGCTGCCGGAATATTCTTTCAACATCATCGCCGGCGCACCCGGATGCGGTAAAACCACGCTGGCTCATCAGATCGCTTTTGCAAACGCCGGCCCCGATCGACCAGCGCTCTACTTCACCGTGCTGGGTGAGCCGGCCATAAAGATGCTGCGTTATCAGCAGCAGTACACATTCTTCGACGTATCCAAAATCGAGGCATCGATCCGATACGTTAATCTCAGCCGGCTCGTTCTTGAAGGTGATTTCAGGGCTGTTCTGGACGAAATCGCCAGGGAAGTCGAGGCGACGAACGCCCGAATCGTGGTCGTGGACTCCTTTCGCACTGTCATGCGAAATAGCCGGACGACAGCCAGCGAGATGGAATTTCAGGAATTCGTTCAGCGGCTGGCGATGCAGCTGACGACGTGGCAAGCCACCACGTTCCTGATTGGTGAATATGCCGACGAGGAGCTGAGCAACAATCCAGTATTCACCGTGGCGGATGGCCTGTGCTGGCTCTATCAGAGCATCGAGCGCAACTCGATCGTGCGCAAAATGCAGATCATGAAGATGCGTGGAATGGAGACAGTGCCCGGTCTGCATACATTCCGCATCACCGAGGACGGCCTGCAGACGTTCCCGCGCACTTTCGGGCTCTCCGCCGCCTCAGGTCAAACGAAGGGCCCGCGCCGGTTATCCACGAGCATTCCCGAACTTGATGCTTTGATGGGCGGTGGCATTCCCGAAGGTGACAGCATGCTGATTGCCGGGCCTTCCGGTTCGGGCAAGTCCCTGCTGGCCTCGCAATTCATCGCGGACGGTATCCGCCAGGGTGAGCCGGGCGTCGTCGCCATCTTTGAAGAGCTCCCGGCCGAGTACGTGCGGCGGGCAGCCACACTTGGCCTCGATCTGGACACGCCCCAGAAGGAAGGCACACTTAAGATCATTTACATCCGCCCGCTGGATCTCTCTGTCGATGAGACGGTGCATGAAGTCATCAAGGCGGTCCGGGAGGCCGATGCCAAACGAGTCGTACTGGATTCATTGGTGGGGTTCGAGATGGCACTCGCCCCCGAATTCCGACACGAATTTCGCGAGTCGCTCTATCGAATGATCGTAGCGCTCACTCGGCAGGGCGTTACAGTGGTCAGCACCGTTGAGGTCGAGGAGAACTTCATATCTATGGGGCTGAGCAACTTCGCGATTTCGTTCCTTACAGACGATATCCTGCGGCTGCGGTACGTATCTATCAACGGGCAGCTGCGCAAGATGATGGTTATGGTCAAAATGCGGG
>CAZKNF010000172.1:0-2111 GCA_964554105.1 uncultured Rhodothermales bacterium | reverse complement strand
TTGTGATCCACCCGAACGACCGGATTGACGGGTACATCGGCGGCAGCGGCATGCACGACGGCATGGCCGAGCAGCTTTTCGCCCGCGGCGACGCCACTTTGAATGTCTTCCTGATTGCGAACGATGGCCAACGGGAAGATCGGCTGTCCCGAGTTCGGCTGCCACACCATGAACGCCATGTCCATGAGCAGCGGCGCCGTCTCGGGGTTGGCGAGCGGAACGAGTATCCGCTGCGGCGCATGCGACGGTTCGAACGGAGTCCGTTGTGCCCGCAGCGCCACGCGGCGCCCGTATCGCTCGGCAACCCAGGGGCCGATCATGCACGTTACGAGCATCATCAAAATTGTGCCGTTGAGCACACCTACGCCGAAGATACCGACGTTGTAGCCAATCAAGACAGTTGCTAACGTGGCTGCGGCCTGTGGGATGGTCAGCCCAAACACCATCCACGCCTGGTCGAATGTATATCCGAACAGCGGCCTCGTCATCTGCGCTGCCAGCCATTTCGTCACGAGAACCGTCCCGAGCATGGCCCCGGCCACAAACCAGGCCTCCGCACCCCCGAGCAGCACCCGGATGTCGACCAGCATTCCCACCGAAATGAGGAAAAATGGGATGAACAGGGATTCTCCCACGAAACGTGTTCGATTCATGAGCGTGCTCTGTTCAGGCACGAGACGATTCAGCGCAATGCCGGCGAGGAATGCGCCGATGATAGGCTCCACTCCGGCCACCGCCGCCAGGAACGCGCACACGAATACGACGGCGAGCACGAAAACGAATTCGAACACACCGTCGCTTCGTATTTGATGAAAGAACCATCTACCGAGCCTTGGCACTCCCCACAGGACGGCAACGACGTAGACGGACAGCACCACCGTCATCTGAATCCAGAACATGGGCGTGAGAGCCCCCTCCGACGCTCCGACGATTACCGCGAGGACGAGCAGGGCGGCGGTATCGGTCAGGATCGTCGCCCCTACCGCCGTGGTCACCGCCTCTCCTTTCGAGAGGCCGAGCCGGCTTATAATCGGGTAAGCGAGCAGCGTATGAGAGGCGAAGACCGCCCCGAGCAAGATCGCACCCGGCCAATCGAAACCGAGAGCATAACGACCGACGACGGCACCCAGCCCCTGAGGCAAGGCGAACGTTATCATCCCGAATATGACACTGCGATTCCGCTGCCGGTTGAACTCATTGAGGTCCACCTCAAGACCGGCGATAAACATGATATAGAGGAGCCCTACCGTGCCGAGCAACTCTATCGTCTGGTCACGGGCGAGCATATTCAATGCGTGCGGACCGATAATCACGCCCGCTATGATGAGCCCTACGATCCCGGGTATACGCATCCGCTGGAAGAGCAGCGGCAGGATCAAGATGATGACCATCACCAGCGCGAAGATCAGCACCGGGTCGGTGATAGGCAACGAGAAATCAGGGAAATGCATTCAGGTTGCTGGAGCCGGTGAATGTGCCATTCGCACGCGAACGCTTGTTTACGCCTCCGCTAGCGAACCCTGTTCCCATCGATCAATCAATAACGGACGAATGGATCTCCCATATCTTACGAGACCTCGTACGACCGTAGTAGTCGCACTTATAGCATTCTGATTGCTGTCGAGATGGATCCATCAGAAAATCCTCCGCCGGACGTTACCTCGTCGAGCTACGTTTCGACGCTCACGCACTTTTATCGCGGTGAGCTGGGCAGGATGATGGAGTGGCGCAGGCGCTTCGACGCGACGGCGAACTGGGCGATCATCGGTACCGGATCCCTGTTCGCCTTCGCGGTCCGAAATTCGGACATGGTCAACGAGGCCATGCTGATCAATCTTTCGGTGCTCGGTTTCTTCGCCTTCATCGAAGCGCGCCGCTATCGCTTCTACGATGCGTTTCGAGCGCGCGTGCGGATGCTCGAAGTCCACTTCATCGCCCCGACGCTCATCGGAGGCGACCGCCGTCCGCTCGACGGCAACTGGCGGACGCATCTGATCGAAGACCTGATCATGCCGTCATTTAAATGCTCATTCGCGTTCGCGCTCGGCCGGCGGTTCAGGCACATCTACGGAGCGCTTCACCTGCTCGTGCTCGTCGGCTGGGGCGTACTC
>CAZKNF010000171.1:0-2226 GCA_964554105.1 uncultured Rhodothermales bacterium | reverse complement strand
GGTCCCTGTCCGCAGCATAACTTGGTCTCGCTGCATACATAACCCAGCGACGAAAACCGTGCCACGCGTCGCGCGACGGCCGCCAACAAACCTCCCCAAAGGCTTTGTGATGTCCGCCCGTCCTGCGTATCTATAGAATCAGCGAATTCGGGAGGCTCGTAGGTGGGGCTCCCTGCCCTGAGATCGAGAAATGGATGTGCGATTTCGCACAGGTTATGTGACAAAACGCACAGCGGGACGCGGGTCATTATCGCCCGTGGCATGATTCAGCAGGTTTTCGTCGTCAACCCATCAGGCGGAATTGTTTTTGATGCCCGACAGCAAAGACACAGGCACCACCTCCGTGGCGCGAGAACGCGCGCTGGCAGACGTCATGAGCGACAAATTAGGACGCGTACTCGTTGTCGACGACAAGCAGGACGTGCTCGCGGCCATTCGCATCCTATTGCACCAGCATGTGGAATCGGTGCACACCGCACGAGATCCGGCAGCGATTCCCGCGCTATTGGAAGAGGGGCACTATGATGTGGTTCTGCTCGATATGAACTTTCAGCTGGATGCCTCCGGTGGACGTGAAGGCTTCCAGTGGCTTCGCCATATCCAGCAAATCGACCCGACGGTGACCGTGATCTTAATCACCGCATATGGCGATGTTGCACAGGCCGTGAGAGCGATGAAAGAAGGTGCGACTGACTTCATCACCAAGCCCTGGAGCAACGAGAAGCTCCTGTCCATCGTTACGACCGCCGTCAAACTCCACCGCTCCCGCCGGAATGCGGAGCAAATGCGCCGCAGGCAGGAATGGCTGAGTGACGATCTTTATCAGCCTTTTCAGGAATTTATCGGGACGAGTCCGGCCATCCTTCGGGTCTTCGAAACGATTGAGAAGGTCGCCGCCACGGATGCGAATGTGCTGATTCTCGGTGAGAATGGAACCGGCAAAGAGCTCGTAGCGCGTGCGATCCACCGTCGATCGCCGCGATCAGACGAGATCTTCGTCAACGTAGATCTCGGTTCACTTTCCGAATCGCTCTTCGCGAGCGAGCTGTTCGGGTACGTGAAAGGGGCGTTTACAGGAGCGGACGAAGACCGGTCGGGACGCTTTGAGGTAGCGTCGGGCGGGACGCTGTTTCTGGACGAAATCGGAAATATTCCCCTTCCGCTTCAGGCGAAGCTGTTGACCGTCCTGCAGCATCGAGAGGTGACGCGCGTTGGCTCGACGCAGCCGCGGCCCATCGACATCCGACTGGTCTCTGCCACAAATCAGTCGGTGTACGGGCTGGCAAAGCAGGGACTCTTCCGGCAGGATCTCCTCTACCGTGTAAATACTGTCGAGATCGAACTGCCGGCGCTTCGCGATCGGCGGGAAGATATTCTCCTTCTCGCCCAGCACTTTATAGACATCTACGGTCGGAAGTATCAGAAGACTGCTCGAACACTGAGCCAAAAGGCAGTCTGGAAGCTTGAGAATTACCGTTGGCCCGGAAACGTGCGGGAGCTGCAGCACGCCATGGAGCGAGCCGTTATACTCAGCGAGGACGATGAGTTGCAGCCGTCCGATTTCACTTTCTCGGCGGATGAGGATGCCCCGGCCGGTGAGATGATGCTGGGCAGTCTGGATCTGGAAACGCTCGAGCAGGTCGCCGTTAGGAAGGCGCTCAGTAAGCACGGCGGCAATATCAGCCGCGCGGCCGACGAGCTCGGCATCTCGCGAAAGGCACTATACCGCCGAATTGAAAAATACGGTCTGTAATGGAGCGTTTTCGTCCGTCCATGAGTGTTCGACCATGCACCTTCACAGGCGATATCGTGTTCAGATTACCTTTCGCGTTCTTCTGATCGTTGGATCGTCGCTCCTCCTGGCGTACGTCATCGGGTGGACGCGACTCTACGTAGCCTCGGTTGCCATCGCGATCCTGATCGTATACCAAGTTGCCGGACTCATTCGCTATGGGGAAAGAACGGCCCGCGATCTAACGCGCTTTCTAGAGGCGATCCGATTTTCAGACTTTTCGACTGGCTTCATCAGCGGCGGACGCGGTCCCCTCTTCGACCGGCTACGCCTGGCCTTCGACGAGGTAACCGATGCCTTCCAGCAGGTTCGTGCGGAGCGGGAGGAGCGGTTCCGATATCTCGAACACGTTGTCAGACACGTTGGCGTCGCGCTTATTTCGTTTCGGGCTGACGGAGAAGTTCAGTTCATTAATCCCGCGGCCAAGCGCCTCC
>CAZKNF010000170.1:0-2226 GCA_964554105.1 uncultured Rhodothermales bacterium | reverse complement strand
TACACAAACCGCGGCAACATCATCACGCCGCTGAAAGACCGGATCGACAGTCAAATCATCACGCACTACCCGAAGACGCTCGGGATCGGCATGGAGATCACGCAGCAGGAAGCGTGGGAAGATCGCGCCGGCGACGACCAGGAGAGCGTGCAGGTGCATGTGCCGCACTACTACAGAGAGGTCATCGAACAGGTCGCATTCGAAGCCCGCGAGAGTGAATACATCGATCAGAAATCCGGCGTCTCCGCTCGGATGACGCGCGCCGCGCTCGAAGACCTGATCTCGGCCGCAGAACGGCGGGCCCTTCTGAATCAGGAAGCTGAAGCTACCGTTCGTCTGAGCGACCTGCATTACGTCGAGCCGGCGATTACGGGCAAGGTCGAACTCGTCTACGAAGGGGAGCAGGAGGGCGCACAGAACGTGGCCAGGCTGCTCATCGGCCGGGCCGTAAACACGATCTATTCGCGCTACTTTCCGGATCCGTCCGACAAAAAGTCTGGCCGCTCGCCTTATCAGGAAACGCTGAGCTGGTTCGCATCCGGGAAGTCGGTCGACATCTATCCGGATATGGCGGCTGTCGATTATGCAAAGGCGCTCGACGGCGTAGATGGCCTTCGTGACGTAGTCAAGGAGCATTCGAATCCGGCTAACCCCGCGGAAGCGGCGTCAGCGATGGGGTTCGTGCTCGAAGCGCTCCATCAGAACTCTCTGATCGGTAAAGAGCTCGTCGACGACGCGATCACGTACAACGACATGATGGGTTCGATGCTGTCGTCTCTCGGGCCGTTTTCCGATGATGATGACGACATCGACGAAGACGATAACGACGATTTTTACAGCCGGTACGGTTGATGTATGGAACCATCGACGTACGGCCGAGGCATCATAGTCATCATTCCCGCCTTTAACGAGGCCCGCGCTATCGGGCGTGTGATCGAGGACATCCCTGACGGGCTCGTCGACGAGGTCGTCGTTGTAAACAATGCCTCGACTGACGAGACCGCCGGCAACGCCCGGGCTGCAGGAGCAACCGTCCTCACAGAGAGCCGCCGAGGATATGGCTACGCATGTTTAAAGGGGCTCGACTATGTGCGCCCGCGGCGGCCCGGTATTATCGTCTTTCTCGACGGCGACTACAGCGATCATCCGGACGAGATGCCGCTCCTCCTTGCGCCGATCGTTGACGGCCGTGCTGATTTCGTCGTGGGCTCCCGCCTGCGTGGAGCGCGTGAACCCGATGCCATGATGCCGCACGCGATCGCAGGAAATCGGCTCGCCTGCTTTTTGATTCACCACATCTGGGGCGTTCGATTCACGGATCTCGGCCCGTTTCGCGCCATTCGATTCGACGAGCTCGAGTCCCTCTCGATGCAGGACAAGACGTTCGGGTGGACAGTCGAAATGCAAGTCAAGGCGGTCCGTGCCGGGCTTCGATGTGAGGAAGTCCCCGTATCATATCGGCGTCGCGTGGGAGTCTCGAAGGTCACCGGTACGGTGGGTGGCACAGTGAAGGCATCAGCCAAGATTTTGTGGATAATCGCTCGCTACGGAGCGGCGGAGTTTCGCCGAGGAAAAACGTCTACATTTCATAAGGACTGCAGCGAAATGGAAAGCGTCGTGCGGTGACGCGACATGCAGGTTCCTGGCCGCGTGGCGCGGCTGAATCATTCTCCTTGCCCCTCATTCCATGACCGATCGTCGAAACTTTCTGAAGTTAGGTGTCACCGGCGCGCTCGCTGGAGCCGGCCGAATTATTCCACGCCCGGTCGAGCCCGTCCGGATGCCCATCGTCATCTCGACGTGGAACCACGGCATACAAGCGAATGAAGCCGCCTGGGACGTTCTCGCCAACGGCGGCACCGCGCTAGACGCCGTGGAAACGGGTGTACGGGTCACTGAAGCGGATCCGAACTCGCGCACTGTAGGGATCGGGGGGCGCCCGGATGCCACGGGACGAGTAACCCTGGACGCGTGCATCATGGATGAGCAGGGACGCTGCGGATCGGTCGCGTTCCTTCAGCACATCATGCATCCCGTATCCGTCGCCCGCAAGGTGATGGAGGAGACGCCTCATGTCATGCTCGTCGGCGACGGCGCGCTCGAATTCGCCCTCGAACAAGGATTCGAGGAGGAGGACCTGCTGACGCAGCAGTCTGAAGAGGAATGGCGGACGTGGCTGCAAGAAAGCGGCCGCACGGTGCCTCCGGAGATCAACGTAGAGAATCA
>CAZKNF010000169.1:0-2312 GCA_964554105.1 uncultured Rhodothermales bacterium | reverse complement strand
GGTGCCGAGGTCAGGGCCCTTTCGCGTAATCCCACTCGTGGTGAGCGGCTTGCGGGGGTCACCTGGGTCGCCGCCGATCTCGCCGACCCCGATGCGCTCCCCGAGGTTTTTGCTGGGGCCGACAGGCTCTTTCTCCTGACCGGCAACGTCGAGGATATGGTTGTCCTGCAAAAAAACGCCATTGCAGCGGCCGAAGCGGCGGGTGTCGCACACGTGGTCAAGTTGTCCGCGCTCGGCGCGTCAGACCACTCCAAGTCCGTGATCGGTGTCTGGCATTATAACGTTGAACGAGTTCTGCGCGCTGCCGATCTGGGCTGGACGATTCTCCGTCCGCATGTTTTCATGCAGAACTTGCTCGATCAGAGCGCTTCGATCCGGAATGATGCGAAGATTTATTCCCCGTCCGGCGAGGCACGTATTCCAATGATCGATACGAGGGATATCGCGGCGGTGGCGGCGGCAGTGCTGACCGAAGATGGCCACGAAGGAAAGCGCTATACGCTGACCGGCCCCCAGGCGATTTCCTATCGTGAGGCCACCGCGCAGCTAGCGGATGCGCTGGAGCTGCCGTTGACGTACGTTCCCGAAACAGATGACGATGCCTGGAGCCGTCTGCGGCGCGCCGGTCTTCCCCCGTGGCACATCGGGGCGCGACTCGCCCTGGCCTCCTACCAGCGTCAGGGCGGCGGAACCGAAATTATCACGGACGGCGTCGAGGAGATCACTGGCCGGCCTGCCCGCAGTTTCCATGATTTTGTCCGTGATTTTGCGTCTTCATTCAAGAAGAGCTGAACCCGTAGACCGTGCGTCACCAGGCGACACGCCGCCAGCGGTCTAGAAACTTCGACACCAGAGCAACTACTGCAGGCGCTACTTAGAAGGTCACTTACATCGCCGTTAAGACGAGTCGCTCGTTTGCGACTTTAGTGCTCTATCACCTCATCATCACGGCTTCAGGGCAACTCATATGCTTCTCGCGAGTGCCCGTATTGATGCAGGATCGCAAGGCTTAATTCCGACAAGTTTAACCTCGGATGTCCCGCTTGCCGGTCCGGAGCAGCTGACGGCACGCTTTCTGGTCCGGCGCCGCTGACGGCACGTTCTTGGCAGCGCATTCAGCCGCCAACCTGCTGCTTGCTGCATTCGGCCGTGTGGACCGCATGAACACCCTTCGTGGCTCTCGCTGATTGCCTGCTAAATCCGAAATGAGCGAACATATCATTGAAACGCAAGGAGGCCTGACGATGCGTTGGGAGGAGCACGGCGTCGGCAAGCCCGTCGTATTCCTACACGGCATCCCCACGGGGCCGCGATTGTGGCGACACGTAACGCCGGATCTCGGCAAGCATCGGTGTCTCGCCTGGGAAATGGTCGGATACGGCCGCTCCATATCGGAAGGCGCCGGCCGCGATCTCTCTCTGGCCCGGCAGGCTGAATACCTCATCCGTTGGATGGACAGTCTCGATCTCGACGACGCCGTCCTCGTAGGACATGACCTCGGCGGGGGCGTCGCACAGATCGCGGCCGTTCGGTATCCGGATCGCGTCCGTGGTCTCGTCCTTGTAAACGCGGTCTGTTATGACTCCTGGCCGATCCCGAGCGTCAAGATGCTGCGGGCGCTGGGTCCGCTTCTGGCACGGTGTCCCGATGCGTTCGTCTATGTCATCATGATGGTGTTGTTCTTCCGGGGTCACGATGACGTTGGGCGAATGAAAGAATCGCTCGGCGTTCACTGGCGACCATACGCAGACGAGAGAGCGACGGAGGCGCTTGCACGGCAGATCCAATGGCTCGACGTTCGTGACACGCTCGCCGTCGCCGACGATCTGTCACGGTTCCAAATCCCTGCCTCACTCGTCTGGGGCGCAGCCGATCGGTTTCAAAAACTCCACTACGGCCAGCGACTCGCCGACGACTTGGGTGCTCCGCTCGACCGCGTCCGCGGTGGCAAGCACTTCGTGCCGGAGGACCATCCGCACCGCGTGGCAGCGGCTGTCACGGACGTCGTCGAACGGAGCACGCTTCCATAGACAGTGTAGTCGGGCAATCGGACTATCCGCCGACTCGTTAGGCCGGGCTCACACCTTGTCCACAGGACGTGCGGCTTCAGCGTGATGGGACACGACCGGGGCGTTCTGATGCGCATTGCCGACGATCACGAAATAGAGGGCAATCGTGATCAGCGTCACTTGGAATTCCATGCCACGCCCCTCGTTGCCCATTCCCATATTCACTGAATTCCAGCCGTGCGGCCAGTGAACCATCGCGATGGCGCCGACCATGACGAACACGACGATAGCGCCGGCGGTGCG
>CAZKNF010000168.1:0-2339 GCA_964554105.1 uncultured Rhodothermales bacterium | reverse complement strand
AAAGAGAAGGCGGAAGCATCAGATCGACTGAAATCCATCATCCTGAATAATCTCCACCACGAATTCAGAACGCCGCTGACTGCAATTATGGGCTTCGCCCAGATCATCGAAATCGAAGGCGCGGAGGAGGTTTGCGAGTTCGCCGCCGAAATCAATCGCGGGGGCAACCGGCTGCTCCGGACGCTGGATTCGCTCCTGCACCTCTCGCGCATCGAGGCCGACATGCTCGATTCCAGCGATGAGATCGTCGACCTTGCCACGGTCGTCTGCAGCGTGGCCGATCGATTCCGCGCGGCTGCCGAGGCGAAGGAGCTCGATCTCACCGTTGACTTTCCCGACGGCGTCGACATCGAACTGGACGTCGATCGCGCTGCGCTTAGCGAAGTAGTGTCGAGTCTCATCGACAACGCCGTAAAATTTACCAGTGACGGCGGGGTCGCGGTGGAGGCCGGCCTCGACGATGAAGCTGCCTATGTGTGCGTGAGCGATACGGGTGTAGGCATCCGGCCAGATTTCTTGCCGAAAATTTACGAGGCCTTTCTGCAGGGGAGCGATGGGCTATCGCGCTCGTACGAAGGCTGCGGCCTCGGCCTGACTGTATCGAAGCATCTCGTCGACGCCTTCGGCGGATGGATTGATCTCAAAACGGCGCCCGAAGAGGGATCCGTATTTACCGTCCGCTTTCCCGTCGAGCATCCAAAGCGCAGGAGGGCGTCAGCCGCTTAGCTCCTCACGCAACGAGTACCCGCGGACGGTTCGTGGACGATCAGTTCTGCCTGAGAACGCCCCACATGAGCTTCGATCGAAGCGTCTGGAAGAAATGCTGCTCGGGCAGCTTGATCAGATTCACGACGTGCCGAGCCTGTGAGAAACGGAAGGCAATCTCCTCTTCGCCCTTCTCGAACGCCCGACTGCGCCCATCGAATGCAAGGACGTAGGGCTGCTCATTGCGAATAACCCGCGCCTCGATAACGGCTGAAGCGGGCACTACAATCGGCCGCACGGTGAGGCTGTGAGGTGCCAGAGGTGTGAGGATCACCACATCCGATTCCGGGGCGACAATCGGTCCGCCCACGGACATCGAATAGGCCGTCGAGCCCGTCGGGGTTGAAATGATCAAACCGTCTGCCCAGTAATCGTTCAGGTGCACGCCGTCGATGGTGACGCGGATGGAGAGGAGTCCGGCCGAGCCGCTCCGCTCGATGACGAATTCGTTCAGGGCCCAGTAGGCGGAGATTGTCTCAGGTTCGCGGATCTCGACGTTTAGCAGCATCCGCGGCTCGAGCCGATAATCGCCGTTCTCGAGGCTGCGGATCGTAGTCCGGAGCTGGGCGACCTCTATTTCAGCAAGGAATCCGAGCCGTCCGATGTTCACGCCGAGTATCGGCGTTTCTTGTGTACCCACCTCGTGTGCGCTTCGGAGCATCGTCCCGTCACCGCCGAACGACAGGATGACGTCCGTATCGGCAGCCAGCGCATCGGTGCGATGCTGGTGGCAGAGATCTTGCGGCAGGATTTCACGTTCAGCCATCCCGTCGGCGACCTCGCTCTGCAGCAGAAAGGACAATCCCTCGTCGACGAACCAGGTCACGAGTTCCGCGACTGGCTCCCAGAGCTTCTCCTTGTGCGTATTGCCCGTTATTCCGTAGATCATCCCCTTACCATGTTTCCGGATGAGTGGCGAAACTATAGCGAGGTCGTCCGAAATGCAAGACGTACCGTCGTACGGGGGCCCACGGGCTCTATTGAGGATGTTGCGCGTTGTAACACATGCGTACGCATTTTCCAGATCCACCTTTCCACATGAGCCGGCACATCGTCATTATCGGCAACGGAATCACCGGCGTCACCGCGGCACGGTTCATCCGCAAGATGTCAAGCGATCGGATAACGATGATTTCGGACGAGACGGATTACTTCTATTCGCGCACGGCCCTCATGTACATCTACATGGGCCACATGCGCTTCAAGGACACGAAGCCGTACGAGGACTGGTTCTGGGAGAAAAACTCGATCGCTACCGTGAGGGACTACGTCGAGCGTATCGACGTCCGAAGTAAGCGCCTCGATCTTCGCAGCGGGACATCAATTGACTACGACGTGCTGCTTCTCGCCACCGGCTCAAAATCAAACAGATTCGGATGGCCGGGTCAGGATCTGAAAGGGGTGCAGGGCCTCTATGGCAAACCCGATCTCGACGAGATGGAGCGGCATACGCGTGACGTGGACCGGGCCGTGGTCGTGGGAGGGGGGTTGATCGGCATTGAGATGGCCGAGATGCTCCATTCGCGCCAAATTCCGGTGACGTTCCTTGTTCGCGAGGCGGGATATATGGACTA
>CAZKNF010000167.1:0-2341 GCA_964554105.1 uncultured Rhodothermales bacterium | reverse complement strand
TATGCGTTTTCTCATGCTGGCCGTGGCTGCGGTCCTGTGCATTCAGCCGGCTGCGGCGCAGCTCGACGGCACCGATAATTCTCCTGCAATGGAAGCGGCGCGCCTGAGCGCTCCTATCGTCTTCGATGGGCGGGTTGATGATTCGGCGTGGAGTGCAGTCGAGCCGCTGTCGCTCGTGCAGTTCGGGCCGACGTTCGGAGGGCCTCTGTCGGAGCGGACGGAGCTGCGCATTGCCTATGACGAGGAGTACCTGTATGTCTCGGCGCAATGCTTCGACTCCGAGGACCCGACCATGGCGACCTTCAAGCGGGACAACTGGGACGACGAGAACGATCAGATTGCCGTGTCGATAGATTCGTTCAATGATTACGAAAACTCACTCGTATTCGTCCTGTATCCGACGGGTGCGCGTGCGGATGCCGCGTTTTCGAACGATGCGCGCGAGATATCGGATGTCAACACAGACTGGAATACGTTCTGGGATGGCGAGACATCGGTCAACGACGACGGCTGGTCGGCGGAGATGCGGATCCCCTGGTCGAGCCTCCGCTTCGAGCCGGATGCAGAGGGGCGCACCACGATGGGCGTGGTCGCCTACCGGTACATTGCCCGTAATCAGGAGTTGCAGATCTTTCCGGAGATTCCGCCAGACTGGGGATTCTGGAGCTTCGTCAAGCCGTCGAAGGGCCACCGGATTACTTTCGACGGGCTTCGGGCGCAGCGGCCACTCTACGTCACGCCCTACGTAACGAGCGGGATCGGTCAGGATTATCACCTCAACAGTGCGGAAACGGCCTACATCCGCTCGGACGATCCGACCTACGACGCGGGCTTCGACGTCAAATACGGGATCACGAGCAACATGACGCTTGACGTCACGGTGAACACGGACTTCGCCCAGGTCGAGGCAGACAATCAGCAGGTCAACCTCACCCGGTTCTCGCTCTTTTTTCCGGAAAAGCGGCAGTTTTTCCTCGAGCGGACGAGCAACTTCGATCTCAGCTTCGGCGGCTTTGACCGGGTGTTCTACAGCCGCCAAATCGGGCTTCATGACGGACAGGCGGTTCCACTCCTGGGTGGATCGCGTCTGGTCGGGCGGGCCGGGCAATGGGATTTGGGAGTTCTGAGCCTGCAGACGGGTAGGGACAAGGATCTTTCTTCGGAGAACTTCAGTGTCGTACGGATGAAGCGCAGCATGTTCAATCCAAACTCTTACATCGGCCAGATCGCCACGTCGCGAATCGACGTCGACGGGACGTTCAATGCCGTATACGGCCTCGACGGTGTTCTCAACATATCCGCGGATGATTACGTCCGCTTAGCCTGGGCGCAGTCGTTCGAGACGGACGGCGTAAACCGCCTCACGACCCTTGAGAACAGCCGATTCAGGCTTTTGTGGCAGCGTTCGCGCTCGACCGGCCTCGGCTACGAGGTTGGAGTATCGCGCGCGGGTGATGCGTACCGTCCGGGGATCGGATTCCAGCTCCGGAAAGACTTTACGGAGCTGACCGGCAATGTCGGATACGGATGGCGCCCGGAGGCGTCCTCGCCGATCAGTGCACACAGCGTTCAGGCGCAGAATGCCGTCTTTCTCCGAAACGAGGACGGCGCCGTGGAGACGGCGCAGATCAGCCCGGCCTATGTGGCGTCGCTGCGGTCGGGATACAACCTCCGGGGCGAGCTTAACCTGATATTTGAGGATATTACGGAGCCTTTTGATCTTTCCGATGAAGCCGGCGTCCCGGCGGGGCAGTACCGCTACGCCGCTGTGTCCGGGTCGATGAGCACACCGGGGGGGCGGTCGCTTCGCCTTTCAGCAGATCTCGAAGCCGGCTCATTTTTCGATGGTCATCGCCTCACGATTATGCTCCAGCCTAGCTGGAACGTCTCGCCAAAGATCAATCTGAGCGCCACCTATCGCCACGACCGGATCCGCTTCCCGGATCGGGACGAAGCCTTCAATGCCCACGTCGCACGACTCCGTGCGGACCTGTCGCTCAGCACCAAGATTACGCTGTCCACCTTTCTGCAGGCCAATAGCACGGTCGAGGCCGCGTTGGCCAACATTCGCTTCCGCTACAATCCTCGAGAAGGCAACGACTTTTATCTCGTCTACAATGAAGGCATCAACACGAGTCGTCACGCCGCCGAGCCCTCGCTGCCCTTCACCGACAGCCGGACGGTGATCGCGAAGTACACGTACACGTTTTTGTGGTGAAATTGACGCCGGTCTTCCGGTGCGATGGTGCCGGTGCGGGATTCTCGCGGCAAGGCGCTTCACCGCTCGAAGCCGCGGGACCTGGTGACGGGCACGTGGCCGGACTTCGGGGAGTTCGGCGCC
>CAZKNF010000166.1:0-2427 GCA_964554105.1 uncultured Rhodothermales bacterium | reverse complement strand
GATTCGTTCGTCGAGGTCTCGACGTAACCCGCCGCACGCGAGCGCGGCGTGACGATGGCGACATTCACCGAATGGCCGCGAACAGTGCCGCCCTGATCAACGCTCACGTTGAACGTGTTCTCCTGCGGATCGATGGGTACAGCGTTGAGATCGAGCGTCGAGGAATCCGGATCGAAGCCATGGTCGTAGGCAACGAGCGCATAGTAATACGTCTTCCCGTTCGTGACATCCCTGTCGATGTAGGCGAATTCAAGACCTGTGTCGCCTCCGAGCTCGTAAACCGCCCTTCCTTCGAGCACCGCAGTCGTTCCGCGAATTCCGTTCTTTAGATCCCACTGCGCGATCGGCTGGTAGAGCGTCGGGACGCCGCGGAAATCCGTGATATCGCGGGCGTCATTTAGCAAGGGGTCGTTACCCCGATAGAGCTTATAACCCTCAAAGTCATTCTGCTGCGTGAATCGATCGTAGCTGGACAACGAAAGCGTGTCCCAGGAAAGGACTACGTAACCGTCGCCGGATCGGGCCTTGAGACGGGGAATTATCGGAGGCTGTGCAAATCGATAGTCGGCATCGTAAATGGTCTGCACCACGCGCCGGTTCGTGAGGAAATCTTCTTCATCCCACCCGAACAGCCACGCGGTCGAGAAGAAATCCGTCTGGTCGGGCGCGAGCTCGATGGGACCTGAATTCCACGTGATCCACGGCTCGATATCCGCCGCTGCACGCTGCGGCTTCGTCCCCAGCGGGAACTGGTTCTCCATAACTCGCGCCCACATCCAGGTGTCGTCGGCCATCACGGCACCGTCGGTGTAACACGGCCGACAGCTCAGGTGCACGCCGGTGAGGCCGAGCTGGTCGCTCTCCTCGATGTCGGTCTGATCGAAATTCGGTTCGCCGGCCGTTGGTATTCGGTCGGATTCCCCGGTGTCAGGGCCGGGATAGCCTACATCGTTGGGACTCAGGCCATCTCTCCCGTAGTCATCGTTGACGAGCTCGTCATCGTCGTGACGCCCGTTTCCGTTCTTGTCGTCGTATCCGACCCAGTCGAGATCCTCATCTCCAGTCCACCAGCGCCCGGCGTTGTATGCCCGACGATCTTCAAGCGAGCCCAGCACACGTTCGAAATTTCCGAGATCATAGTTCGCCTCGACGTACCCACGAATGGCATCCTTGCCCTCGATGAGGATACCCGGGCCGGAGAAACGGCCCTCGTCGACAATGCCGTCTTCGTCGTTGTCGAGACCGTCGTCGCGCTTGGTGGGACTCTCGAGAAACGCATATCCGGTCACGCCGAGCTGGTACTGGCCCCCGCCTGGCCGCGTGCCGATGCCGTCATGATCCCAGGCCCATGCGATGTCTTCCTGCGGATCGTAGGCGCTGCTCTCGTCGGTTTCCTCCCAACCCAGTCCGAGATCTGAGAATTGCGTCATGTGCAGTCCCGTTATGCAGGGCCGGGAGATGACTTTTCGTCCGAGACCGTCGACGCCGTCGTAACAGGAGAGATCGATCGTCTCGCCGTAGTGGGTCTGTCCAACATTCGTGATGCGATAAAGAATGAATGCGGCATCCTCTGCCAGGATATTGGCCCACTGGAAAATGCGCATCTGCATCTGAAGGCCGAGTCCGCCTTTCGTAGAGTCTGACGGATCGGGGTAAAATACGCCGAATTCGCTGTACGGGCGGCCGGTTCGCGGATTGATGCCGTAGTCGTGTGCGCTGAGGTCGTCCACGACGAAGAACGACTCGAGATCGGCATTCAATACGCCCTTGCCGAAGAAGCCATTCCAAGCTGCCCTCAGCGGATCGCCATCGACCTCGTCGTTGCGCCATCCGGGATCATCCGGATCACTGAACTTATCCGGCCAGGAGGCAGGCCAGCTCGTCGGATCGTCGGACAGCGCCGGTGTCGGCTCGCGTTCGCCCGTGACGGGATTGAAGCGAATCGGGTCGTGAAATCCGGGCAGTGGAAGCCATCCCCATACATCGCCATCCGGGCTGATCGAGCGGCCATAGTAGTAGTTCATGCTGATGGGATTCAGCACGGTGTCCGGCCTCCCACCGAAAAAAGTCGGATATTTTGCACGGTGGCCACGGACCGTGGCGCCGACGGAGACGCCGATTCCATCTGTATGCCGATTGTTGGTGCCGCGCGGCCAGACGCCTACCTGCGTGTCCGGTCCGGCTATTTCGGTGAAATTTCGGAAACTCGCTTCGATGAGGTTGCCGTCCAAAATCCCGCGGGCAACAGCGCCTTCCGTACCGCGGATGTGGTCGGGAATATCCGAACCCTCCTGCGCGGCGGCCGCGTGGACCAGCAGGCTCATGAGAGCTAGCGTGAGATAGGGCGTGTGGGATGCTCTGATCATATCAGGCTACTTCACGATGGCAAATTTACCCGTCGTCTCGCCGATGCCTTCGGCCTCGACG
>CAZKNF010000165.1:0-2433 GCA_964554105.1 uncultured Rhodothermales bacterium | reverse complement strand
CGCGGACGGTCGGCTGCACGGCCTCTCAGGCAAAGGGAGCTGCAACGAGGATCAGCGACATGGGGAGTTGGAACTCCGGATGCGCCGGTTCTCTTAACTGCTCGATGCGGTACCTGCTGTTGTTCAGCAGATCGACCCACGACGCCAGGGTGCGGAAGTACCACGGCATGGGCTCCGTAAACCCCTCCATGTCGGCAAACTTCTCCGTGCGCCAGCCGTCCTCGTAATGTCCGGTGCCGGTGTCACTCCACGGATGTTTTGTCTGGATGATGAGGACGCCGCGGGCGCTGAGTCTCGTTCCCAGAGCGCGAAGCAGCGGCCGGGAGTCTTCCTCGAAAAGTGCGAAGTTGAGGACGACTACATCGTACTCGGATGGCACGACCTCCGGATTCTCCGTCACCTCGTCGTACGAGCACACCTCGAAGCGCCCTCCGCCTTCAGCGCGTGCATGTTCAATCAGCAGATCCGACGCGTCAATGCCTGTGGCATCCACACCTTCGTTCGCCACAGCACGTACGAGCCAGCCTTCACCGCAGCCGACATCCAGAAGAGTCCTCGGTCGTCGTTCGCGTATCGCCTGGAGAATCGCCTCATCCGTGCCGAGCCGACGGCTGGCTATGGCCCGCTTGCGAACGGCGTTCGTCCAGGGCACGGCGTTCGCCTGCCAGCTGTGGGCAAGCTGCTCAGATCGTTCATTCGGGGTTCGGAAGGCCATGTAATCTCAGGAACGAAAGCCGGTCCCGGTAGCCGTGCGGGAACACGGTTTGCTCGGCTATAATGTTCGTTGATTGATTAGCCAAATTCTTCGACGAAGCCGCGCCGCCAGGTCGGGTAGATCGGCCGCCACTCGAATTCACGCTTTGCTTTGGCGTTCGAACCGCCGCGAATTCTGGTCATCATCGACACGCCGCCGTCGCCGATTGCGATCTTACCCAGCCAGGCGGGCAGCTTCCGAGGCGGCCTGGCGTCGAGGACATCCGCAAGATACGGCAGCCAGGTCGATACAGGCGCCGGATCGTCATCGACCACGTTGTAAACTCCAGGCTCAGCACGCGACATCGCAGCCACGGTCGCGCGTGCGACATCCTGCACGTGGATGAACGACCAGGTTCCGGCACCGTCACCGATGATGGGCATCCTGCGCTTGCGGACGAGATCGACAATCGAGCCATCCCTCGCGAAACCGGTGCCCGGTCCGTAGAGCATTCCATATCGCAGGGCAAGGGCCTCCGTTTCCGTGGTCCTCTGTATCGTGTCCTCGAGACGCCGAATTGCCGCCAGCGTTTTGCTGAAGCTCGCCGGCGGGTTCGCGTCGAGTGGATCCTCTTCCGTCTTGACGGGCCCGCCTTCGCGCGCAAACGGCCATCCGCAGAAACTCTGCGCAATGAAACGGCGCGCTCCCACCATGCGCGCCGCGGCGAGCATGGTATCCGTGACCTCGGTGCGGAAGCGATTGGTCAGCGCAAATTCTTCGTCGAACTTCCTGAAGTTGCCTGCGCCGGAGAGGGCAGTGAGCTGATGCATGATCACTTCCGGCTCTGCGCTCCTGATGGCTGCCGTCAACTCTTCTCTGTCGAGTGGATCGGCAGCAGCGGCCTTCGCACCCATTGCTTCGACCTCTTCGACCTTGTGCTCACCACGCGCGAGAACGATCACCTCATGTCCGTTCTCGACGAGAAGCGGCACGAGGACCTTGCCGATAGCCCCGGTGCCACCCGCGATAAAAACTCTCATTGCTGTTTACGGTGCTGCGTGTTCAGCGGAAAACGTCTACGCCCCGCCGCCGCGAAGCGGACGATTGGTTGCGTTTGTGTTCGCCATTGCATTAAAGATACATAATGACGAAACGAGACGATGAAATGTGACGGATGAACGAAAATGAATGGCCAGGCGTCGGACGAGACTCTGCCAGATTCGAGAAGTTATGTGGGCCGTGCAAATGGGGTCTATGTCAACGAGGCGAATGCCGACATTGCACGAACCAAGTAGAAGCGATCACGTAAAATGAATCCAAACACGATTCGCGACTATTTACAGCGCACGGCGATGGACGAGGCGCAGGCCGAAGCCCTTTCCCGAATTTTTGCTGAGATGGCGACCAGAAGCGATGTTCTCATCCTGGAAGAGAAGGTCGGTTCGCTTGAAGAGAGGATCGAACAACGGTTCGTCACGCTCGAGGAGAAGTTCACCGGCCAGATGGCCCGTCTCCAGGCCGATCTCACCTGGAAGATGATCGCGATCGTCGGCTTCTTTGGAACGGTCATCACGATGTTGAACGCCTTCATAGGGTAAGTTCGAATCACTCACACCTTTTGCAAGACGCCTGTTTGTCATTTTGGCAGTCGAGATCTGCCACTCCGTAAGAACCGTTCACGAGAACGGCGATGGCATGGGAGTTGAGGCTGAAAGCAATGCAATCGGTACTGTTACGAA
>CAZKNF010000164.1:0-2442 GCA_964554105.1 uncultured Rhodothermales bacterium | reverse complement strand
TCGTGTCCTGCAAGTCGCGCCAGGGGAAATACATCTGGACGCCGGTGATGGTGAAATCCACATCCGCATCGTGCAGGTCACGCATGAATTCCCAGGGCGTCCGCTGCGGATACTTCGCTGGTCCTCCGGAATGTTGCCCCATCTGCACGTATTCGGCGAAGGGGCAGCAGTTGTTGATGAGGCGATGCACGTTCGGCGCCGTATCCCTGGCAACGTCGCAGGCCAGCCGCGTGACCTCGATCGTCTGCTCAGGGGTAAGGTTCGTCTCGTTTGCCCAGTCGTGGAATTCGTTTACGACCTCCCAGGCATGCATTCCGTCGCCGTAGTGTCCGACGACCTCGCGGACGTGCTGCTCGACGTAGCGAAGCACCTCGTCGTACGACATCTGCCGGAGCCAATCCGGCGTGACCGACTTGTGCGGCCAGAACAGCGGCCGCCCTTCCACGGTGATACCGTGCGACTTTAGCTGATGGAAAAAGGCGTCGCGAAGATCGTATCGCTTCTCTCCGCGGTTCGGCTCGAAGTCCTGGTTCCAGCGGACGGTCTGGTAGTACGTGATAGTGGCGTAGTTGAACAGCTCCAGGAATCGGTCCATGACCGTGTCCTGATCCATCAAAAAGAAGGCTTTCGTGTCGCAGCCCATGAAAAAGTCCGGGCGATGCCCTCGCAGCCTGATCGCGTGCCGCGCCTTTTCCAACTCCATCATTTCACTCGCCCATAGCGCGTGGTGGAGCGCCTTCTGAGCAAGATCGGCGCGACGCTCTTCGTCGCCGATGCTCTTTTCCGCATCCTCCATGTACCCCTCTGAGATCGCGAGAAAGCCCTCAAGCGTTCGTGACGGTGACCACTGAGTTGCGCTGTCGCCTTCCTGGTGTGCTGTCATGCGGCGGCGATTCCGATAGACGCGGCTCTTCGCTAGCTCGAAGTTCAGATTCAGCTCGCGCGTCTCGCCGCCCGGGGGCAGCGTATAAAACTCGCCTCCGTTGTCGGCCGTGATGTACCCGGAACCGAAGCCCTCGACGTTCCAGCGGGTGTTTATCCCGAAGCGTTCCTGTCCTTCCGTGTCTGAGATGACGACGCCCGCGTCCGTTGCGCTGATGTTCGAATGAAAGGCGTCCCACTTCGTGTCGCTGGCATACGCATAGGTCCCTTCAAGGTGGGGACCCATTCCGCGCTGTACGTAGAACGGGCGAAAAGCGAGTGTACCCGCGACCGTCGCGCGGCGCCTTCGGGACGGCGTCAGGATGAGCGGGGCACCGGCGGCAGGGGAGGCGAGGGCAAGGCCGGCTCCCCCCGCAGCTGCGCGTTTCATAAATGCTCTGCGCGTGAGGGCGGGTTGAATATCCTGCATGTCGAATACAATGGATGTAGATGACTAAAAAGCTGCGTCTATCGCAGCACCAATAGGTGCACTGCGGTCCAAGCAAATGCGTTTTTCGACAGCGCGGGCAAAGTCAAATGAACGGCCTCTGACTTGTTAGATGGTAGCTATTGGTGAACACCGAGATTAGAAGACAGCATTCGACGAGTCAACACAACTGATATTTTTCCCTCAACCTCAACGTGAACTCACGAGTGGTAAGCCAAGGGTGAGCCGACCGACTTTACTTCGCTGCACCTTTCGCCTGTGCCACATGGCTCAGCGCCACGAGGCCCACACCCCCGACCAGATTGCCAGCCGTCGCAATGACTATGATCTCGGCGAGCGCTCCGAAGCCGATGGGGGCTCCAAAGAGGATCCCGAGAAACACGTGTAATGCGGTGACGATCACGTGATCGAAGGGCCCGGCGGCCAGGAGGAAACCGACGAAGTACGCCACGGTGATGCGGCTCCCAGCACTGTCGGCGCCCAGCAGCAGAAAGGAAAGGAGAGCCACGAGCGCACCACCGATAACCGCTGATATGAACCCCGGCCAAGCTCCACGGGCGGCGATCTCCTCTGCCACCTTGCTCAGTGCCTCCACCGCTCCATGAGGGAGCACCCCAGGAACAGCAGTGGCGAGGGCGAAGAGAACGCCACCGACCAGGTTGAGCGCGAGGGTGATGCCCCACAGTCGCACGATTCGGAATAGGATGCCGGACTGACCCCGTTCGAACGCTGTCGCGATGGGGTCGAAGAAATTTTCGGTAAACAGCTCTGCTCGGCCTACAACCAAAAATACGAGTCCGATGGCGAAGGCGAGCGCACCCGCGAGTTGGGCCATCTCGCCGAGGCGCGGCTCGACCGCTGCATGTGCCAGGCCGAGTCCGACGATGCCGAAGATAATGGTGAATCCGGCAATGAAGCTCGTGGAAGTCAGTTCCAACAGAGACTGGTCTAGGCGCCTCTGGCCTTCGTCCGCCGCACGGTGGAAGATATCAGCGGGATCGGGAGCAGCGGACATAGGAGCTAGCGGGATGTAAAGATCGATGTGCCATCAATTGATTGTTGCCTGACCGCAT
>CAZKNF010000163.1:0-2522 GCA_964554105.1 uncultured Rhodothermales bacterium | reverse complement strand
GCTCGGGATCGTAGGCACTCACGTCTGACTTGCCGTGCCCTACATAATCGAGCAGAACAATCTTGTACCGGCCTTCGAAACCCGGCGTCATGAAGCGCCACATATTTTGATCGCAGCCGAATCCGTGGGCGAACAGCATAGGTGTCTCGCCCGTGCCGAAGACGTTTACGTTATTCCGGGCAAATACTTCGTTCCCTGTATTCATCATACGGTCCCTGCAGCGGAATGACTTGTAATAGAACTCAGCTTCGCTCCTTGAACACGTACGTTCTCGGCTGAGTTCTTACCACCGCAGCACAGGGGGATTTCCACGAGTGTGACGAGATCAGGAGCGCCCAGCTCTTGATGACGATAGGCCGTCGGGCCAGCGTGTCACTGCCAATTAGCGTTTCTCGCTCTCGAAGGCATTGCGAATGGCCTCTTCGATGCCAATCGGGCGGATCGAAAATGCCTCCTGCGCAGCAGCGTCCCGCACCACGGTACTGTGGACGATGCTCTCGATAAGTTCGCGACCGATGCGCGCATAGAGCGGCGTGACGAGACCGAGCCATAGGCTGGATACGTACGGCGTAAGGACGGGCACAGCGATCATCCGACGTCGAATCCCGCGTTGTCGGGCATACGCGCGCATGATGTCGGCGTAGGACACCACGTCGGCGCCGCCGATTTCATAAATCCGATACTGGGAAACCGGAAGCTGAAGCGCTGCGACCAGGTACTGCAGCACGTCCTCGATGGCGATGGGCTGTGCCGGAACATGGACCCATTTCGGCGTGATCATAATTGGGAGCCGTTCCACCAGCGAGCGAATCATTTCGAACGAGACGCTGCCCGATCCGATGATGATCGATGCGCGAAACTCGACCACGGGCACGCCCGACTCGCGCAGCACGTCCCCAACTTCGTGCCGACTTCGGAGATGCACCGAGAGTGCCTCGTCGGTGTTGCCCAATCCCCCCAGGTAGATGATGCGGCCCACCCCTGCTGCCTTTGCCGCGGCGCCGAAGTGTCGAGCCGCCAGCCGGTCCACCTGCTCGAACGAGCCGTCCGACCCCATTGAGTGAATCAGATAGTAGGCCACGTCAACGCCGCGCAATGCGGCATCGAGGCTCGGCCGATCGAGAACGTCGCCCGCGACTACTTCCGTGTATGGGCCGGCCGTCGCCTTGAGCACGTCCGGGCGTCTAGCAAGGCAGCGCACGCGACATCCTCTATTCTCGAGTGACTTGAGGAGCCGTCCGCCAACGTACCCACTCGCACCGGTGAGCAGAACGCGCGGTGTCGCTGTGATCGTGTCTGCGTTTGTCGTCATCATACTTCCCGCTGACGAATGTCTCCCTCGCTGTGGTGGTGGTGCCTAAGCCTGAACTAAGCCGCACCGCGAAGCTGCCGCCTCTTGCCTGTTCTGTCGGCCAAGTTCTGCATTACCCCAGGACCTGCGGATTGAGGTGCCACACGGCGTAGTTGAGTGCAGAGGCGAAGCTGACCCACAGCAGATACGGAACGAGCAACGCGCCTGCTAATGGTCTGATTCGCCAGAAGGCGATTAGGGTTGCGACGATCAACACCCACAGCAACAGGATGTCAGCGAAGGCCAAGGCACCACGATGAAAACTGAAGAACAGCCACGTCCATAATGCATTAAGCGCGAGTTGTACGAGAAACAACGTGAGCGCGGACCGGGCTGCACGAAAGCCGCCGACACGCCAAACCAGCCAAGCAGCAATACCCATTAGGGCATAAAGAACTGTCCAAACCGGCCCAAAGATAGAAGGTGGTGGTGCCCAATTAGGACGGACAAGCTCGGTGTAGAACGAACCAGCCTGAATAGATGCGGCGCCACCAATGGCTGCAGCGATGAAGCTGACAAGGAGCCAGCCTACAAGACCCACAATCTGTTGCTGCTTTGTTAGTGACGCCATACGGAACTCCGATTGATGCCTTACGAACCATCGCGTAAGCGTACGAAGGTGGCGAAGAACGGCGGAGGCGGACCTTCTCTTGTGACGTGGAAAACAGGCCCCACGTCGCTTCCTTGGCCGTTTTCATCGACCGCTCGCCTCATTAGTCTGGCGTCCGACTCCAGATCTACTGAGCCGCCGCAGCCATTTTTAAACGCTACCATGCCGGGCTGCTCACGCACGTCCAGAACACGATAACGCCGTACAACTTTCCCCTAAAGAAAAAGATCGCCTGAAATGCCCACCGCGCCGGCGTCAGCCTCGGCTTTCTTACAAGGAATTCATGGACTTCCGGCGCAACGTTGTGCGGCCGTATCCTGCGATTCTTCCGATGCGGAAACCGCTATAGCGAAGCTCAGCTTTGACTGAACCAGGTGGAACCATCGATGTCTGGAATCGCCTGAACACCGACCGAGACTGCCCGCGGGCGAGTGGCGCGGGTCACGAGAGCGAGCTGCTACGTGGCCGGTGAAGTATACGGGAATGACGCGCCAGGCGATATGCTGCTTTGATAGTCTCTCGCCCTGTCGCGGCCGGAGAGGAATCACTTAGCCGGGGAGC
>CAZKNF010000162.1:0-2546 GCA_964554105.1 uncultured Rhodothermales bacterium | reverse complement strand
ATTGGGAGGTTGCTTTGTATCTTGCATCTTTAATGCAGCATCAGCCTGTCGGCTTCGCCGAACGTCTCGTAACTTGAGGTCACCACGCGGTCGCCCGGCTCCAAGCCCTCTACCACCTCGTAGTTTTTCGGATTCTGGCGGCCGAGCCGGATGTACCGCTTTTCAGCGATGCCATCCTCTGAATCGACGACGAAGATCCAGTTCCCTCCGGTCGATTGATAGAAGCCGCCGCGCGGTATGACGACAGCCTCGGCCGGACCGCCAAGCTCCAGATCCAAGCGGATCGTCTGACCGCGCCGCAGCGCATCCGGCACGTCGTCGACAAACTCGAGATCCACTTCAAACCGCCCGTCACGCACCTCGGGATACACGCGCGCGACCTCCACCCGATATTCTCGGCCGGATATCGGCTGCGTCGTCGCCTCCTGGCCGCGGACGACGCGCGAAATGTAGTACTCGTCGATCGCGGCGCGAACCTTGTATCCCCCGTCAAGCACATCTAGTTGCCCCAGGCGGGTGCCTCTCGAGAGGATCTCGCCAACGTCGGCGGCGAGCGCTGTGAGATGTCCGGATATCGGTGCGCGCACCGTCAAATTTTGAAGGTTCTCCTGCATGACGGCAAAGTTGCGGCGCATCCGGTCTACCGACTCCTGCATCTGGTCCAGGCGGGTAGCCTGAGCGAGCGAGTCCTGCGTGAATGACTGTTGCGTCAGCTCCCTGCGCCTGAGCCAGTAGTCGTATTCCGCATCAACTTCTTCGAAATCCTGCTGCGCGACGAGCTGCTTATCGTAGAGCTGCTCAAAACGCTTGTACCGGCGCTCCAGGCGCTCGATCTCGTAGCGCATCTGAATGAGCTGTTGGCGAACGCTGAGGCGCGCCTGTTCGATCTGAAAGCGCATCACCTCGAGGTTCGTCACCTGCTCGGCGAGATTCGCCTCGTTTGTGAGCAGGCGGAGCTGCAGATCGTTGTTCGAAAGCCGCAGAAGCGGGTCACCTTCGGCTACCATCTCCCCTTCCCCGACGAAGACCTCCTCCACGCGGCCGCCCTCGACGGCATCGAGATAGACGGTGGTTCGCGGCATTATCGTACCGGAAACGGCGATGAACTCCTGAAAAAGTCCCTGCTCCACGGTAGCGATCGTGATCTTTTCACGTTCGACGTTCAGGCGCTTCCCCCCCATCGTGCTTGCGAAGGAGTATCCGATCAGTCCGACCAACAGCAGCACACCGGCAATCAGTGCAATGCGCCTTGGATGCCAGAACTTCCTTTCAATCGGGCGATCTACCCCTTCACCGGCCCCGCTCTTAGAGTTCGAGGCCGTGGCGGTGCTGCGATCTTGTTCTATTTGTCTCACGTCTCCAATCATGCAAGGGTGGATGCCGGACCATACTACAAGAGATATGCCAGGCGCTGCAGCGGCCGATTCAGGGCTATTTTGGGGCAGGCACTGTGCGGTATGGCGCACCCGCTGTGACGAATTGCACAGTAGCCTCCTGCGGATTGGCGTCAACTCACCGTCGGATCACTCCGGCTTCACTCGACCCGCAGGCTCCGAACAGGATCGGCCTGTGCAGCTCGAAGGGACTGGTACGCCACGGTCAAGAAGGCGATGACGAGCGTTATTCCACCGACGATAACGTACAGGCCGGGCCCAACATCCACCTGATATGCAAAGTCTTCCAGCCACCGCCGCATAACGAGATACGTCACTGGCGATGCGATCACGACCGCCGCAGCGACGAGCTTGAGGAAGTCGCGAGAGAGCAGGGATACCAGACCCGCTACGGAGGCGCCCAGGACTTTCCGCACTCCGATCTCCTTCGTCCGCTGCTGCGCAGTGAACGAGGCGAGCCCAAAGAGTCCGAGGCATGCGATGGCGATGGCGAGCCCGGCGAAAAGCGTGAAGAGCGCCGCGAAGCGCTCCTCGTTCCGGTACTGCCGGTTGAAGACCTCGTCGGCGAATGCATAGTTGAATACGTTGCCAGGAAACAGACGGTCGTAGATTCCTTCGATGGCGGCGATCGTGCCGGCAAGGTCGTCGGTTCGAACGCGGAGCGACACCTTCCCGCCCTCCTCGGTGTAGCCGAAGAAGATGTTGTCTCGCGCCTCGTGGGCCGACGACCAGTTGAAGTCGCGATACACACCGACGATCTGCGCGTCGTAGCCTCCGATGTTCAGCGCCTGATCCACGGCTTCCGCCGCCGTGTCGAAGCCGAGCGTGCGCACGGCCGTCTCGTTGGCCGTCACGAGAAAGGGCGCATCCTCCGCGTCCGACATGGTGATGTCAGCGAATGCCCGACCCGCTGCGAGCTCAAGTCCGTAGAGCGATGCGAAGCTGGTGTCGACATAGGTTACGACACCGCGGATCACACTGGAAGGGTCGGCGGTCGCCCGCCGGACGCTTGCTCCGTTCCAGTTGAACCCTTGTCCGGGCACCGTCATCGATGTGGCAGTCTGCCGGACACCCGGGAGCCGCTGTAGCTCTTGAACTAAGGTGGAGATGGCCGCCGCCTCGTTCGCCTCCTGCGGCAGCACGCGAGGCCCT
>CAZKNF010000161.1:0-2549 GCA_964554105.1 uncultured Rhodothermales bacterium | reverse complement strand
ATCATCGACAGCAATGCCGACCATTGCGCGGCGGCCGAAGCGGATGGTCTCACCGTAACGAAAGGCAACGCGCTCCACCAAGACGTGCTTTGCGAGGCGGGCGCGGCCACGGCGGAGTGCCTGATCGCGGCGACGCCCAATGCGGAAGTCAACGCACTAACTGCTCAGCTCGCGCGCAATGAATTCGAAGTACCGGATGTACACGTGCTTCGCGGCGAAGACGAGATCGGCCATGCAGCTGTGCTCGATCACCTGAATGTGACTACCCTCTTCGCAGGACCGGTTGTGATCACCGACTGGGACTACTGGATCCAGCACGAGAGAGTGGAACGTGCGGGATTGAATCTCGAACGTCTCCTGGCACCGTCCGCACTCTACAAAGAGCTGCAGACGTGGCAGACGACCGTGCCGCTTGCGATTCGAAGGGATGATCGATACCTGCCGTACCACGGCGGGAGCAAACTACAAAAAGACGATCGCGTTATCGTGCTGCGGGCGCGGGACGTGCTCCCGGGTCGCTTCGATCGGTTCGACCGTCTCGTGGCACGATGCCCCGTTCTCGATCTCGGCAGGGAGCATTCGATCGACGCGTTTTTCGAGCTGGCCGCCGCCGCTCTGTCTGAAGAGCTAAATTTGACGCCGGGAGCGCTAATGAAACGGTTCATACATCGAGAGACCACGAGCAGCACGGTGATCGCTCCTGGTCTCGCGATTCCGCACGTACTTGTGAAGGAGAAAGGTCATTTTCACGTGTTGATGGCGCGGTGCCGCGAGGGCATTGCGTTCCCCAATCAGCCGGAAACCGTGCATACCGTGTTCATGTTGGTGCGCTCCAGGGACGAAGGCAACTTCTATCTCCGCGCGCTGGCCGCCATCGCACAGACCGTCCAGGACCCCGCCTTCGAGGTCAAGTGGCTGCAGGCCGGCGGCCCGGAAGACCTTCGGACGATCGTTCTTCAGTCAGAACGGCGTAGATTCCTGGAACACCATCATCAGAATCATGAGCTTCGCCGGCAGGACACATGACCCTCTACAAACATCTCGGTGCGGCGGTGGCGTTCTCCCCTCGACTGGAGGCGCTCATCGCGGAAGTGGCTAATCTGACGCCGAAGCTGGCGGCAAAGGTGAGCCTGATTCACGCCGGTTCACATTCGGCGGAGAAGGAGGCGCGGCTGCGCGAGGCGATGGAAGGTGTCGGACTTCCGGAGGAAACCGAAGTACACTGGGTCGGCGGCGCTCCGGACTCGGCCATTCTCGGCGCCGTCGAGGCATCGGGGATCGACTTGCTCGTAGCCGGAGCGCTGGAAAAGGAGCGCCCGCTGCGATACTATCTCGGCTCCGTCGCGCACAATCTCGTTCGAGACGCGTCTTGTTCGCTGATGCTCCTTACCGATCCGCAGCTTGTCCCTGCGCCTATCCGCCGGATCGTCGTCGTCGCCGAATACACGGACGGAGCGCTGACTGCGCTCAGAAAAGCCATCCGACTTGCCGACGTGGAGGATGCCGAGAAGATCATCGTGATCCGAGTGCTTTCGCAGTACGGCTCGGAGATGCTCATGACGCAGGGCGTGCGCCGCGAACGAGCGAGCGCGTACGAATCAGCCGGTCGCGCAGAAGAGGAGAGCATGCTTCAGGATTTTGTCGATGCGGCCGGCCAGACGCGCATCCCCATCCAAACGCAATTCATCGAAGGCGATACGGGTTATATCGCCGCGCAATTCTCGCGCAAACACGACGCGGACCTCCTGGTGATGCCCTCATCCGACAGGCACGGCCACTTTTTCGAGCGGCTCTTTCCATCGGATATGGAGTGGGTGCTGCGGGAGATTCCGTGCAATCTATGGGTCGTTCGAGACAGGGTGCGTCGGCCATGAGCTGACTTCTCTCCGCGGGAAGGCGCCTCCGTGTCTCCAAGTCGACGTAAGCTCGTCGTCAAGTCGTCTCCAGAAGGTCCAGAAATCACCGGGTTCACAGCGATAGATGGAAAAACTCACTCCTGAAGAAATTACCACCCTGCTGGTCGGAATTGCGATCATGCTGGGGCTTGCGCGCCTGTTCGGAGAGGTTTTCAACCGCTACAAGCAGCCTGCGATCGTGGGTGAAATCTTGGCCGGAATTCTTCTCGGTCCGACGATTCTAGGATCCATCGCACCGGCGGCGTTCGCGGGGCTGTTCCCGGCGCAGGGACCCATTGCATTGGCATATCACGCGGTTATCACCCTGGCGGTCGTCCTGCTCCTCCTGATCGCCGGCCTCGAAATCGATCTCAGCGTGCTCTGGCGGCAGGGGAGAGCCGCGTTGCTGATAAGCTTCCTCGGAACGCTCGTCCCGTTTGCGATCGGCTTCGCAGCCGCGTACGCGTTCCCGGGATTCTGGGGTATCGAGGAGGGCGCCGACCTGCTGACGTTCGCTCTGTTTTTTGGGACGGCACTCAGCATATCCGCACTCCCCGTGATCGCCAAGATCATGATGGATATGGATCTCTTCAAGACCGACGTCGGCATGCTCGTGATGGGCGCCGCAATGTTCAGTGATCTCGTCGGCTGGAT
>CAZKNF010000160.1:0-2556 GCA_964554105.1 uncultured Rhodothermales bacterium | reverse complement strand
AGTTTCACGGCTGTGCGGCAGTAAGCCTGGGCAAAGTCGGGCTCTATTTGTCACACCAGACCTGACGGGGGCCGATCATCGGATCGGCCCCTTTAAGGGTGGGGGCACTCAGCGAATAGTGCGATACTGAGGCCTCATGTGACGGAAAAACATCGCTACGATCATTCGAACCGAAGGGACTCGACCGGGTCGAGGCGGGCGGCCTTACGGGCAGGGAAGTATCCGGCCACCAGGCCGATCATGGCCAGTACGCCGACCGTGATAAGGGCGATAGGTATCGAAAGGACCGGGTTGGCCAGGAATTCCGCCGCCCCTTCTTTGTTCGGGATGCTGTCCACGGCGTAGACGACTGCCATTGAGAAGGCAAGCCCGATGGCGCCACCGGTCAGTGCGATCATCAGTGCTTCGAAGACGACCTGGATCTTTATATGATATTTGCGGGCACCGAGGGCCAGCTTTACGCCGAACTCCTGCGTGCGCTCGCGGACGATGACGTACATGATGTTTGCGACGCCGACGCCGGCCAGCAAGAGTGTGAGCCCGCCCACGACGCCGAGAAAGATCTGAATGCCCAGAAAGACCGCATTCATCTGTTTCTCCTGCTCGATGAAATCCCACATGCCTATCGCGCGCTCGTCGGAGGGATCGAACTGGTGACGGCGCCCGAGGACTTCATAGATCCGCTCTTTCACCGCCACGGATCGGCTGATCTCGCGGGGGCGGACGATCAAGTGATTGACGTATCGATCCCCGTAGATCGCCCGGAGTGTCGTGTACGGAATAACGGCACGCTGAGCGTCCGGCCCATTATTCATACTCGTCTGCAGTTTCTCCTGCATCACCCCGACAACCGTGAACGGCAGGCCATCGATCGTGACCTGTTGCCCTACGCTCGCGTTCGGATCGCTCGAGCCGAATAACTGAGCGGCCAGCTCATTCCCAATGAAGACTACGCGCCGACGTTGCTCGACGTCATTGACGTTGAGGAAGCGTCCTCCCTGCGCCGGATACAGCGTGCGCATCTCTTCAAAGGCCGGGTTGACGCCTTCCATGTAGGTGTTCGTCTTCGTGCGACCGACCTGGAGCTGAGCGCCCCAGCGCCCATACGAGAGGCCCGCCAGGTCGATTTCAGGAATGGACCGCTGCAGCAGGGCGAGGTCGTCTTCCATGAGTCGGATCGGACGGCCCTTCGGCAGGCCGTCGTACGGGATGCTCGTCTCACCCCCATAGATCATAAAAATGCGCTGCCCAGCTCCGAGAAAGCCCTCGCGCATGGTCTGCCCGAGACCCTCCCCGAAGGCGAGCAGCAGTACCACAGAGATGGTGCCCCACGTGATGGCAAACATGGTCAGAAACGCCCGCGTTTTATGCACCCGCAGGTCGTTCCAGAACTCTTGTAGGAGGATTATCCACATTGGATGATGCCGTTGCAGATTATGTGTATCGAGGTTTCCTCGATCCAGCAAAGCCGAGGCAAGATCTCAGCTATCATGCTCAAGAACGCAGGCATTCGACGGGGTCGAGTCTGGCGGCACGGCGCGCGGGGAAGTAGCCCGCCAGGAACGCGATCGCCGCGAGCAAACTTATCGTTGTGACCACGACGACGGGAGAGAGCGTGGGCGTACCGACGACCTCCCTGGCGCCGGCGGGCAGATAGGCCAGGGCCTCCACCAATCCGATCGATATCATCATCCCGAAAACGGCGCCAATTGCGACGATCAAGAAGGACTCCAGGAAGAACTGGAACAGCACATCGCGCTTGCGGGCACCTACCGACCGCTTGATGCCGATCTCACGAGTACGCTCGCGGACGACCACATACATGATATTCGCCACTCCGATGCCGCCGACCGTCATCGTAAAGCTGCCGATAATACCCATGAACAGGTTGAAACCCAGAAAGAAATAGGACATGAACTTGTCGGCTTCGTTCGTGTCCCAGACGCCGAGCGCGTCGTCATCGGAAGGATCGAAGCGATATTTGCGACCCAGCGTTTCATACACCTGCTGCTTGACCGCCTCACTGCGCGATGCGTCGGTGGGGCGGTAGATGATGTTACTCAGGTTGGTATGGCCAAAGACGGACCGGAATGTGCTCGACGGCATGAAAACACGATCTTTATCACGCGAGAAATACGACGAATTCTGCGTCTTCGGCTGCATCACTCCGACCACCGTGAACGGCGTCTCGCCGACATACACCGTCTCGCCGACCGCCTCGCCATCACCAAAGAGAAGCCGCTTGATCTCATCGCCCAGCATGACCACCCGGCGCCGGCCATCCACGTCGAGGGCGTTGATGAACCGGCCGCCCGGCTCCGGAATAATGTTGCGCATATCGCCGTAGATGGGGTCGATGCCGGTCAGCGTGGGCGTGGTAATGGCCGTTCCGCGGCGTACCGGAACGCCGGAGTTACGGTATTCGGGGCTGATCTGGGCGATATCTGCAATTTCACGGCTCAGCACGGCTGCATCTTCGGCACGCAGGTTTATACCGCGGCCATCCGGAAATCCATCGAACGAGAGGGTCGTGCGCCCGCCGAAGAGAACCACGAT
>CAZKNF010000159.1:0-2560 GCA_964554105.1 uncultured Rhodothermales bacterium | reverse complement strand
GAGGACAGGGGATTTCCGGGTGCAGGAGGAGCACGGCGGCCTCATCCGGGCTGTCGATCCGGGCGAGACGCTGCGGGCGATGGGAGAGGACGTTCTCGGCGTCATTGCGGAGCAGCCATTGTACGCGCGCACCGACTTCGTCCGGGCGGACTCGGGCGCGGCGTTCTGGCTCATGGAGCTGGAGCTGATCGAGCCGGCCCTGTACTTCCGCATGGATTCCGGAGCGCCGGGTCGGTTCGCGAGAGCACTCGACGAGCGTGTGGCAGAGCGCAGCGTCAGGTCCCTCTGATGCCCTCGCTGCCGCACAGGCGTGACATTCTGTTCGCGGGCTGGTTCGGTCCGATCGGTGTTTCGGCCGTTTTAATATGCTCTGCTTGCATCCGGTCGCACGGGCAGTGAGGAGGTCTGGACTGTGGTGAGTCTGGTCGTCGTTGCCTCCATCGCCATGCACGGCGTCACGGCACTGCCCTTTATGAAGTGGTACCGCCCGGTTTCACCTCCTTCAGATTTCGAGGATGCGGATGGCGATGAAACATGAGCGTACAGATGAGAACTGCTGCTGTGTCGAGTACGGCTCGCTGCTCGCGAGAGCCTATGACATATACGTGTCATAGTGAGGCCGTATCTTGTGGAGACCTGCCTCACTATGTCAGTCACCCACCTACAGGTCTCATGGAAACGTCCGTACGTCACCTGCTCGAAAACATTCGACCAGGCGAGTCCCAGCGATTTGAGCGCATCGTGGTCACGCCCCTATTCGACGGCACGCCGGAGAACATTACATATTCTACACTCTCGAGAGCGCTGCTCTCGGACAGTTTCAAGATCACGGAGGTGTCTGAGTCCGGTTCCGTTCCGAATCTGCGGCTCCTGAGCAATCTCGACGAGCGCGTGCTGCTGCTCGACGGCGAGGAACTCACAGGAGCGAGGCAGAACCGGGTACTCAATGCCACCATTCTGGCGGATGCTCGCTCAGAGCTCATTATTCCCGTAAGCTGCACGGAGGCCGGGCGCTGGTCGTATACGTCCGATCGTTTCGGTGATTCCGATGTCGTGATGACGGCGCGGCACCGGGCAGCGAAGTCGGCCGACGTGCGGCGCTCGCTGGACACGAACAACTCATATCGGTCCGATCAGCAGGCTGTCTGGGCGCGCGTCGGCGACATGGAAGCGAGGCTCGGCGTGCATTCGACGACGGGCGCCATGCGGGATGCATACGCTGCGCAGCGGCCGAGGCTGGAGAGTTTTGCGGAGGCGTTCCCGTGCGCAGCGGGCCAGAAAGGCCTGGCGGTCACGGTGGATGGACGTCTGCTCGGCCTGGATTTCGTCTCGAGGCCCGACGCGTATGCCGACGTGCACTCCAGGCTCGTGCAGAGCTACGCGATGGAGGCGCTGCTGGAGCCTGACGGTGCATCATCGGCACCGGGCAGCGAGGGCGACCTGGCCGTATTTATCGAACAGTTGGTGGATGCCCGAGAGACAAAGCACAAGTCCGTCGGATGCGGGTGGGATTTCCGGTATGATGGTCCCGATCTTGCGGGTTCGGCGCTCGTCGTCGAAGAGGAGCCGGTGCACGTCGCCGTCTTTCATTTGGAGTCGGACCGTGCTTCTTCCGTGGGCGGAGAGCGCATGGCGGGGTACGCACAGCGTGCGCGATCCCGCAGACGGGGTGGAACCGATGCCGAATAGACCGGCCGATCGATATCGGGGAGCGCTGCTGGGGCTTGCCGCGGCGGACGCCGTGGGTACGACCCTGGAATTTCGTCCCAGGGGTACATTTGCGCCCATCGAGAATATGGAAGGCGGCGGTCCATTCGGGTTGAAGGCGGGGCAGTGGACCGACGATACGTCCATGGCCCTGTGCCTGGCTACCAGCCTTCTCGAAAGCGGCGGCTTCGACGCACGCGACCAGATGGAGCGATACTGCCGGTGGTATCGAGAGGGCTATCTCTCGAGCACCGGCACGTGCTTCGACATCGGCACAACCACGAGCCGGGCGCTGCGTGCATTCGAGCGAACGGGTGATCCCATGAGCGGCTCCACCGATCCGAGGTCGGCAGGGAATGGCTCGATCATGCGCCTGGCGCCCGTGCCTATGTACTACTATCCCGTCGTTCACGAGGCCGTGCACTACGGCGGCGAAAGCTCGAGGACGACGCACGGCACCGCCGAATGCATCGACGCCTGCAAGCTGTTCTCCGCAACGCTCGTAAAGGCCTTCTCCGGAGCTGAAAAGGATGATATTCTCTTCGGCGAGCCTTTCCCGGATATCGACACACGCCTTGCTCCGCGCATCGCCGCAGTCGCCGCCGGTGCGTATCGTGAGAAGACGCGAGAGGACATCAAGGGAAGCGGTTACGTGGTCGAGAGCCTGGAAGCCGCCCTGTGGTGCTTCCACGCCACGGAGAGCTTCGAAGCGGCCATTCTCGGAGCCGCCAACCTCGGCGACGATGCCGACACGACGGCCGCCGTCTGCGGGCAGATTGCGGGAGCATTTTACGGGGTGGACGCCATTCCTCCGCACTGGCTGGCGCGTCTGGCGATGCACGACGAGATTCGC
>CAZKNF010000158.1:0-2613 GCA_964554105.1 uncultured Rhodothermales bacterium | reverse complement strand
GTTCGACGGCTTGCTTCGTTCGAGCAACGGCGCTTATTTGCCTCCGGCGACCGCTGCACCGCCTTGCGGGGGTTGCAGGAAAAATCGATATAGACGAGATACCTCTATCCTACCCCGAGACACGCTATGTCACGATCGAGTGTGGTGCTCGCGTTTAGCCTGATCGCTTTTATCAGCTGCAATGGGCCTGATTCGACGCCCAGTGATTCGACGCCCGGTGCTACGACTGAGCTTCCAGCTCGTCAGGAAGGTTACGTACAGTCGACGGATGGCGTACGGCTGTTCTATCGGATGCTTGGATCCGGGCCGGACACCCTGATCGTTCTTCACGGTGGTCCTAGTTTCACGATGGACTACTTCTATGCGGATTTGGAGCCGCTCGCGATGCGGCACACACTCCTGTTCTATGACCAACGAGGCGCGGGAGGCTCCACGTTGGTTGCCGACTCGGCCGCTCTTGGCGGCGATAGCTTCGTTGCAGACCTGGAGTCAGTTCGTCGCCATTTCGGATTGGAGAAGGTCGTTCTGCTGGGCCACTCATGGGGCACAGGGGTGGCGGCGATGTACGCGCAGAAGCATACTGACCGGGTTGCACGCATGGTGATCGTCGGCGCCTTGCCGCTACAACGAAGTGTGCTAGTGGAGGGATTCGAAAGCATGCAGGCCGGCCGTGACAGTGTGACCCTGCGCCGCATGGCCGAATGGCACGAGGCACGGGAGGCGAACCCGGGTGATGTGACCGCCTGCCGTGAATACTACGCGCTCTGGTTTGAAGCGTTCGTGCCTGATACCAGCTCGTTGCGGCGCAGTAAGGGAGACTTCTGTGCGGGTACGGCGGCGTCGCTCCAGAACGCGATGACCGCTGTGGGTCGGTATACCCTGGCATCGCTGGGCGACTGGGACTGGCGATCATCGTTGCGAGGAGTAGACGCCCCGACCCTCATCGTACACGGCACCGTGGATCCACTTCCACTAGAGGGCGCTCGCGAATGGGGTCGCGCATTGCCGAATGCGCGCATCCTTGAGTTGGATGGAATAGGTCACTTCCCATACCTCGAAACGCCTGACGCGTTCTTTGCCACCGTAGATCGCTTTCTTCAGGGCGAGTGGCCGGAGGGGTCGCGCACCGTATCGAACTGAGCGGGGCTGATCTCGTCTGGCCTGCCGCGTACGAGTGACATACCATTCACAAAAAGCTCTGAATTATGGAAACCGTTCAACAGTACGCCGAAACCATGACGGCACTTGCAATGGCCTACGTGCCGAGGCTCCTGCTGGCTATCGCCACCCTGCTCATCGGCCTCTGGTTGATCAAGAAGGTCGTGGGCGGCTTCCGACGTACCGCGCGCAGTCGAGATCTAGATCCGTCACTTATCCCCTTTCTCGCCACGATAATCAGCATCGCGCTGTACCTGATGCTGTTCATCAGCATTGCCTCGATGGTCGGGATTGCGACCACGTCGTTCATCGCGGTACTTGGCGCGGCCGGACTTGCGATTGGGCTCGCGCTTCAGGGCAGCCTCGCAAACTTCGCCGGAGGAGTCCTCATCCTCACCCTGAAGCCATATAAGGTAGGCGACGTGATCGAGTCTCAGGGTGAGATCGCCTCTGTAACGGAGATCCAGATCTTCCACACGGTTTTGCGGACCTTCGACAACAAAACGGTCATTCTCCCGAATGGTCCGCTATACAACGACAAGATCATCAACTACTCCACCGAGCCGACGCGGAAGGTGGAATGGATCTTCGGGATCGGCTACGACGACGACATCGATCGCGCTCGCGAGATCATCCGCCGAACGATTTTCTCCGATGAAAGGGTGCTGGATGCTGACGCGCCGTTCATCCACGTGTCGGAACTGGCGGACAGTTCGGTAAATATTAAGGTGCGCGCGGAGGTGAACGGTGCTGAGTACTGGGGCGTACTTTTTGACATGACCGAGCGGGTCAAGAAAGCGTTCGACCAGGAGGGCATCAGCATCCCGTATCCCCAGCGCGACGTTCACCTATCCCAGCCGAGCGCGTGAGAAGACTCGCCATCCTAATATCTCTCAGTGCCCTCTCGGGCTGCCAGCACGACGGAACGGACGCCTCGGTTGAGCCAACCTCGGTGTATGCCGGTCAGGAAGCGCGCGATATTAAGGCGCTCTCGGTCGAAGAAGTCAGAGACTATCTCGACGGAGCCGGTCTGGGTTACGCGAAGGCAGCGGAACTAAATGGGTATCCCGGTCCCCTGCATGTACTCGAACTGGCCGATTCGCTCCACCTCACGGCTGACCAGCGCCGCCAGGTGGAGGAAACGTTCCGCGCGATGCGGTCCGAAGCGCGTGCGCTCGGCCGAGAATTCGTGGCGGCCGAGGCCGCTCTCGACAATGCGTTTGAGGAGGGTCGAGCCGAGCCGGACGTAATTCGATCGCTGGCCGAGGAGTCAGCACGGATCGAGAGTCAGATTCGTATGGTGCACCTCGAAGCCCACCTTGACATGATGGCTGTGCTGACGACTGAACAGGTGGCGACATATAACCGGCTGCGCGGATATGGGAACGAGGAGCCCAACGGGCATCAGATGCACGCACACTGACTGGCCTTGCGTTCCGCTACGCTTCGCTGAGG
>CAZKNF010000157.1:0-2854 GCA_964554105.1 uncultured Rhodothermales bacterium | reverse complement strand
CTTTTGTGACGGCCTGATGAGAAGCTTCCCATCGTATTTCCGTACGTTGAATCCGGGGAAGTCAAAGCCGTCTTCGATGTGCCATGACCAAAAAGAAAGCGGCTCATAATTGGCGTTTCCGCGTCATATGAGCGCTTTTCAAAAGTGGAGCTAAGGAGATTCGAACTCCTGACCTCTGCAGTGCGATTGCAGCGCTCTACCAACTGAGCTATAGCCCCGTTCGTGCGCGCTTAAAACGAGAGGGGAAATGGCGGGTTCCTTTGCCATGCCCCGAGGCGCGGGCACGTCCCTTCCTTCGTTCGCGCTGGAGCGCCCACAGGTAGGTAAAGTAGTCGACCTCGAGTCGGTGGCGCTTCGAATCGACGTAGCGCCGACGGCGCACGTCATCTGCCTCCTGGATCGCCCGCCGCATCTCATCCCTCGACGGAAGCGCCGCCCTGCCTTCGAGCAGATCGGCGACCCACTCGGCCTGCACCTCCGCCAGCGGAGGATTCGCTCCCAGCGGCTGCACGAAGCCGACAAAGAACAGGTTGCGATGATCGGGATCCGCCACATGCAGATACAACGGCACATAGTTGTCACGGGGCTCGATCACGTCGAGAAAGGGAAACGACGTGACGTATCCGGTTGCATAGATGATCAAATCGATCACTTCCGCCGTGCCGTCGAGGAATCGTACGTGCCCGCCGTCGAGCGATTCAATATTTGGTTTTGGGGTGATCGAGCCGCGCTTCACGAGCGGGAGAAGGTTCGAAGAGATGGTCGGGTGCTCCGTCCCTAATCCGTAGTCGGGTGCAGGGAATCCGTAGCTTCGCTGTCGCCCCTGAGTGAGAAAGATCAGCGTCCGGAAAAGTGCGCGGCGCACCGGCAGCGGCAGGCGCGACGACAGCGGCGTGACCCACGTATCGAGCGGACGTCCGAGAATGTATTTTGGGATGACGTGGGCGCCCCGCCGCGTCGACAGGAACGTCGCCTCGGACACCGTGCTCACTTCGCACACGATGTCGCACGCCGAGTTTCCGACGCCGACGACGAGGACGCGCTTGCCTACCGCGATGTCCGGCGTGCGGTAGGCGTGCGAATGCATCTCGGTTCCGTCGAACGAGCCGGGAAATGACGGATGGTTCGGCTTCCAGTGATGCCCGCTCGCGACGAGCACCGCGCCGTATCGCTGTGTTCGCGAGGCACCCGTGACCAGGGAATGGACGGTCACGTTGTATGCTCCGTCCTCGATTGGCTCGACCCGCTCTACCCGCGTTCTGAAGCTGATTCTCGGACGGAATCCGAAGTGATCGATGAACGCCTCGAAGTACTCCAGCATCTGACTGTGATGCGGGAAATCGGGATAGCTCGAAGGCATCGGGAAGTCCGCAAAGGCCGTCCGTTCGCGCGACGTGTTCGTGTGCAGAGATGCATAAGCAGGCGACCGGTTTGTCTCGTTCTCGAATCGCCACAGACCTCCTATGCCCGAACTCATCTCGAAGCAGTCGAACGGAATGCCGCGCTCGTGGAGCACTCTACATGCCGCGATACCCGCTGCGCCGGCACCTATGATACACACCTTTTCCGGCATTACGTTTATATCTATTGATTCGAGACGATCGTCAATACGGGCCCAAAACGAGCTTCGATTACATCCGGCATTACGAGTTCAGTCCAATCATCACGACAATGCTGCGAGCCTCACACCAACACTTCGGCATCCATACGAGAATGCCCGTACCGGGGGTTCATTTCTTTTTCACTGGTGCGTCCCCGCATCCAGGGCGATCAGGCGGGCCGGCACGAACAATTCATCCTCCGCCCAAGTATCTTCCGAACCCGCTTCAGATACGTTGATTCAGAACCAGATACGCAAAGGATGGCCTCCGATTCCAAGAAAGACCTCTTCGGCGCCCGCGATACGTTTGACACCGGCTCCGGAACTGCCTACCTCTACAGGCTCGACAAGCTAAAGGAGCACGGTTTCGGCGACGTCGACCGCCTTCCATTTTCTATCAAGATACTTCTCGAATCGCTCGTTCGGGAATGCGACGGGCGCGCCGTGACGGAGGCGGACGTCGAGCGGCTCTGTACCTATGATCCGAAGAATCCGGCCAACGAGGAAATTCCCTTTACGCCGGCGCGTGTACTGCTGCAGGATTTTACCGGCGTTCCGGCTGTGGTGGATCTGGCCGCGCTTCGGTCCGCCATGGCGCGGCTCGGCGGCGATCCGAATGAAATCAATCCGCAGGTGCCGGTGCACCTCATCATCGACCACTCCGTGCAGGTCGACCATTTCGGGATCCCGGAAGCGCTCCAGCTCAACGCCGACATCGAGTTCAGGCGCAATCGCGAGCGCTACGAATTTCTCCGCTGGGGACAGCAGGCCTTCGAGAATTTCTCGGTCGTGCCGCCCGCCAGCGGAATCTGCCATCAGGTCAACCTCGAATACGTGGCACGCGGCGTTTGGACGCGCCCGGAGAACGGCCTTGAAGTCGCATATCCCGATTCGCTCGTGGGTACGGACAGCCACACGCCGATGATCAACGGCCTGGGCGTGCTCGGATGGGGCGTCGGAGGCATCGAGGCGGAGGCGGTCATGCTCGGACAGCCGATCTACATGTTGATGCCGGAAGTGATCGGATTCCGCCTAACGGGCGAGCTGGCCGAGGGCGCAACTGCAACCGACCTCGTGCTGACCGTCACGCAGAAGCTTCGAAAATATGGCGTCGTCGGCAAGTTCGTCGAATTCTTCGGTCCCGGACTCGATCACATGACGGTGCCCGATCGCGCGACGATCGGCAACATGGCGCCCGAATACGGCGCGACGATGGGCTTTTTCCCGATCGACGAGATCGCGCTGCGCTACATG
>CAZKNF010000156.1:0-2868 GCA_964554105.1 uncultured Rhodothermales bacterium | reverse complement strand
AGGTAGAGGCGGTTGCGCCGCCACGCATAGAAACGAAAGCGGATAAGCTCGATGGTTCGGGTAATCATCTGCACCTCCATACTGGCTGTGGTGAACTTCTTCCTACCTACCCTCGGCCTACCGAAGCCGATGATACCAGTATAGGGCGATGGGCGGCATACGCGCTGCCGGAGATGCGACGAAAGCTGGAAGAAATGCGGCAAACCCCTGCGGTACTCATCGAGCTTTCGGTTGCGCGCAGCTTTTGCGGTGGTGACATTACTCTTTTCGAACGACCCGTCATCCGACGCTCCGGCCATGTTCGGTGGTAGCCTGAAACGCTATGAGATTCTTGAGGAGCTCGGGAAGGGCGGTTTCGGCGTTGTGTACAAGGCACGCGATTCCAAGCTCGATCGAATCGTGGCACTCAAGTTCCTATCGGCGCTGAAAAACGCAGACGACGACGCAAAGCAACGGCTCATTCAGGAGGCAAAGGCGGCCTCCGCACTCGATCACGTAAACATCTGCACCGTCCATGACATTGGCGAGACCGACGAGGGCCATCTCTTCATCGCGATGGCGCACTATGACGGAGAGACGCTGAAAGAGAAGCTCAGGGGTGGGGGGCTTCCGGTCGAGAAGGCCCTCGATTACGCATCGCAGATCGCGGACGGCCTCCATCGCGCCCACGAGCAGGGCATCGTGCACCGAGACATCAAGCCCGCAAACGTAATGATTACGACCCAGGAGCAGGTCAAAATACTAGATTTCGGCCTGGCGAAGATGGAAGATGCAGGGCTCACGAAGTCGGGATCGACATTGGGGACCGTGGCCTACATGAGTCCGGAGCAGGCTCGCGGTTCGGCTGTCGATCGCCGCACCGACGTCTGGTCTCTCGGCGTCGTTCTCTATGAGATGATCAGTGGGCGACGGCCTTTCTCGGGTTCCTACGAGCACGCCGTTCTGTACTCGATCTTGCATACCGATCCCGACCCGATTCGCGAAACCGGCCTTCCGGAATTCGTACGCGGAGCCATTACCGAAGCGCTGGCAAAAGATCCGCAAGATCGTCCGCGAGATATGGCGGCCTTCCTTCAACTGCTTGACGAGGAGCGCGAAAGTATAGGCCCTGAACTTCTTGGAGAGCGTAAGGATATCGTCGTGCTTCCATTCCGCGATATCAGTACGGGTGAGGACAATTCATATTTGAGTGACGGATTCACTGAGGAGGTGATCACCGACCTCTCGAGCCTGCGTTCGTTGCGCGTCATTTCGCGCAGCTCCGCCATGCGCCTGAAGGAATCCAACATGAGCGTTCCCGGCATCGCTCAAAGGCTAAACGTGCGGTACGTACTAGACGGTAGCGTGCGGAAGGCGGGTCCGCGGCTACGCGTCAGCGCCCAGCTCATCGACGCGGAGACTGACGCGAACCTGTGGGCACATCGGTTCGACGGAACGGTTGAGGACGTCTTCGACATCCAGGAGGAGGTCGCCCGCGCCGTTGTAGACGCGCTGCGTCTAGAACTGACACCCCGTGACGAGAAGAATCTCGCCGACCGGCCCGCATTTGATGTCGGCACCCACGAGGCATATCTCCGCGCCCGGTACGACATGTGGCGCTTTTCAACAGAATCCTTGAGCAGTGCGCGTCGAAAGGTCAAGACCGCCATAGACCACTTCGGAAACGACGAACGACTTCTCTCATTACTGGGACAAATTGACGCAACGTTTCTTCAGACGGGTACTGGAGATCCGGGCGAGCATCTGAGTGAAGCAATACGCCTCGTCGAACGGCTTTTTAGCCTGTTTGGAGATTCTGTACACGCCTATAAGCTGCGGGCGACGATCCGCTTTCACACTGGGGATATTCGGGCGGCCGTTCCGGATGCCCGGCGCGCTTACGAGATGGATCCGAACGATCCGGATATCCTCGTGCTCCTCGGCTACATGTACTGCTTGCTGGGAGACGAGCAGCGCGCCTTCGCACTCGTTGACCATCTCCTGTCGATCGATCCACTTACTCCTGTGAATCTCTGCGTGCGTGGATGCATCGAGGTGATGTTCGGAAGAGCGGAGCAGGGCATCGACTGGTATCGAAGAGCCTACGAGATGGAGCCCGACACTCCGTTCATGGCACTCTTCTACGGATGGGCCCTGATTTGGAACGATCGGTTCGACGAAGCCGAACCCGTGCTCGACAAGCTCAAGCACCTTCATGGCGGTACGATCACGGCCCTAACCGGAGAAGCATATTTGGCCGCTGCTCGCGGTGAACGCGATCGCGCGGCAGCGCTGGTCACTCCGGAGGTCGAGGACGCGGCCCGCGACATCGAGATGTTCTCACGGTATCTTACCGAAATCCTGGCTATGGCTGCCGAGGAAGAACGCGCCCTCGTATGGCTCGAAAACTCCGTTCGGCTGGGCCTCGTGAATTATCCCTATTTGTCGCGCCATAATCGTATGCTCGACGGCCTACGGGATGTCCCGAGGTTTGAGCAGATAGTGGACCGCGTAGAGGAGGAGTGGCGCGAGCTCACCTCGTCGTAGCGAGCGGGCTTACACAAGCGCAAGGTTCTCGCAGCAGGCAAACCGCTCGACGCTTTCAGCCATATAGCAGCGTCGACGCCTCCGTGCTACATTGAAAAGGCGGTATTGTGGTTTGCCGCTTAGTTCAGCCCTTAAGCCGCATCGCGATGTCCGCTTGCCGGAGGTTATACGAATGGATTTGGTGACTTCTCACCTGAGTGCCCTCCTTGCCGTCGTTCTGCTGGCGTCATGTAGCGCTATGTCAGAGTCTGATCTGGTGATTACTGGTGCCACGCTCATTGACGGGTCCGGCGCTGAGCCGCGCGAGGGGACAACTATCGTCGTCCGCGACGGCCGCATCAC
>CAZKNF010000155.1:0-2910 GCA_964554105.1 uncultured Rhodothermales bacterium | reverse complement strand
CGACATCGATATACTCCTACACGTATCTCGATCCCCCAGCCAGCTCGTACGACGCCATGAAAGCCCTGCCGACCTGCCTCCTGTTGCTGCTTCTTCTGGGCGGATCCGCAGTTCGCGGCAATGCTTCCGACCACGATTCGCTCAGAGCCGATCGGGCTGGCCTCCAGCAAGCGAACATTTTATTCGTCATTGCGGATGATTGGAGCTGGCCGCATGCCGGCGTGTATGGCGACTCGGTTATTGAGACGCCCAATATAGATCGGGTCGCGCGCGAAGGGGTCATGTTCGAGCATGCATACGTCAGCTCGCCGTCGTGTACCCCGTCGCGGGCCGCCATCCTGGCCGGACAGCACTTCTGGCGCCTTGGTGGAGGAGCAAATCTGTACGGCCCGGTTCCTCCCGAACATCCTTTGTATACGGATGTGCTCGAGGAAAACGGGTATTTCGTGGGCTACACTCGTAAAGGCTGGGGGCCCGGCGAGTTCGGCGAGCGAGAACGGAATCCTGCCGGTCCGAGCTACGATTCGTTCAGCGATTTTATGGAGGAGCGTCCCGGAGACACGCCGTTCCATTTCTGGTTCGGCACGACCGATCCGCACCGGCCCTACGAGACCGGATCCGGCGCCGAAGCCGGGATTCCTCTGGATGAGATTCAGGTCCCGGCGATCTTCCCGGACAGCCCCGACGTTCGGGGCGACATTGCCGACTATTATTTCGAAGTGCAGCGCCTTGATACCGAGCTCGGCGAGATGCTCGACCTGTTGGAGCGCCGCGGAGAGCTCGACAATACCGTCGTGGTCGTCACCAGCGACAACGGCATGCCGTTTCCCCGAGCCAAGAGCAATCTCTATGACATGGGCGTGCGGGTGCCGCTGGCGATCCGCGCACCGGGGCGTGTTGTCGCCGGGCGCACGCTGGCCGAGTTCGTAAGCCTCACGGATCTTGCACCCACATTCCTGGAGATGGCAGGAGTGGAGATCCCCGACATCATGACTGGACGGAGTCTCGTCGAAGTGCTGTCTTCGGCTTCTCCAGAGAACGTCGCCGACGTGGGCCGCGACGAGATATTTTTCGGAAAAGAGCGGCACGTCCCGAGTCAGGAAGCACCAGACGGCGGCGGATATCCGATGCGTGCGATACGCACTGCCGACTATCTGTACATCAAGAACTTCCGCCCTGACAGATGGCCCTCCGGCACGCCGAATTATGAGAATGCGTTTATCTATCCCGCCTGGTACGCGGACACGGATGCGAGTCCGACCAAGCACTACATGGTCGATCACCGCACGGACGACGACCACCATCAGCTCCTTTTCGACCTCGCCTTCGCGAAACGTCCCGGCGACGAGTTATACGATCTGACCAGCGACCCCGATCAGCTCAACAATGTCGCTTCCGATCCGGCTTATGCGGAGATCAAGCTGGAACTGTGGAATCGATTGATGCATGTCCTGCACGAGACCGGCGATCCACGCGTCAAGGGGCAGGGAGATCTTTTCGACACGCAGCACTATACGGGTGGCATCGTGCCGGCTCGCGGGATGTAGACTCCATCGAAATAGAATCGCATCGTGAGAAGCTTACTCGCAGTACTCCTCATACTTGGCGTGGCCGGACGCGCCGCGACGGCTCAGGACTCCGCGACCATCCGCCCGGCGGCCGACAATCCCTACTACTGGGAATATGACGGAGAGCTGGTGCTGCTGCTCGGAGGGAGTTGGCAGGACAACCTCTTCAACCATCCGCAGGGGCTCGCCGCGCATCTGGATCTGCTCCGGTCGGTCGGCGGAAACTACGTGCGGAACGTGATGAGCCACCGGAACGAAGGCAACGTTTTCGCCTACGAGCGCGATGATGACGGGCTGTTCGATCTCGACCGCTTCCACGACGAATACTGGCGCCGCTTCGAAGATTTTTTGGAGCTGACGTTGGAGCGCGACATTATCGTGCAAATCGAGATCTGGGCGACGTGGGACCACTATGTAGACCACCAGTCGTTGGGCGGATGGTCGCACCATCCGTTTAATCCGGAGAACACGTCGACGTACACACCGGAGGCTTCTGGATTGCCGACCTCGATTGAATACGAGCCTCGAGGGGAGCCGACGGGCCATCCGTTTTTCCGCAGCGTCCCGGCGCTCGACGACAACGAGCTTGTGCTGGGCTATCAGGAGGCGTACGTCGATAAGCTCCTCTCCTATTCGCTCCAGTATCCTCACGTGCTCTATTGCATGAACAACGAGACCGGCGAGCGAATCGAGTGGGGTGATTACTGGGCGAGCTTCGTTCGCGCGAGGGCCGACGATGCCGGCGTCACCGTCCACACGACTGACATGCGCCGGAATGAAGACGTCCGCAGCGAGGACCATGCACATATCTACGACCATCCGGAGCTCTACACCTTCCTCGACATCTCTCAGAACAATGCATGGTCGGGTTTGGGGAAGGAGCATTACGACAGGATCCTGCACGTGCGAGAGCGGACGTCCGATCACGTGCGTCCGATCAATAACGTCAAGAATTACGGTGCCGCAAGGCACGGCGAGGAGGAGTCCGTCGCCCGCATGGGCCGCATCGTTTTCGCCGGAGCGGCGAGTGCGCGTTTCCATCGGCCCCATCCCCTCGAAGACCCATCGGCCCACGAAGCGGCAAGTGAAAACGGCCTCGGCCTGAGTCCCCGAGCACAGAAGGTCATCCGTTCGCTCAGGATCGTGACGGACGTGATCGAGATCGGGCGCACGGCACCGCGGGGTGATCTCATGAGTGATGTGGAGGCCGACGAAGCGTACCTCCTCGCCGAGCCCGGTCGTCAGTATGCCGTGTATTTTCCCAAAGGGGGCTCCGCGACCGTAGACGTTACGGGCGCCGACCGAGCCTTCAGCATTCGATGGATGAACCTGGATGAGGGCG
>CAZKNF010000154.1:0-2939 GCA_964554105.1 uncultured Rhodothermales bacterium | reverse complement strand
CTCCCTGACCGCGGACTCGGCACGTTCCGCGGCGTATATCGGCCGACCGTGATGACGATTCTCGGCCTGATGATGTACGTTCGCGAGGGCTGGGTCGTCGGCGAAGCCGGACTGCTTGGTGCCATCCTCATCATCCTGGCGACGTTTCTGATCACTGGAACGGCGGCGCTGTCGCTCTCGTCGATCACGACGAACATCCACATCGGTGCCGGCGGCGTATTTTCCATCATCGCCAAATCGCTCGGCCTGGAAACAGGCGGAAGCATCGGCGTGCCGCTGTATTTAGGCCAGGCACTCTCCGGCGCCCTCTACATTTACGGGTTTACCGAAGGCTGGCTCTACATCTTCCCGTCTCATTCGCAGTGGGTCGTCGCCTACATCGTCTTCGCAGCGGCGCTCGGCGTGACCTTCGCTTCCGCCCGATTGGCATTCCGCCTGCAGGGCATCGTGATGTTCGTCATCCTGATTTCGATGGCCTCCATCGTGTTCGGTCTCGTGCAGGCCGAAAGTCTGGAACGGCCGCAGCTTTGGGGAACGTTCGAAGATGCATCGTTCTGGGTCCTCTTCGCGATCTTTTTCCCGGCCGGAACGGGAATTAAAGTCGGAGCCAGCATGTCCGGAGCGCTGGCAGAGCCGCGCAAGAGCATCCCGCGCGGCACACTTGCCGCCGTCGCGACGGCGCTGGCTGTGTACATCGGGATGGCGATCTGGTACAGCGTGGTGGCAAGCCCCGGCGAGCTCCGCGCCAATCGCCTCATCGTGATCGAACACGCCGCCGTAGGCGAACTCGTGCTGGCCGGACTCCTGGCTTCCACGTTCACGGCATCCATCAGCACCATGGTGGCCGCCCCTCGCGTGCTGCAGGCGCTGGCCGAGCAGAACATCGTACCCCGAAGCGACTGGATCGGTCAGCTGAGCAGCGGCGGAGATCCACGCCATGCATCGATCGTTACGGGCGTCCTCGTCGCCGCGACACTGCTGCTCGGCAGCCTCGATGCGGTCGCGGTATTCATCACGATGTTCTTCCTTCTGATTTATCTGATGATCAACATCGTCATCACGATCGAGCAGGGACTCGGACTGATTTCGTTCCGTCCCACATTCAGCATCCCCTTCTGGGTACCGCTCGTCGGCCTCGCGAGCTGCACGTTCGCGCTGTTTATCATCAGCCCCGTTTTCGCCCTTCTCGCACTGACGATAATCCTGGGCATTTATATTTATCTGGTGAATCGGCGGCTGCAGACTCCCTGGGAAACGGTACGGAGCGGAATCTTCGTGTCCCTCGCCGATTGGGCGGCAAAGAAATTCGCACGGTCGATGCACGAGTCGAACGAGCGCTCCTGGAAGCCGGATCTGCTCGTCCCGGTCGTCTCCCGCGAGCAGCTCGACGGGATCTTCCGGTTCCTCCGGCTCATCGGCGAGCCAAAGGGATCGATCAAGGTCGTCGGCATAGCCATCGACGGAACGGGCGACGAAGCCGTCGACGACATAATACGCGAGCGGGGGCTCGACACGCTGTCGTCAGTTACCCGCATCTTCCACGACCAGGAGCTCTTCGCGACGTCCGCCGTGATCGATGCGCCCTCTCTCCTCCAGGGCGTGCGCGTGAGTGCCTCCGTGCTGCGGGGCAGCGCCTTCCGCCCGAACATCCTGTTCGGTCTGGCCCGTGGAGTCGACCAGGCGACCTTGCAGGGATTCGTCGACATCGCGGCGAATCACGACATGGGCATGGCCCTCCTGTATGAACATCCGGAAGCTTCCCTAGGTGAAGAGCGGCGCATCAACGTGTGGATCTCCGATCAAAGTCCTGATTGGGCCGTCAGCCTCCGCCTCCCTAACATCGATCTATCGCTCCTTCTCGGCCTTCAAGTTCAGAGTAAATGGAATGGTGCGTTTCGGCTGCTGACCGTCTGCTCGGATCCGGATGAGACCGCGAATGCACGCAACTATCATCGGCGGCTGATCGAAGACGCACGCCTCCCGGGATCGACCGAGTCGGTCGTTCTCGTCGGGAGCCTCCGCGAACAACTCGCCGCCGCGCCCGAATCCGACCTGTGCATTTTCGGTCTGGCGCGCGAAGTGAACGCCCAGTTCCTGGAAGATCTCGTACGGATCAGCCGCAGCACGTGCCTGTACATACGCGATTCGGGGTTTGAGAGCGCCCTCGCGTAGCAATAGAGGCTTTACAAGAATGTAAAGTCAGGGGCGGAAGAGAAATTGCGCAGGTCAAGGCGCGCGACAAGTGGCGAACGAGACGTACTGACGTACGTCGCAGTGAGTCATGAGGAGTGCAACGCAGAGATGAGGAATTTATCAACGGCCCATTAGGGCTCCGGATGCACCCACGGTGAACGGTACGGACGGGCGAGCAGCTGGTTCGCTTCGTCGTCGCCGATGACGCGTCCAGCGCCGGCATCCCAGGCAAGCGAGCGTCCCAGTTCGAGCGATAGGTTTGCCAGAATGCAGCTTGCTGTCGAGATGTGCCCCTCCTCGATGTCCGCCACGGGACGGCCGCGCGTGGCGATCGCCTCGAGAAAATCCTCCATGTGCCGCCGGATTGCGGGCGCAACGTGGCGCTCCAGATCCTCCTCGGTCCGATCCTCCGGATATTCGTCCAGTTCGTACACCACGTCGCCGTGCTCGGGCTCGCCGTCGCCCTGCGGGATAAAATCGTACGAATTGACGCTCAGTTTCAGCTTCCCGTTCTCGCCGTAAATTGTTGCGCCCCAAGGGTAGTCGGGGTCTGCGGGGTTGCCCCACGTGCGGTGTTGCCAGATGACCGGCAGCTCGCCGAAGTCGAACGTCGCCGTCTGCGTATCCGTCGTATTCGCTTTGCTGTCAGTGTCGACGAGAATGCCACCGGTCGACGAGACTTGATCCGGCCAGCCCAGCTCGAGCATCCACCGAACCATGTCGAGCATGTGGATGCACATGTCGCC
>CAZKNF010000153.1:0-2991 GCA_964554105.1 uncultured Rhodothermales bacterium | reverse complement strand
GAACCAGGTGGAACCATCGATGTCTGGAATCGCCTGAACACCCGACCGAGACTGCCCGCGGGCGAGTGGCGCGGTCACGAGAGCGAGCTGCTACGTGGCCAGTGAAGTAAACGGGAATGACGCGCCAGGCGATATGCTGCTTTGATAGTCTCTTGCCCTGTCGCGGCCGGAGAGGAATTACTTAACCGGGGAGCGATAACGGCAGCCCGAACCAGGGGAGCACAGTTTCGTCGAAGCGGGTAACGGCGCAGATCCGCGCGCCGGTCAGCGTGAGAACGAGGAGGCCGGTGCCGTGGCGGACGTTGTCGGCCGGGGACTTGAGGTAGGCCCCCAGCGCCGGCTGGCCATTCGACCGCGTCGGCATGAAGTCTAGGATCCGTCCCTGTCGGATGAGGCTGGAGTAGAAGCTTGCCACGGCGTCAACGCCATAGTATTCCAGAGGAATTGGTGGCATCGAGATGCCGACATCGTCGGTGAGCAAGGCAACCAACGCGTCGATGTCGCCGGACTCGTACGCATCGGCGAATTTGGACACGAGTGCCAGCTCGGCGGGTGAGTTGCGAGCCGGAGGCGGTTCGCGTTCGCCACTCGGCGGCAGACGGCGCTGCAAGCCTGCGCGAGCCCGTTTGAGAGCACTGTTTACCGAGTCGACGGTCGAGTCAAGGATGTCGGCGACCTCCCTGGAGCGGTAGCCGAGCACCTCGCGCAAGATCAGCACGGCGCGCTGCCGGGCGGTCAGGAGCTGCAGGGCGGTCACGAAGGCCAGGGAAATGGCTTCGCTCTGTTCGTAGCGAGCTTCTGGGCCGGGCGGTGCGTCGATGGCACCTTCGATGAGCGAATCGGGATACGGTTCGAGCCACATGACTTCCCCAAGCCGAGTCGGCTCGGGCGGCTGAACGTCGGGGATGTTCCACTCCCTGGCTGCGCGGCGCTTAGCGGAGCGAAGCGCGTTGAGACACCGATTGGTGGCGATCCGATAAAGCCATGTGCGGATCGAGGCGCGTCCCTCGAACCCTTCGAGACCTTGCCACGCGGCTAGAAGCGTGTCCTGTAGGACGTCTTCGGCGTCCTGGAAGGATCCAAGCATGCGGTAGCAGTGCACCTGTAGCTCGCGGCGGTGCGGCTCGGTCAGCAGTCGGAACGCGTCGTCATCCCCGTCCCGTGCCCTTATGATCAGGTCGGTCGTTGCCACGTCGCTCACAAGTCACCTCTCACACTTCACGCGTCGAACCTCCAGTTTCCATTAGTGTGCCTGGTCGCAAAATCGTCCGTGGGCGCCCACTTTCCGAGTGTCGCGGTGTCTATACAACTGACGGCTCGGATAATTCGGGCGTCGTGACCCGGAAGACAGGGTCGCCACATAGGCAAGTTTAATGATAGAACATACGAAGGCAACCATGACAACTCAGGAAATTGCGGCACGGTTTGACGAGCTCGCCCAGCGAGAGCAGTGGTTTGAAATCCAGGACGAGCTATTTGCCGAGAACGTAAGGAGCATAGAACCTCCAGGCTCTCCGTATTACAAGGATACGGAAGGCAAGGATGCCGTTCGGAAGAAGGGCGAAGAGTTTGTGAGCAGGGTCGAGGAGGTTCATAGCACCTATACGACGCAGCCTGTTGTAGGCGGCAACCATTTTGCAGTAGGACGGGGCGTGGATATTACAGTGAAAGGCTTTGGACGAATACAAATAGATCAGATCATGCTTTATGAAGTGAAAGGCGGTGAGATTGTACTGGAGCAATTCTTCTATTAAAACGGCACGCCGAGCGTATTTCGAGCCGGCACCTTGTTCAGAAGCTGCGCTGCGTCTCAGCGGATCTCGATCACCATATACTCCCGAGGAATTTCCTCCGATACCGCAATCAGGCCCAGGAGATGCACGACGAACGCAGCACTTCCTGCCAGGTACCACCTACGGTGTTCTCTAAGGGTGGCTCGCTGGCCTTCACTGATGAGCCCCTCCTCGCTCGCAGTGGCGTCTTCGCCCGTCATCTGAACATCAAAGCTTCGCTTGCGGTAGTGCACCACTTGTTACCTTAGCTCATGCCGCTGTCGTAACGCGCTAGTGCATGATGATCGATCGCAGGCTGCATCCCTCATACGCGCGCCAGCGCCAGATACGCCCCCACTGGATCCTGAATCACCGCATGTCCGGACACGCCATCGGAGCCCTGCGTCTTCTTGATGATCTTCCCACCTTCCTCGTCCACGCGACGGAGGCTTTCAACGAGATCCCCGACCAGGAGATAGATCATCCAGACCGGCGGCAGATCTGCGTTCACGCCACGCGCGTGACATACTCCCGCCAGCGGGCTCCCGTCTTCACCAAGCATGTTGTAGTCTGCGTAGCGCTCGCTTCCATCCTTCATCTCGACGTTTTCCACCGACCATCCAACGACCTGCCGGTAGAAGTCTCGTGTCGCGGTGGCGTCGGAGACGGTCAGGTCGAGCCAGCCGATGCGACCCACCGTTTCCGCTGCGTCGCGCGAGGGGGCACCGTCAACCGGGGGGATCGCTTCCGCACCGACGACGGGGATAATCCCGAACGCCGCCCCATTCGGATCGAGCAGCACCGCCCACTGGCTATTTCCGTCATCGTCTCTTTGATGCATCAGCTCGCTCCCACCCAGATCGAGCGCACGCTGCACGGCGGCCGCCACATCGGCGACCTGGATGTGCGGCATCCACTGGATCGGAAGGTGGTCGTATTCCGCAATGCGCGCGCCCAACCCGATGATGGGCATGCCGAGGTTGTTCATCAAGTCCTCTTCACGCCAGAGCGGACGCTCGCCCGTGCTGAGCACGCGCGCGTAGAAGCGCACCTCCCGCTCATGTTCAGGAACCGCGATGTCGGCGCTGAGAACCGCGCCGACGCGTGGGGCAAAGGGTTGACTCATGGCTCAAGTCGTGGATAGATGTCAAACTTCACGGGATACCTCAGCGAAGCGTAGCGGAACGCAAGGCCAGTCAGTGTGCGTGCATCTGATGCC
>CAZKNF010000152.1:0-3016 GCA_964554105.1 uncultured Rhodothermales bacterium | reverse complement strand
AACCTGCGACCCACTGATTAAAAGTCAGTTGCTCTACCGACTGAGCTACGGGATCCAGCTATGTGTCACCGCCCGGCACAAATTAAATCGCGCACGGTGACAAACACTACCGATCGACAATATACCTATTTGGAGGCGACAACCAGAAGTTTTCAACCTACGTTTTGCCGAGTGCCAGTGATCCCGCCGCATGCACAGTGCGTACGCGCAGTCCACAACGCGCTGCACTGGAACCGCCCGAAAAAGTCGGCGTTGATCCGGCTTCCGTTCGAAAACGGTTGAAGGGCTGCGGGGGATATTACAGTTTTCACACGTAGCCGCATTGCATCGCGTTCGAGCGGTCGAGTACCTTCATTCTAATACATCGCCTTTCGCGGTCGGAACGCCCTTGCCACGTAGGGACCGCCGCGAAACCGCACACAACCCGCTTTTTGACATCGCGTACACTGCGGCCGAAATCGGCCGTAAAGCGCTAGCGGCTGACGAAAAGCTGAAGGAGGGCGTGTCATGCAGCGTACCCGCGTCTTCCGGCGCCATCCCTACCCTTCTTTCGTCAGGACTGCGGTTGTATGGGTGACTTTCCGTTGCAGAACGGAAATCCGACACATACAATGTTTCCCCACCTCGTGGCGTGTGGGGGGTGCCACTAACTGGAGGGTAGTACATGCAAGCACTCGGAAGACAGATTCTCGTCGAATTCTATGATTGCAATCGCGACATACTGAACGGCGAAGATCTGATCCGTGACATCCTTCTCGAAGGAGTCCGGCGGTCCGGCGCCACGATCGTGTCGGACACGTTTCACACGTTCAGCCCGCATGGGGTCAGCGGAGTCGTCGTGATCGCAGAATCCCACGTGGCCATCCACACCTGGCCCGAGCACGGCTATGCCGCCGTCGATATTTTCACGTGCGGCGAGACGATCGACCCGTGGGTCATCCAGAAATATCTCGAGGACGAATTCGAGGCCGGCAACGTGTCCAGCATGGAGATGAAGCGCGGCCTGTTTCCCGAAAAGGTACACCACAAGCCGATGCTCGAAGAGGCCCTGGTCTGAAGAGCACGTAAAATCAATAAATCAGAAGCGCGCGGTGTCGGCCGGTCAGTCCCGGGATGCCGCGCGCTCTTTTTTTGCAGAAGAAGCACCATGTCGCAGGAAAAATCGCATCAATTCCAGTACACGGAGTTCTGGGAACGCCGTACCGGCCTAACTCTGGGCATCGAAGAGGTGCTCTATTCCGGACAAAGCGAATATCAGCACATCCAGGTCTTGAAAACGGATGCCTACGGCAAGCTCCTGACGCTCGACGGGCTCGTCATGATGACCGAACGGGATGAGTTCGTCTATCACGAGATGATCACCCATCCTGCTCTGAATCTACTCGCTGAGACGCGGCGCGTGCTCGTCGTCGGCGGCGGCGACGGGGGCACTGTCCGCGAAGTACTTCGCTATGCGGATGTGGAGCATGTCGACCTCGTGGAGATCGATGGCGACGTGATCCGCGTGTCGCGCGAGTACTTTCCGGACGTGAGCAGCGCCCTGGATGAGCCGCGGTTGACCATCCACGTCAGCGACGGCATCGAATTCGTCCGCAGTGCAGCGTCGGAAATCTACGATCTGGTGATTGTGGATTCGACAGACCCCGTCGGCTTCGCGGAGGGCCTTTTCGGCGAGGACTTCTACGAGGACTGCTCGCGCATTCTAACCCCGGGCGGCATCCTCGTTACCCAGAGCGAATCCCCGTTCGACGAGACGTTCCAGAGGTCTATCGGCCGGGCGCGCGACGTGCTCGGACGCCTCTTCGAGCGAACGCACGTGTATCTGGCGCACATCCCGACCTATCCGACCGGGACGTGGTCGTTCACGATGGCGACGAAGGGATTGCATCCGATCGATGATTTCGATCCTGAGCGCCTCGCAAGTCGCACCGCGCCCTTTGCGGCCGAGCTCAAATACTACAACACCGGACTGCACCTCGGAGCCTTCGCGCTCCCGAATTTCGCGAAGTGATCATGGCCGAGCTCAGTCGCCGGCCCTCGAATCAGCGTCCATCTCGCGGATCTTCTCCATGTCCCACCGCAGGATGAGCACTCCGTCCATCAGCTCTCGGTCGAAGTTGATGAACCCGTTGATCAGGTAGACCTCCTCAGCGCGGGAGTTATAGATGAGCTTGTACTCCGTGTCACGTTTGCGATGATCGACGGTGACCATCGTTCCGACGAGACCCGTCGACGACGATCCGACGAAAATGTCGAGCTCATGTCCGTCGGCGCCCACCGTGTCGTTCACGTATCCGTAGTCGATCGGATAGATGATCGAGGGATGGTCGGGATGCCGCGAGCCCTGCGGCCGCTCGATCGTGATGCCGTTCTCGCTGATCAAGCGCTCCCAGCGCTGCCAGTCGACCTCGCGATCCGCGAGCTCGCGCAGTTCAACCGGCAGTGAGGTCTTCGATCCAGAGGACATGATCGGCGTACTCGGTGTCTGCTATTGATCGTAGAAAGCGCTTGTCTGCGGTCGCGACGAACGTGTTCAGTGCGACAGCGAGAGCGAGATACATACAATCGTACAGGCTTGCACCCGTAAGTGACGATAGTTGAAAGGCGAGAGGAAAGAGAGCCTCGTCCGGATGATGCTGCAAAGGTACGAGTCGGATGTCCTCGATCATGCCGACCCCTTCCGGAATGCTGATCTCGCTTCGTCGAATCCGTTTCAAGACAGCACTACCGAATTCCAGTCGGAAGAGCTCCGGAACGTGCAAGTGTGTTGGCAAATCCCGAAGCCGCGCTGCCGCGTCGGATTGAGGCTCAGGCAGAAACCACTTCACAGCGACGCTGACGTCAAGGACAAACGTATGTGTATTCAATGCGAGTCCCTATCTTCTCGGATGAGATCCGCGGTGTCGCTGAACGTTCGTCCGCTCTTTATCATCCGCTCTCGAAAGGCCTCGATGCGATCCCACGCCTCGTCCCAGCTGAGTTGCGTGGATGCCTGCTCGAGGATGTGGCGTACCTC
>CAZKNF010000151.1:0-3071 GCA_964554105.1 uncultured Rhodothermales bacterium | reverse complement strand
CGGCTTACGGGCGAATCGCGGTCCCATCGCGCTTGCGCACCTGCGTCCAGTCATAATTGAACCCGGGCAGCGGGTACTTCGCGGCGGCCTCTTCATCGACCTCGACGCCGAGGCCGGGCGTCTCATCCAGATGCATGTACCCGTCGCGCATGATGGGATGGCCTGGAAACACCTCACGCGTTTCTTCCGGGAAATCCACGGCTTCCTGGATGCCGAAATTCCACACGGCATAGTCGATGTGCGCGTTGGCGGCGTGTCCGACGGGCGAGACGTCGCCCGGACCGTGCCACGCGGTCTTCACGCCGAAGAATTCGCCGAGCCGTGCCGTTTTCATAGCGGGCGTGATGCCGCCGATCTGAGAGATGTGGATGCGGATGTAATCGAAGAGCCGATCCGCCATCGGCCGGACCCATTCGTTTGGATTGTTGAAGAGCTCGCCCATGGCCAGCGGCACGCTGGTCTGCTCGCGCAGGAGGGAAAACCACTCCACATCCTGAGGTGAAAACGGATCTTCGATGAAGAATGGTCGGTAGGCCTCAAGGTCTTTGACGAGCTGGATGGCGTCCATCGGATCGAGCCGCTCGTGGATGTCGTGCAGCAATTCCACGTCGGGGCCGACCGCACTTCGCACTGCATCGAACATAGCGGGCACGCCGCGCATGTAGGCATTTTGATCCATAAAGTTGTCCTCTGGCCGGCCGAATTCCGCCGCCTTGAAGTCCGGCTGTTCGGCGAGGTGAAGGGCGCCGTATCCGCCGAGCTGTATGCGGATGTGCCGGTAGCCCTCCTCCATCTTCCCCCGCACGCTCTCGATCGTTTCGTCGTGGTCGCGCCCGCCGGCGTGGCTGTAGCACGGGATCGCGAAGCGGCATTTGCCCCCGAGCAGGTCGTAGAGCGGCATGTTCGCCCGCTTGGCCTTGATGTCCCACAGCGCCTGGTCGAGTCCGCTCAGCGCGTTGTTGAGGACAGGGCCATTCCGCCAATAGGAGCTGACGTATGCCGTCTGCCAGACGTCTTCGATATTTGCCGGATCGCGGCCGATGCAGAAATCGTGGAGGTACTCGTTCACCGCGCTGACCACGCTGCGTGCGCGCTGCCGGAACGTCGCGCAGCCGTATCCGACAAGCCCGGGCTCGCTCGTCTCGACTTTGACGACGATCAGCTCGATGCCGTTCGGCGCCGTCGCGATCGCGCGGACGTTCGTAATCTCAAGCGGCGGCATCCCGCGGGTCGCGAGCTCGAAGGTTTCCGTGACCGTTCGGTCGGAGGATGCTGATGCATCCCCCAATAATCCGTTCGAAACGACCCCGGCCGACAGACCGAGTCCGAGATTCTTGAGCACCTTCCGGCGATTCATGGTGTCCTCCGCGTGCGATGAGCGATGTCCTAGCGATTCGGGCGCCGTGCACCCGGTATCGAAATGAACAAACCCCACCACGGGAAGGCAAGCGAACGGCCGCCACGAATGCCTCGGTTAGCCGCCTGCAATCGCGCCGACGATGAGAAACGGTTCCGCCCCACTCGCGACGGCATCGGGGAGTGGAGTGTCCTGTCGCTCATGCGAGAGGTCCTCCTCGCACGCGAAGAAGCGCAGAAATGCCCGTCGCTCTCCGCTCGCGTGGTCGCGGATCGTACCGCGCAGCACGGGATAACGTGTCTCGAGCGCATCAAGGACCGACCGCACATTCACTGCGGAGTCGACCTCGAGCTGCACCTCTTTTCCCACGCGCGCAAGCGTTCGAAGGTGATATGGAAGTTCAACTCGGACCACGGAAATCAGGCTTCGCTCGGGTGTTCGATTCGGATGTCGGGAGTTCGATCCGCGTCATGGAAGCGTCTGAACTTCGACGGACAACACCCGCGGAAGACCTTCCACGATGGGAGCCCAGTTGTCGCCGGCATCGGCCGATGCGAAGACCTGTCCGCTCGTCGTGCCGAAATAGATCCCGCATGAATCCAGCGAATCGACGGCCATCGCCTCACGCAGCACGTTGACGTAGCAGTCGCGCTGAGGTAGACCCTTCGTGAGAGGCTCCCATTCGTTGCCACCCGTACGGCTGCGGTAGACGCGCAATTTTCCTTCCGGCGGGTAGTGCTCGGAATCGCTCTTGATCGGAACGACGTAGATGGTCTCCGGCTCGTGCGCATGGACCTCGATGGGGAATCCGAAGTCCGACGGCAGATTCCCGCTGACCTCGTACCACGAGTCGCCACCGTCGTCCGATCGCATCACGTCCCAGTGCTTCTGCATGAACAGAACATCCGGATTCGATGGGTGCATCGCGATGCGGTGGACGCAGTGCCCGACCTCCGCATCCGGGTCGGGCAGGAATTCGGACTGAAGGCCGCGGTTGATCGGCTGCCACGTATCGCCGTCGTCGTCGCTCCGGAATGCGCCCGCTGCCGAGATGGCGGTGACGATGCGCCCGGAACCGTTCGCACCCTGCAGGATCGTGTGCAGGCACAGCCCGCCGGCCCCCGGCTGCCAGTTCGGCCCGGTGCCATGGCCGCGAAGGCCGGGGAGCTCCTTCCACGACTGGCCCCCATCGGTCGAGCGAAATAGGGCGGCGTCCTCCACTCCGGCGAGAACGGTGTCCGGATCGGTCGCCGAAGGCTCGAGATGCCAGACGCGTGCGAACTCCCACGGGTGCGGCGTCCCGTCATACCACTGGTGCGTGCCCGGGTCGCCGTCATACGTAAACTCGTTTCCCACGGCCTCCCACGTCTCACCGCCGTCGTCAGATCGCTGGATCATCTGGCCGAACCATCCGGTGGATTGCGATGCAAACAGCCGGTTCGGATCGGCCGTTGAGCCTTTGATGTGGTATATCTCCCATCCCCCGAAGTAGGGGTCACTGACGTCCCAGTTTTTTCGTTTGCCGTCGGATGTCAGGATGAATGCGCCCTTCTTGGTGCCGACTAGTACTCTAACTTTGCTCATAGCTTCGACCGTTTTCCGCAGTTAGCTGCGTTTGTGAACCTTCCAGGCTGCTCTGCTTTCACTCGATTACTCGACTATTAGTCGAACGAGATCCCGCAAATTCGACAGCCGGTAAGATATTATCCGCAAA
>CAZKNF010000150.1:0-3100 GCA_964554105.1 uncultured Rhodothermales bacterium | reverse complement strand
AGGCAGAGATCCAATCAGCAAACAAGAAGCTTTTAGCTCTAAACGCCGACCTCGAGGCGAAGATGGCCGAGGTTAACAGGATCAACAGCGATCTGCGGAACCTGATAGATGCTACGGAAATCGCGACGATTTTCCTGGATCCCAGCCTGCACGTCAAGCGATACACGCCGCAAGCGCAGGAGCTCTTCGAGATTGGCGAGAGCGGCGTCGGGCGGCCGCTGACCGACCTTCCGCACCAGCTGAATGTGGAAGACTTCACCGGTGATGCGGCCCGTGTCCTTCGCGATCACATGATGGTAGAGCGCGAGGTGCAGCATACGATTAGCAATCAGTGGTTCCTGGTTCGGTTTCGCCCTTATCACGGCAATCAAGGTGCCGTTGACGGCGTCGTGATTACGTTCGTCGACATTACGCAAAAGAAGCAGCACGAGGAGCAGCTTGAGGCGCTCGTCGGAACGCTTGAGCACCTGCTTTCCGCTCGAGCAGACCAGATCAAGAAACTGGCGTCGGAGCTACTTGTCGCCGAGCAGACCGAGCGGGAGCGAATTGCGCAGATACTCCACGACGAGTTGCAGCAGCTACTCTATGCGTTTCAGATGAGAATCGGGGCGATTACACCAACCCTCGCAAGTGATCAGGCCTCACGGCTAAGCCAGGCCACGGAGCTGATCGATCGCGCGATGGACGTCGCGCGCACCCTGACGGTCGAATTGAGCCCACCGGTGCTGAAGTCAGAGGACATAGCCGTTACGCTTGAGTGGCTGGCGATTCGAATGGAAGAAATGCACAATCTGAATGTAGACGTCGCCTCCGCCTCTATACGCCTGCCGAACGAGCAGCGCACACTCGTATACCTGATCGCACGCGAACTGCTCTTTAATGTAGTGAAGCATGCCGGCATCGACCGCGCTCGCCTGAATCTAGTCCGAAACGACAATCAACTCGTCCTTATCGTCGAGGACGAAGGAGTCGGGTTCGACATGAGCGCTGAAACAATACCCGGGCCGAAGAAACAGGGTGGATTCGGCCTTGAGAGCGTACGACAACGGCTGGACAACTTCGGGGGTCACCTCGAGATGCAAGCCGCCCCCGGCGAGGGGACGCGAGCGACACTCTTCTTGCCGCTTAGAGACGATGATACGGCCGCGAAGCCGCCCGACGCTCTCAACCACGCATCTTAACGGGTACCTACCGATGACGCACACCATCTACATCATCGATGACAACATATTCGTCCGCCAAGCCCTCATCATGCTGATCGAGGAGGAGCCGGACCTTGTGATTTGTGGAGCGGCTGAAACGGCGGTTGAGGCGCTGGACGTGATTCTGAGCCTAAAACCGGATCTAGTGCTGACCGATTTCTCTTTGCCCGGTTTGACCGGCCTCGAGCTGATCGAACGCCTTGGCGTCCTGAACCCCGAACAGCCGGTGGCGATGGTCTCGGGGCAGGCTGAACCCGTCTGCGCCGATCGGGCCCTTGCGGCAGGTGCGAGGGGTTATATCCTGAAAGAGGACGCGACGGCTATCGTTGCGGGCATTCGGCGCGTGCTCGACGGCGAGGTGTACGTTAGTCCCGCTCTACGTACGCACCAGCCGAGCCTCAGCGGGACCGACGGGTGACGTTCCCGCCGCACCCGAGCGCACAGCTGCGAAGAGCCACCCCCAATGTCTCGATTTCTCTATTTGCCATGACGATGGCTCGAAAGTCGCGTTTCTAATAGGGGTCGTTTTGACGTCCGCGGGATTCCACTGGGTGGCGACTGGGTTCCTCATACCGATCTGTAGGCGCACCTCTGGATCACTAGCTAAGCAATATGATTACATGGGTATAGCATGGAGTCGCCTAGCTTCCATTGCTGCTTTTTTCATTCCACTTCCTATTCGGAGCCGTTCACATAGGTGAAGTTCATGTCACCAGCTTCAGACTTAGACCGGCCGTCAGAATCGCGAGAGGCACTTGTCGAAACCAAGATACCTGCGCACGACGTCCCCGTAGTCGCTATCGGCGCATCATCCGGCGGGCTCAAGGCGCTTGAGGACCTGTTCCGAAATATGCCGCCGGAGAGCGGCATGGCGTTCGTATTGGCCATGCATCTTTCGCGGGAGCATGAGAGCCGGCTGGCACCGATCCTCCAGAATTTCACGGCGATGCCGGTCAGCCAGGTCAGCACGGACGTAGACGTTGCGCCCGATCACGTCTACGTCATCGCTCCGGACCAACACCTGTCGCTCGAAAACGGCCGACTCCAAGTGGCACCACGCCCGCCGATGTCCGGCGTAATCGACCATCTCTTCCATTCGCTCGCGAAGGATCGTAAAGAGCAGGCCATCGGAATCATGCTCTCGGGCAGCGGCGCCGACGGCATGCTCGGACTGCAAGCGATCCACGAGCACGGCGGCCTCCTTCTGGCGCAAGATCCGGAAGATGCGGAGTACCCGGCCATGCCGCACAGCATTATCGATACCGGCCTAGTGGACTTCATATTGCCCGCGGAGGATCTGCCGAATCGGCTGATGACACTGCATGACCAGGGGTCTCGGCCGGCCATCGCCCCGCAGCAGCGAGACACGGACGAACACGTGCTGCGGAAAATTCTCGACATTCTTCAAGAGCGGACCGGGCATGACTTCAGCCACTACAAGCGCAGCACCCTGCTTCGTCAAATCGGCCGAAGGATGGTAGTCGTTCAGGCTGAAGACCTGCCGGCGTATGCACGCCGGCTGCATCAGGACGGTGAGGCAAAAGCGCTCTTCCGGAGCCTTCTCGTCAGCGTAACTCGTTTTTTCAGGGATCCAAGTGCGTATCTCGCGCTCGAGCGAGAGGTGCTCCCGAAACTTTTTCAGAGTCCGGACTCGACGAAGGACAGCGACCACCACGGTGTGCGGGTGTGGGTGCCCGGCTGTGCAACCGGAGAAGAAGTCTACTCTCTGGCGATCCTGTTAGCGGAGCAGAGAGACGCCGCTGAGGAGCATATGCCCCTCCAGATCCTCGCTACGGATATCGACGAAGTGGCCCTGGCGGTCGCACGCCGCAGACGGTATCCCGATTCGGTCGCGTCAGACATGAGTCCGGAGCGACTCGAGCGCTTCTTCGTCAAAC
>CAZKNF010000149.1:0-3158 GCA_964554105.1 uncultured Rhodothermales bacterium | reverse complement strand
ATTGCCAGCAGAGAGAGCAACGCCATTGGATGGCGCCGGGATGCTGGCCGGAGAAGGGGAACGTCGTGCGCCTCTAACATGGCGCCACCCAGCAGTTTCAGGTTCGACATAGTGCGTAGGCAAAGCCGAATCCAGCTAAAATAGAACGAGTGGTTGCGAAGACCTGCCCGCTAAGATAGGCGGTCGGCGCCGCACCTACGATGCCGTTCGTCGAAAACTGCGCATTGGAGGTGACGGCATCGCGGTGAGGATTTTCCTTTTTACGGCGCAGTGTAACGACTCCGATTATTCATTTAACCCGACGCTAAACCGTGCTGCGAAGCTGCAATCGATCGGCAGATCGCCTATTATGGCGCAATCCTAACGATCAGACAACGGATTGCAGTATGAGAAGACGCGGCCTCGATGAGGCGGTAGAACGGGCCCGGCAGGTGGTGCGGGAGGTCGTGGAGCCGGCGGCGGACACGGTGGATGCAGAGGCGCGATGGCCGGAACAGGGCATCAGGGCGCTGCAGCGGGCCGGACTCGGTGGACTCGTCGTGCCGGAGGTACACGGGGGTCTGGGACTCGGGATGAAGGGGTTGGTAAGCGTCTGCGAGCAGCTCGGCCGCGCCTGTGCCTCGACCTCGCTGTGTTTCGGGATGCATTGCGTCGGCACCGCCGTCATCGTCGCGAAGGCCACGAACGTGCAGGCCGAACAATACCTCGAACCGATCTGCCGGGGAGAGCACCTCACGACGCTCGCGCTGAGTGAACCGGGCGCCGGTTCGCACTTCTATTTTCCGATGACACGCCTCGAACGGCGCGGCGGACGGCTCCATATCGAAGGCAAAAAGGTATTCGTCACGAATGGCGGATACGCCGACTCCTATGTGATCTCGACCGCGGCCGGAAACTCCGATCACGAAGCGGGCGAATTCTCGTGCGCGGTGCTGCGGGAGGGAACGCCGGGGATGGCCTGGGGGCCGGACTGGAATGGCCTCGGGCTGCGGGGAAATGCCTCACGATCGCTCGATCTCGAGGGTGTCGAAATCCCTGACTCGGATCTCCTGGGGGACGAAGGCGATGAGATCTGGTACGTTTTTCAGGTCATCATGCCGTACTTCCTGTCAGCGATGGCGGCGACATTCCTGGGTGTCGCACAGGCCGCCCTCGACGATGCCGTCGCACACGTTCGAGCCCGGACGTATAAGCACAGCGGCGCTGATCTGTCCGAATCGCAGGTCGTTCAGCATCGACTTGGAACGCTCTGGGCCGAGATCGAACGGACTCGTCGGCTAATCTATTTCAGTGCGGAGGAAGCCGATGCCGGTGGTCCGCACGCATTGAACGCGCTTTGCTCGGCGAAGGCGGAGGCGGCGGCGTGTGTTGTAAACGTCGTAAACGGCGCGATGACGCTGATGGGCGGGCGCGCTTACCAGAATCACGCACCCATGTGGCGTCGGCTCCGAGACGCACGAGCCGCCGACGTGATGGCGCCGACAACAGACATACTGAGAACCTGGACGGGTCGAACGCTCCTCGAGGTGCCCATTCTGAAAGAGTAGGTGGAGGGATGACAGGTGCCATAGTAGTGGCCGGTGTCGGGCGGAAGCTCAGAGAGGTGATCGTTGCGACACTTGAGGACGAAGGAGTATCCGTCGTCGATGAAGAGGCAGATGTAGATTCGCTCCTCTTGCGATCCGATGAGATGGACCTGCTCGTTCTCGGCGAATCAGCCGAGAATCCGGTCCGCACGGCCGAACAGCTCGCGAGGCGCAAGACGAAGACCGATGTGTTGGTGGTCGTTTCACCGGAACGACTCGCCGCCGTCGAGCAGGCATTTCGATTCTCTCCCTTGATCTCCGGAGACGTGCGCTGCGTGTCGTCCGACCGCCTCGACGATATCACCAAGAACGTCCGCGCACTGGCGAGGAAAGTGCGTCAGCGCAGCCGCTTCAAAAGAGTTTTGCCTCGCCTTCAGGAGAGGCTCCCGCCGGTGGCGTCGACGGAACGACGCAGCGTCTATCTCGATACGCTTCTGGATTATGCGCCGCTCGGCGTGATTGTGCTGGATCGGACTGGGCGAGCCATCGACGTGAATCCGGAGGCGGAGCGCTTCCTGTTGGTTGCGGGAACGGCGGCGCTTGGACGGCCGATGACCGAATTACTGCCGCCGGTCGTGCGCCAGAATGCGGAGCGGGTGATGGACGATGCAAAACATGCGGCGGGTGGATCAGCTTCGTCACGTCTGTCCTGGCCCTCAATCGACCAGGAACTGCACGTCGAGCTGATCGCGGTGCCGTTCGCGCAAGGCCCGGATTCCGGCACAGTCCTCATCCTCCGAGACGTGACGGCCGACGTCTACAGTGAGCGTGCCGAGTGGGAGCTTCGGGAGCAGCGGGCCGTTTCGCGTGCGCTCGAGACACAGGCGGACGAGCTGCGCCGCCTGAATGACGAGCTGCAGCAGTTCGCCTACGTCGCTTCCCACGATTTGCAGGAACCGCTGCGGAAGATAGCATCCTTTTCCGATCTCCTATCGATGGAATCTGCCGAGTCGCTCGGAGAGCAGGGGCGCTTCTACCTGGAGAGGATGCGGGCGGCGGCCATGCGCATGTCCGACCTCATCAGCAGTCTCCTTCGGTTCTCCAGAGCCGGGAACGAGTCACTCGAGCTCCGTACCATCGACCTGAATGAGATCGTCAAGCATGTGCGGACTGACTTAAGCCTTCGGGTCGAGGAAGCGGGCGCCGACATCCAGGTCGATAACCTTCCCGTCGTTGAAGGCGACGAGGGGCAGATCCGGCAGGTCTTTCAAAACCTCATCGCGAACGCAATCAAGTTTCGCAAGCCGGGCGAACCGGCGAAGATCCGCGTGTTCGCCGAAGAGAACGCCGCGACCTCCGACGACGGGCGGACCCTCCACCGCATTACCGTGTCGGACGAAGGCATCGGTTTCGACGACCAGTACGCCGACCGCATCTTCTCACCGTTTCAACGCCTCCACACCAGCGAGGAGTATCCGGGGATGGGCATGGGGCTCGCCATCTGCTATCGAATCGTCGAGCGCCACGGCGGCCGCATCAACGTGCAGAGCCGGCCCGGTGAGGGCACGTCCTTCTTCGTCGAACTGCCGGCTGCTCCATAAGTACTGCGGCCGTGACTGTGCCCGACGATAT
>CAZKNF010000148.1:0-3237 GCA_964554105.1 uncultured Rhodothermales bacterium | reverse complement strand
CAGATCCAACACAAATGACACGAAAGCCGCCGTGTAAAGCTCTTGTTCCAAGTCCGATGCCGCGGGATAGCCCCGTTCGAAGCGAACGTATCATGATCCAGTCGCCCGTTGTGCGCATGTCCATAATTCAGGGCCCATCTCACGCTAATGCTCAGACAATTCCGCAACCGCTTCCAGCGGACCGCCGCACGAAGTCCCGTGTTGCTCGCGTTTCTCGTCGTCATCGGGGCTGCGGCAATCATCATTCCGGTATCATGGCCTTACTATGTCGACAGCTCTCTGAACTTTTGGGAGAACATAGTAGCAGAGGCTCACGGGGTCCTGTTCGACCTGCTCATCATCGGCTGGTTTTTGCTGTGGTTGAACAAGATCGCCGAGCGGCGCATCAGAAATGATCGTTATCGGGAGGAGATAGAAGATTATCTCGGATGGCGATCGCAAGAAGCGACACTCCGCATCGTAGGCAACATCCGGCGGCTTAATCGCGACGGCATCGTGTCCGGATTCCGCCTTACCGAAGCGCATCTGGAAGGTGCAAAGCTGGGGAATGTTGATATGGCCGATTCAGACCTCTGGGGTGCTCATCTTGAAGGGGCCAGTTTACGCGAAGCCAATCTCAACGGCGTGACGCTCGCCGGCGCTTCGTTGGAAGGTGCAGATCTCGAACGAGCGGGTCTGATGGAAGCGGATTTGCGTGGAGCCAACCTCAACGAAGCCGACCTTGAGCGGGCAGTGCTGACGAAGGCGGATCTGCGAGGTGTCTCCCTGTCGGGAGCGGATTTACAGTACGCTAACATCGACGATGCCGATTTGCGGCGATGCAAGCTGGTCGCAGCCAATCTGCGTTCGGCCAATCTCACAGGAGCTAATCTAGAGGGCGTACGACTCGATGATGCCCACCTTCAGAAATCGATTCTCAATCGGTGCCGACTCGTGGGCGCGAACCTGACCGGCGCCGATCTCACTGGCGCAGACCTTACCGGCGCCGATCTCCCATCAGGCGACGCGCTCGTCGCGATGTTCGAGCCGGCAAAGTCGCTTCTCGACACCGAATTCGATCAGTCCGTCGCTGAGATTCTTCGTGAGGCCATGCCGACCAAGTTTGAGGTCGCTCCCCACGTAGAGATTGACCACGTGAACGGATCGCCGTGAGCGTGCAACGTACTATCTCTGAGGACCCTGCCTGTGAGCATCAAGGCTGCGAGCAAACGGCTGTGAATCGCGCGATCCACATGACGATGACCACTCGTCAGCCGGCTCACTCTCCGAGCGTAAACGTGAACGACGCTCCGTTCCCCACCTCGCCTTCTCCCTTGATGCGGCCCCCATGGCGCTTCACGATGCGATGAACGATCGCCAGTCCGACCCCGGTTCCAGGAAATACGTGCGCAGGATGGAGGCGGTGGAATGCCTGGAAGAGCTTATCTGCATGACGCACGTCAAATCCCGCACCGTTGTCCTGTACAGAGAATGCTCGATCCCCCTCTAGCTCGGTCGAAACGAACTCGATCCGAGCGTCCTCTTTCTCCCCTGTAAACTTCCATGCGTTACAGAGCAGATTGTCCAGAGCGATACGGAGGAGGTCCTCATCTCCTCGCACCAGCACGCCCGGTTCCACGACCGTCGAAACCCGACGATACGGTTCGCTGCGCTGAAGATCGTCGAGGATGATTTGAGCCAGCACGGAGAGATCCACCGTCTCCTTCTTCATTTGCTCGCGTGACACACTCGAGAGCTTTAGCATGTCCTCGATGAGCGCATTCATATGCAGGCTGGCCGCTCGAATACGGTCGAGATAACCGTGCGCATCGGGGGGTAGCTGGTTGCCGTGCTCATCGACGAGCAACTGACTGAACGCTTCGATCTTACGAACCGGACTGCGCAGGTCGTGCGACACCGAGTAACTGAATGCACGCAGTTCGTCATTCGCAGCCTCGAGCTCGGCCGTTCTGGCACGCACGCGCTCCTCAAGCTCGGAGTTCAGCTTGCGGACGGCGTCCTCGGCACGTTCTCGTTCGCGGACTTCCCGTTCGAGATCCATATTTGCCGCCTCGAGCTGCGCCGTGCGCTGGTATACGCGCTCCTCGAGCTCTGCATTCAACTGCTCGATCTGCCGCTTCTTCTGGTACAGGTCGATAAAGACGGTGACCTTCGCACGCAGGATATCCGGATCGAGCGGCTTGAATATATAATCGACTGCACCGAGCGAGTACCCATGCGATACCTGCTCGTCGTCCTTATCTACGGCCGTCAAGAAAATGATGGGAGTATAGCGTGACCGTTCTCGCTGGCGCAACAGACTCGCCGTTTCAAAGCCGTCCATGTCCGGGAGACGGATGTCGAGCAACACGACGGCAAAGTCCTGATGAAGCGCAGCACGCAGCGCCTCGTGACCGGTCGAAACCGTGACAAGCGGCTGACCGAGGATCTCAAGTGCGGATTCAAGCGCCAGGAGATTCTCCGGGCGATCGTCAACCAGCAGGATGCTGCCCGACTCTTGATATCCCGACTCTTCCGGTGCATCCGCGCCCTGCGCTTTCACGTTTACATCAAGTGCCGAATCGTAGTCCATCAGTTAGCGACCCAAAGCCGTAAGATCGATATAAGCTGCTCCACGTTTACAGGTTTGGTAATGTAGTCCGAGGCGCCTGCTTCTATGCACTTCTCGCGATCGCCTTTCATAGCCTTAGCCGTTACGGCAATGATAGGCATATTCTTGAACCGCTGCATCTTGCGGATGGTGCGAGTAGTCTCGTAACCATCCATGCCCGGCATCATAATATCCATGAGGACCGCGTCCACATCGTTCGATTCCACGAGTGTGTCGATCCCTTCCTGACCACTCTCGGCGTACAGGATTTCCATGCCGTGCCGTTCGAGCAAACTCGTAACGGCAAAGATGTTGCGGATATCGTCGTCGATGATAAGGACTCTACGTCCCGCGAGACTTGCCTCTGACTCGTCATGCTCCAGAAGACGCCGGCGCGCATCCTCAGGCATTCGGGTCTCCGCCCGATGCAGGAAAATGGCTGTCTCATGCAAGAGCCGGTTCAGCGAGCGAACGTCCTTGACGATCACCGCATCGGCGAGCTCGTTCAGCTTTGCAAGCTCCTTCTCCTCGAGCGAGCGGCCCGTATGCACCACGATCGGCATATTTTTCCCGGCGAGTTCCTTTCTGATCTGCCGTACGAGGTCGTAGCCGTCCATGTCGGGCAATCCCAGATCGACGACGGCACA
>CAZKNF010000147.1:0-3251 GCA_964554105.1 uncultured Rhodothermales bacterium | reverse complement strand
GAGGCCCTACAACGACGCGCCCGTTCGACTGCTGCAGCTCCTCGTCCGTCACGGTCAGTACAAGATTATGAACCGCTATCATATCCCCACCGCCTTCTTCGTTCTCAAGGGTGTAAATAAAGAAGCGCACATCGTCACCGGGGGTGTACTGATCTATGTCCGTCACGAGTACGGCGTCGCCGGCGTCTAGCCTCGGGAGCGGAGATTCGTCGGGATCGAAACTCGGAATCGGATCTACCAGATGTGAGCTTTGAAGCTCGAGAGCTTTATAGAATATGGGCTCACCTGCCATATTGACGAGCACAATTTCGTCCGCAGGCGCGCCCTGATCCCAATCAATCAGTGTACAGGACGAGACAGTGAGAATGAGAAGAATTGCGCAGGTTCGGGTCATCGTAGTTCCTCGTCATCTTATGATCGTGCCACACGGGTAACGAAAAGACAAAGGCGAACGGCACCGTATTCCATTGCACCGTTATTCCAATGGACGTGGAATGTGATTTGGCGTGGCGATCAGATGTCCCGTGCGGCGAGCCGGTCCAGAACCATCTGCCGGTAGGATCGACTGATCGGCAGCACCTGGTCGTCGACATGAATCTCTTCGGCGGAATACGACGTGACGTGCGCAAGGGCCACGACGAAGGACCGGTGGATGCGAAGAAAGCCGTGCGGTCTGAGACGGTCGGCAAGATCACTGATTCGCTGCTTGCTGACGACCGGCCGATCGAAGGTGTAAATCTTGACGTAATCCCCCATACTCTCGATGTAACGCACGTTGTCCAGCGGCACCGTCACGGTCTGCCGATCCACCGGGACGGCGAGTACCTGTGCTTTCGCTTCTGCGGCTCCTGCCGATTCTCGTCCCCTTGACTTTGCATCGTCAAGACGACGGACCTTTTCGATCGCCCGCAGCAGCCTCGGCAGGGAAATGGGCTTGAGCAGATAGTCCACCGCATCGAGTTCGAATCCCCGGACGGCATAATCGCGGTGCGCGGTCGTGAAGACGAACCGGGGTGGACTCTCGAGTGCCTCGATGAATCCGATCCCGGAGAGCGCCGGCATCTCGATATCGAGAAAAACGAGATCGATTTCCCCTTCCCGCACGATGCTAAGCGCCTCCATTGCATCGGTACACATGCCGGCGACTTCCACATCCGGGATTTTCTCGAGATGGGCGTTCAGCACCCGGAGCGCAATCGGCTCGTCATCCACGATGAGACATCGCATCATGTCGTCTCCTCCGATATCTGCGTCTCGGGATGGAAGTGAATGGGGAATCTGAGCCGAACGGCGTACCGGTCACGCTCGTCTCTGATTTGAAGGTCGTGGGCTCCCGGATACAGCAGCCGAAGCCGACGCCGGACGTTCTCGAGTCCGATCCCGGATGTGCCGTTCGCGTTCCCCTGCGCCCGCAGGACATCCAGCTTGCCGTTCTCGACGCTAAAATCGAGGTTTCCCTCATCGGCGCGCAGTTTTACGTGAACCCACGAGGATCCGCGTGCCGGCGCCGCACCGTGTTTGAAGCTGTTCTCCACGAACGGCGTGAGGAGCAGCGGAGCGACGCTCGCCCCGTCAGGCAGGTCGTCTACGTAAAATTGAATATCCATGCGGTCATCGTAGCGGAGCCTCTCGAGCTCGAGGTAGGTTCGAAGATGCTCGACCTCTCCGCTCAGCGGTACGAGCGGGCGATCGCAGCCGTAGAGAACGTAATCGAGCAGCTGCGAGATGCGCAAAACGACCTCGGGAGCTTGATCTGACTGTTCGAGGGTGAGGCCGTACAGATTGTTCAGCGTGTTGAACAGAAAGTGCGGCTGCATCTGCGTCTTGAGGTGGGACAGCTCGGCCTCACGAAGCTCGAGCTCGGCCTCGAGCCGCGCCCGCTCCGTCTGGTCGTGCTCCACGCGGAGGCCGTGCCATCGCATCGCAAGGCTCGCGGCGAGGGCAAGGAAGACGACGGTGTAAAGGGCGACGATCAGCCCGAATATGTCCAGCGCGGCGGAATTCATGGCGCCCAGCTCGTACTCCGCCAGGAAGATGAACGACACCACGAGTACGACCAGCTCCAGATAGATGGATACGACGAGGGTGTAGATCGCATAGAGCGCGAATAGACGGTAGCGGCCCGGCAGCAGATAGCGCGGCACGAGGAAGGCCGTGAGGAAGTAGGTGGTCGCCATGGCCACCGGAAGCAGAAGGCCGACGAAGAGTATGCTCTGAAGATAGCTGTCCGCCTCCCGGCCGAAGAAAAGAACAAAAAAGACGAGCGTGGCGCCCCAGAACGCTGCATGGAGCAGCGTTCTTACGTACACGGAACCGTTTTCCACCGCTAGTTTCATGACGATCGAACGCCATCGCGTCATCTTCTCGCAGAGTTGCAAATTCGGGACGTCCGTCCGCGTCCCGGTGTTTACAACATAGCAACTCCGTCGGCTCCGCGCCGTCGCAGACCGCGGACCAGACCCCGTTTTGCGCACGTTCGTCGACGAAACCCGCCGCGGTGTCGATGAATTTCAGAGCCGCATCGGCGGACGGCATTCGCCGACGTGCGTGCCCAATACGCCGTGAAATCCGCTATATTTCCTCTTTAATCTGCGGTTCACCGAAGATGTCGGCATCGAGATCGGCACGAGCGTACGTTCATGCTCACATGCTGATCACCACGAACGACTGTTCTGGAGGATGGACGACATGATCGACCTTCTCGTCGCAGGCAATTTAGTCTTCACGCTGCCGCTCACCGTCGTAGCGATCGCCGTCCTGTGGATGGGCATCCAGGGCGCGATAGCGGGCGGACCGGGTCGGGAGGATGCATTCTCCCCGGAGCGGCTGCTGTTCCACCTGGGTCTGTTCGCATTCGTCTTCGGCCTTCTCAGCCAGACGATCAGTCTGTATCAGATGATGGGAGCGATCGAAGCGGCGGGAGCGGTTTCGCCGGCCATCGTCGCAGGCGGTCTCAAAGTTTCGTTCATCGCGCCGCTCTACGGCCTGTTCATCTTCGTCGCCGCGCTGCTGCTCCGGTTCGGGCTCGGACTCAGAACGTCGCGCACAGCAGTGTGACTTCGGGATGCCGGGTGAATAGGCTCAGCGAGGAACGCATAGACGCGCGCTGCAATCTCCTCCCGAAGACCGGACATGAAGTGGTCAGAGTCGAACGTCGCAAACTCGAGACGCGGGAATCTCTTTCGAAACGCATCTTTGTAAGCCTTCTCTGCGGCCGGATCGGCCAGGCTCAGCATTCGGTCTTGTTTGCC
>CAZKNF010000146.1:0-3257 GCA_964554105.1 uncultured Rhodothermales bacterium | reverse complement strand
CGCTACCGGCGGATCGCCTATAGGTCGTTCGCCCTTTCCGGCGTAACAAAGGGTGCCGGCGCCCCGTTTCCATTTCCACCAGTAATCGATGATCCGACAAACCGTATAACTCGCGGAGACATCGATTTCGACGGCCCTGCGGTTAATTTTGAATGGACGTTTGAAGAACCAGGACGGTACCTTGTTATATGCGAAGTTCTTCCACACTTTGCCGACAACGACATGTACGGCTGGGTGATAGTGAAATAACGCAGGTTTAGCGTACATCTTTAAATTGGAAGGGGCGTCGACTTCGGTTGGCGTCCCCTTTTTCTTTTAGGTCTATCGCGTTTACCCTCTTCGCATACACTTCCGCTGTTATGACTGATCTAGAAGAACTCAAACAGGGCCTTGCCTCGGGAAAGGTCATCGCGAAGAAGTACATTCACGATCTGAGGCGTGATGCACGCCCGCGGTGAGATTGACGAACTTGCGTACCTCGAAGCGCGCGACTTCTATAGGGACTTCATTCGGAAGCGGGACGCGAAGATTAAGGGAGAGGAGCCCGGCGCGACTTCCGTATCTCTAACCGGACCAGGAAACGTGAAGGTGACCGACTTTCAGATACCTTTCATATCGCTCGTGATCCTCATGATAAAGATCGCCATCGCAGCGATCCGTGCGGCGATTATAGTCGGCGTTCTATACATGTTGCTTGCTGCCGTACTTTTCATCTAGCGAGCCCTACTAGGTATCAGCGGGTGGGCCAATTGCAGGGATGCCATGGAAGAAACGATCCCAATCACGTCGAACCTGTACCGTCTTCTGGAGTCGATTCCGGATTTATCACCCCTTGAACGGCATCGCCGAACCTTGATCGCTGCGGCTTTCGTCGGCCGTACCAGGCGCCGCTTCTCGCATTTTATGCAGATGAACTAGGCCATTAAAATCAGCACGCACGATGTGATCCGCCTCGGCAAGTTTCGACCGCGGAGACATAGCTTACTTCGAGATTGTCCGACTCTCCTCGGAAGAGTACTGGCCGTCTGGCCTTAAACGTGGGATGTGGGAGGACAGCGTTGATCTCTTGTATGAGATGGGAGATTAATTCAATATCAACCTGCTCAGGGGCACTCTGGAAACGGATGCCTTTGGTGAGAATTCTGTTTATACTTCCCGCAGAGCTATTCTCACCCATTATTTTCTAGAGGTTCTAGCATGCGTTTTCTCGTCGTCACAAAATCCCGAACGGCAGCACCTCCCGACCCATCACTGGTCGACGCGATGACTGCGTGGCTCGATCAGCATAAAGCCAAAATGGAACAGTCTTGGTCGTTTGCCGGCTTGAACGGAGGCGGAGGAATACTCAACGTAGAGTCTCTGGAAGAACTCGACGAAATTATGGCCGGGTTCCCGTTTGGGCAATTCTCGACGATAGAAGTGTACGGTTTGGCCGACCTCCGACGTTCGCTGGATAATACGCGAGCTCTAATGTCTCAGATAGGTGGGTCGCCAAGCTGAATGGAGGACGAGCTATTGGCAGCGTGGCATGGGGGTGTCGGCTTTCGGTCGGTGTCCCTTTTTCCGAGCGCGCCCTAAATGCCGTGCAGAGGCGCTCAGACATTCCACATTGTGCCTCACCTGCCATAGCTCAATGCCTCGATGAGCAGGTCTCAATCCACATTTCTAACTCGATCCCAATAAGATCGCTTCGCAACTTCCGCATGCTGTGCGCCGGATTGTATTTTCCCAGCCCTTTTCGTAAGGTTTAAAAATCTAACATCTTAACCGGTCTCGGAGGTCGAATATGCCACGGCAACTGCTAATGGTTATCGCCTTCCTCTTCGCATCTTCGGCTGCCTACGGGCAGCTGCCGTCGAACGTGCTGGAGGGTACGTGGGAGATGGTTTCGCAGAAGCTGATCTATCCTGACTCCACGGTCGACCGCACTGATCAGACGCCATACACGCTGAAGATCCTCAATTCCACGCACTGGGCCTTTGGCCGCCAGCTGCAGGACGGTGAGGAGATCTTCGCCGGCGGCGGGCGGTACGACTTCGACGGCGAGACCTATACGGAGCATATCGTCTATCATTCCGGCGGAATCGCCGGCCAGTCCGTCCAATTCGACGCCCATATCGACGGCGACACCTGGCAGCACAGCGGCGATCTTGGTGATTTCATCATCGAGGAGGTCTGGAGACGCGTGGGCCCGGATGACGGAATGTGAGGGACCTACCGAGCAGGATCACCCCATGCGGTAGCGCTGCCACGTTATCCGAATCGTCCTCCACGACTTCGAGTAAGCTGCACGTCCACATCCTCACGCAAGGACTGGTGGAGAGCAGTGATCCGTGCATTCGAAGACTCGCCCCCTCCACTGAAGATGAACATTTGTCCTGGAATCCACTGACAGACCGATCGATGGACGGAGGTCTGCTCGACTTTAGAATGTGACGGTGAGGTCGATTTTTTATGCATGAACCTGTCGTTCGTCTTTCCACTATGGTCGCTACATGCTGCTGCAGTGCTGCGATTCAAAATCGCGTGCACTGCAGCGGTGCTCTGTACAATCGGACCGCTGCATGCTCATGCAAAGGGCATGTCCACTCCGGAGATGGAGACTGATCCGTCAGAACATCTGATCGATTTGTGGACGTTTGATGTTGAGCTTGGCCAGAATGCCGCCAATGCGATTCGCCAGGACGCCATTGGTTATCTCTGGATCGGCTCGCGTCCGGAGGCTTATTACGCAAAGTTGAGCTCCCGCGAGAATCGATCCGTCTTCGAGGTTTCGAAAACGGACGGCGTAGGGAAACAGGACGGAGCATCTGCAGACTTCAATCATTCGCCGCACGTTTATCAGACGTGGTGGTTCGCGTGGCTCGCTCTCGCGGCCGCATTCACGCTTGGGTTCGTCTGCAATCGCCTGCGAATCCGCCGGTTACAGGACCGAGAACGTGAGCTCGAGCGACTTGTGGACGAGCGTACAGGCGATCTACGTCGGGAGAAAGTGCGCATCGAACAAGGCGAGCGTCTCATCGACGAGCAGGCCCAGAAGTTGCGTGACTTAGAGCAAATGCGCATCAGGAATCTGCTCCGTCTTCGCAGTCAGGAGAAGGAGCTGAAGGAGGTGAATGATTTTCTCGAAGAAAAACTCGAGGAACAGTTCGAGCAGCTTGTTCAGGAGCGCAGCCGATATGAGGACGAGCTCATTACGGCAAAAGAGAAGGCGGAAGCATCAGATCGACTGAAATCCATCATCCTGAATAATCTCC
>CAZKNF010000145.1:0-3313 GCA_964554105.1 uncultured Rhodothermales bacterium | reverse complement strand
ACTTTTTGTCGGTCTGGTGTCCGGCGGGGAGCCGCCGAAACCAATCTGTTCAATTGAAATGAAAATCATGTTTGTAGTTGCCGCCCTCCTCGTCCTCACGCGGCTATCAGTGGCACAAGATGTTTCTACGTCATCCGGATCCGAAAACGCAGCAGCCGTGGAGGCGAACGGCCAGACATTGCGTGGCCACGTCGTCGAGGCAAATACCCGCTCACCTCTCGTTGGTGCCACCATCATCCTCCCGGGCAGCGATCCGCTCCGCGGGACGACGACGGACGCAGAGGGGCGGTTCGCCCTGACAGGCATTCCGCTTGGGCGGCACGACGTTCAAGTAAGCTACATCGGCTACGAGGCCGTCTTGCTGTCGAGTGTGCTCTTCACCGCCTCAAAAGAGGTCGTGCGCGAGGTCGAGCTGAGGGAGGCCATCGTAACAGGGGTTGGCGCCACCGTGGTCGCCAAGTCCCAACAGGGACAGACGGAAAACGACCTGGCCCTCGTCAGCGCCCGGTCGTTTTCCGTCGAGGAAACCCGGAGATTCGCCGGCGGTCTCGATGATCCGGCCAGGCTAGTGTCGGCCTACGCGGGTGTGGCGTCGAGCGACATCTCGGAGAATGCCATCATCATTCGAGGCAACTCCCCGAAGGGCGTGCAGTGGCGACTCGAGGGCGTCGAGATTCCCGCGCCGAGCCACTTTTCCGGAGGCAACGTCGTCGGTGGTGGCCTCGTGACGCTCTTCAGCACACACCTTCTCAGCGACTCGGACTTCCTTACCGGTGCCTTTCCGGCAAGTTACGGCAATGCGCTCGCCGGCGTCTTTGACATGCAGCTTCGATCGGGCAACTCCACACGGCACGAGCACGCGCTACAGCTTGGATTGTTGGGCGTCGATGCGGGCTCCGAGGGTCCGCTGGCGATAGGAGTCGGGAGTTCCTATCTCTTCAATTATCGCTACTCGACGCTGGCGCTCCTCAGTCCGATTCTGCCCACTGAGCAGGTACCCAAGTATCAGAACCTCTCCTTCAAGTTGAACGTGCCGACGCGCCGATTCGGGCGGTTCGCCCTATGGGGCATCGGAGGCGTGGATGCGGCCACGGACCCGGTGGAGCGGGACTCCACGAAGTGGGAGTACGAATGGGACCGTATTTACGCAGACGCCGGCACGAATGCGGGCGCCATGGGCATCAGACACCACCTCATCGTCGGGACGGACGCTTATCTGCAGACGCACGCAACGATGACGGGGAGTCGATGGAACTGGGAAATGCAGCGCCTGGATGACAATCTCACCCTGCAGGACAATCTGCTCGTGGAGAGTACCGATCTGCGGGGCGTCGTGGGAGCGCAGTTTCAGTTCCGATCAGGTCGGCGGCACATGAACCAGACAGGTGCGAACCTCCACCTTCTTTCCTACGATTTTGATTTCAAGACGGCGCCAGACGACGATCCGCCTCTGCAATCGATCGCGAAGGGCGATGGCAGCAGCACCCTCTTCCAGCTCTATACGCAGTCACAGGTCGACCTCTTCCCTACGTTGTCGCTCAATGCCGGCGTCCACATGCAACACTTCGCACTCACCAACCGCTGGGCCCTGGAACCGAGAAGCGCACTTCGCTGGCAGTTTGGGGCCGATCAGGCGATCAGCCTTGGATACGGACTTCACAGCCAAACCGAAGAGCTACGAGTATATTTGGGGCAGCCCGTCGGCGGGGCGGTGCAGACCCCGAACCGCGATCTCGACTTCACTAAGGCACATCACCTCGTCCTCGGCTACGATCGGAGTCTGGGCATCTCCTCACGCCTGAAGGTGGAGACGTACTATCAGTATCTGTTTGACGTACCCGTCATCGCAGACAGCTCGTTCTCGATGATCAACTTCTCGCAGGATTGGACGTTTAGCGAACCTCTCGTGAACGAAGGCGCCGGACGCAACTATGGCGTCGAGGTGACGGTGGAGCGCTTTCTTCGGAATGGGTACTACTATCTCCTGACGGGTTCAATCTTTTCGTCGCGCTATCAGGGCGGCGACAGGGTCTGGCGCGACACCCGGTGGAACCGGACCTCCAGCTTCACAGCGCTCTTCGGTAAAGAGTTCACAATTGGTGATAATAATTTGCTGGGTGTAGGGGGGCGGGTCGAAATAATGGGAGGACGACGTTATAGCTCAGTCGACCATGCCGCATCCCTGACAGATCGGACCGTCGTATTCGACGAATACCGTGCGTTCGTCAATCAGGAGCCGCAGACGTATGTCGCCGACGTCACGTTGACCTACCGCCGCAATCATCGGCGCATCTCGGAAGTGTGGGCCCTGCAGATCAAGAATGCCCTGAATTCGGAGTCCTTTTATCTCGACTACGACTACCGGTCCAACGCCGTTGAGGAAGTCCGGGTCGGTACGATGCTGCCGGTGCTGAGCTATAGGATAGAATTCTAAGCCTTTGTAAGCCGGCTTACCCGGTCTCGCGCCTTCAGGAGGAAAAGATGGCATGGCTGAACGGTATTTTGGTAACATTACCAAATTGCCTACGTATCGGCTCCTGAAAACGCCCTATCTACTACCATCCGGAGCTGGACATGAACATTCCGATGAAGGCACTCGTGACGTCCGCCGGCGTCATCGTCCTGACCCTCGTCCATCATGTCTACGGCGCCGTCATGTATGCGACGCCGTGGAGACATCACGTCGCCCTGATCGCCCTGCCGTTTCTCGCCGCATTGATCGTCGCATTCAGCGTTCACAAACGGCGAGCGCAAACGTTTGCCGGGAGGACGTCGATGTACGTCTTCGCCATCATCACATCCGTCTTTTCGGTCGGATTGATCGGCTTTTTCGAAGGCGGGTACAATCATCTGCTGAAGAACATCCTCTATTTCGGCGGTGCGAGCCGGACCGTCCTCGGGCGGCTATTTCCATCGCCCCAATATGAGATGCCAAACGATTTCCTGTTCGAAGCGACCGGCATCCTTCAGTTCGTGGTTGCGGTCGCCGCAGCGTACTACACGTTCCACTTCTGGAGCGAAAGCCGCCGGCAAATGGCGTCCGCGTAGGCCTGCGTGGAAGTCGCAGCGGGAGCAGGACTTCGGACGGCCGGGCAGGACCGAGACCAGTCAAACACTCGTCGCAGAACAGTGGAATGAGCAATCCTGAATCGGCCGAAACCGAGAAGAACGTCCGCGAGCGTATCCTGGATGCGGCCGTCGCCATTCTGAGCGAAGACGGAATAAATGCGCTTTCGCAGGTGCAGGTGGCGCGTCGGGCAGAGGTCAGGCAGTCGCACCTGACGTACTATTTTCCGAAGCGCGTCGATCTGAT
>CAZKNF010000144.1:0-3334 GCA_964554105.1 uncultured Rhodothermales bacterium | reverse complement strand
CGTCGTGTGGTTTCTCGAGCACCTCGATCCTTTCGATCGCAGAAATCGTGTCTGCTGCATTCTCGATGTCTGCTACCGTTCGCCAGACGCGACTCTTAGGTGCGTCGACGGTCACGGCGACTTCCACGCTCATGTCCTAACCTCCGGAAGCATCCTCGGTCATTTCTTCGATAAATTCGATCATGTTACCCTCATGATCCACGATCCAGCAGTTTTTCTCGCGCGACGCTTCGATGACCTTCGGTTCCTGGACCAGTTGAATCCCTCGACGCCGCAACTCTTCGGCCGCCGCCTCGATGTCGTCGACTTCGAAGCAGATATGCTTCGCTCTAGGCGTGACGACCCCGTCATCGCCCTCTCCAAGAGCGTCATTCGCAGTTGATTTCAGGAGCTCTACCCGCACGCCGCCCCGCGATATGAGCTTGACGATCTCGACATGCGCCTCCTCCAATGTGAAGCGTTTCTCGACGGCAAAATCGAGCTTTTCGCGGTACCACTGAAGAGAGGCCTCGAGATCGTAAACTGCAATGCCGACGTGATGGAGGCGTTCAGATAGAGTCATGGTGTGGCGGCTTCCCGTTGTCATGGATACATCCTGCCGGCAGACACAAACATCGCACTGCTCTCATGCAGCGAGATTCCGGATTACGCGACATGGATTTCCGGCTGCGAACACCCGCGGCGGGATGCTGCGGGTCACGACGCTTCCTGCTCCGATGGTTGACCCCTCCCCGATCTCTATCCCCGGACAGATGACCGCAGCCCCGCCGATCCAGACATCGTCGCCGATCTCGATAGGCAATGCCGATTCCCAACCCTTGGCCCGCTCGTCGGGGTCAAGGGGATGAGTCGCTGTGTAGATCTGCACGTGCGGTCCGAGCAGCACTCGATCCCCCAGTCTCACTCTATTGCAATCGAGAATGACACAGCCATAGTTGATGAAGACGCCTTCGCCTGCCGATATGTAGGAGCCATAATCGCAGTAGAATGGCGCCATCACTTCGGAGTTCTCGCCAAAGGACCCGAACAGCTTCTGCACCAGTTCCCTGCGCCGATCGGCGTCAGGTATGGTCGTATTCATGGCATGCACAACCCGCTGCGCACGCTCGCGCATCCGGGTGAGTTCGGGATCGAGCGGAAGATACGGCTCACCTGCGAGCATCCGCTCGCGCATCGACTTTTTCATATCCGCTGCTTGGATGGTGACCGTACTCTTGAACTGCCGCTTGATGCCCCTACGTACCTATTCATTCGCACGTTCGATTGATATTTCCCGGGCAAAGTCGGTCGTTCCGAGCATCTTGTGGAGGTAAGGAGTAATTCCGGGTATCACCTCCCGGAGAATGATTCCAGGTCGCATAGGGAACGGGTTCACGATCAGTTCAGCGATATCCCGCTTTATAGCCTTTATCACCGCGGACGTCACCTTCTCCGTGGTAGTCGCCTTTAAGATGCCGGGGGCGCGCCTTCCGGTAGCCTCGACACGCGCGTACATGCCGGCCTCGGAGACGAATCCCGGGCAGATGACAGAAGCGCTCACCGGGCACTCCATGAGCTCCGCACGCAGAGAGTGGGTGAACATAACGAGTCCGGCCTTGGTCGCTCCATACGGTGTTTGAAAGGGGAGGCCGGTCTTCCCGGCGAGCGATGACATGTTCACGACATGCCCGCGTCCCCGTTGGAGCATTCCGGGCAGCACCGCACGCGTGAGAAGCATCGCTGCGAGCAGATTTACTCTCACCGCGGCGATGATCTCCTCGATCGGAAAGTCCTCGTACGCAGCCATAGATTCCACACCCGCATTGTTTACGAGGATGTCCACGGGACCGAGCCTCCGCTCGGCCTCCTCGGCGAGCGTACCCACCTGAGCAGAGTCGGCGAGGTTTGTTGGGACGACGACCGCACGCACACCCAGAGACGAGACCTCTTCACGAACCTTCTCCAGAGCGTCGACAGAGCGTGCAGCGAGTACAAGATTGATCCCTTCCCGCCCGAGTGCTCGGGCGATGTGGACGCCGAGCCCTCGCGACGCGCCGGTTAGAATGGCATTCCTTCCTTGAAGTTCATTCATACGATAACAGCATCATAGTGAACCTGCACAGGAGCTCATTCGCGAACGGCTATCGATCGGGATGTTGGTCCTCTCCGGCAACGGATGACCCGGTCTGCATATCGACCAGCGACAGCTTCATTCCCTCGTGTGTAGCCCGAAATCCGATCGATTCATAAAACCGAGCGGCGTACGGGCGCTGTTTGTCGGTCGTAAGTTGAATCATATGGCAGCCGGCCTCACGCGCTTTCGCGACCGCATGCGCAACTATGGCGCGCCCAATGCCCTGTCCTCGCATTTCACTAGCGACGCGCAGGCCTTCGATCTGTGCGCGCCAGCCGCCCTGATACGTCATATTCGGAATCAGCGTCAATTGGAGCACACCTACGAGCTTATTCTCACGTTGAGCAACTATCAAGGTGTTATGCGGATCGCCCTCGATCGCATCAAACGCCTCGTGGTAAGAAGACGGCAGCGGCTCTAAAAATTGCTCCCGCGTGGCCCCCAGTGCATCATGCGCCAGCAGCTGCACAACGGCAGCAACATCACTTCGTTGGGCTGAACGGAAGGTTAGTTCTTTTGTATCCACGTTGGCATGGTTCTGTTCGCTGCCGCAAGGAACGGCGTGCGTACTGGTCAACCGTGAATTAGCCGGCCGACCCGTGGGGCTGGAATTCATCGATGTAGTCCGTGATCGCTGCTTCGATCACGGACTCGGCGTGAACACGGTCGTACGGGTCACCTACCACCACCTTCCGGTCGTCCGTATGCGGGAGTTTGTATGTCGAGAAGTAGTGAATGAGACGCTCGACCAGGGCATCCGCCAGGTCCCCCATCTCTCTGATGTTTCCGTAGACGGGATCGTCCTGAAGGACGGCAAGGATCTTGTCATCTGCTTCACCGCCGTCGAGCATCGGAAGTCCGCCCACTACCCTCGCGTGAAGCAGAACCTCGGCGCGTGTGATATGCCGTTCGCTGAGCACACAGATATCGAGGGGATCGAGATCCCCGCCGGTAGCGCCCGGCATCAGAGCGGCGACGGTGGGGCCGGCGTACGTCTGGGGAATGAACCCGTAGATCGAAGGGGGAAGCGATGAAGTACGCTGCGCCCTGTCCACCCGAAGATACCCCGAGGCTTTGTCAACCTCGTACTTGACGAGGTCGAACGGCGTGATCTCGACGAACACGTTGACGAGCGACGGCGCATCCGGACCCGGAGGAAGACCATGCCACGGATGGGGACGCCATGCGGAGAAGTTTTTGTCCACTCTCCCTCTTCCATCT
>CAZKNF010000143.1:0-3343 GCA_964554105.1 uncultured Rhodothermales bacterium | reverse complement strand
CGGGATGCGCCATGATCCCACGAGCAAGCCGAAGATGGGTTCCTACGGCCGCCGCCGCCGTGCCGTCACTGCGGATCCTCGCCGGCACACATGCGCAGTAGCGCGTCCTCGTACAATCCGATCACGCGCTCGCGCTCGTAAAACGGAGCACGCTCGGCCGCATTCTTCTGCCAGGACGCGAATTCAGCCGACGAGACGTTGCTCAGCAGGTCTCCAATCTCGGAGGCGCTGCGCCAATCGAAGCGCGGACCGGGGCGGATGGTCCGCATTTCGACGCCGAGCGGACTCTCCGCATCGCAGACCGCCAGAATCGGCGTCGACGCTGCCAGCGCCGGGATCAGCTTGCTCGGGATGAAGGAGCCGCCGACCCCCTCTCGCTCGGTGATGACGTAAAAATCCGTCTCGTAGATTGCCTTGGCGAGTCCGGCTTCGTCGGTGAGAGGATGGAACACGAAACGTGCGTCCCCGCTCTGCTCGATCCACGTGCGAAGCTTCGGACCTCCGCTTCCATCACCCTGCACGCGAAAGAGAAAATCGGATTCGGTTGCACTCAGCAGCCGACAAAACTCGAGAAGGCCCTGCTTGGCGCCGATATTTCCGGAATACAACAGCTTCACCGGCGATCCCGGCTCGCGACCGGTCTTGTCCGGCTGCTTCGCCAGCGCATCCGCCAGGGAGCGGTGGAGCCAGTTGGGAATGTAGACGAGCGGCTGCGATCGGCGGCGGCGCTCCTCCAAACGGCTCACCATCGCGGGCGAAATCGTACTCCACACGTCCGCCTGGTTGAAGAGCGAGTCCTGCACCCGGAGTGCCATGTCCGCGATCATACCCGAGCTGATTCCGCCGGCCACGGCCGCTTCCGCCGCGAGATCCTGCACGTTCAGCCACAGCGGAATGCCCGTCAGCCGCCGGCACACGGCGCCGTATGCGACCGCTCCGATCAGCGGACAAAAGACCATCATCGCGTCAAAATCTCGACGAGAAGGGATCCGCCGCATCAATGACCCGAAGAACGAGGACTCGTACGTGAGCCGCTGTGGGAGCGAGTTCGGATTCTGCGGGATGTAGAGCCCGTGGCGCTCGATCTTCACGCCCCGCCTGCTGGTCCGGTCAATCCGAAGACCGTTCTCTCCCGATTTGTCTCGCCACTCCGGGTAGTAGGGATAGGCACAGCGTACCGTCACGTCCATTCCACGGCTCGCGAGTCCATAGCAAAGGTCCGCGAAAAGCACGCCACCGCCGAGATCCGGCTCAAAAACGTTCACAACGATAAGGAGACGGGGCGCGCTCATGTGGAAATCAAGAACGTGTATGCTGCGGGCGCATTGCGAGAGCGCAGCGCAGAAATGCGAAAATTAGCGATGGCACTTGTAGTTCACCGCGGCAGGCCATCTTCGATCGTGCTGCGTGACCGTCGCTCGCGTTCACGCGTTCGGATCGAAAATCGGCTGGCGCTCCCGCCGATCTATATCCCACCAAAGAAACGCCGCTGAAGCGGTCGCCAGCCCGAGGCACAGCAGTCCGAGGCCGGTCTTGTGCATCAGCCAGTAGCCGACGCCGAACAGCGTCGAATAGACCAGCACCACGCCGGCAAGCCAGTCCATCGCGAGGGCGCCCAGACCCGCGTCCGGCACGACGTTCGGATTCCTCGCGGCGACGACTTTCCAGCCCGGACCGCCCGGGTGTATGTCCTGATAGAACCGATCCAGCACCCGCTCCGGTGTCGGTCGCGTCAGAAACGTCGCCGAAATCCATACGACACTCGTAAAGGCCGTCACCGAAAATATATTTGTCTGAAATTCCGCCATCAACCCGGGAACGGTCACGCCGTATGCGCTCAGGATGAGGCCGACAATCATCAGCATGATCGGCGAAACCGTCGCCGCCAGCTCGCTCCATGCGTTCACGCGCCACCAGTACCAGCGCAGGATCAGCACGAGACCGAGTCCGGCCGACGCCGTCAGGACGAGTCCCCACGCTTCACTGATCGAACCGAGATTCGCGGTGACGAAAATTGCGATCACCGACAGAATGAATGTGAATACGCGCGAGACGAATACGTAGTGCTTCTCGTCGCGATCCGGAAATACAAACCGGCGCCAGAAGTCATTTACGAGATACGACGTTCCCCAGTTGAGCTGCGTAGAGATCGTACTCATGAATGCGGAGAGGAAGGCGGCGAATAGCAGGCCGAGAAATCCGGCCGGGAGCACGTCACGCATGACCAGCACGAAGCCTTCACGAGGATCTTCGAGATTCGGATACAGAACGAGGGCGGCGAGTGCGACGATGATCCAGGGCCACGGCCGCAAGCAGTAATGCGCGATGGTGAACCACAGCGTGGCGAACAATGAGTGCTTTTCGTCTTTCGCGCTCATCATCCGCTGCGCCACGTATCCGCCGCCGCCCGGCTCGTTTCCGGGATACCAGCTCGACCACCACTGCACGCCGATGTAGGCCACGAATGAGGCCGCGCTGAGGGCCAGCACGGCACCGCCCTCGACGGCATCACCGATGGTCGGAAGGATGTTGAACGTTTCTTCCGGAAGCTGCGCCATCAGACCGCTCATTCCGCCTATCTCAGGCCGGTCGAGGACGAAGATGGCCAGCGCGATGCTCCCGCCGATCGCGATTACGAACTGGAAGGCATCCGTCACGACGACGCCCCACAATCCCGACAGCAGCGAGTACACGGCTACTACGGGCAGGAGGATGGCCACGACGATGAGCGACGCGTCGAGCTCGGCGCCCAGTACGTTGAACGAGGACTGTCCAAACAGCGTGAGGTCGGGGAAGAGAATGCTGATGACGGTTTCCATCGCGAGCGCCACCCAGCCCATGATGATGCAATTCAACAGCAGTCCGAAGTAGATCGCTTTGATGCCTCGCAGCCACGCGGCCGCCTTCCCGGCATAGCGCAGCTCGACGAATTCGACGTCGGTGAGCACGCCGCTTCGGCGCCACAGGCGCGCAAAGAAAAAGACCGTCAGCATGCCGCCAAAAGCGAAATTCCACCACAGCCAGTTGCCGGCGATGCCGCTCTGCGCGACGAGCTCCGTTACCGCGAGCGGGGTATCGGCAGCGAACGTGGTCGCCACCATGCTCGTGCCTGCCAGCCACCACGGCATGTTGCGGCCAGTGAGGAAGAAGTCGGACGTGCTCTTCCCGGCCCGGCGATAGTAGAATATTGCGATCGCAAACGAGAAGATGAAGAACGCTGCGATGAGTACCCAGTCGATTGTTGCAAACGCCATTGAAAATCTTCCGCTTTGGTGAAATCGCCTATTCGCGTTCGGAATCTACTGCGCACGCGATAGAATCGCACGGCCTCTGACGTCAGCAT
>CAZKNF010000142.1:0-3359 GCA_964554105.1 uncultured Rhodothermales bacterium | reverse complement strand
CGCAGCTCATGACGGCAGCCTGCGTCGTGCTCCTGCCGACGCCTTCGGCGCCGCCCGAGGTATAATAACCTTTATAGCATGAAATGGATGTGATGATGAAGCCGAAGACCACGGATTTGATCAGACCGAAGACGGCGTCGAACGGTCTAAAAAAATCACGGGCTCCCTGGATGAACTCCCCCGAACTCAGGTATTCGCCCACGTTGGCGACGAGAATGCCGCCCGAGATGCCGACGAAGCAGGCCGCGACGTAGAGCACCGGAAACATGATAACGCCCGCGATGACGCGCGGCGCGATCAGATAACTCACCGAATTCAACCCCATCGCTTCGAGCGCGTCGATCTGCTCGGTCACCCTCATCGTTCCCAGCTCCGCGGCGATGCGTGCTCCGACGCGACCGGCGAGTATGAAGCCCGTGACGACGGCGCCAAGCTCGAGGATCATTGACGGTGCAACAATGGCACCGATAACACTGGCGGGGATGAAGGGTGAGACGAGCTGATACGAAGCCTGAACCGTGGTGACGGCTCCTGAGAATGCCGCAGCCAGCGTGACGATCGGCAGCGATTCGATGCCGATGTGCATCATCTGATCCAGCGTGTTCTTCCGGTACGTGCGAAAGTCGTCTAGCGAAAGAAACGCGTTTACCAGCAGCAGGACGTATCTACCGAGAATGCCGAACGGCTTTACGAGCCAGCTTAACGATAGAGACATGCGGAGCGGAAGTCGCGAAGGATCGATCAGTCAAAAGGCGCCACAAGAGAATGCCCGATACGAAACCAGCCGTCTTTGGGTTCGATCGCGAGTCTGATTCTATCGATTAGTCGATGCGGCAGCCGCCGGTGCGGGCTATGATCAGCCAATATATTAGTTTTACGGAGTTATATAAGGTGACGCAGCGGTGTCATACGAGGTATCGATATTCCCCGCCACTTGATCACTGCCCGAAACCAAAGTCATGGCAAAAGCCAGAACTCGTTTTGTCTGTCAGGAATGTGGTCATTCAGCTCATCGCTGGATGGGACAATGTCCCGGATGTGAATCCTGGAACACCTTGGTGGAGGAGGCGCTGCGTGCAGAGGTGCGCGCCCGCGTGCCGTCGATGACGTCGAATGGACGGGCGGCCAGTCGTCCCACGGCCATTCATGAAATACCATTGGGAACGGAGACCAGAATCCACACCGGTGTCCAGGAACTCGATCGCGTTCTGGGCGGCGGGATCATGTACGGCTCGCTGATTCTCATCGCGGGTGCACCGGGCATCGGTAAGAGTACTCTGATGACGGAACTCGGCAAATTCATACCCGGTCGCAAACTCCTCTATGTCACGGGTGAAGAATCCATACGCCAGGTGAAGCTCCGGGCGGGCCGGCTGGGAGTTGCGTCCGACAATTTCTACCTCCTGTCGGAGACGAATGTCGAGGCTATCATAGAAGCCGCGCAGGACGTCGAACCGGACGTGATGGTCGTCGACTCCATCCAGACGGTATTTCGGCCGGACATCGAGAGTGCGCCGGGGTCGGTCAGCCAGGTCAGGGAGAGCGCCTCCGCACTGATGCAGGTGACGAAAGAGATGAACTTCCCGACCTTTCTCGTCGGCCACGTCACGAAGCAGGGCTCGATCGCCGGCCCGCGAGTTCTCGAGCATATGGTCGACACGGTACTCCATTTCGAAGGCGATCGTCACCACGCCTACCGAATTCTGCGCAGCGTCAAGAATCGATTCGGAGCGGCGAATGAAATCGGCGTTTTCGAGATGCGAGAGAACGGTCTCACGGAGGTGATGAATCCCAGCGAAATTTTCCTTTCGGAGCGTGAATACGACATCTCCGGCTCGACTGTGATTTGCGCGATGGAGGGCACTCGGCCGTTGCTGGTGGAGATTCAGGCTCTCGTCACGCCCACGTCATACGGGACGCCGCAGAGGACCGCGACGGGCTACGATGGGAAACGCCTGCAAATGCTTCTCGCCGTACTCGAGAAACGTGAGGGGCTCCGCCTCTCCACGCATGATGTCTTCGTCAATGCGGCCGGCGGCGTACGACTGGATGAGCCGGCCGTGGATCTGGGAGTGGTGGTGGCCGTGGCGTCATCTTTTCAGGATCGCGAGGTCGATCGCTCGACCATCTTTTTGGGCGAAATCGGTCTCGGAGGCGAACTGCGGACGGTAGGCATGCTCGAGCCGCGCCTGAAAGAAGCCGAGAAGCTGGGATTCAAGCGGGCGGTCGTGCCTCGAAGCAACGCGAAAGGTCTCAGCACCGGCCGGATCGAGGTGATGCCCGTCGACCGGCTGCACAACGTCCTCGATCTCGTGCTGTAATCTGCGTGAAAAACCTGAACTCCTCCGTCGCCGAGCACGGTTAGATTGTTGCAAGATCGGCATGCAGATATTGATAGTTTCGCTTTACTATCCGCAATGCGCTCGAGCTGCCGTGACAACGGCAGCGAAGACCGCAGGCGAGGGTACGTCAGACAAGAACGACGGGGAGCATGCAATCGACCAGCAATCAATCATCCGCCGGTCGCGGCGATAAGGATTCACAAGTATTCGAGCTTGCCGAAATGCTCGGCTTCGCAGCGAAAGGCGTCGTGTACGTGCTCATCGGCGTACTTTCACTGCAAGTAGCGCTTGGCAGACGGGGTGATACGGAGGGTTCCTCTGGAGCCCTGGCGTCTGTGACGGATGAACCGTTCGGAAACGTGATCCTGGTTCTGCTCGCGATAGGGCTCGCCTCGTATGCGCTCTGGCGTCTCGCATCGTCCATCCTGGACGTGGAAGGCGTAGGAAACGACGCCAAGGGCATAGTAAAGCGAATCGGGTATTTCGTTGGTGGGATGACATATGGCGCGCTGACTTTCGTTGCCGTGAAATTGGTAGTTAGCGGCGGAGGAGGTTCGGGCGGCGAGTCGAGGGAAGATTGGACTGCCACTCTGTTGGCGAATGAAGGCGGCACGTGGCTGCTCGGCCTCATCGGAATCGCTATAATCGGTGTGGGAGTCCACCAGCTGTACAAGGGATTCACTTCATCAGTGCTGGAACTCTATCGTACCGAGCAGATGAGCCGGCGGAATCGGATATGGGCCGAAAGGAGCGCGCGAATCGGTCACTCTGCGCGAGGTATAACCTTCAGCATCATCGGTGTTTTCGTAATTCGCGCGGCGCTGCAGTCCGATCCCAGTGAAACCAGAGGACTCGGTGGTGCGCTGGGTGAGCTCGCCTCGCAGCCCTACGGCCCCTGGCTTTTAGGATTCGTCGCCGCTGGGCTCGTGTGCTATGGATTGTACTGCTTTTTTCGCGCCCGAAATTGCCGGTTCCACATCTAGCTCGGACGTCCGGCATTCCTCATCTGTTGCCGTG
>CAZKNF010000141.1:0-3418 GCA_964554105.1 uncultured Rhodothermales bacterium | reverse complement strand
AACCTGCGGCCAATGGATTATGAGTCCACTGCTCTAACCGCTGAGCTACGGGCCCTCTGGTGGCGGCGCGGGGGATGCGCTTCGCACATGCAGTTCCACTAGCGCCGGCCGGGTGAATCGCGGACTTTAGGACGCCCCGCGGAATCCGGATGTTTCGGGACACGTGCCGCACCGCTGCCGCGCGACGGAGGGTCGATGCCGGCCGTCGAATCAATTGAGACGCTTGCCGTCGGATAGTTGAGACGCACGCCGGCCGATCGATGAATCGAAACCGCGACCTCGTTGTTGGAAACCACCTCGCTGCCTAGAGAGCACCTGTTCCAGCGAATCCGATAGTTACGACACCATCCTGTAGTTAAATGAATAATCTCCGCGCCGCCGTCGTTCAGTTTCAGCATCAGCCCGGCGACAAGACGGCGAATCTCGCCACCATCAGCTCGTTCGTCGAACGAGCCGCCGAACAGAACGTGGATGTCATCGCGTTTCCGGAAATGTGCGTCACGGGCTACTGGCATGTCCGCAATCTTACCCGGGAGCAGGTCGCAGAACTGGCCGAGCCGGTCCCGGCAGGACCGAGCAGCGCGGCGCTCGCCGATCTGGCCCGAAAATTCGACGTCACCATCGGCGCGGGGCTGATCGAAAAGGCAGACGATGGGCGCCTGTACAACAGCTATTTCGTGGCCATGCCGGACGGCCGAAGCGCGTGCCACCGGAAGCTCCATACGTTCATCAGCGAGCACATGGCATCGGGGGACAGCTTTACCGTGTTCGATCTCCCCGATGGTACGCGAGCGGGCGTCCTCACCTGTTACGACAACAACCTCATCGAGAATGCCCGCATCACGGCGCTCAAAGGCGCGGAGGTCCTGTTCGCGCCGCATCAGACAGGTGGATGCCGCTCGCGAAGTCCGCGGGCGATGGGTCCGATCGACGTCGACGTCTGGGAGCGCCGGAGCGACGATCCGGATGCGCTGCGCGCGGAGTTTGCCGGACCGAAAGGGCGTGCGTGGTTGATGCGATGGCTGCCCGCCAGAGCACACGACAATGGGATGTACCTGCTCTTCAGCAACGGCGTCGGGCGCGACGACGACGAAGTCAGGACCGGGAACGCGATGATCCTCGACCCTTACGGCGAGATCGTCGCCGAGTCGCAGGCCATCGGGGACGACATGGTGGTGGCCGATCTCGACGCGAGCCTGCTCGAAAGCTCCTCGGGCCGCCGCTGGCTCAAGGCCCGGCGACCCGATCTCTACGAGCCCATCACGGAGCGGTCGGAGACGGAACTCCCCACGCGCTCCGTCCGGTTCGAAGGCTGACAGGGAGGTCGATCACGCAGCGAACGCGTCGCGCAGCAGTTCGAGGCTCTTGGGGACGGCCACGTCGGACGACTCCTGTCCCTCGAACTCCAGCGAAACGTACCCCTCGAATCCTGCATCGCGCATGATCGAGGCGATCCGGTCGTAGTCGAGATCCAGCGTGTACCAGGTGCCGCCGCCGTAGTACGTTTTTGCCTGCAGCAGGACGGTACGCGGAGCCAGCATCTCGAGCTGATCGTACGGATCCTCGAGGAAGTTTCCGGTATCGAGCGTAACCTGCAGCCACGGCGAATCGATCGCATCGACGATTCGCAGCACGCCCTCCGCCGTGCGACCGAGTCCCCAGTGGTTCTCGAGACCGAGGATGACCCCCTGCTCGGCGGCGTGGTCGACGCATTCGCCGATCGCGTCGATGACCCACTCGAACCCCTCGTCTTCAGTATAGCCTTCGAGCGGCGGCTCGATGCCGCGATTCTCCATCAGCTCGTCGAATGAGCCGCTCGTACCCCAGCGGCCCGTGTTGATCCGCATCGTCGGGATGCCCATCTTTGCCGCGAGATCGATCTGGTGGATCGTTCGCTCGACATTCTCACGTCGCTCGGCCGGATCCGGATCGACGAAACCCTGGTGCGTCGAAAAGCCCATCAGGTCGAGTCCGCGCTCGAACGCTCGGCGCTTCAAGTTCTGCAGGTAGCTGTTCTCTTCCGATCCCATCTGGATGTGGAGGATTTCAACGCCGTCAAATCCCATCTCCGCCGCCTGATCGATACTGTCTTCGATCGGGAAGTCCTCCTTGGGGCCGTTAAATCGCCAGTAGGAATAGGTCGAGACGCCGATCGGATTTCCTCGCTCTCGGCTGAGTTTTGTCAGGGGCGCAATTGCGCTGAGCGGGGCGCCCGCGAGGGCACTTCCAACCGCGGCACTTCGAAAAAACGTACGTCTGTTCATTGGATTTCGGGGAAATGCTGATCTGAAATGTCACCGTCTATACCAACAAACGAGTTTCGAAGCGCTTCCACCGTCAAGCGATTGTGAAATTTGGATTGAGGATGCACCCGTACATAAGTTATTTAGTTGTATCGTGGCATTCATAAATATATGTGTGTACCTTGCGACTAGTTTGTATAAAATACTTAGGGCACGCCTCACTATGCCTACCGACCGAATCGACGAAATTGACGCTAAGATCCTCGAACTCCTTCAGGAAAACGGCCGGATGAAGCGGAATGCGATCGCCGAGGTCGTGGGGCTCTCCGTGCCGTCGGTGAGCGAGCGCATGCGCAAGCTAGAAGATCGCGGCGTCATCATGGGATACCATGCCGTCGTGGATGCTAAACGACTCCACCATGACATCACCGCATTTATCCGGGTGAGCGTCGACGGATCCGCCAATTACGCGTCGTTCGTCGCGGAGGCCTACAGCCTCCCGGAGGTGCTCGAAGTGCATTCGATTACGGGCGAAGGTTCGCACATCATCAAGATTCGAACCCGCAGCACGACCACGCTCGAACGTCTGCTCTCACGGGTGCAGGCCATGCCCGGCGTCCACGGGACGTCGACGAGCATCGTGCTTAGCACATTCAAGGAAACCCGCACCGTCGAGGCGGCGCCGATGGAATTATTCGACTACGAAGAGGAGAGCGCCGTCGCCTGATCATCCGCCTCCGCGATCATACCTGCATCCCCCATTCAGACTTCCATACGATCTGCTATGAACAAGCTGACCGAAAGCTATAACGTCAAGGCTGCAACAAAATTCATTCGCAATGGCACGTCGACGAATCTTCCGATAGACGTAGAGAAGATCTTCGGCGAGAATACGTTCGGCCTCGAAGCGATGAAGAGCCGCCTGCCGAAGAGCGTCTACAAGAGCCTGCTCGCGACGATCGAGAAAGGACGTCCGATCGATATGAACATCGCTGATTCTGTGGCGACGGCGATGAAGGAATGGGCGACCGAACGCGGCGTCACGCATTTCACCCACTGGTTTCAGCCGCTCACCGGATCTACGGCGGAGAAGCACGACAGCTTCATCACCCCGAACAAAGGCGGCGGCGCCGTCGCGGAATTTTCGGGAAAGGACCTCATTCAGGGCGAGCCGG
>CAZKNF010000140.1:0-3429 GCA_964554105.1 uncultured Rhodothermales bacterium | reverse complement strand
GCCGGCTGCCAGACCTCGAACAGCGACCGTGCAGCCGCGGAATTCGATGATCGCCTCGCCGGCACCGACTGGCTGCTCGTGCAGATCGAATCCGACGAGGCAGATGTAGCGAGCGACGAGCTCACGCGGCCGGTCACCCTCCAGTTTACCGCCGAGGAGCATGAGCGCGAAGCGGGCCGGAGGCTGGCCACCGGCGAGGCGCCCTGCAATTCCTTCTCCGCAGCGTACCGCATCGAAGGCGAATCGGAGATCACCTTCGACGACGTCGTCACGACGTTTGTCGCGTGCGGCGATGAAGTCATGCTGCACGAACGCCTCCTTTATGATGCGCTCAACGAGGCGACCACCTACGAACTCGACCGCTCGACCCTTCAGATCATGTCAGAGACTGTTACGCTTACCTTTGAATCGATATAGCTGTCGTGCACCGTACGATCTGCCCGACGGCCGCGCCGCCGGCAGGCTGAAGCGGCCCATTTTCGCATGGTCCAGCTTCGAAAAAAGCGCTTTTTCTTACATTCCTTCTGTGTATCCTCCTAACGCACATCCGCGAACGCGTACCGACACGCGCCTGCCGATCCATCGACAATCTTGACAACGCATCAGGTCACAATGCCCTTCCCTTTAACCGCCTTCCGATGCGGTCTCTTCTTCTGTTTGCTCCTGTTCTCGCCGATCCACACGACGGCCGCACAGGATCGGCCGATCCCGTATCCGGTGATGCCCATCCCACAATTCGAGCGCGCCGTCGAAGCCGGCACGCGCACCGAAACCGGCGAACCCGGACCTAACAACTGGACCAACCGCGCGCGTTATGATCTACAGGCGACTATCTCGCCGCGCACCGCAATGCTTGACGGCACCGGATCCGCCGTCTATTACAATCATTCGCCCGACACGCTGCGGCACGTTTACGTCCACCTCCGCCAGAACCTCCACGCGCCCGGCGCGATCCGGAACCGCCCGCAGCAGGTGACCGAGGGGATGGTAGTCTCTGAGCTAAGCGCGCAGGGGACGACCCTCGCCGAGCAACCGGGATCGGTCGGCGCCGGCTATTCGATCGACGGAACCGTCATGGACATCTGGCTGCACGATCCAATCGCACCCGCCGACTCTGCACACTTCTCGTTCTCGTGGAATTTCGAAATTCCGGAGGCCGGCGCACCGCGAATGGGACAGGATGGCGAAGTATTCTATCTGGGCTACTGGTATCCGCAGTTCGCCGTCTATGACGACGTCCATGGATGGGTCGCCGAGCAGTATCAGGGCAACGGCGAATTCTACATGGATCATGCGGATTACGACGTCTCCATCACGGCGCCCGACGGGTACCTCGTCGCCGCTACCGGCGAGCTGGTGAATGCGGATGAGGTCCTCACGGAAGAGACGCGCCGGCGCCTCGGTGCCGTCACGAGCCGCGATGAAATCTACTCGATCGTCTCAGTTGACGACCGGCAGGCTGGAACGTCGACCCGGCGCGGCGAAGATGGGACGCTGACCTGGCGATTCCAGGCCGAGACCGTCCGAGATTACGCCTTCGGCGCATCGGACGATTATGTGTGGGATGCCACACTGGCGGATGCCGGCGACGGTGAGACCACGCAAATCCACACGCTCTACCGACCGGATAAGGAAGCATGGTACCGTTCGGCCGAGTTCGCGCGGTACTCGATGGAATCCCTCTCGAAGCGGCTCACGCCCTATCCCTATCCGCACATGACGGTCGTCGAAGGCATCATCGGCGGCGGGATGGAGTATCCGATGATCACGCTCATCGGCGGGGAGCGGACGGATGAATCCCTCTTCGGCACGACGTTCCACGAAATCAGCCACATGTGGATTCCGATGATCGTCAGTCAGAATGAAAAGCATTACACCTGGATGGACGAAGGCCTGACGGTCTACAACACGAACGAGGCAAAGGCGGATTTTTGGGATGACGATTCGTGGAATCCGGATGCGCAGACGTATTACGGATACGCCGGCACAGGCGACGAGACGGAGTCGATGCGACACGCCGATCGGTATCCGTACGGCACGAGCGCCCGCGTCGTGGCATCCTACAACAAGCCGGCCGTCGCGATGCGCGCTCTCGAATGGGTCCTCGGGCGGGAAACGTTCGACCGGGCCTATCGCGAATACATCCGGCGATGGGCGTACAAACATCCGTATCCATACGACCTGTTCAACACGTTTGAAGACGTGGCCGGACGGGATCTCGACTGGTTCTGGACCAGCCTCTTCTACGAAACCTGGACCCTGGATCACGCAGTCGCCTCGGTGGACGAGCAGGACAACGGCGTCACCGTAACGATCGAGGATCTCGGCCTTATGCCGATGCCGGCCCCCGTGGAGGTCACCTATGAAAGCGGCGCCGTCGCGTCACAGGTCATTCCGGTGGATGTCTGGCTGTCCGGCGAACGCAGTACGTCGATCTCGTTTGCCCCGGGAGATGTGTCCCGCGTCGAGATCGATCCCGAAGCCTATCTCCCCGACATCGACCGGACGAACAACGTCTGGAGGGCGAATTCCTCCCAGGCCGGAGGGCGGTAGATAAATCCTCGACACGCCTGCTCGTGTACGTGTACACGAACGCCGTGGAGTTCACGACCGACGAGTGACGACACCGACGCGACAATTACATCCGAAAGCAAAAAACTCACGACATGTTTCAACGGGATTATCTCATGCGTCAGCTTCATCAGGCCATTCAGGTTCTGATGCAGGCGCTCACGCGTGTGCTTGAGCTGAGGTCTGAGGAGAAGTACGACGAGGCGATCACCGAGATTGATCGGGTCTTCGGCGGGATAGACATCTCGCCGCGGCCGGTCGGCGAACTCACCGCCGACGAGATCATCGATATGTGCAAGACGTCCCGCGGCTTCGAAAGTGATCTCGCCCTGAGCATCGCGGATTTGATTACAGAAGAAGGCGAGATCCGGTCCCTGCAGGGCGACGACGAATGGGCGCGGGCGTGCTACGAAAAGGCGCTGTCGATCTATCGACAGGCGTTGTCCGCCAAAGGCGCCGCACTTCCGCTCAACATCGGGAAACGGATGGATCGATTGGAGTCGCTGCTGGAGCAGTCGTGAACTCTGGCTGCAGCGTGCATCGAAGCGCCGCCGCCATAATTTGCGAGATATCCAGAGAGATAAACGCGACAAGCTCGGCGACTAGCTTGAAATCCCGATCAAGACCTTGACATCTGATCCGGCAGTAAGCTATTTTTGCCGCCCCGCGACCGGAACCGGTCCGGCGGGAGGATGTTTAGAAGCGCGAGTTCGGCGCGGTTCGACGACATTTATTTCTGGTATCTGCGGGTACGATCCCGTGCTGTCAGGCTTCGCACGCCGCGCCACACATCCAGACATACCTTCCTCGGTAGCTCAATGGTAGAGCATGCGGCTGTTAACCGCAGGGTTGTAGGTT
>CAZKNF010000139.1:0-3442 GCA_964554105.1 uncultured Rhodothermales bacterium | reverse complement strand
GCGCGCCATTCCGCGTCCCTTGAATTCCATCCAGTCCACCTCGGCGAGCCGGCCGGATTCGGTCCCCCGGGCGACGATGTAGAGCGTACGCGTGCCGCCCGGATCCTCAACGGGGATCGTCACCTCTCTCCACCCCTCGAATGCGGCGCGTACGTCGCCGGGAATCTCTGTGAGCGCCTCATCCGTCTGCACGTCAGCCTCCGCCTCGGGGGTGGACGTTTCCTCAGGGACATCCGGCTGCGCTGCAACCGAATCCAGAGCAATTTCAGCTAGCAGGCGTCCGTCGGGCGCATCGAGGCGGAGCTCGACGGTGCTGCTCGCGTGGGCCTTCACACGCAGCATCATCGAATCGATCTGTGCCAGATTGATCGGTTCGTAGGACAGGTAGGCCCCATCCGCCAGCTCCATTGTAGTCATCGCTGTTTCGGCGAAATCGGGTTCGGCGGGATGCTTCCCATAGGTCGTCCGCTCCGCGCCGGCATTGTCGCTGAAGTGCTCCGCTTCCTTGCGGCGAGGCTGCAGCTTGACCCGATGAGGCGCGGCTTTCGAACCGGCGGATGCTACCTCGGCGGACAACACGTAGAACTCGTCCATATAATAGATCGGCGGCACGTGTTCGAAGGCGCGCACGGGCTCGAACGTCCCAGAGGCACCGGTGAGCTGTTCTAGCGGATGCTCGTGCGTGTCGTGTCCGACGAAGGTCTGCACGCTGACGGCAGCGCCGGTAGTGTCGGCAGGCTGCGATTCCGTTCCATCCACCCGAACATCGACTCGGTATTCGATCGGCGCGCCGTACTCGTAGATGCCTCCATCGAGGGGCCAGGTAAATGTCGCCTCCGGCTGAGCCTCCTCGCTGATCGTCGGCGGCGATTCACCGGTGACGGCGGGCGGTTCTGCCGCGCCATGGTAGTCCAGTCGGACGAGCCGCGCGTCCTGGTTGCTGCCCCAGAAATCCTCTCCCCACTCAGCGACGTAGAGGCGTCCGTCCGGACCCACCTCTACATCCGTCGGCCGAACAAATGTATGCTCGGGAAGAAACGGATTGATATCGAGGAGTTCGCCGTTTTCGTCTAGCCGGGCCTCCAGTATCCAGCTGCGCATCCATTCATAGATGAGCCACGATCCATCGTAGTAGGCCGGCAGCGCGTTCGGAGAGGCGGTCTCGGGATCGTGCCGGTAGACGGGGCCGGACATGGACGACATGCCGCCCGCGCCGAGCTCCGGGAATTCTTCCGACGGGCCGTACGTGTACCAGATCATGGCGGGCTGCGCCGGGGGCAGCTCGCGGGCGCCGGTGTTGTTGGGAGACTCGTTCACCGGATTTTCCGGATCGAAAAAGGGACCCGGCGTTTCGGTTACATAGTCGAAATCGCGGTAGGCGTCGTTCGGGCCCGCGAAATACGGCCATCCATAGAAGCCCGGCTCGCGGGCCTGGTTGAACTCTTCCCAGCCCCACGGCCCGCGATCTTCGCTCGGTTGATTTCCGATGCCGACGTCGCCCCAGTAGAGCCAGCCGGTTTCGGGATCTACGCTGATCCGGTACGGATTGCGGTTTCCCATGATGTAGATTTCCGGTCGATGCAGGGAGTCGCCCTCGAACAGATTTCCGTCCGGGATCTCGTACGTGCCGTCGGGAAGGGGTCGGATGCGCAGGATCTTTCCGCGCAGGTCGTTCGTGTTGCCGGAGGTGCGCTGTGCGTCGCCGACGCGGTGGCCCGGACGCTCGTCGATTGGCGATCCACCGAGTGGATACGGGTTCGTATTGTCGCCGGTCGCGAGGTAGAGCGTGCCATCCGGACCGAACGTGAGCGAGCCGGCGCTGTGGCAGCATTCCTGCTGCTGGGTCGTGATCTCGAGCAGAATCTTCTCACTCGACAGGTCGATTTCGTCACCGTCGAAGGTAAGTCGCGCGAGGCGCTGCGGTCCGCCGTCGGCCGGCGCATAGTAGATGTAAATCCATCCATTTTCGTCGAAGTTCGGATCGAGCGTCAGGCCGAGCAGACCATCCTCGATCGTCATCCGGACCGGGATGAACCCCACCATTCGCGTTTCGCCGGCGCCCGGATCCCACATCTTGATCGGGCCCGAGCGTTCGGCAATGAAGACCTTCCCGTCCGGTGCGATGCCGATCTCCATCGGGTCGGTGAGCTCGTCCTCGAGCACGACCATTTCGTAGCTGGACGACACCGTCGCGGCTGCATCCCCTTCGACCGCGCCGGCCGCCCACTGGATGCCGCCGAGGATGTGCTGGAGGAACAACGAATCGGAATACGACTCGCTGGTGTGTCCGAGCCCGGTATACCACGCGCGGCCGCCGTCGAACTCGTGCGCCCATGCAATGGGATGATCGGGTCCCATGGATCCGCCCTCGTAGCTCTCCTCGTCGAGCGCGGCGAGGATGTGGACGGAGTCGCGCGGGTTCGATCGGTAGTTATACCATTCGTCGAAGCGGGTCAGGCGTGAGGGGAGCGCGCTTGTGGATGGATGGACCTGGTCGAAGACGAGCACGTCGGCGGTCTGCGGCTCGGGGTGGTCGTCGAAGAAGGCACCCACGAGGCGCTCGTACCAGGGCCAGTCGTATTCCGTCGCCGCTGCACCATGGATTCCCGCGAATCCTCCCCCCTCCCGGATGTACGCTTCGAATGCCGCCTGTTGTTCGTCGTCGAGCACGTCGCCGGACGTGTTCAGGAAGACGACGGCCGCGTACATCGTGAGGTTTTCCGCTGTGAAAGCTGAGGCGTCTTCGGTGGCATCGACCTCGAAGCCGTGCTGCCGTCCGAGGCGCTGAACGGCCTCGACGCCGTCGGGAATCGAGGCGTGTCGGAATTCTTCTGTTTTCGAAAAAACGAGGACGCTGGGTCCCTCATCCGCCTGCGCGAATACCGGGACTGCCGGCATGAAGAGCAGTAAAGTGCCAAGAAATAGCAGGAATCTCGAACTGATTCTCGATCTCACGTGCGCGGAGTCGACGATTTGCGAAAGATGTGTTACCCGAACGGCAAGATAGTACAGCGACGTGGGACCCGCGAGTTTCGGGAGAGCGCCGTCAGTCGTGATACCGCCCTGTAGGAAGTTCGTTCTTCAAGAAAACAGCGCCGTTTTCCTTCATCGGAGGTTATAGATGCCATGCCCGCGAGTCTATATATCTCGAGTCTATATCTAAGGAGGCAGGAGTCAAGGTGCACCACGAACCGACAGCGCTATTTTACGTATCATGAACAGCACGACGATCCGAGACTATCTTCGTCACACGGACATGGACGAGGCGCAGGCCGAGGCACTTTCCCGCATCTTTGCTGAGATGGCCACCAAGAACGATCTTTTGGTTCTTGAAGAGAGGGTCGCCGGCCAGATGGCTCATCTCAAGGCAGATCTGACGTGGCGAATGATCGCTATCATCGGTTTTTTCGGCACGGTGATCACAATTCTGAACGCTTTTGTC
>CAZKNF010000138.1:0-3502 GCA_964554105.1 uncultured Rhodothermales bacterium | reverse complement strand
ACCGAGGCGAGCTGTTGACGTGGATCATCCGCACGACGTCAGATCGATCGGACTCTGACGGGGCGGGCTGAGACCCTGACGGAACCGGCCTTGTGTCCTGTCGTAACCGAGATGGCCGCGGGTGTTTGCCGTCGGCTTTTCACGCTGCATCGGCTGCGTTACTGGGCAGCAGTCGACGCGTTTTTCTCGAGCCCTTACTTGCGGAGGTGATCCTATGTCTGATATGCAGAAGGGAGCCTCTGGTGATGCTTGCTAGCGACAGCTTGCCGGCTCCCGGACAGCTTTATTTTATAGGCCCTGCCTCTCTCCTGAGGCAGGGCCTTTTTTATAGAATTTATCAACGGCCTTTAGTGTGTCTCCGCCGCTGCCGACCCGTCGAGCTGCTGCATCATCACGGCGGCCTGCAAATAGATGCGTCCCTCGGTGATGCCGTCCTCATCCAGATCGTATACTACGCACAGCGGCACGCGGACCTCCTTTCCCGTCGCCGGAATGCCGGCAAACTCGCCGATGTGGGTTCCCACAAACGTGGCCTCCAGTGTCGCCTTGCCCTCGCCAATGAGCAGGCTTGGGTCTTCTGCGCGCGCGTCGAAGGCGACGCTGTAGATGTGGTGGAGCATCGCGCCGATCTCTTCGCGGCCCTCATGACGCTGTCCGGTGGCAGTATCGATGAACACCGCATCAGACGCGATGTGCCGGGGATCGTGACTGGAGACGTAGTCCTCCATGATTTCGCGGGTACGTTCGATTGTCATGGCGGACGTGGGCTGGTTGTGGGCTTCGACGGTTGTGCGGCTATCTTCGTCGCCTGTCGGGGACGTATTGCGGGGGGCGTCCTGCGCCGCCGCAGGCAGGGCGCAGGTGAGTATTGCGGAAAGCAGCAGGAAACGCATGGGAATGTCCTCGACTTGAAGAAGTATGATTTAACGTGGTGTGTGCTTCTCTATCGGATAATCGCCACTCCCGGGATCACCATTGCTCAAATTCTCAGCGATTTCGACGCCACGGATCAATATACGACGCCACGGATCAGAGTAAATTGTATCCGACCAGTCCAAACGTGGCGGCCGTAAAGGTATGGGCGATGACTGCCAGGAGCCCGTCCCGAGCGATCAAGGACAGTCCGAAAACGGTTAGAGCGGCGCCGGCGCCGTTGGCGCTGAAAGGCACGACCTCCATTACCGGCATGGCCAGGGCGATCAGGACGCATACGACGGCGACGGCGTAGCTGCCCGGGCCGCCGACGACCACGCTCATGCGCGGCCGAGAGATGCGATCGAGAAATCGCGCCGGTCGGCGGAGCCAGTCGACCGCTTTACAGAGTTTGTCGTGAGGCGCGGTCCGCTTGAGCATCCACTTCGGGAGCCAGAAATGGTCGCGCTGAAACAGCATCTGCCCGGCGGTAACAACGACGAGCACGCCCATCATCGTCGGCATGCCCGGGACGTCACCGATAACCGGCATCAGTGTGATCAGACCCGCCAGGAGAAGAATCGGACCGAATGAGCGCCTTCCCACCTCGTCGAGAATCGCATCCAGCGAGACGCGATCTTCATCTTCCGCCGCGTCGGCGATTCGGTCGAGAAGCTCCTCAAGACTCGTGACCTCTTGTTCCATCTACGACCATGCCGCCTAGGAGGAAAGTGCGGATTCGCTCTGCAGCACCGTCGCCGCATCGTGCTCCGGCGACGTCGGCACGTTTAACTGTCTGACCGGCCGAATTTCGATGCAGCCGACGCGTGCAGGCGGAATTCCGGACGCGAACTCGATGGCCTCGTCGAGATTCGCGGCGTCGAGCATGTAGAATCCGGCCAGCTGCTCTTTCGTTTCCGCGAACGGGCCGTCCGTTACTGAAGCTTCGCCATTCCGGACCCGCACCGTGGTTGCCGTTTCTATTGATTCGAGCGCTTCGCCGGCGACATCCATGCCGTTCTCACGAGCCGAGTCGGAGTATGCTGCGCACTCCGCATCCTCGATGGCGTTCAATTTTTCTTCGTCACTGTACACGAGAAAGAGGTATTTCATGGTTTTGGAGAAGAGTAGTTCAGGATGGCATTAATTCGCTATTTCGCCGAGCCGCCGCTCGATGAATCTGCGCTCCGGCCCAAGCTGGGTGAGCCGCAGTGCTTGTTCGTACGACGTCTGCGCTTCGGCCGTTCTCCCCAGCCGCCGGCAGAGGTCGGCGCGTGCCGAGTGTGCCAGGTGGTAATCCACCAGGTCGCCCCGCGCGAGGATGTCGTCGACCAGCGCGAGACCCGCCGCAGGTCCATCTCGCATCGCGATCGCAACGGCGCGGTTGAGCTCAACCACAGGCGACGGGTTCGCGCGCAGCAGCACTTCGTATAATCCGACGATCTGCGGCCAGTCCGTCGCCGAAGCGTCGGGCGCCTCGGCATGAACCGCCGCGATCGCAGCCTGGAGCACGTACGTTCCAATCGTTCCGGATTCCATTGCGCGCCTGACAAGGTCAATGCCTTCGGCGATCTGTTCGCGGTTCCACAGGGAGCGGTCCTGGTCGTCCAGCAGAATGAGATCTCCATCTTCCGACGTGCGAGCCGCACGCCGTGACTCTTGCAGCAGCATCAACGCCAGGAGTCCCATCACTTCGGGCTCGGGCAGCAGCTCGAGGAGCATCCGACCCAGATGAATACCCTCACCCGAGAGATCCGGCCGAATCAGATCCTCTCCGGAGGATGCGGCATACCCCTCATTGAAGACGAGATAGACTACGCGCAGGACGGAATCCAGCCGATCGGGCAAGTCCTTCTTCGACGGCACTTCGTATGGGATCTGGGCATCGCGAATCTTTCTTTTGGCACGTACGATCCGCTGCGCCAGCGTAGGTGGAGACGTAAGAAACGCGCGTGCGATCTCCTCGGTCGTGAGCCCGCACACCTCCCGAAGGGTGAGTGCAATTCGCGCATCCGGAGAGAGCGCAGGATGACAGCAGGTGAAAATCAGGCGCAGACGGTCGTCCTTCATCTCCTGGTCATCCCACCCCACTTCGCCGCCCGTGCGGGTCTCGAGGCGCAGGGCGACCTCTTCGAGTGCCGAGTCGAACCGCGCGCGCCGGCGGATCCGATCGATGGCCTTGAAGCGGCCGGTCGAGACAAGCCACGCCCGGGGCTTCTCGGGCACGCCCTCCCGCGGCCACTTCTCGACAGCGGCGGTGAAGGCATCTTGAAGCGCGTCCTCTGCGAGCTCGAAATCGCCAAGCAGCCGGATCAGCGTGGCGAGCACGCGGCGCGATTCGGTCCGATAAATCTCGTCGACGACCGCCCGCGCGGCCAGAGCATCATCATTCATGACGTGATAAATCGCTGCGCTTCATTTCGGACTCCGACGTTGCATGCCGGTTCTTCGCTACGTCGCATTATTCTCGTTTTCGTCGAACTCGATACACCGACAAAACTGTTCCGATCCTTCCGATGCTCGACGGGCGCCGACAGCGCCACAAAGATGCCCGGAGCCTTGATCTTCAGCGCACGACCACCAACCGGCG
>CAZKNF010000137.1:0-3519 GCA_964554105.1 uncultured Rhodothermales bacterium | reverse complement strand
TGCTCGCCTTCCGGAATCAGGCCGAGTTCCTCGCCCAGGTGCAGCCGCAGGCGCCCCATCTGCTGGTAGACCTTCGGATCGGATCCCGCCAGAACTAGCACGAGGTCGCCGGCCGAAGCGCCGACCGCCTGAATGCATGCATCCACATACTCACGCGGGAGCACGTGCTCCTTGACGGAGCTGTACATTTCGGATCCGTCGGACGGCAGCTTGAAATAGATCAATCCGCCCGCCCCGATCTTTCGGCGTACGATGTCTTTGTCCAGCCGGTCCATCGCGCCCCGGCCGAGATCGCCCTGACCTTCCACGCAGAGCGCCACGATGTGCCCCTCGTTCTTGAGGATGCTGTCGAATACGCGAAATCCGGATCCTTCGAACACGCCGCTGACTTCCTGGATCTGCAGGCCGAAGCGCAGGTCGGGCTTGTCCGATCCATACTTAGTCAGCGCGTCGCGGTAGGTCATGCGCGGGAAGGGGGTCGGTATATCGATGCCCCGAACATCCTTCCAGATCGCCTTGGCCATCCCCTCGAACGTTTCGTAGATAACCTCCTCGTCTGGAAACGCCATCTCGGCGTCGATCTGCGTAAACTCCGGCTGCCGATCGGCGCGAAGGTCCTCATCACGAAAGCATTTCACGATCTGAAAATAGCGGTCGATGCCGGCGACCATCAGGATCTGCTTGTATGTCTGCGGCGACTGCGGCAGCGCGTAGAATTTGCCTGGATGCACGCGGCTCGGCACCAGGTAGTCGCGTGCGCCCTCAGGGGTGGATTTCATCATCACCGGCGTCTCGATCTCGACGAAATCGTGCAGGTCGAAATAGCGGCGGGTCGCCTGGTACGTCTTGTGGCGCAGCATCACGATCTCCTGCACCTCCGGGCGTCGCAGATCGAGGTAGCGATACCGCAGGCGCAGATCTTCGTTCGCCGTTTTCCGCTTCTCCTCGTGTGCCGACACCGGGAAGGGCAGGGGCTCGGCCACGTTCAGAATGACGAGGTCCTCGATCCGGACTTCGACTTCGCCGGTCGGAAGTTTCGGGTTGATGGTTTCTTCGGAGCGCTCGCGGACGACTCCGCGAACCGAGATCACGTATTCGGTGCGAAGATCGTTTGCCAGCGCGTATGCTGCCTGGTCATCCTGCGGCGAGCAGACGATCTGGGTGAGGCCGTAGCGGTCGCGCAGGTCGATGAAGATGACGCCGCCGAGGTCCCGCCGGGTGTCCACCCAGCCCTTCAGCACCACGTCCGTCCCCACGTGCTCGGGTCGAAGTGCACCGCAGGTGTGCGTCCGCTGTGGATGGGTGTCCTTTCCGATGATGTCTCGTGAGCGTTGCTGCTCCGTCATTCGATTATCCGTTCGTTCGCCTGTCCAGTCGAGGTGGGCCATACATTTGGGCTGCAGAGCGGCCTGCAAAAAAGGGCCTTCACGACGTGCAAGAATCAGCATTTCGTGAATCGGCCCTAAGGAAACCGCATCGAACAAACTTACGGTATAAGCTCACCCTGTTCATCCGCCCGCAGCGATCCAAGACGAATAATCGTTGGATTTTGTGCCGCGTCCCGTCGGCTGCCGACGTTCCTGGCCCTGTTCGTTTCGCTTTTTGATCCAAAAATGCGGATCATACGCCTGCCTTTCCGACATCGCGGCGCCGAGCGACGAGAACGCATATGAGTGCACTGCTTTCGAATCCCTACATCCTCTCGATACTGGTGTACCTGCTCGCACTCGTCGGCGTGGGATACTACAAGAGCCGGATCGTCGAAACCGGCGAGGATTTCATGGTCGCCGGCCGCGCATTGTCGTGGTACGTGCTCGTGGGGACGCTGTTGGCGACCTGGATGGGAAGCGGCTCGCTCTTCGGTGGTGCGGGACTCGGATATCGGAACGGCCTGGCCGGACTCTGGTCCGCGGCCGGGGGTTGGGCCGGCATCGTGCTCGTCTTTTTTATCGCGCGCCGGATCCGCAACTTCGGTCAGGTGACGGTGCCGGACATCTTCGAGGTGCGCTACGGCCGGGTCTCGGGCGTCCTTGCGACCATCATCACGATTATCGCCTATCTCACGATCGTCTCCTACCAGTTCCGCGGTGGCGGCAACGTGCTCCACTTCATCACGCAGGGGACGGAAGCTGAGATATCCATCCAGGCCGGCATCGTTATTACCGCCGTCTTCGCCATCCTGTACACGGTACTTGCGGGCATGCTCTCGGTCGTCTACACGGATGTCGTGAACGGTGTACTGATGATCGCAGGGATGTTCGCCACGATGCTGTTCATGGTGTTCGCGGTGGGCGGCATCGACGAGATCGTGATGACCGCAGAAGCCGCGGGAAAATGGGACCTTTTCGGCAATTGGGCCGATGAACGGACGGCCGGAACGTCGGGGCCGATCATCGCCATATCGTTTCTCATCCCCACGATGCTGCTGCTGATGGGGGATGCGAACATGTATCAGCGCATCTTCAGTGCCCGGGACGGCGGGCAGGCGCAGAAAGCCGTGTTTTTCTGGGTGATTGGCGTGGTCGTGCTCGAGGTGATTATCCAGTTCACCGGTCTGACCGGAAGCGTCGCCGCGGAACAGGGACTGATCCCGGAGCTCTTCGAGGGCGGTGCGGCCGATGTCGTGACCAATCAATCCGAGTACATCATTCCGACGCTTGCCGTGAGCTCCCATACGCCGCTCTTGCTGGGGATGATACTCGTCTCCACGATGATGGCGATCATCGTCTCGACGGCGGACTCGTTCTTGCTGGTGCCCGCGACGAACCTCACGCGCGATGTCGTCCAGCGCTTTATTGCGCCGAACATGACGGAGCGGATGGTCGTGTTGATGAGCCGCGGCTGGGTGCTGCTGCTCGGATTCATCGCTTACCTGCTGGTGGATCAATTCCCGACGATCCTCACAGCTTCCTACACCGCGTACCTGGTCTACGGTGCCGCCATCACGCCGCCGCTTCTAGCCGCGTTTCTGTGGAAGCGGGCGACGAATCGAGGTGCGGTCGCGTCGGTGGTCACGGGTGCTGCCGTAACACTGATCTGGACGTTCTATTTCGCCGATCAACCTTATTTCTCGACGTGGCATCCGTTTCTTCAGGAAGTCACGTATCCTGCCGTCGTGTTGTCGGTCCTGACCCTGATCCTTGTCAGCCTCGCAAGCAAGAAGCCGGCGCCCGAAACGTGGGCACCGTTCTTCGATGATGCGAAGCATATCCCTGAGCCCATCAAACAGAAGCTCGACATCGTTGATTGATCGCGCAGTGCCAACGATTTTGATTGAATGCCGCGTCCCTTGGCCGCACCCATCTGCCCCCATGCAAGAGCATCCCTCCATCCTGCTATGAGCGAAATTCGCGTTCCCATCAAGCGCCTCCATCACGCGAGCGACCTCGCGGTCCCGCATTACGCAACGGATCACAGTGCGGGAATGGATCTTCGGGCCGCCGTGCCTGCCGACGAACCGGTCGTTCTTGAGCCCGGCGCGCGTGCGCTGGTACCGACCGGCCTTCAGATCGCGCTGCC
>CAZKNF010000136.1:0-3554 GCA_964554105.1 uncultured Rhodothermales bacterium | reverse complement strand
CGGCACCCTCTATGGAGCGGCCGTTCAATCGCTCTTCGGCAAGACCGAGCGCTGCGTGGATGGCGCGTTCCGTGCGGCCGTAGGCGAGGGCCTCATCAGGGATCGCGAGGCACGCCTGGCGAAGTGCGATCAAATGACCGGCGAGATTGCCGCTGTCCACGGTCGATATATAGTTCGGGTCGAGCACCTGCAGGTCCCGTAGTTCGTACCAGTTGTGGAAGTGTCCCCGGAATCGCTTCATCTTTGCCAGCGATCGAAAAGCCAACTCGAGGCGCTCCGTCATCTCAGCGAGCGTGATGAAGCCGAGATCGTATGCGCTCGTCGTGGCCAGAAGCTGTAGGCCGATGTTCGTCGGCGACGTGCGCATCGCGACGACCGGCTCGGGATCCTCCTGAAAATTGTCCGGCGCCAGCCACTGGGTTTCGGCATTCACGAAGCGATCGAAGAACCGCCAGTGCAGGAGGGCATAGCGCAGGGCGTTCGTCTGTCCGGCCGTGGACAGCTCTCGCTCCGGTTCCATCGACGGACGGCTCAACGCATGCGCTACGGCGGGGGCGACCATCCAGAGGACGGCTAGCGGGATCACGGCGAGGACCCACTGCCAAAACGGGAAGGCTGAGCTTTCCGGGATGCCGAGGAGGCGCCGGGCATCCGTGATCTCGAAGACTGCCGCCACGGCCACAATCCCTACCGCCACGAACGTCGAGGGAAGCATCATGCGCCATACGTCGGCCGTGGATCTGGAGGTGACCTGCTCCGTTTTCGACGCCGTCTGCCACTCCAGCAGGTGGCGCCGGGAGACGAAGACACGCCACAGCGTGCGGAGGATCGCATCGGCAGAAATAACCGCCTGGTGAGCGAGAAAGGTGACGGAGAGCGCCGCCTGCTGCACGCTCGTCGCCACATCCTGGCCGACGGCGGCATAGTAGGCGCGCCACGACTTGTCTGCAGGTGGACGGACGAGCGCGAGGAGCAGCGAAACGATCCACGGCGCGGCGACCATGAAGAGGACCAGCGCCGTCCACAGCAGCGGCGAGCCGGGCAAAATCGTCCAACCCGCCAGCAGAAGAATCAGCAGCCCGATCTCCACCGTACTGCGCCGCAGATTGTCGAGGATCTTCCATCGTGAAAGGAAGGAGAGGCGGTTGCGCTCCGGTCCGTCCGGACCCGCAACGGTGAACGTGAGCCACTTCAGGAGCTGCCAGTCGCCCCGGATCCACCGGTGCTTGCGGCGAGTGAACGTCAGGTATCGCGGCGGGTAGTCGTCATAAACGATGACGTCAGTCGCCAGACCCGCGCGAACGTAATTGCCCTCGATCAGGTCGTGCGAGAGCAGCGTGTTCTCTGGGAAGCGGCCGTGTGTCGCCTTCTCGAACACGTCGACGTCGTAGATTCCTTTCCCGGTGAAGCTACCCTCGCCGAAAAGATCCTGGTAGACGTCGGAAACGGCGGTGGTGTAGGGGTCCACGCCAGGATGGCCGGAGTAGATCGCGGCGAAGCGTGTACGGTGCGCACTTGGTAGCGAGACACCGACACGTGGCTGGATGATGCCGTAGCCCCGGAGGACGCGTCCGGTCGATGCGTCGTACACGGCCCGGTTGAGCGGGTGGGCCAACGTCCCGACCAGAAGCGGCACGGCGTCAGGTGGGAGGACCGTATCGGCGTCGAGCGTGATGACGTAGCGGACGTGCCGGAGTGGGGCGGTGTCGCCGACAATCGTCGAGAACGCGTCGTCTGCACCACGTACAAAACGGTTGAAATCGGCCAGCTTTCCGCGTTTGCGCTCCCACCCCATCCAGACGCGCTCCTGAGGGTTCCACCTGCGCGGCCGGTGAAAGAGGTAGAACGCATCCTGCGCGCCGGCAGCGTAACGGGCGTTGAGCGCTCGCACGCCGGCTTTGGCGGCCTCGACAATCGCTTCGTCTCCGTCACAGACTTCCGACGACGCGTCGGTGAAGTCACTCAAGATCGCGAAGTGCAGATGCGTCTCCCTGTTGGCGAGATACTGGACCTCCAGGTTTTCGAGGGCTTCCTCCACGGACGCGACGCTGTCGAAGAGCGTCGGAATAACGACCGCTGTGCGGAACTCTGTGGGGATCTCTCCCGGAGTGTGGAAGTCGAGCCTGGAGAGCAGCCGCGGCGGCAGCAAAGCCGTGACCAGCTGGTTGACCAGGTTGACGGCGATCTCGGTGGCGGGTATGAAGGCGAAGAACACGATGAACAGTGCCCATACCCACGTCGGCGGCCCTATCAAGCCCAGAACAACGGCGAGCACAGCCGCCGTAATCAGGAACACGCCGCCGAAGTACACAACGTTCGGATGGCGCAGTACGCCACGATGCACGGCGTCCCACAGCGGTGGATCGTAACCGGTTGCCCTTTCGAGGTCGTCAAGGCCTTCGTCGACCAGATAATAGCCGACGTGCGCGCGATGGCTGTCGGGAAGATCGTGAATCCTTGAGGCTTCCGCACCATGTTCCGAGGCGCGGGCGAAATCGATGGCGCTCCGTGCAACATCCTCCTCAGGCCGCCCCGTACGCCGGGCGATCCGCTCGACGACGTGGCGGTACCGATCGCGCGTGGCGAACGTCATGCGCGGGTAATCTGCGGAAGGATCCTCGCGTAGGACGGCTTCCATCGAGCTCTGCCTCTCGACGAAGCTCCGCCAATCCACCCGTCCGACCGTTCTCAGACTCGTGATGCTGTGGGCCATCATGACCTGCGTGAGGGCCAGCCGCTGCGTGGCGCGCGCATCGGCGTCGTCTGCATTCAAGCCCTTTTCCGTCATCCATTGCTCGAGCGATCGGCGAAAGAGGGAATCGTCTTGCTCCTGATGAAGCCGGTGCAGGAATCGAGAGGTAAAGACGGAAGTGAGCGACTGAGGATCGCTGGAGAGGCGGTTGAGTGCGATGCCGACGCCTTTCTCGCCCGCCGCGCGGATGCGGTCGATCCACCGATCCGCATCCAGCTTCTGATCGAGATGCTGCACCGTTCGCAGCGACATCCGCCGGACATTCTCGATCAGCCCGAGACGAAGCATCGCCGGCAGCGCCCAGAGTTCTCCGATGGTGAGCGGCGTGACCTGCTGGAAGGCTTCGACGAACAGCGAAACATTGTCGATGTCGATACGGCCTTCAGTGTGGGAGATGAGGGTGATCGCCAGCTCGTACACGCGAGCATGGCCTGCTAGTGGGCCGGCGGCGAGCTCGGGTAGCTCCCGATAGTACCCCCGCGGAAGGGTCTGGCGTACTTCCCGAATGTGTTCCTCGACGACGTAGAAGTTGTCCAGCAGCCATTCGCCTGCCGACCCTGCGTCAAGGTCTGCGTCCGTCTCCGTCGAGAGCCGAGCGTGGATGTCCTTGAGGATACGGTGCGTACCGTTCAGGCGCGTCAGCAGGGGAACATGCCAGGAACGCCTCCCGCCAACCGTGACCTGCTGCCCTCGAGCGACGACCCTGGCACGCTCGGCGAGCCGATCCGCACCGAGTAACTCGCCGCGGATGGGCCCGGAAAACAGCTCCCGCTGCCGGCCGGACGTTCGTCGAAAACGGCGA
>CAZKNF010000135.1:0-3637 GCA_964554105.1 uncultured Rhodothermales bacterium | reverse complement strand
CCTGTCGAGAAGATTCCATAATGGCATTCACGATTCGGATGTCGGCCAGCCCCTCGCTGCCGGGTACGATCGGTGCTCTATTCTCCTTGATGGCCAGCGCGTCGTCGTCCATCTGGCGGGCTTGCTGATGATGGGGATCGGGCGGAAGCGTCGTGCCGTCGCTGGTTTCGCCCTGAACGCCATCATAGGATTGAAACGGCCGCAATCGATACCATCCGTCCGTGGCATCCACATCGAGATAGTTCATCGATTTGCCGAAACTCGTCTCTCCCTGTGCGATGACGCCGCCGGGGAATTCCAGCTCGAACTCCGTGAACTCGTCCACGTCGTCGTACATCTCCTCGCGCTCGGACCACTGCCGGCCCCTGACGGCGATCGGCTCCATGCCGGTGGAATACCGGGCTGCATTGATCGGGTAGACACCCATGTCGTAGAGCGCGCCGCCGCCGAGATGACCAATCTGTCTCCAGTCATCGGGATCCGGATGGGCCCCGCTGTATCCCGCACCGGTCTGCACGCCCGTTACGGGTCCGTACGTCTCCTCTTGGCCGTATCGGATGATGGTCTGCGTGTTGGGTTCATGCTGCATCCGGTATCCGATGGTCAACTGGACGCCGTTCCTGTTTGCGGCATCGATAATCGCCTGACATTCTTCTTCATCCATCGCCATCGGCTTCTCGCACCAGACATGTTTGCCTGCATCGGCGGCTTTGATCGCATCCCTTGCATGCAGTCCAGGTGGCGTCACGATGTACACCACGTCGATATCATCGTTGTCGGCGATTTCGCCGATGGTGTCGTAGTTGTAGACGTTGCGGTCCGGTATGCCGTGACGCTCCTGCCAGACGGGAATTTTCTCAGGCGATCCGGTTACGATGCCACGCAGCTCACAGTGTTCTGTTTGCTGCAAGCCGGGTGCGAGCCGTCCGGTACTGTATCCGCCCAGTCCGACGAGCGCCACACCGAGCTTTTCCTTCCGTCTGGGTATGATGATGGACGGAAAGCCAAGAGATGCGACAGCGAGGGCTGATCCGCCCTGCTTCAGAAAGCGTCTTCTGGAAGTGGTCTGTGCCATGACGTCGAAAAATTCGTTGAACAATCAAAAGCCTGAATACGATAAGGTCTGTACCCTGGATTTCGCTGAGCTATTCGGAACCGGGGGCATTCTCCCGCTGGCGGGCAGGCAGTACGACCGTGAAACGGCTGCCTTCGCCGGGCACGCTTTCAGCTGTGATCGTCCCTCTGTGGCGCCGCACGATGCGGCGGCAAATGGCCAGGCCAATTCCCGTGCCTTCGTAAGCGTTCTTGCCGTGCAAGCGCTCGAACGGCTCGAAGATGCGGTCCAGATACTTCTCATCGAAACCGATACCGTTGTCTTCGACGACAATTCGATACGCGTGTTCGGAGGTGCCTTCAGATGCAGTGTCCACCGATGCAACGACGCGAATCTGGGGCTGTATCCCCTCCCGACGAAACTTCAGGGCATTACCAATGAGATTGGACACGAGCCGCCGAAGCTGAGTTTCGTCTGCGTCGACCGTCCCGGATGCCTCAACATCGAGGACGGCATCCAGCTCACGAATTTTCAGTTCATAATCTTCCACGATGTCCGAAATCAGCAGTCGAACGAGCACGGGAGCAAACGGCCTCGTGTGGGTGGTAATCCGGGAGAAGTCAAGCAGGTCCGTCAGGAGGTCGTCCATTCTTGATGCGGAGGACCGCATGCGCTGGATGTAAAAGCTGCCCTCCTCGCTCAGCTCACGGTCGGCCTCGTCCTGAAGAAGGTCGCCGAACGTCCGGATCTTTCGCAGCGGCTCCCGTAGATCGTGGCTCGCGATGTAGGCGAAGTGCTGGAGTTCTGTGTTTCGTTCCTTTAAATCGGCGGTGCGCTCGGCCACTCGCCGCTCGAGCGTCCGATTCAGCGTGCGAACTTCTCTCTCCGCGTCGAGTCGCTCGGTCACGTCGACACTGGCGCCCACGAAACCTCGAAACTCTCCGGAATCGGAAATGCGAGGGCGGCCGTACGATTCGATCGCGCGCCAGGAGCCGTCGGCTCGGCGTACGCGCACAGTTGCTCGAAAAGGGCGTTGATCGCGTGCACACCTGAGAAATTCTTCCAGATACGCAGGCGCATCTTCAGGATGCATCAAATCCTGCCACGCATCACCGGTCATCTCTTCGGCAGTGACGCCAAAGAACTCGGAAAATGTGCGATTTACGAACTCCTGATTGCCCTCCGCGTCATGGACCCACACGATGAACGGCAGTCCGTCGGCCATTACACGAAAGCGTTCGTTGCTCTCACGCAGGGCGTCTTCCGCTTGCCTGCGATCCGTTACGTCGACGCATACGCCGGGAAAGCTCGCGGGGCGTCCTTGCTCGTCGATTTCGACGCGGCCCCTGGCAAGTATCCAGCGGATTTCTCCATCCCGACGGACAATTCTGTACTCTTCGGAATACGATCCACCTACTGCCAGGACGTTCTCCACCGCCTCCACGACGCGGTCTCTATCGTCCTCATGTACACGGTGGACGTACGTTTCGAGCGGAACGACACTCTCTTCCGGATTGAGCCCGAATATGCGCAGGATATTTCGGTCGCCCACCATACGATTCTGTTGGACGTCCCAGTGCCAAACACCGACCTCCGTGGCCGTCAGGGCGGTTTCGATCTGTTTTTTAGCCTTTGTGAGTGCTTCCTCCGCCTCCCACTCCGCGGTGATGTCACGCAGCGTTACGATGGCCAAAAGGAGATCTCCCATCGCATCCAACACCGGCGCTCCTCCGTAGGAGCCGATCCATGTTTTGCCGGTATCCGGACGCACGACGCGCACATTATACCTGTCGAAGGTCTCTCCGGCGAGGGCTCGCCCGATGGGCCATTCCTCCGTCGGAAGGAGATTCCCAGATAAATCGTATATTTCGAACGTATCGGTGAGTGTGTTCAGATGGCGTTTCAGACTCTCAGCGCTCTCAAAACCATGTATGGCTAGAGCGGCGGGATTCATGTCCAGGAGGTTGCCCTGTGGATCGAAGATCACCAGCCCCTCAGTCATCTGGTTGCAGATGGCGTCCATAGCGAGGGTCCGCTGCGACGCTTCGCCTACGTGCGGATCTCCGGGCGCTACTATGGTGCGTGTTTCTCGCGCTCGACCGGGTCGGCCGTCCGCTTTACCGGGTCTGCCATCGTTGGGTGAATCCTGCCGCTGCGTTCCTGAACCGGTGCTCTCCATACGCATTGAATAAGTGCCGGGTTTGAGGCGCAGAGGCCTCACACTCCCGAAGATGAATGTACGCTGTAAATCTCCGAACTCATTTATGGCATCGTGCAGCTCGCGATCCGCATTGCTGCCATGATAGTCATTAGCATCCCACTAAAGAATCACGCTAAAAACTTGGAACGCAAGAACGACGCCTTCATCGGGAAGTTCACGTGAATCGGCAGCGTCGCAAGGCTGCGGATCGATGGAACCCGAGGTTACATCGCGTGAGAGAGAATGAGTCTAGATTGTGCGAAAGAGTACGTCTATAATGTGCGAGAGAATTGACCGAGCGCGTACCTGTGCCCGTAGCTCAGCTGGATAGAGCATCTGACTTCGGATCAGAGGGTCGGGGGTTCGAATCCTCCCGGGCACGC
>CAZKNF010000134.1:0-3881 GCA_964554105.1 uncultured Rhodothermales bacterium | reverse complement strand
GTCGCCAAGCGCGGTCATCCCTCCCGCTTCACCTTCACGCGCAGTTCGGGGATCTTCGAGCACGTCGCCTCCAGCAGATCGCCATGCTGGACTGGACCTACGCCTTCGGGAGTGCCCGTGTAGATCAGGTCTCCGGGAAGGAGCGTGAATATGGTCGAGCAATAAGCGATGAGGAACGCCACGGAAAAGATCATTTCGGCCGTCCGCGCTGTCTGGCGAACCTCACCGTTTACGCGCAGCTCGATTTCGAGCTGCTGCGGATCGCTGACGTCTCGGGCGGGGGCGAGCGGACCCAGCGGTGCAAATGTGTCGAATCCCTTGGCGACGGACCACGGCAGTCCATGCTCCTTCGCTTCTTTCTGGAGGTCGCGCGCCGTCATATCCAGGCCAAGAGCGTATCCGTCCACGTGATTCAATGCTTCGTCTTTTGGGATGTGCTTGCCGCCGCGGCCGATGGCTACTACGAGTTCAACCTCGTGATGCACCTCCCGGCTCATGGGAGGCAGTATCACCTTTCCCCCCTGCCCCACGAGAGACGTCGACGGTTTCAGAAAAATGACGGGATGTTCGAGGACTTCGCTGTCCATCTCGGCGGCGTGGTTTGCGAAATTGCGGCCGATGCAGATCAGCTTGCCGGGGCGTACTACCATCCCGCTGGAGGGAAGTGTTATTTCCATGATCTTCTTTTCTAAACCGAACGAATACGGAACACGCCGGAGTGTAGATTGGTAGGCCCGAGTGATTTTTCGCCCCGACTATCAAGCTCTCGCGTCGGTAGTCAATCCGGCGCCCCAAAGAAGAGGATATTAGATGTACGCAATCGTAGAAATTGCCGGCAAGCAGTATAAGGTACAGGAAAAAGATAAGCTTTTCGTTCCGCACCTCGACGCGAAGGTCGACGACACGATAGAATTCGACCGGGTCCTTCTCGTCGCTAGCGACGGAGACGTCACAGTCGGCAGCCCTCTTGTTGAGAACGCGGCCATTTCGGCCACCGTACTCGAGCACGTTAAGGCCGACAAAATTCTTGTTTTCCGCAAGATCCGGCGCAAGCGCTTTAAGGTCACCAAGGGCCACCGTCAGCGGTACACGCGGATCGAGGTCAGCGACGTACTCGTAAACGGAGCGAGCAAGAAGAAGAAATCCAAGACGAAGAAGCCGTCCGAATCAGCTGTAAGCCCCACGGAAGCCGAAGCAGCCAAGACCGACGAGGCTAAAGCCGACGCTGCGGATGCGAAAAAGACCAAAGCCGCTGAAGCAAAGACGGCTGAGGCGAAATCCGCTGAAGCGAAGGCGGCCGAGGCGAAAGCCGCTGAAAAGGAATCCGTTGAGTCGAAAGAGGCTGAGGCAGACGCAGCCGATACGAAAGCGGCCGCAGCCGCAGATGCCGAGGAGGCAAAAAGCGAAGCGGTTGATAAATCGAACAAAGAGGCCGGTGATGCGGAGGCTGAATCGGCGCAGGTTGGAGATCAATCAGATGCGGCTGAAGCGTCGGAGAAGGCATCCGATGAGAATGAAGAGGCCGACGAGAAGAAAGGTTAGTTGCGAGGTGGCGCGCCGATACCGTGGCAGTCACCGCGTTTTGTTTGATTTTGAATTGACGACAGCGAGGAAGCAATGGCACATAAGAAAGGAGTAGGCTCCACCAGGAACGGCCGCGACTCGAATCCCAATATGCTGGGAATCAAGACGTTCGGCGGCGAACACGTGAAAGCCGGCTCGATCATCGTGCGCCAGCGCGGTACAAAATTTCATCCCGGCGACAACGTTGGTCGGGGCGGAGACGATACGCTTTTTGCGAAGGCGGCGGGAACGATCCGCTTCTCGCGTACTCGCGGCAACCGCCGCCTGGTCCATGTCGATCCGACCGAAGCCTAGCCTCTACCCCAGTATCTTCAAAAATGGCCACTGCCCTTCGAGGGTGGTGGCCTTTTTTCTTAGTGGCCGGTCAGTGAAAGTCTTTCCGAAACCGGCAGATTTTTCTTACGGATCTAGACGAAAACTACCCGTGAGATCCCGCCACGGCACCTCACAGTCGCGATTACCCGCGAGGTCTTCGAATTCAAGTCAACGGAATGCTTTTTGAGAGAGAGCATGGGACTGGCGATCACTTCTGGCTCTACGTCCTTTTCTCTCATGACAGCTCTCACCAGGAACGCATCACGTGTCGAAGGAGAGCATCTCCACCAACGCGGGTCCGCTTCGTCCACGGCCGAATCACCAGCCTCCACCCTTCGTACAGCGAACATCCGAGGGCCGAGGGTCTCCGGGAGAGATGCGGAGCGACCCTCAAGGGCAGGTAGCGATGCGGGGTATCGAATAGACAAAAAGTTAAAGGTCGTACTCAGGGGCAGTGAGGAAGTACGCGACTACGTCGCCCTCCCAAGCTATCTCCGCACGGACGACCTGTTGATAAGTCTGGAAGAGTTGGTCGACTACCTCCAGGTCACCTTCCATGAGATGATTGGAGTTTTTTTCAATACTTCTCAGCTACCCGAGTCGTACGTCCACACGATCGGCTCTATTCTGGAAAGAATGGTGCTCGATCACGACGTACGCGTGCCGCTCTCGGCTCGCACGAGCGCGGAGTTCGTCTACGAAGCGTACCACGTTCTGAAAGAGCATCTTTCGCCGCAGGTACAGAAGCAAGAGATCACGATACGAGCTGACAGTGAAACGCTTTGCAGGAATGAAGTCACGGATGATATTTGCAACCTCTACAGCGCCCTACGAACGCATTTCCAACCTCTAGAAGAAGGCAATCTCCTATCCCTCTTGGCTGTCCATGGAAGCCTCAGCACGTTGGCGTTGACATCCGCCAATGATGTCGAGGCGCAACTTGTCCTGGCGGATGCGGCCTTCGACTCTCCGACTGTCGTCGCGGACGTCGCGCAATCGATCACGAAGGCGAACGTCCATCTCACAGCGTACGATCAGGTCCAGCAGCAAGGATACTCTATCGCAACGGATATCGATCGGCAGTCGTATCCACAATCGTTTCTCCCGCTGGAAACCCTTCGACGGTCGACGCGAATCTTCGGCGACAAAGTGCAAACGTTCGCGGTTGCGCACCTGCCGTACGCCGACCACTTAGCTGCCTGGCAGTTGGGACACTTCTTCCGTCTTTCATACCTGTTGAAACGATTTCCGAAGACGCCCTCTGAAATCCGGCGATACACGAACCGCGTTGCACTTTTGCCGGGCGCTCTTATCCAGCTCGTCGACCACGCATACCTGGATAGGGAAGAGATCTTTACGAACTGGGAGGCCTACTTCACACCCGAACAGTGGGAGCCTTTCCGGATCGTAAGAGATGCGTGCGCGGACTCGTTGGGGGACGCTGCCGCCCGATTCACTCCGACGCTTCATCAGCGTGTCTATGCATTCGCTGAACTGGTTCTCGACCGGTTGAATGCTCAGGTCTCAACGCAGCACATCGTTAATGAACTCTGAAGACGGCACCGATCCGCTTCTCGCCGGGGAATACCTGTTGCAGGCGGGACGGTACCTCGAGGCCCTGTCAGCTTTCGAATCGCTCCTAAACGAGGAGCCGGAGAACGTGGATGCACTCGTCAACCTGGGTACTGCCGCTATCTGCGCCGGGAACATCCAGAGGGGACTGGACGCCCATCTACATGCCCTAACACTGGACCCGATCAATCCGATCGTGGTGGAAAATCTTGCGGCGCTCGTCAAAAAACCCGCCGTCGCGAAGTACGTAGGTCATTTTCTCGATCAGATCCTCCGTCGAGAGACGATAGATCCCCAGAGCCGTCACTGCGCCGCCGTGCTCGGGCAGATGCTCGAGGTAGGCGGTTCCTATCGCGCCGCGCGGCTGGCATGCACTTTCACACCCGGCGAATCGCAGCGTCGAGCATCGT
>CAZKNF010000133.1:0-4151 GCA_964554105.1 uncultured Rhodothermales bacterium | reverse complement strand
CCGAATCGCGAGCAGCCGTCGATGAACGCAGCTTCCTCCAGCTCCTTTGGAATCGTCAGAAAGAACTGCCGCAGCAGAAACGTGCCAAAGGCCGACGCCAAGCCCGGTACAATCAGCGCCGCGTAGGTGTCGATCCAGCCGAGCCAGTTCAGAATCATGAATCCCGGAATCATAGTGACGTGAAACGGCACCATCATCGTTCCGAGAAAGAGGTAGAAGATTACGTCGCGGCCCCAAAACTGCATGCGAGCAAAAGCGTACGCGGCCAGCGAGCACGTAATCAGCTGACCGACCGTGACGGCCACCGACACGAACAGGCTGTTGAAATAGTACCGGCCGAAGGGCGCCGACCCGAATGCATTCTGATAGTTGGAAAACGTAAAATCGTCAGGCCACCACGTTGGCGGATAGACGAAGATCTCCCCAAGCGGCTTGAAGGAGGTCATTATCATCCACACGAACGGTGCAATCGTCAGGATCGCCGCGCCGTAGATCGCCACGTACATGAATACGCGACCTGCGCGCCGTACTCCGGGATTTTGCAGAAATTCGCTCATCGGATTCCGGTCGGCCTCCGATTCGTGAGTACGAATCTTACCTTCCCTCCGTTAACTATCCGATCTCTCATCCGAGTCCCACCCCTCTTCCACGGAAATAACGGAACTGCAGCATCGTTACAACGAACAGAACGGCAAAGAGCACATACGCGATAGCCGACGCATAGCCCATATTGAAGTATTGGAAGGCCTGCTCGTAGAGATAAAAAACAATAACCTTCGTCGACCCCAGTGGACCGCCGTGCGTCAGCACCCAGACCAGGTCGAATACCTGGAAAGAGCCAATGATCGACAGTACGAGAATGAACAATGTAGTCGGACTCAACAGCGGCAGCGTGATCTTCCAGAACCGTGACCATGGCCCTGCGCCGTCAATCTCCGCCGCTTCATAATAGTGATTCGGAATACCCGCCAGCCCGGCGGAAAACAGAATCATGTTGATGCCGAATGTCTTCCATACACCCACGATGATCATCGAGAAAAGTGCGGCCGTCGGGTCGTTGACCCAGTTGACCGCCGGAATCCCGACCATCTCCAGCAGATAATTCAACAGACCGATGTTCGGATGAAATACCCAGCGCCAGATGACGGCCGCCGCCACCCATGAGATGATCACAGGCGTGAAGAACGCCGCTCGCAAAAACTTCTGCCCGCGCAGCTTTTTCTCGAGGAATATCGCCGCGAGCAGCGCGATAGCCATGTTCAGCGGCACCGTCGCAATCGTGTAGACGATCGTCGTGTTGAAAACCTGCCAGAATTCCGGATTGGTCAGCAGCGTCACGTAGTTCTGGATGCCGACGAACTGCTGATCGCCGCCGAACATATTCCACTCGTGAAAGCTGAGATAGAATGAGAATACGATCGGAAAGAAGATGAACACCGAAACGAGAATCAGCGTGGGCGACAGGAAGAGCAGCGCCGTCCGCCACTCTTTTTGACCACGAACGAACCCGTCGCCCGAAGGCTTCGGCGACTCCGCGGCCGTGACTCCGGCGGCGGCCTGTCCAGCCGTCATCTGATCTTGCTGCGTCGCGATGTCTGTCATCTAGCACCGGTATTCACTCGTCTCTTCTCGTGCACTCGCTCTCTCGCCCTCTCAGTTTCCGCCACGTTGCGTTCTCGATTCTCGCTCTCGATCTTCTTCCTACATCTCTCTTCCTTCTCGCAGCAGCGCATTAGCTTCCCGGGCGGACTCACGCAGGGCGATCTCCGGAGACTGACCGCCTACCGTCGCCTGCTCTATTGCCTGCGCCAGCAGCCGCTGAATTCGCATCGTGTGGAAGTCGATCGGGCGCTGCGCCTGCGCAAACTCCATCTGTTCGACGAAGGCTCGCTGCGGAGCGTTCTCTTCCAGGAATGATTGAAACTCCGGGACGTCAACGACTGACTGTCGAATAGGCAGGTACCCGGATTCCATCGACCAGTACGCCTGAATCTCCGGCTGAACCATCCACTTCACGAACTCCCACGCCTCCTCAGGATTCTCGGACTGTTTGAAGATGGCCAGGTATTCGCCGGCCACGACCGTCGCGCGCTTCTCCGGCCCTTCCGGCAGCATGGCGACACCCCAGTCGAACTGCGAGAACAACTCGGCGTAGCGCGGCAGATTCCACGGGCCGTCGAGCATCATCGCGATCTGCTGGGACGCCATCACCGTCAACGGATCCTCGCTGGTAAACGTCCTCTGATTCTGAGTCTCATAGATCGAACTCCACAGCGTAAGTGCCTCGACCCCGGCTTCCTCGTCCCACAGGATTTCGGTCTGCTCCTCGTTGACGAGATTACCGCCGGCCTGCCAGAGAAACGGCGTCCACTGCCACATCATGTACGCCCCCTGGGGACCGGAAGACGGGACCGCCGGCACGAAGAAGCCTATCTGCTCATACCGGCCGTCGCCGTTCTCGTCAACCGAAAGACGCCGGCTGTATTCCCGCAGCTCGTCCCATGTCTGTGGAGGCCGCTCCGGATCAAGCCCTGCTTCTTCGAACAGCGTCTTGTTGTATATAATTCCGAGGTTCGTGGCTTCCATCGGCAGACTGTACATCGTACCCTGCCAGGAGGCATATTCGATTAACGCCGGATAGATGTCGTCGAGTTCTTCCTGTGCGAGCCCGTTCGCCCCATCCATGAAGTGCGACATTTCATAGACGGCGTCCGCCTTGACGAGGTCTTCTAGATAATGGGAGTGTATCCAAGAGATGTCCGGCGCGGATCCACTCTGAACGGCTGTTACCAGCTTCTGCGCGAGGGCGTCCCCCGTCGGGATATACTGGGCATCCACACGAATCCCGGGATGCTCCTCATGGAATCGATCGATCAACCGCTCGAGCGCAGGACGCGTGGACTGTGTAAAGCTGTGCCAAAACGTGATCGTCGGCGTATCCGACGAACTGCCGGCGCTATCTGAGCCGCAGCCGGCGGCCGGCAGAAATAGTAACGCCGCCGCAATACATACAGTGAGACTTCTCAAGAATCGCTTCATTCGAAATTGCTCGCAAACATTTGATAGAATGCATAGCCTGGAGTGTTGAACCCGAACGACTCTCCGTTCCATTCGTCGGTCGCCGCCCAGAAAGTGTGCGGACCGTCCGCCCATCCAGTCCATTCTATAGCGACGCTGGCGTCGTCCGGTATCTCACCAATGATTAGTGGCGATGTCAACTCGCCCTCCTCGTCCTCAGGTATGACGATATGCCAAAGGAGGTTGGTGAAGCCGCCGACCGAAGCCGGCCGAATCGCAACCTGCCGAAAACCCAGATCCGCCGGCACCCAGCTCGCGACGTAGCGGTCCTCGAGCAGCGTCTGATCTCGGACGATCGAAAATTCAACGTCGATCCCGCCTCCTGATCGCCCGGCAAGAAAATAAGCGGCTTCGAATGTCGAATCGATCAGGGCATGCTCATCTACAGCCGTGCTGTCCAGACCGGATGCGAGCGCAGCCTCGTCGGCCACCCAGATCGTATAGGTAACGCCGTCTTCAAGGCTGTCGCTGGGCTGGCCTCCTCGGTTTGCAACTTCAGAATCGTCAAACTCATCCCTGATCGAAATCGGAGACGAGATGGTTTCCGAACCGGAGATTCTCATCCAGATGAGCGTTGAATCCAGCGCAGCCGTCTCGCCCCGATTTATACCGACTGCTGCCGCACGGCCGCCGACCCACTGGAAGTCCGGTGAATAGCTCTGCGTAAGGTTCTGTATGATAAACGGACGCTCACCTTCGTAGTCGGCAAGAGGGTTCTGGCCGGAATCACAGCCCGTGAGGCCGGCGGCAATGAACGCCACGACGATCAGGATATGCCGCGACATCCACCATCTGCGCAGGCTTGCGCTATGACGCTCCCGGGCGTTCCTGCCGGACTGAATGGTGCTTCTTTCACTCATCGACGAAATATGCGCATACGTTTGTGCAAATTCACTCTCTCACGCCTGTTCGCCAGCGCCGTCCGATGCTATGCAAAGCGCTTTCATCAACATTGTTTCTACCTCCAGCCATGACTGAGCGGCGAGGACAGACCTCTCAATGAAAGAATTGACCCGGTTTCATGCAATCGATTGTGCAGGGTATAAACAAAGGCCCGTACCTGCTGCTGCGAC
>CAZKNF010000132.1:2952-4178 GCA_964554105.1 uncultured Rhodothermales bacterium | reverse complement strand
CGTGCCGACGAGCGGATGTACCTGAATTTTCCAGGCTTCCACGAGGGTGGGTCCGAAACGATGCGGAAGACCTGGGGCGGCAAATACGAGCGGCTGCGATCGCTCAAGCGGAAGTACGACCCGGAGAACGTGTTCCGGCTGAACCAGAACATCGACCCGAACGGGTGAGGATCGGCCGGAAAGGACGACCCTGGATGCTTCCCGCATAACGGGCATCTGGACATTCGACCTGATCATGTCTTTCCGATGAAGACATGCATGGCTTGCGCCGTGGTGACGCTTTTCGTCACCTCGTAGCCAAGTGAAAGCATATCGATGTCTGCGAATAGCTGTTCGCCGGAGCCCAGGAAGACAGGAGCGACAGCGAGATGAATTTCATCGATCAATCCGGCCACTAGATACTGTCGAATTACATTTGGGCCGCCACCAATGCGTATATCGAGCTCGCCTGCCGCGTCCCGTGCCCGGTCCAGAGCGGCGCCAATGCCGTCGGTCACAAAATAGAACGTTGTGCCTCCATCCATCACTACGGGCTCTCGCGGATGGTGCGTCAGCACGAAGACGGGCGTGTGATACGGCGGGTCGTCACCCCACCAGCCCTTCCAATCCTCGTCCGGCCACGGGCCACGGATCGGTCCGAACATGTTTCGCCCCATGATATAGGCGCCAATGTTCTCGGCACCGGCAGTCGCGAGATCATCGTCCGGTCCCGTCGTTCCGTCGTCATTACCCATCATCTTTTGAAACGTGGCCGTGGGATAGAACCACTCGTGAAGCCCAGCACCACCGATCCCGAGCGGATGGTCAATACTCTGATCTGGGCCGGCGCCGTATCCGTCGACCGAGACGGAGAAGCAGTTCACACGAAGCTTGGACATGATTAGATTGTGGATGAAGTCTTGAATGATTTACGCTATATAGTCGTCCGAGCACCACGAAAATCGACGGTGCATCTAAGTATCGGCGGGGAGCTTTCCATTGCCTGGATATGCAGCCTACGGCGTCTCGGTCAACCCCTGCCCCCCGACCGGCTCTGTCTCGAACCGCTCCGGACCAAACTCGGCGATCATTGGGCGGCCTCGCTCGATAGCCTCGCGGACCGACGGAAGGGAAAGCGACGCTTCATGGCTTTCTTTATTCTCCCATACCTCCGTAATCCACAGGGCATCCGCGTGTGACGGGTCGTTCGCGACGATGTAGCTCAAACAGCCCGGCATTCCACCTAC
>CAZKNF010000132.1:0-2852 GCA_964554105.1 uncultured Rhodothermales bacterium | reverse complement strand
TTGATAATATGGTTGCATCCTGGGAATGTGTGTACGGTAAGCGTGGCGTCGGAATTCCGGCCGATGGTCGATTCGTAGAGCGCGCGCGCCTTGCGCCAATCCACATTGGTGTCTCGATCCCCGAATAGTGCCAGCACGTCGATGTCGAGCCGGCTCAGCATCCCACTGAAATTCTGAACATGGACTAAAGAGAGCGTCTCTTCGTCGAACTCGACGCTATCCTTAACATTCTCATATCTTTCTTGCTCGGCCTCATATTCTTCTCTCGAACTCGTCGGATCCCCCGCCAAGTACGACACCGCGGGATCGCTGCGAAGATTCTCCGTCGCTGCGCGATATTCGTCATAGTCGCCCCCCTGTAGGAATATTTGACGCCCGCGCTTCCATTCCTCCATTAGCTGCGAAGTCTCTTCCGGTGTCCGGCCCTCTAGCGGTAGATTGGATTTCATCAAGTAGTATTTGTTGTCCTCGGCCGGAACGCCGCTGATGGAAATCCAGAATTCGATTGTCGGATCTTGAGACATGGCAATAGGAGCGACCCAGCTGCCGCGACTGCCGCCCCATATGCCGATCTTCCTCGAACCCGGGACGTTCCTAGCGCGCAGAAAAGCTATGGCATCCAGCACCTCCTGGGCGCTTTCCACCAGCGGTTGGTTGGCATCGAACTGCCCTTCGCTTCGTCCCAGCCCGGGCTTGTCCCACGTTATACTTGCAATCCCCAGGTCGGCGAAACGGCGGCGCATATCGGAGTATCTGTTCTCCTCACGCACGTTGGTCATGCCGGAACCGTGAACCAATACGATCATTGCCTGCGCTTCGCCGCTCGAAGGTTGATCGATGATCCCGGAGAGCATCTTGCCTCCGGAGACGAACTCGAAATCCTCGGTCACCATCGACGGAGTTTTTTCGGCGGCGCTCGCGCAGCCAAGCATGTAGAGCGCTGCGCTTAGCAGAGCGATTGAATAGCGCGATAGCGTCCTTTCGTGGAAATTGGTCATGTGATTGCCGTCGACACTGAAACCGAACCTTGCTGCACCCACTCCAGCGAACTCAAGATGAGTGCTTCTCCTTGCTCTTGAGGTTCAGCGCGACAGCTGATTGGATCAGGTTCTTCAATGCAGCCTCGTCAATCTTGTCGGTTTCGTGGATGTCGATGGCGCGCCTGACATTCCCATCAAGACTGGAGTTGAACAGACCTGCGGGATCCTTCAAAGAAGCTCCCTTGGCGAAAGTCAGCTTGACTTTGTTCTTGTAGGTCTCCCCAGTGCATATAATGCCGCCGTCGGACCAGACGGGAGTCCCCCTCCATTTCCACTCCTCAACTATTTCCGGGTCCGCCTCCTTGATGATCCGGCGCACGTTCGCGAGCGTCTCTCCCCGCCAATCACCCAGCTCTTCAATTCTTCTGTCAATGAGTTCGGATGCGGTTTGCTCGCCTTGCGGTGCAGATTTATTCATCAATCCAATTCCCCATCAGCTTTTTTAGAATGGAACTAGCACAGAAATGCTGCAGGCAATAAACGCAGGTCTTTGGAACCACCCGTGATCCATGATTAGGTCAAGGCCGAGGATCTCTCGGTAAAATGCGGCCGCATTGCTGAGGTCCGCGGTCTCGGTGTTGGGTACTATGCGCTTGGCTTTCATTTTTCACCTCGGATCCGGTCGAGCGACGGCAGCCCGGCTTCGGGTCCCTCGACGATTTTCGTAGATCCATCCCATGCCCGGTCACGACGGCGGCGCCGATGTCCGCTGCGTCCGCTCGTACCATTCTGATCGCGGAAACGTCACGGCAAATCCGATCAAGAACACGAGCGCGCTGATGATCAAGAGGTTCGCCGCTCCCGTGAGCAGGAAAAAGACGCCGGCAATGAGTGCCTGACCCTCGAGAAGTGCCCAGGAGATGATCAGGTTCGACTGTAAGCGGGATGCATCCGGATGGATTGCCGCGGGATCGCGGCGCGACGCACCCGGGTCCGGCGACAATGCTCTGGACCGAAAGACCAGCGCCGCCGCGAAGGCGCTCAGGGCCACGACGATCACGACGGCCAGCATCACGCGTGGGTCGATGTTCAGCCCGGAAGCGAACCCGCCTTCACCCGCATTCAGGACAAAGAGGATCACCCAAAAGGCAACGACCCCGAGCATGAGCGCACCGCAGATGAGTCGCGCGATTCGAAGGCTCTGCGTGATCTGATCTTCCATGCGACGGGGATCCCCCTGAATTCTTGCATCATCCGACTGATTGCGTTACCCAAAATAACGGCATTAGCCTAAGAATTGCATCAACTGCCTGGATGTCCGTCGAGGCGTAGATTCAAGATTTGAAGCCCCAACGTCGAAATCCTTTGATACCGACAAAAATCAGGAAACCGATGAAAAGAGCGGCGGCTTGCCCCTCGGCCCTTCCGAGCCACTCGAGAAGTCTCATCCAGGGTGTGGGCGGATCGCATTCACGAACGGCTTCTTCTACGTCAAGATAGCCGCCATTGCTTTTCAGTCGCTCGAACACTGCCGTCGTTGCATCCAGTATTGTTTTGACGTCGGCGCCGGCCAGATCAGCCAATACACTCGTTTCCGTTGCCAACTGCCCATTCCTTAGGATCTCGTAACCCCTGAGCTGCCCGGGAATTTTGGTTGGATGGCTATCGAATAGAACGGTGACGATGGTTGCCGCGGCCAGAAAGGATCCATAGATCGACGGATGCGATCCATCGCGGTTATATAAGTCGATAGCGGAGTCGTTGCGCACGAGATCCCAGACCAGACCGACCGGTGCTATTTCACTTCCCATCTCCCTGGCGATGGTCATATAGGCATACGTTAGATACTTCTGCTGCTCTTTATGGCCTCGC
>CAZKNF010000131.1:0-4314 GCA_964554105.1 uncultured Rhodothermales bacterium | reverse complement strand
TACGAGAAATGAAGAACCGTATTCTCGTCTATCGGATGGGACACGCCGAGCCGAGGACTAACCTGGGCGTACAAGTCGGTGGATTCTTTTTCCCCTTCCAGCGGATTGAAGAGATCCGTGAATACCTCATCATTCGGGTTGTAGAGATCCAGCCGCAGGCCCGCGTTCGTGATAAGGCCGCCAAATTCAATTTTGTTCTGAACGTATGCGGCGCCCTGATACGGGTTGTAAATATTGTCGTCTATGCTGTTGGCGGGAAATTTCGCCTCGTTGTAGTGATCGAGGTGGTAGTACGTCAGCTCAAGACCCGACTTCATGTGCCAGACCTTGTTGAACTGATTGCTGTAGTTTCCCGTCAGCGACCATTCCGTGTTGTCGTTGTCAAAACGATACAGATAGCCCGAGGTATGATACCCGATGCGATTTGCGAAGCCGCCCGGAATCTGATTGCCTTGCTCGTCGCGAGCACGCAGGTTGTCTCGCGTTGCTTCGGAAGCGTCGAATCCAATTGAGTCCCCCGGAAACGTCCACACGCTGCGAAGAGCATTCAGTCGGGAAAGTTTGACCTCGTACATCGACGCCGCATTGATGGCGTGGGTATATCGAAGCGACTGACCCTGCGTCAGGGATTCCTGGAAGCCCTGCTGATCGAAGTACGCATAGCGAGCATTCACGCCGTACGCGCTCGCCCAGAATGCGTCAGGACCAAACCCCCATCCTGCATTCTCATTGCCATAGAAACCTGTCGCCGTCAGCCTCTTGCCACCGCCCATCTGCCACGTCAGCTTGAAGGTGCCGTCAAACCACTCGCCCGTCTCCCGAAAGGCATTTCCCATTACCGGCGGCTGTGATCGGAACTTGCCGCTTCCATAGAAGAAGAGGCCGTCCACGAAGGGCAGCGGACCACCTAGACCGACCTCGGTCTCATACGTCGGTAGGTCATCATATTCGGTGAGCGGCTCGTGCGTGTCGAGATAGTTCTGATGTGCCTCTTCCGCAGTCCACTGGCTGTTGGGGCTGTTTCCGGAAACTCCGTTCGGATCGACCCACATGTCAGGGTACTCGATCCACCAGTCCAGATGCCGAGCATGCGAGTTCTCCCAGTACAGGTCGGAGCTGCGATCGTAGAAGCTGTCGCCCCAATGCCGAACACCGGGCGGGCTAAAGCGGCCATCCAAAAAGAACTCGTAGCCGCTGGTCCCGTCCTTCGTAACCACATTGATTATCCCGGATCGCGCCTCACCATACTCGGCATTGAATGCCCCCGTAATGACTTCCATCTCCTGGATGGAGCTTAAGTTGATGCGCGTATATGGACTGTGATTCACGGGATTACGTACGCGGGCGCCGTCCAGCACGAAAGCCACCTGATCGATGGTACCGCCGCGAAACACCATCTCCCCACTCTCGACATTGATGCTCGGCATCGTGGCGAGCACGTCGTTCAAGTCACGAGTAGGCCGGGCGGAGATCTCCTGCGAGTCCAACACGATCATCGATGTCGTCTTATCACGCTCGACGAGCGGTCGCTCAGCCGTCACGACCACCTCTTCGTCGAACTCCACCGTCTCCGGCTGCATTTCAAAATCGATCTCAGCCGTCGCATTCGAAGTGACTCGCACGTCGGTTACGGTCATCGATCTAAATCCAACGAACGAGGCTCGCACGTCATACGTACCGGGACGCAGGTTCGCGATGAAGTAGTCGCCCTGGACATCCGACGTCGTCCCAAGCGTCGTGCCTTCAACCACGACATTGACGCCTGGAAGCGGCTCGCCTGTATCGGCCTCCGTTACCGTGCCCGAGATCTTTCCTTGCCCCTGCGCCCACGCCCCGTGCGAAACGGCGCAGACGACCAGCGCAACAAAGATGCTCTTAAAAAAGCGATGTGCTGTCGTGATCCTTCGCATGCCTCTCTAACGCAATTGCGTTCCGTTCTCAAATGAGATGACACCTTTCACAAATCCTTCGGCTTTGGCCGAGGCATCCTCGAATCCGAGGTTGATGTCATCCAGTGAATATCGATGCGTCACGAGCGGCTTCATGTCGAGCAATCCACTCTCGATCATGCCGATCCCGATCCGCATTCCCTCTACATATATATCCTGCGTGCGCGTGTGGCCGTTCACGATCTGAAAGGCCATCCAATTCCAAAGTGCCACGTCCACCTGCCGTAAGCCGCCCTGATGAAACCCGAATATTTCCAGCTTTCCTTCCATTCGGACGAGCTTCGTGGTCATATCGAGCGTGGCCTGAATGCCGGCGGCCTCGACGCCGATGTCGACTCCGTTGCCGTCGGTTACAGATTTCACCTCGTCGACCACCTTCTCGGCATCATCGGCGAGGATCGTGTGCGTGGCGCCAAGTTGCGCCGCCAGATCAAGCGCGCTCTGGCGCCGGTCTATCGCAATGAGTAGACCGGCGCCGCGCGCCTTGAATACCTGGAGCATGATGAGCCCCATAAACCCGCAGCCGACGAGTGCAATGCTGTCGTTCAGCTCCGGTGCAGCCTTGCGGACACCATTAACGGAGCATGCAATGGGCTCGCCCAGCGCATGCTCGAACTGTGTCTCGTCGGCGAGCTTTACCGCCCACCGCGCCGGCACCGTCGTATATTCCGCGTAACCTCCGCTCTCCGAGTAGACCGCGACGCGATCACCTGGATGAAAGTCGTGCACGCGCTTCCCGACCGCTTCGACGATCCCCGACACTTCGTGTCCTATGAAGCGCGGATATTCGAACGACTCATTCTTCCCCTCGAAGAAATCGACCTCGGACGTACAGACTCCGCACACCTCGGTCTTCACACGGATCTCGTCGCTCCCGATCTCCGGCATCGGCCGGTCGGTCACCACGAACTTACCCGGTGCTTCGAGTATGGCTGCTTTCATAGTCATTGCTGATTTCCAGAATCTAGAGCCGGAAGTCCAGAGCCCAGAGTCTCGGGCTCGACGTTGAGCCCTCGACTCTGAACTCTGAATTCTCAGCCCTGAACGTTATTTCACCAACATCATCGTTCTCGACGACACCAGCTGATCGTCGACTCGGAGCTGGTAGATGTACATGCCGCTCGACAGATCGGAGCCGTTCCAGTTGTAGCGGTACGTACCCGCTGCGGTCGGTGCGTCGACGAGTGTCGTGACATGCTGGCCGAGGAGATTGAATACCTCCAGCTGAACCGTTGCTGCACGGTCTATCTGGAATTCAATCGTCGTGGTGGGATTGAACGGATTCGGATAGTTCTGCTGCAAGGCAATCCTATCCGGCACTTCGTCGATCCGCTCGACGCTGGTTCCGATTTCCTCTACCATGTCGAGAGTGGCCCAGTAAAGCGCACTCCGGTTGATCGCGCCGGGATCTGTATCCTCGGCACCACTCTGCCAGGCGAAATACGCATAGTCGCAGAACCCTTCTGCACACTGCTCCTCGCTCGCCTGTGCGCCGCCAATATCAAATCCGATCTGAGCCCCGAGCTCGATTGCGGGTACGTAGATCGCTGCCTCCAGTCCCCATTCGCCAGAGTCCTCGTCTTGGAAGATCACAGAGTTCACCCAACCGGTATCGGACGGCACCACCTCCTCGTTCCACGCGAACGTGAATCCGGCAATCGGGTTGATGAAGTACGTGTATACCCCTTCCGGAGCATGCTCTACTCCTCCACCAAAATCCGGATCGAAGGCGGCACTGTCACCAGCATGACTGTTGTCGATGCCGATCAGGATCATGTCCGAACCCCAAAAATCTTCCTCCTGAAAAAACAGGATGGGATCGAAAAGCACGTGCGATACATACAGCGTGTCCTCACTCCAGAGAAGCTTCGTCTCACCGAAGAGGTCGGGATCCGACAACTCGTCACCAACGGGACCGTACGCGCTCCAATGCGCCGTCGCATCGATGTCCGTCTGCGCATCCTCCCACGCAGCTTCGTCGGCATTGCCGTCGATCACGATCTCACCGGGATCGACCTGGGGCACTTGAAGCACCACGCCGCTGCCGTATCCTTCGCTGTCGCCGCCCGCCATCCGAAGCGTGCCGTAGCTGTCGGTTCGCGACTGGATGTCGCCTCCAGGATTTTCTGTGGACCAGCGCGAGAAGTAGCCATACGGCTCCCCGGACTCTGCATCAGCGGTGGCACCGCCGATGTTGAACCCGATTTCCGCGCCCGGCTCGAGACCCGGCACGTACAGCTTGGCTTCCACGCCCCAGTCCTGCTCGTCCTCGTCTGTCCAGACGACAGCTTCTGCCCAGCCTTCCGCAACGGGATCTGTGCCTGAGAATCCCCACCAGAGCTTTAGGCCGCCATCCTCGCCGCCA
>CAZKNF010000130.1:0-4419 GCA_964554105.1 uncultured Rhodothermales bacterium | reverse complement strand
CGCCGTATTAGTAGATTGGGATCATGTGGCGATCCCAAGTTGGGACGCCTGGGAACGACCGACATGTCTACGTAGATATGAAACCGCAAATCACCCTCATCACCATCGGCGTCGACGACCTCGAAAGGTCGCTTCGCTTCTACCGAGACGGCCTCGGGCTGCCGACGAAGGGAATCGTCGGCGAAGAATTCGAGTACGGGGCCGTCGCGTTTTTCGAGCTGGAATCAGGCCTCACGCTCGCCCTGTGGCCGCGACAGAGTATCTCTCACGATGCGGGAATTCCAGTGGGCCCGCGAAGTCCTACTGAGTTCGCGCTGGCCCACAACGTTGATTCGAAAGGCGAAGTTGACGCCGTGATGGAGCAGGTGCAAAAAGCCGGAGCGACCGTCGCGAAGCCCGCTCACGATACATTCTGGGGTGGGTACGCAGGTTATTTTCAGGATCCGGATGAGCACCTGTGGGAGGTCGCGTTCAATCCGAACATGACACGGCCCGCCGATCGCAAGGATGCGGCGATCGAATTTCTGCGCCTCGCGGCATCCGGAAACGCGGAAGAAGCGTTTCGTATGCACGTCGGGCCGGACTTCCGTCATCATAATCCGTACTTCCGCGGCGATGCCGATGCGTTGATGGAGGCCATGTCCGTAAATGCGGCCGAGAATCCCAACAAAATCCTGGAGATCCAGCGGGTGCTGGAGGATGGAAATCTGGTGGCCGTCCATTCCCGCGTGCGGCAGAAACCGGACGATCCTGGCGGATCGGCCGTCCACATCTTCCGATTCGACGGCGATCACATCGTGGAGCTCTGGGATGTCGGAATGCCCGTCCCCGAGGAATCGCTTAACGAGCACGGAATGTTCTGACTATGCCGCTCGCCCCGAGACAAACCGCCTTCGGATTGTCTGCAAATTGCGGGAGCTTTAGTTTACCATCCATCGCATTAGCACGAACACGCGGTAGTATGACGATTCTCTTTGCGCAGTCCACCTCGGATCCCTTGTCACGCACATTCACAGTGTTCGCAGCATTCGCCCTCGCCGGCATCCTGCTCTGCCTCGCCGCTACGATGGCCCATGCTCAGGAGGTCACGCTCGTCGATGACGGCGAGAGCCGCTATCGCATCGTCGTTCCCTCAGCGGCGACGGCCGCGGAAGCCAGGGCGGCTGATGTGCTGCAGGATCATCTGCTTCAGATCTCGGGCGCCGCGCTTCCGATCATTGCCGCGGATCGCCAGGTCGTTCCACACGAAATCGTGCTCGGCCAAAACGAGCGGCTCGACGACCTCGGCATCGCCATCAACTTCAACGAGCTCGAGGAGGACGGCTTCAGCATCCGTACCGAGGGTACGCGGCTCCTGATCGCCGGCGGCAGCGAGAAGGGCACGCTCTATGGCGTTTATACCTTTCTGGAAGACTACCTCGGGGCGCGGTTGTACAGTCCAACCGTCAAGATTCTCCCAGAGCGTTCCACGATCGAGTTGGGGATCATCAACGACCTGCAGGTGCCCGAGATCACATACCGCACAACGCATTACCACACCGCATGGGATGCCGAGTACGTCGACTGGCACAAGCTGGATCACGATGCCGAGGGTGAACGGCCCGACTGGGGCCTCTGGGTGCATACCTTCAATCGCCTCGTGCCGCCGGAGACCTACTATGAGGAGCATCCGGAATATTACGCACTGATAGACGGCAAGCGGATCCCCACGCAGCTCTGCCTCACGAACCCGGACGTGTTGTCGATAACGGTGCAGAATCTCCGCCGGGAAATCGCGAAGAATCCGGATGCGTTGTACTGGTCTGTCAGTCAGAACGATAATCGGGAGTACTGCCAGTGCGATCTCTGCCGTGCACTCGACGAGCGCGAAGGCTCGCCATCCGGGTCGATCATTTCGTTCGTCAATCAGGTGGCGGAGCACTTCCCGGACCGCGTGATTTCGACACTGGCATACGAATACTCGCGCAAGGCGCCGCGGACGCTGCGGCCGGCCGAGAACGTCAACATCATGCTCTGCAGCATCGAGGTGAATCGGGATAAGCCGATCTCGACGGATCCCACGAGCGCGGATTTCCGGCGAGATGTCGAGGAGTGGAGCGAGATCGCCGACGACATCATCGTGTGGGACTATGTAATCCAGTTTCGCAATCTCGTGAGTCCCTTTCCTAATCTGCACGTGCTGAAGCCGAACATCCAATTTTTCGCCGACCACGGCGTGACGGCGATGTTCGAGCAGGGGAATCGCGAAGTCGGCGGCGAGTTCGCGGAGCTGCGGACATATCTCATTTCGAAGCTGATGTGGAATCCAGATGCGGACGTCGAAGCGCTCACAGATGATTTCCTGAGCGGATATTACGGAGCCGCTGCGCCGCACCTCCGGCAGTACATCGACGAGATGCGCGAAGCTCTCCTCGCATCCGGTGAGCCACTGCGAATTTTCGGTAGTCCGGTCGAGGCCGCATCGAGTTACCTCACACCCGCTCTCATGAATCGGTACGAAAATCTTTTCGATGCAGCGGAGGCCGCCGTGGCCGGTGATGACGAGGTCCTCGAACGAGTGAAGGTGGCACGGCTGCCGATTGAGTTCGCGATCATGGAGCAGGCGAAAGCCGGTCCCACGGGGCTGTTCGACCAGATCGATGGCACGTGGTACGCACGCGAGGAGATCCGCTCACGCATTGACCCCTTTACGGATCTCAGCAATCGCGCCGGGATCACCCGCCTGAAGGAGTGGAGCACGCCGCCGGAAGAATACCGATCGGCCATGTATCGTCTCCTCGCACAGGGTCCGAAAGATCATTTGGCATCCGGTAAACCCGTTACGCCGTCGGTGACCGGCACCGAGTCATCCGCAGACCGGGATTATTCGATGCTTACCGACGGAAAGCGCGGCAGCCACGACTACACGTATGACTGGCTGCACTCGTCAGGCGAGGACGTCGACGTGACGATCGATCTGGAATCCGAGCAGACGATACGCCGCATCGAATCCGCGTTCTACCAGCACAGCGCCGCCCACATGCTCCTTCCGGAGAAGGTCGACTTCTTCATTTCTTCCGACGGACAGTCCTTCGAGCAGGTAGGCTCGGCCGCGCACGATCTTCCGATCGATCAGTACGGGGCCATCCAGCGCGATTTCGTGGCGGAGTTCGATCCGCGCGAGGCTCGGTACGTGCGCATGAAGGCGCACACGATCGGCAATACACCCGAGACCCATCCGGGCGCCGGCCGCCCCGCACGCATGCTGGTGGACGAAGTAGTGGTTAGATAGAGCACGGTGTCTGTACGCAAGATCCCGAATGAGCGGACTAATGCGATTCGTAATCGTCGGCACTGGCAATATTGCACACACCTACCTGACGGCTATCGATAAGCTGCCGCGTTTGGAGGTCGTCGGCTTCGTCTCGCGCAGTGGGCGCCTGCCTGCGTACGTGGATAGGCTGGCGAAGCTGGAGGTCGCCCCAGACTTAACCGGCGTAGAAGCGGAATTCGACGCCGTCGTCCTCGCCACGCCGCCGGGAATTCATCACGAAGGTGCCATAGCCGCGGCTCAGCTCGGCAAGCACGTTCTCACGGAGAAGCCCCTCGATGTCTCGATTGAGAATATGAATGCGATGGTCGAGTCGTGCCGGACGAACGGCGTTAAGCTCGGTGTAGCATATCAGCGCCGGATGAGTCCTGACAATCGGTCCATGAAGAAATTGCTCGAGCGCGGAGCGCTGGGGAGGGTGTATGCGGCGGATTTAAGCGTAAAGTTCTGGCGGGATCAAAACTACTACGATAGCGCACCATATCGCGGCACCTATGAGATCGATGGGGGAGGACCGTTCGTACAGCAGGCCTCCCATAATATCGACATTTACACATGGTTTTTCGGGATGCCGGAGCGGGTGGTGAGCATGCTCGGAACGTTCGCGCACGATGTCGAAGTGGAGGATCATGGTGCATGCCTGCTCAGGCATTCGGACGGTATGATCGGAACAATTCTGGCATCGACCGCCGCACGACCGGGCTTTCCGGCAAGGCTCGAAATCCATGCCGAGCGAGGATCCCTCGTCATGGAAAATGACGTCATCACCACCTGGGCTGTGGACGATGCAGAGAATCCATCCACTGAACCGGACGGCGTCATCCACAGTGGAGCGTCGGTCGCGGTTACGGACACCGCCGGACACGAAGCCATCCTCCGGGACTTCGTCGAGGCGGTCCGCGAGGACAGGGAACCGGTTGTCAGCGGAGAGTCAGCTCGTCAGGCGTCGGAGCTGATCTTGCGGATCTATGCTTCCGGCGCAAGCGGAACGGATGCGTAGACGGCCAGGACATTGCATGCGGTAATGTTGACGTAATAGCTCGCGGGCGATCGAAGAAACACCAGCGTTACGCGTTAAATGACCGAACGAATCGAGCTCAAAGGTACGT
>CAZKNF010000129.1:0-4583 GCA_964554105.1 uncultured Rhodothermales bacterium | reverse complement strand
CCGCAGACCTACTGTGTCGGCTCGATCGGTGCATCCTCCATCGAGCGCTGATAAAAGTCCACCATCTGCTCGTGCATCTCCGAGAAATCGTCGTAGCCGCCCTCGGCATGCACCTGCGCCATCTGACGGTGTAGCTCGATCATCTCCTGTTTCCATTCGCCGCGGCCGTGCATGGCCATCATGTGACGTGCCATGTTACCCCGCCCCATCATGCCGGAGCCCATCCCATTCTCCGGCATCATCTCCTGATAATGCTGGCGCATCCGGCTGTAGAGCTCCCGAGCATTCGGTGACATCTCATCGGTCGATCCTTCATAGCGCCGCATCATCTCCTGATAGTGGCGACCAATCTGGTCATACATCTCCCGTACCTGTGTCGTGTCGGTCGCCTCCATCCTTGCCGCGGGTCCTTCCATAGCATCTGGCGTCTCCGTTTCGCCGCCGGTCCCGCACGCTGTCAGTGCCATGAGCAGCACTAACGTGAGAATACGAGGCGTTGTCCCCATCTGGCGTATAGTGTCCTGCATAACAATCCCTCTCATTCGACAACGACTATGGATCCGACTTTGTACATTCAGACAGATGACCGCCCGAATCGGTGCCCCGATCTTCAATGATCGTCACAAGACGCGCTGGCATATCTCCCCGCCGAAAGCAGGCTGCGCGTGGACGCTTCTGCCTGCGACCATAAGATGGACCCTCACGAAGTGTATCGCGAATTGAACCTACGCTCCCCGTCTGTCGAGGAGTCGAGGCTTCGCGAGCTTCACCGATGGCTGACGTATGAGGGGTTGAGCGCAATGCTCACAACCCTGATGTTTTTCGATCCTGCTGGAATCGTGTTTGTCCTGCTCATCGGGGCTGCGATCATCTTCACTCCTTACATGCTCCTTCGGTTGTACCAGACCGGGCACTACGGGTGGATGATCGGCTTCGCCGTCACTGTCGGAATCCCCTCGCTACTGCTCCTGATCATCCGGCCGGACGGGGTTGCAGCGTTCGCGCTGTCGATGCTTACGCTTGCGACCTTCTATCTTTATACCTGGCTGTTGCGGTATACCGTAGGTGAATGGCTGGTCGAGTTAAGCTATGAAACGGCGCCCGGCGCGTCGGTTAGGTAACGTGAAAAATCAGGTTCGACGCAGACTAAATGCCAATACCGTGGCGGCTGCGTTGCGTGAATCCGGGCAGCACATCTACTCTCACCCGAACTGCGCGTCGATCACCACGAATGTGGCGGACGACGCGGGATCGAAGCGTTCGGTACCATACCACCATCCACCACGGATCTTCGACGGGATTGTGTATCCGCCGAATCGCCGTTCTTCCTCCACTCGAAATCCGTACGGAATGAGCTGCCAGTCGTCCACACCCTCACTGCCGTAGCGCATCATGCGGATCTCTAGTAGGCCGCCTTTGTCGTCAAGCGACAGCGTCAGCGGCACCGCCTCCTCATCAATCGTCACGGTCACGCGTACGTGCGTGTCGTCGACGGCCTCCCACATGGCACCGGCGGTTGGAAGCAGCATGGACGGCACCCATACGGATTCAGCGGCGGCTCGATGTCGCGCGGAGCGTGCCACGTGTCGGTCACGCGCCCTCTCAACTGGAATGATTCCCAGCGCCCGCACTGAGACGCCACCCTCACCATCCACGTAGTGATCACGTACTCGAACCGGAACCGGGCCCACCCGAAGGGCGGCGGTCCACACAAAGCCCCGATCTGGCCGCAGAATTTCGTCCGCCACGAGCTCGAGAGGAGCACGCCCGGCCTTGGGGCTCATCCAGCCGATCATGCGGATTCGGACGAAGCTGGCAAGAATGGCGCCGGTCTCGGCAGCGTGCAGGAAGTATCGCTGCGCCGGCTCGGGAAGATCCCTGATGATCGCTTCGTCGAACGTACCCCCGGATGAATCGGACAGCAGCACCTCCTCGATTCGCTCGAAGCTCTGCCGATCTTTCCGGTGCAGGAGACTCAGGCCTAGGGCGCCAAGCGCGAGAGTCCCCGAAGCGGCTTTCAGTACGGTCGAGCGCTGCATAGCAAAGTAGAGTGGATTAACGTGTGTACTGTCGTTGGGATATGCGATCGAAAGGATATGCGATTGTAGGTGTATGCGCTCCGGATCATCAGATATCGAGTACCGATGGATCGTGCACGACCTGCTTGACCGAGCCGCGCATTTCCTGCTCCGGAAACCGCTTGACCACCCAGACAGGAACGCGCGAATACGTGGCCAGACGCTCGGTAACGCGGCTCACCATCCAACGTAGGTCATCGTACATCTCGCTCTCCATCGGGTAATAACGTATCCGCTCGTCGGCACTCATTCCCGAGGATGCCAGGGCCAGGAGGCGAATATCATGCTCCTCCACATACCTCAGGATGGTACCGGCCGGATGTCCGGTATCGACGTGCACCGAGACAGGTACATCGGGATCAGGCCGCCCGGCGAAGTCATTGAGTCGATTTAAAGCCACCTCCGACAGGCTGTCCGGACGAACTGAATCTAACGTATGGTGGAGCTGGGATTTTTCGGGCAGATCAATGACGTGCAGCAAATCCATCGGCATTTCGAGACGATCGGCCAATGCTGCAGCCGTGTCAACCATGTGGGGTGAACGATCCCGAAGGTCCAGCGGGACGAGCATCGCTCCGGTCCGACCCTCCTGATACGTGTCCGGCACGATGAGCACATCGCATTGCGCCTCGTGCAGGACGCCGAAAGCCACGCTGCCAAGCAGGAAACGGCGGACGGGTCGGCTTCCATGCGTTCCGATTACAATCAAATCGATATCTTGCTTCCGAGCGAATTCTGCAATCCCGAGGGCGGGCCTTTCGTGCGAAATGATGTGAAGGCTCGGCTCTAACAGATTGGCTCCATCCGAGCTCGTGGTGCCGAGACTGTCCACTACCGCCTTCCGAAGTCGATTCTCCAGCTCCGTGATCCTGGATTCGTCGGATTCGGGGCCGGTGGAGACGTGTCCCACCAGGAGCGCCGCATCAAAAAGCCGGGCGACGGTCGTGGCAACTTGCAGAGCGGTATCGGCACTCTGCGAAAAGTCGGTAGGATGGAGAATGCGTCGCACCTTCATGGGTTTCTTTCGCTGCTTTTCCGGGAGAGCGTACTCTCTCGACGCTCGAGAGTCGCGGATGGTTCAGGGATGTCGCTATTCGGGCAGTACACCGCTACGAAGTCTTTCGGAAATCGATGAGCTGAACAACCCATCGGGGCACGATCCTTTTCGCACCGGATCCGCGATCTCCGCCACCACCAGCGCGGCCGCTTCCGCCTGCCGCTTCAGTCCTGCCAGTCGGGTCCTGACATGCAGCGCCGTCCGCTCGCCATCAAAGTCGCTGCGAGATGCGTACTCGGCTACGAGTACGTCGCACCGCGCCTCTGCTCGCGCTACGTCCTCCATCATTCGCACGAGATGAAGGCAGATCAGATTGACCTCGGCGGTAGTGTTCCGATGGGAGTATGACGTGGCGGTGCTCGGCCGATCTGGACGGTGTAGTGCTGGGCGACTGCTGATGGCTTGTGGTGTGGACATGGTTACGGTTGGGTTGCAGGATCTCGTCAGTTAGTTCAATTTCCGGTCGACCAACGCGACCACGAAACACCGATGGAACAGCAATGCGTCGACAGAGAGTGACGCGCCGAACGACGCGAGCGCGTCTGGAGTAAAGGTACGGCTCCGGGGTGCGGTTGCGGGTAAGCTACCTGACTAAGCATACGCATCCAAGAACGAGGCGGTTGTGGATGTGGTACACATCGTTACGTGGGGAAATGCTGCGCCCGTCCGTAGGGGATTTGCTGACGCATCGAACGACGACTGTTGGTCGCGAGAAGCAACAGCCCTCCGAGTGCCGGTGTGGCACATAGTTGACGCATCTTAAAGTGACAGGGCATGACGGAGACGGAGACGGGACTCACCGGACTGATTCTCGCCGGTGGATACAGCCGGCGGTTCGGCGCAGACAAGGCCCACTTTTCGGTCGGCGGACGGACAATGATTGAAATCGTCGCAGACGCCGTCGCTTCCGTGTGCGATTCTGTGTTCGTGAGTCTTGGTGTAGATACGGCGGCCTTCGAATTGCCCGGTCATCCGACCGCGAAACAGGTGCGAGATCGATTCGAACGCGCAGGACCGCTTGCGGGGATCCATGCCGGTTTCGAGGCGGCCGATACGTCCTGGATGCTGGTGGTAGCCTGTGATATGCCTTTCATGAGCACGGGAGCGCTGCAGATGCTGCTCGAGAGGAGGACCTCCGCGTCACAGGTCGTCGTTGCTGCGGACAGCGGCGGCCGGCTGCATCCGCTCTGCGCCTGCTATCGGCGAGACACGCTGCCGCTGATGTTGAACCAGTTGACGTCGGGACACCGGTCGCTTCATAATTTTCTCGATCGCATCGATCAGACCGTCATCGTGCGTCTGCCCGATCGCGCGCTTCGGAACATCAACGCGCCTTCCGATCTCGCCGATATCGCTCCGGAAAACCGCTGACAGTCACGACTAGAAAGAGCAGGATGGCAGCGGCATTCAGCATTCCGCCCCACTGCCGCAGCGCGAAGAGATCACCC
>CAZKNF010000128.1:0-4655 GCA_964554105.1 uncultured Rhodothermales bacterium | reverse complement strand
GTGGCGGATACCGTGATCATGATCGGTTCGATCGATCCCGTAATGGGCGAAGCAGATAAATAGTTCAACGTCTAGCGTTTCAGGTTCAGAAGTGTTCAACGTGAACTCCGAACGGAAACCTTCAACGCTAAACCTCTGATTTCTGAACTTTTGAAATGAGCGAATTCATTAAGCAGCCTATCGTCGCGCTTCCGGATCAGGAGCCCGACCCGGTCTTCTCCGACGACGAACTGGTATTCACCGCGGAGGAGAAGGAGCTGATCGACCGGTTCAAGGCGCAGTATCCCACTCCGGAAGGCGCCGTGATGAAGACTCTATGGCTCGCTCAAGAAAAGTTCGGATTCCTCCCGCCGGAAGTACTGCGGCTGACTGCGGACACGCTGGGAATTCCCTACGCCGTCACGTACGGCGTCGCGACCTTCTACACGCAGTATTACAAGCAGAAGATGGGTACCTATGTGCTCGATGTGTGCACCTCGTTCTCCTGTCAGATGTGTGGTGGATACGACGTTCTCCACCTCCTCGAGGAAAAACTCGGTATCCATGAAGGTGAAACGACAGCCGACGGCCTGTTCTCGATTCGGCAGGCGGAATGCCTCGGCGCGTGCGGCTCGGCGCCTATGCTCCAGGTCACGAACGGACCGTACGTCCACAATCTGACCGAGGAGAAGATCGACGATCTCATCGCCTCGCTGCGCGACGGCAAGATGCCGCCGTTCGTGTCCGTCACACTCCCGCAGGACGAAGACGAAATGAACGGAAATCGGCGCACCGACGCGGCTGCGGTCGATACATACCGGACGCCTCCGCGAGGCAAGGCGATGGAATGACAACTATACGAAGTCGTTAGATATGCAACCATCAAACGGTGCGGCATCGACAAAAGCAGGGGACTGGCGCACCTATGAGCGCGTCCTGCTTCCGCCGGTGCAGGATCTGCATAAGCTGGAAGTCTACGAGGAGAACGGTGGATACGAGGCGCTGCGCAGCGTGCTCACCGACTCGGAGTGGGATCCCAAGAAAGTGACCGACGAAGTCAAGGCAAGCGGACTGCGCGGCCGCGGCGGTGCCGGATTTTCCACCGGCCTGAAGTGGAGCTTTATGCCGCCCGTCGATCCCCAGACGCCTCGTTACCTGGCGTGCAACGGCGATGAAAGCGAGCCGGGAACGTTCAAGGACCGGCAGCTCATGGAGTACAATCCTCATCTGGTCCTCGAGGGTATTCTCATAGCCTCGTATGCCATGTCGATCGACACGACGTACCTCTACATCCGGGGAGAGTATGCAGACTGGATCACGCACATGGAACGTGAGCTGGAAAAAGCATACGACAAAGGATTCGTCGGAAAGAACATCATGGGCACGGACTTCTCGTCCGAGATCGTGATTCACAAGGGGGCCGGCGCATATATCTGTGGCGAGGAGACGAGCTTGCTCGAATCGGTCGAAGGAAAGCGCGCCTATCCGCGCATAAAGCCTCCTTTCCCCGCCCAGAAGGGCCTGTGGGCGCGACCCACGACGGTAAACAATGTCGAATCGCTCGCGTGCGCACCGCTGATCATCAACCGCGGTGCGGATTGGTTCTCCAAGATAGGTCCTTCGAAGCACCCCGGCCCGGTACTGTATGGTATTTCCGGACACGTCAACCGACCCGGCGTTTACGAGTACCCGACCGGCATGCTCATCTCCGACCTCATAAACGAGGTGGCCGGCGGCATCCTCGGGAGCAAGAAGTTGAAGGCCGTGGTACCCGGCGGCGCATCGGTGCCCGTGCTTCGAGCCGACATGATCGAAGGCGTCACTATGGATGCTGATTCACTCCGCGAGGCAGGCTCGATGATGGGAACGGCGGGCATGCTCGTTCTCGATGAAGACACGGATATGGTGAAATTCCTTCGCCGGGTCACACATTTTTATCATCATGAATCCTGCGGCCAGTGCACGCCGTGCCGCGAAGGGACCGGGTGGCTCGAAAATCTCGTAACCCGCATCGACGACGGGGAAGGTAATCTGCGCGACCTCGACCTTCTCCTCGATCTCTGCGATCAGATGGAGGGCCGTACGGTCTGCGCGCTTGCCGATGCGGCCGCCTGGCCGGTCCGCAACACGATTAAACGTTTCCGCGAAGAGTTCGAAGCAAAATGTCGAAAGAGCGTGTTCGCCGCCGGGGCCGTAGCATGATTCACGCCGCCGCGTACCCGGAGTGGACTCAGAATGGATCGATCATGACGCTTACCTATTAACGAGCCTATGCCGCAAGTAACGATAGACGACAAGCTCTTCGACTTTGATGGCCGGCCGAAGCTGCTGCAGTTTTGTCTGGATGCCGGAGTAGAGCTGCCGCACTTCTGCTATCACCCCGCACTCTCCATCCCGGCGAACTGTCGCCAGTGTCTCGTGGAGATCGGCACACCCGTGAAGGATCGCGAGACGGGGGAAATCAAGCGGGACGATGAAGGCGACCCCGTCATCCAGTTTTTTCCAAAGCTCATGACGAGCTGCTCGGTAGACGTCACCGACGGCATGGTCGTCAAGACGCACAGAAGCAGCGGGATCATCGAGCGAGCACAAAAAGACAATCTCGAGTTCCTTCTGATCAACCATCCTCTGGATTGCCCGATTTGTGACCAGGCGGGCCACTGCCCGCTGCAGATACAATCATACAAGTACGGCTCGGAAGGCTCGCGCTTCGAGTTTCGAAAGGTCCACAAGCCGAAGAAAGTCGTGCTCGGACCGAGAGTCATGCTCGACGCGGAGCGCTGCATCAATTGTACGCGATGTACGCGGTTTACCGACGAGATTTCGAAGAGTCACCAGCTCACGATCATCGAACGAGGCGTAAAGAACTATCCTCTAACGCCTCCCGGCACGACCTTCGACGAGCCCTATTCGATGAACGTCATCGATATCTGTCCGGTGGGCGCACTCACGTCGATTGACTTCCGCTTTCGCGCCCGAATCTGGGAGATGAGCTCGACGCCGTCGATCACCGCAACGAACGCCAAGGGATCCAACTGCGAGTACTGGGCGCGCGACAATCTAATCCTTCGCATTACACCGCGGCAGAATCTCCACGTCAATGAATACTGGCTGCCGGATGAGGACCGGGAAGCCTATCCGCTGTTCAATGAGAATCGCCCCGAAGGGCCGCAGGTCCGGCGCGATGGCAATTTGATCGGCGTGAATTGGAACGACGCATACCGGGCGGTCTCAGAACAGCTCGACCGCGTCGACGGATCCAAAATCCTCTTCCTCGGGTCTGCTCATGCTACAGTCGAGGACAACTACCTTCTCAAGCGGCTCGCCGAAGCCGCCGGCGCCGGCGTGCCTGCCTACATCCCGCATGTCGAACCCGGCGCGGCTGACGACTGGCTCATCACGGACGACAAAACACCGAACGCGAACGGCTGCGAGCGGCTTGGAATCAATCCGGTCGATGAGGCGCTCGTCCGTTCGAAACTGGCAGGCGGCGAGATCGAAGCCGTCTACGTCCTCGAAGACGATCCGGTGGCGTCCGGTCTTTTTGCGGAGTCGGATCTTACGGATGTACCTGTGATTCTGCATTACTATCATTCCACGAACAAAACGCTCGCGGTGGCGGACGTCGCACTCCCGGCTGCCATGATCGTCGAGACCGTCGGCACCTACGTCAATATCGACGGACGCGCCCAACGGGTACGGCCGGCCAAGGCGATTCGAGATGTAAATCGCACGTTGATGATGGAGATGGGTGCGAGTCGGCAGGACATGCACGGCACGCCGTTCGATCGCTGGCACAATGAATCTAATGTGATCGATTGCCGGCCGAGCTGGCAGGTGCTTCCGGAAATCGCCAAGCTGCTTGGTCATGAGCTTCCCGACGGAAGTCCGAAGCAGATCATGAACGAAATCGCAGGATCATTCCCTGCATTCGAGGGCGCTACGTATGAAGCGATGGGTTTGTCGGGAGTGCGGCTCGTAGAAGTCGGTGAGACGGCATGAAAGATCTAATGCGCGAGGCGCGTCCTATGGTTAGCAAACGATAACGACGGATGGATATACCACTCTATTGGACCGCGTTGATCGCCTTCATCGTCTTGAATTTGATGATGGTATCCGCATCGGTGCTCGTCTACGCCGAGCGGAAGGTATCGGGATACATTCAGCAGCGGCCAGGTCCGAACCGCGTCGGACCGTTCGGATTTTTGCAGCCGTTTGCAGACGTATTCAAGCTGCTGTTCAAAGAGGACATCCGGCCGACGGCGGCGAGTCCGGCCATTCATTCACTAGCACCCATCGTGATGGTGATTATCGCGATGAGCGTGCCGGCCGTGATTCCCTTCGCCAGGGGGGTCGTGATCGCCGATATCGGACCAGGTGTGCTCGTGATCCTCGCCCTTACGTCCATCTCGGTCTACGGCATTACGCTGGCCGGATGGAGCTCCAACAGCAAGTACTCACTGCTGGGAGGTCTCCGTTCGGCAGCTCAGATGATCTCGTACGAATTGTCGATGGGACTGGCTGTCGTGTCGGTCGTACTCATCGCAGGTACCCTGAATCTGACGGGAATCGTCGACGATCAGAGTGGAGGATGGGCCATTCTCGGGTGGAATGTCTTTCGGAATCCGATCGGCGCCATCGTGTTCATTATCACGGCGTTCGCCGAGACGAACCGC
>CAZKNF010000127.1:0-4806 GCA_964554105.1 uncultured Rhodothermales bacterium | reverse complement strand
AGCCCAGCTCGAGCATCCACCGAACCATGTCGAGCATGTGGATGCACATGTCGCCGACGATTCCGTTGCTGTACTCCATAAAATTGCGCCAGCCGCGTGGATGGACCAGTTCGTTGTACGGTCGCATCGGCGCCGGACCCGTCCACATCTCGTAATCGAGATGCTCGGGCGGACGCTCATCCGGAGGATTCGACCGCGTCCGCATGTGATAGTAGCAGTACGTCTCCGCCATCGCGATCTTACCCAGGCGTCCGGAGCGGATATACCGGTCACGCGCCTCGATCAAGTGCGGCGTGCTGCGGCGCTGCGTACCGACCTGAACGACCCGACCGTACTTGCGCGCTGCCGCGACCATCGCCTGGCCCTCCACGATATCCACGCTGATCGGCTTCTGGACGAATACGTCCGCGCCGGCTTGCATGGCCTCGATCGCCGGAAGAGCGTGCCAGTGGTCGGGCGTGCCGACGATGACGATATCGAGGTCACGCTCGGCGAGCATCTCACGGTAATCGTCGTACGTGCGCGGACGCTCTCCCGAAGCCTGGCGCTCGGCGACGATATCGGCCGCCCCGTCGAGCATCCGGCTGTCCACGTCGCAGAGCGACACGACCTCGACCGGTGCGACCTGGATCAAACGGAGCAGGTCCGCCTTTCCGTACCACCCGCTGCCGATGAGTCCGACCCGCGGCGATTGATCGAAAAGGTCGCGCACATCGCGCACCTGTGATCGTGCCGCTGGAGGCCCGTAGGCCGCGCCAATGAGTCCCGCGCCGGATGACGCCGCGACCAGCGCGGCACCCTTCTGAAGAAACGTTCTGCGATCCATATCCAGTTGGATTCATTGATGGTTAGCCGCGCATCTCCCGCCGGAGAACGCATGCATCGACATGGACGAGCTTCAATATGGAACGCCCCTCAGCCTATTGCAAGCGCCTTTATCTGGTTAAAGACGACGCCGAATCGTATAGTAATGTAACGTAACCGTAGTGTCGATGCGTTCGAACGGCGCTCGCCGAGATCCCATCGATTTCCACCAGAAACCATGAAAATCCGAAAACAGCCATGACAAGAGGCCTGTTAGTATTTTTCGCCTCCTTCCTGCTCTGTTCCACGTCCTGGGCTCAATCCGATTCTGACGCTCTCATGCCCGTCCGCGGCCTTTCAATCGCCGCACCCGGACCTGAGCACGTCGACGAATTTGTCGAGTTCGTCCGTGATGAGCTCATCCCCCGCCGCGTGAACACCCTGGTGCTCCGTGTCGATTTCGGCTACGAGTACGAGTCCCATCCCGAGCTGCGCGACGACGATCCGCTTTCCCGCGAAGATGTCGAGAAGCTCGTCGCCGTTGCCGATGAAGGAGACATCCGCATCATACCACAGGTGAATTTGCTGGGCCATCAATCCTGGGCCGGGACCCTCGGTAAACTTCTTACCGAGTACCCGGAATTCGACGAGACGCCTGAGATCGAAATGCCTGAGGAGTACGAATGGCCGAACGAAGACGGCCTCTACTGCAAGAGCTACTGCCCGCTGCATCCTGAGGTGCACGACGTCGTCTTTGCCGTCGTCGACGAAATCATGGAGGTATTCCAGGCAGACGCGTTCCACGCGGGAATGGATGAGGTCTTTTATATCGGTGAGGACCAGTGTCCGCGATGCCGTGGGCGCGACAAGGCCGAGCTGTTCGCCGGAGAGGTCACCAAGATCCGCAATCATCTTGCCGAGAGCGGCGCCGAGCTCTGGATCTGGGGCGACCGGCTCCTGGACGGTCGAACGACCGGCCTCGGAATGTGGGAGGCCAGCATGAACAACACCCACCGCGCGATCGACATGATCCCGAAGGACGTGGTTATCAACGCATGGCACTACACCACCGCGACTCCGACATCGGCCTACTTCGCCTCGAAGGGATTTCGCGTCGTGACCTGCCCCTGGCGTACGCCCGAGGTCGCCTTGCAGCAGCTCGAGATGACACGCCTCTTCCGCGAAGGCTCCACACCTGAAATGAGGGACCGATTCGCCGGCATGATGCAGACCGTCTGGAGCGGCGCGAAGAACTTCATGGACCAGTATCACGGCCGCGTCGAGTCGGTGGATGACCAGGGACGAAGCCAGGCGGAAACGTTCAGGCAGCTGTATGATGCTATCAACGTGAGCACGCCCAGCACCTCACCATCGCAATTAGATACGTCCGGAAAGTAGTCGCACGCGTGCGTCCTCGAATGAATGATGTGGAATCGAGGTGTGTTGCTCTCGTCGTCCTGATCGGCCTTTTGGCGGCGGGATGCGCATCCACCCTCTCACCTGTCGGCGATACTGCGCGGGCGGATCTCGGTCCGGTCCCGTCGACCGCCCGCGAGTTTCGCGCCGCCTGGATAGCCACCGTCGCCAACATCGACTGGCCGTCCGAACCGGGGCTCACCTCGGAGCGGCAGCAGGATGAGCTTCGCGCTCTGCTGGACCGTGCGGTCGAGCTTCGCCTGAATGCCGTCATTCTGCAGGTACGCCCGGCTGCCGATGCCTTTTATCCGTCGGAGCTCGAGCCGTGGTCCGAATATCTGACCGGTGAAATGGGCAAGCCGCCCGAGCCGCTGTACGATCCGCTCGAGTTCGCGGTCGACGAAGCCCACAGGCGCGGACTCGAGCTGCATGCGTGGTTCAATCCGTACCGGGCGTACCATGCATCCGCGGATTCACCCGTGTCGTCCGATCACATCAGCGTGAAGCGTCCCGACATCGTGCGGGAGTACGGCGATTACCTGTGGCTCGATCCCGGCGAGCCGGACGCGCACGACCATACGCTTAGCGTGATTCTCGACGTAGTCGAACGCTACGACGTGGACGGCGTCCATTTCGACGACTATTTCTATCCGTACAAGGCGTACGCCGAGCCCGGCCAGACTGAATTTCCCGACAGCGCAAGCTGGGCGCGGGCGCAGCGGTCCGGCACCACACTGAGCCGTGACGACTGGCGCCGGCAGAATGTCGATCGCCTCATAGAAGACCTCTATCGCGAGATCAAGGATAGAAAACCGCACGTCAAATTCGGCATCAGCCCGTTCGGCATCTGGCGGCCCGGACATCCGGAAGGGACGACGGGCTTCGATGCGCATTCCGAGCTTTATGCCGATGCGCGGAAATGGCTCAGAGAAGGATGGGTCGATTACTTCACGCCGCAGATCTACTACAGAATTGCGCAGCACGGCCAGCCGTATCCCCTCATGCTGCAGTGGTGGATCGAGCAGAACGTGCACGGACGTCACATCTGGCCCGGCAACTACACGGGCCGCGTGCAGGGAGAGTGGCCCGTCGAGGAGATTCCGGGGCAGATCTACGTGACGCGCGCCCAGCCGGGAGCCACGGGAAACGTGCACTTCAGCATGCGCGTGCTCATGCAGAATCCCGACAGCCTGGTCGAAGAACTCACATCGACGGTCTACGCGGAGCCGGCGCTCATACCGGCCACACCGTGGCTCGACGACACGACGCCGCCCGCACCGACGGCGGACCTCCAGTTCCGAGACGACGCTTCGGCTGTTGTGATGACGCCGAACGGCGAGGAGGACGTGTGGCTTTGGGTCGTTCGGATGCAGCGGGGTGCAAATTGGTCGACGGCGATCGTACCGGGTAGACAGCAGGAATACAGACTTGATGCATCCGGCGGGCCGCCGTCATTCGTCGTAGTTTCTGCAGTCGATCGTCTAGGGAATGAGAGCCCTCCGACGATCCTGGAGGGTCCCTCGTCCGCCGCATTGAAGCCTGCTGTCATCCCACACGAAAACTGGGAAGCGCAGCCTCCGGTCGGTCACACAGCCGACGCCATTCGCCGTAATATCATGCCGGGCGATTCGATAACATTTCGCGACCTCGAAATGAGCCTCGTCTCGATGCGCGACGATACGGCGCGGTTCGTGCTTCGACAGAATGACGCGGTGAAGGAGCAAACGGCTCAAGACGGAGAGGCTTTTGTCTGGAACGGCTTTCGTGTGGCCGTCCTGGCGCTGAATTCGGAGGAAGGGCTCGGCGCCGGGCTCGCGGAGCTCGAAGTGGCCGTGCTCTCGACACTTCCCGACGACGTGGCGAATTCGCCGGTGGCCGGTGGCGCGGAGCAGCGCCTCCGCATTCCTCATGAGATCCGCAAGATCACCCTGCATCACAGCGGCAGTCCGGAGCCGCTCACGCCCGACGATGACCCCGTAGAGAAGCTCCGTGGACTCCAATCCTGGGGCCAGCAGGAGCGGAACTGGTGGGACGTACCGTATCACTTCCTGATCGATCTCGATGGCCGCATTTACGAAGGACGAGACTACCACTTCATGGGAGAGACGAACACCTCGTACGATCCCGGCGGACATCTTCTGATCAGCGTCATCGGAAACTACAACCAGCAGGAAGCCACGCCTGAACAAATCGATGCGATCACGGACCTGATGGCATGGGCGTCGGCGGAGTTCGGGGTCGCGAGCAGCGAAATCTATGGTCACAGCGACTGGGCGAATACGTCCTGTCCCGGTCGTCACCTCCAGAAGTACCTCGACGACGGCACGTTCGTCGAAGGCGTGCGCGAGCGGCTGAGCGCCGCATCAGGATCTTAAACGCATGCCGATCACGTACCGCAGACTATCGGTTCCCTGCCAGGAACGATCTAGCGTGTGAGATCTCGATCTCTCTGGCGTCCGCCTCCGGGGCCACGGAGAGAAGCTTCTCGTAGAAGCGAGTCGCTTCTTTCGGATCTCCAGCTTCTTCCGCCGCCCGCGCGGCGCCGTAAAGGCTATTGAAGCGATTGGGACTTCGCTGGAGAGCTCG
>CAZKNF010000126.1:1910-4897 GCA_964554105.1 uncultured Rhodothermales bacterium | reverse complement strand
TTGTTTTGGCGAGTCTTTCTTCGTCTGCGTTTTCTCACCCGGACTCAAATGTAGCCTCGTCAGCACCCGAGGGACGCCGTGCTGCTGATTAATTAAGAAGAGCTCAATCGAGTAGGGGGCACTTGCAGGACCGGTACGTAGCTCCGGATGGAACTTTTCGAATACGGTGATCGGCACCGACTCGGTACTTGGATGCTGCAATGCGGTTTTTGGACGACACTAACAACATGGAGAAAATTGTCACGTCTGCCCGGCGCGGAAGTGAGGAACTTTCGCCTTAAACTACGTTTTCCTCTCCGGGCCCGGCCGGACCCCTCACCTGAACGGATTGGTGCCATGGAACAGTCGATTCAAGAGGGCTACCTCGTCCTCGCAGATATCTCCGGGTTCACCTCCTTCCTCGCCGAGAACGAGCTCGACCATGCTCCAGCGATCCTGCACAACGTCCTGACGCTCCTCGTGGACCGGCTGACGCCGACGCTGAAGTTGGCCGAAGTGGAAGGGGATGCGGTCTTCGTCTTTGCCCCGGCAGCATCGATCTCCCGGGGAGAGCTGCTCCTCGAACTGATCGAGGACACCTACTGCGCGTTTAGGGACCGCCAGCGCACGATGCAGCACAACGCCACGTGCCCCTGCACTGCCTGTCAGGCCATATCCCAGCTCGATCTGAAGTTCGTCACCCACTTCGGACCGTACGTCTTACAGAACATCGCGGGGTCGCAGAAGCCGGTCGGGACGTGTGTGAATCTCGCTCACCGGCTCCTCAAGAATGGGGTGGCCGAAGCGACCGGCTGGCATGGTTACGCGCTCCTCACCGAGCAGAGCCTGTCCCGGATGGGCATCCCGCTGGGTGGGATGTACGAGTCGACGGAGAGCTACGAGCACCTCGGTACGTTCCGAACCGGGAGCCTCAACCTGGACGGGCGCTACCGGGAGTTGGTCGAGCACCGACGGGTCATCGTTGCCCCGGAGGCGGCCGACATCAACGTCACCGTCGACTTCCCTGAACCGCCACCCATCGTGTGGGACTGGCTGAACGACCCGCACAAGCGTAACGACTGGATGGACGGGGCCGACTGGTGCACTGGGGTGCGTAAGGGAGGGCGAACCGGCACCACCTCTCAGAATCACTGTAGAAACAGCAAGTTCACCGAAATCATCCTCGACTGGCGCCCGTTTAGCTACTCAACAGTACGACTCCAGAGGGGGCCCATCGCCGTTATGCTCACCGACCGGTTGGAGCCGGTTGGGGATGGGACGCGGGTCTGTCGGAGCATGCGGTTAGAGGGAGCGTGGCCACGCTGGATGCTACGCCCGCTGATGAAGCAGATGGCCGGACGGTTTATGCGAGTTGAGAAGGGATTTAACACTCTAAACCGGCTCATGGTGGAGGCAGGGAAAGGGGAAGCAGTCTACGCCTGAGCACGGTCGCCCTCCCCTTCCGAGCAGCGGACCAGCGACTTCTCGCAGAATCGCCCAAACGGATGAAGGTCTCGACGTCTTGTCGCCATATGACCTCATCGTAGCTACGGCGTGAGTGCGACAGGACCACCTTAAGAAGGGAGCCACTTTCTTGAGGGAACGACAATTATAATTCCCTGATTATGCATCGTTCTCTGCGGCTTGTTCGAGGTGCTCACGGAAGCGGTAAGATTGGCCGACGAATTCGAGTATATCGGCACGATGGGTAAGCCGATCGAGAAGCACAGCTCGATGGCCAACGTGCCGAACTTGGAAAAGAAGATGTTAATTGAACAGCTCCTGTCGCTCGGCCACCGTGCGCTTCAAAACGACGGCACTTGTAAGACGATCGGTACCCGACTACATTTCAGTCTCTGTCCGGCCACGATGGTCCGGTCGTAGAACGCGTGATATGAAATGTTTGGTGACACGAACGGTCTCGAATCACAGCGCCGCAAATGAGCCCCATTACGTGAGTCGGAATGCATCTGCAGATATGAAGGACAACGCGGAGGAATGCAATGAAAAAGCCATCACAAAGCGGCACGGATCGCCGTTCATTTTTGAAATCTGCCGTCGGGCTCGGAGGGGCGCTTCTGGCCTCCCGAATCGCCCCGGCCGCCGCCTCTGACGTGCGCACCGGATGGGTCGATCAGATTGGAGTGCAGCTCTACACGCTGCGCGATCGAATGGAGAACGACTTCGAGGGGACGGTCGAGACCGTGGCCGAGATCGGCTACGATGAGGTGGAGTTCGCCGGCTATTTCGATCGGTCCCCGGAGGCCGTGCGTGCGCTTCTAGATCGTCTCGATCTTACGTCGCCGAGCACGCACATGGGACTGGATATGCTGCGGGACGATCTCGAAGGATCGCTCGATGCGGCAGCGACGATCGGACACCGCTATGTGACGATTCCGGCGCTGCCCGGAGCGTTCGGGGGCGGACTCGAGGAAGAGGATTGGCATACCTTCGCCGAGGAATTCAACAGCATCGGCGCGGCCGCCAACGAGCGGGACCTTCGGCTCGCGTATCACAATCATGCCTTCGAATTTGCTCCGGCAGGAGAGAACACGACAGGATTCGACGTGCTTCTGAATGAGACCGATCCGAACCTGGTCGCATTCGAGCTGGACCTGTTCTGGGCCGTGCTTGCCGGACAGGATCCGGTCGAACTGTTCGAGCGGTATCCGGGTCGCTTTGCGCTGTGGCACGTCAAGGATTTAATGGATATCGAGGCGACGCGAAACGCGGCAGGCGAGGGACGCGAGGGGTTTCAGACAGTGATGCAGAATATGTCGCCGGTAGGCGAAGGGGAGATCGACTTCGGCCGAATTTTCGAGCACGCGGACACATCGGGCCTGGAGCATTATTTCGTAGAGAATGACGCGCCGGAGGATTCCGTGACGGACATCGAGACGAGCTTCGAGAATCTGACAGACCTGCTTTCGTAGCCTGCGTCCGGTCATCAAGATAGCGACGTGTCGTCCAGGTCCGTGGCTACGATTCGACACGACCAGATCGATCGC
>CAZKNF010000126.1:0-1810 GCA_964554105.1 uncultured Rhodothermales bacterium | reverse complement strand
CCAGATCGATCGCGACGGTTCAACAGTCAGTCAACGTCACATGTCGGAGGGCAGAAATGCTGAGTCAGGAACGCTCTCGGAAGTCTGGTTCTCATGCTGATGCTCTTCGGTGCGCATCCGATACTGGCGCAGGAGCTGAGATCCGGGCCGCAGATCCTCACGTTCTTTTCGACGGTTGACGATCGCGATCAGCCGTATGCCATCTATCTCCCGAATAATTTCGACGATTCGCGCACCTATCCGCTCGTAATCAGCCTCCACGGCGCCGGCTCGAATCACCGCCTGAATCTCAGGCGAGTTTTCGGGAAGAGCAATGCCGGTGACGAGAACGACGTCGAGGCGAGCCGTTACTTTCCCGAGTGGGAGGATGTCGAGTACATCGTCGCCTCCCCCTACGCCCGGGGTACGATGGGGTATCAGGGAGTCGCCGAGAAGGACGTGTACGACGTCGTTGCCGACGTCAAGGAGCGTTTTCGGATCGATGACGATCGCGTTTTCCTCACTGGACTTTCGATGGGTGGTGGCGGCACGCTGTGGCTCGGCCTAACGCGGCCGGACATATGGGCCGCAATCGCACCCGTGTGCCCCGCGCCGCCGGACGGCACGAAGGCGCTGGCGGGCAACGCGCTCAATATTCCCGTCCACATCTTCCACGGAGCCGCGGATCCGGTGGTTAATCCGGACAGCGTTCGAGAGTGGGTCGATCATTTTGAAAGTCTCGAGACGCAGATCGAGTACACCGAGTACCCCGGCGTCGGCCACAACAGCTGGGAGAACGCGTACGCAGATGGTCAGATCTTTGAGTGGTTCGATCAATTCAGCCGCGACTCGCATCCGGATCGGGTCCGCTTCACGAGCGATCGGTATGAATACGACACGGCCTACTGGATTCGATTCGATGGCTTGACCCCGGGAACGCACGCGCGCATCGACGCGCGCGTCGATAGTCCGGACCGTATCGATATAACGACGAGTGAACTGGACGGATTTACGCTTCAGCTTGCCGATCATCCAGAAATTCGGAAGGGCAACAATATTACGGTAACCGTCGACGGCAGAGAGCTTCAAATAGAGGCATCCGATTCGGTGTCCTTCAGCCGGCGCGACGACGGCTGGGCTGTGGGACAGACAACAGTCACGCCTTCCGCCAAACGCCCGGGAGCAGAGGGACCGATGGGGGAGGCTGTCGCGGACCGACACATTTACGTCTACGGCACGGCGGACGGTCCGGCCGAGGCGACGGCGGCGGCTCGCCAGGAGCAGGCGGTGACCGCAGCGACGTGGTCAGTGTATCGCGGGCCGTTCTTGGGGCGAGTGATGGTGTTTCCTCGTGTCATCGCCGACGAGCATATACGGCCGAGCGATTACGAAACGTCCAATCTCGTTCTCTTTGGAAATCGAGAGACCAACCGGGTAATTGCACAATTCGAAGATCGACTTCCGCTGCATCTCGATGCCTCGGCCGAAGAGTACGGCCTCGCGTACATATACCCGATCGACGGCCGGTACGTGCTGATCAGCTCGGGCCTGCCGTGGTGGGAATTCGAAGCCGACGACGGTCAGGGGCCCTTCTCCAATCAGGTGCCTGCGCTCGATCTGATGAGCATGCCCGATTACGTGCTCTTCCGCGGCGGCGAGATCGTCGCGCAGGGCCGATTCGACTCCGAGTGGCAGCTTGCCGAGCAGGACGCGGCGGCGATCGCGGCTACGAACGTGGTCGCGGTAGACCAGGTACCGCGCGGATCCAAATAGCGATTCGCAAACTTTTGACGCAACTGCCGTTCGCGACGGCTGTACTATTTCGTTCTGA
>CAZKNF010000125.1:0-4960 GCA_964554105.1 uncultured Rhodothermales bacterium | reverse complement strand
GTTTCGCGCATCCACCGGACGGTGTCGACGCCGGACTGGTATCTAAGCGCCAGCTCGTGCCACAGCGTCCGGCCGGAGGGCATCCCGTAGTCCCAGGGCACGTGGTGGAACCACAAGAGGTATTCCTGCGGCACCGTGTCGAGGCTTTCGAAGACGTCGGACGGCGGCGGAAAATACTGGTCGACGGCTCCGCTTCCGGTCGACGTGCGGTCGAAGCCGATGCCGGCCGAATCGGCACGATGATAGTAGACGGACGTCCAGTCCGCCTCGACGAACGACTCCGCGTACGAGAATGTCATGCGGATCCATTGTTCAGCGATCTCCTCCGATGACTAGGGTTGATCCCATGCCAGCCGCCGGAACGCGTACGCGAATATCGAACCGCACCAGTTCCGATCAGTCCCGATATTCGACACTCCGGCGATGCCGGTTAAATCGTCGCCGTGCAGCGAACCGTCTACCATGTCCGCCACGAGGACTTGGTTTCGACCGGAATGCGCGCCTCAATCAGATCGACCAGCAGTTTCTGGGAGGGATCACCACCGAAAACTGGATTCCCGACAAGAAGCACGTCGTTTTTCCCCTTGCGGACGTACACGCCGGAACCGTGTTTGATCTCGACGATGCCAACCGCTTCGAGCTGCTTCAGCGCCTCTCGCACGGAAGGGTGGCCCACTCCGAAGCTCCGGGCCATTTCCATGATTGCAGGCAGGCGTTCTCCGGGAACGTACGTACCGCTGCGGATCAAGTCCGCAATACGCTCGGCGAGGCCGTCGGCGACGTTCGACTTTTGTATTGGTGCAAAGGCGGTTTTCATCTGGGGCGGACGCTCGAAAACGTATGAAGTGGGTTTCCCATTTGGCGCAAAGCTTACGCGGCCTCTCCAGCCCTGTTTCAAATGTGTCACGCCGTGGAGTTGCGGGAGCCGCGGTCCTTTTGTAGCCTGAACGCTTCGTCGTCTCCCTGCCCCCATCGCACGAGGTGAGCATGCAAGAAACCGAAACCCGTCGTAGCCCGGCACCGAACCGTCCCGGTCGCTCGGATAAAACGGCAGCGCGCATGGAAGGGGTCGTGCGTGAGCTGCTTGCGCAGGCCGACGTCCGCATCGGCGGCGATCGTCCGTGGGACCTCCACGTTCACAATCCCAGGTTCTACCGGCGCGTGCTGGGAGGAGGCGTGCTTGCCCTCGGCGAATCCTATATGGACGGATGGTGGGACTGTCAGGCCCTGGATCAGTTCATCGCCCGAGTGGTTCGCGCGGGCCTTCGACACGCGCTGGGCCGCTCTCCCCGGGCGCAGCTCCTCGTCCTGCTCGCTGTCGTTACCAATCGCCAGAGCCGTTCACGCGCGTTCCAGGTGGGAGAGAGGCACTACGATCTCGGAAATGACCTTTTCGATGCGATGCTGGATGGCCGCAGAACGTACAGCTGCGGTTACTGGAAGGATGCGGAATCGCTCGACGATGCACAGAATGCAAAGCTAGATTTAATCTGTCGGAAAATACAGCTGGAAGCCGGCGATCTCGTGCTGGACATCGGATGCGGGTGGGGCAGTTTTCTCGGATTTGCTGCCGAGGAATACGGCGCCCATGCCGATGGGATCACGATCTCCCGTGAACAGGCAGCGTTCGCACGTGAGCGCTATGCATCGCTCCCCGTCGATGTCCGGCTCCAGGATTATCGCGAGCTCAAAGAGACGTACGATCATGTAGTGTCCGTCGGTATGTTCGAGCATGTCGGCCCAAAGAACTATCGCACCTTCATGGAGGTCGCGCATCGAAGTCTCGAAGACGACGGCCTCTTCCTGCTGCACACGATCATGAGCAATCAGTCTGGCCACACGATCGATCCGTGGACGGAAAAGTACATCTTTCCGAACAGTATGCTGCCCTCGCCCGAACAGGTCGCAACATCGATCGAAGGACTGTTCGTGATCGAAGACGTACACAATTTCGGCGCCGACTACGATCCGACGCTCATGGCGTGGTACCGAAACTTTGTGGACGGCTGGCCCGAGCTAGCCCGCCGATACGACAAGCGGTTCTATCGCATGTGGACGTACTATCTTCAGACCATCGCCGGCAGTTTTCGCGCCCGACGAAACGGCCTCTGGCAGATCGTGCTCTCGAAAAAGGGCGTTCCAGGCGGTTATCGGAGCGTCCGATGAGCCGCATCCCGGTACACCATTTTGCTGCCGCCGCATCGCTGCTCCTACTGATCGCAGCGCAGGGCTGTCGGTTCGATTCGGCGCCCAGCACGACGACGCCGGCGGATACATCCGATCAAGAGGTCTCTTTCGAACTGGCCGGACCCGGTGGCGCGGCGCTCCTCATCCCCGTACACATAAATGACTCGGGACCGTTCGATTTCGTTCTCGACACCGGGGCCACGTACACATGTGTGGACGGAAGCCTCGCGGATAGCCTCGATCTGCCCGATCAGGCGGGACAAGTCGGATTCGGTGCCGGGATAGGCACCTCCGGGCGCGTACAGCTGGTGTCCATCGATTCGCTGCGAATCGGCAACGTGCGCGCATACGACCTCACGGCCTGCGCCCTCGACCTCGCCTCGCTGCAGCAGGCGAACCTGGACATCTCCGGTCTCGTCGGCCTCAACTTTCTTAAGGAATTTCAGATCCTGTTGGATTTCGAGCGTGAAGTGGTCCGTTTCGGACGACCGAACTAACGAGTCCGGCCGAGCCGGCCCCGGAGTGGAGCGGCAGGATCTCGCCATTTGCGTAAGTGCGATCGAAGCATCATCTTCGAAGCAAAACTCGTACGCCCCATCCCTCTCTACGCCATGGAAACCGAGTCTTGCGCGCTCGAAACGCTGGTCGAACGGGAGATCGGCGAGACCCCGCTCGCGGTAAATGAACAGCGCGTAACCGAGCCGTCCCGCGACGTCTACGGCCTCGCTCTTTCAGGAGGCGGCATCCGCAGCGCGACGTTCAACCTGGGCCTGCTGCAGGGTCTCCATAATTTCAGGCTCCTCGACGACCTAGATTATCTCTCGACCGTATCCGGCGGAGGCTACGTCGGCAGCTTCTGGACCGCGTGGCGAGCCCGTGATACAGGCATCACGCCGGAGCCGCCAGTATTCCCCGAAGGTACCGGAAGCGACGGGCGCCCGGAACCCGATCCGATTCGACATCTCCGTGAATTCAGCAACTTCCTTGCACCCCACCTCGGCATTCTGAGCTGGGATACGGGCCGCATCCTCGTTAGCATGACGTCCTCGCTGGTGCCGTCGCTTCTAACGGCCCTGTCGGTCATCGCGATCGCCGTTCTAGGATGGTGTCTGATCGCATTTGGACTGTTTGCCACCGGACCCGTCACGTCGACAGCAACGCTCGTAGGCGTCTCGGCCCTGCTGCTGATCGTTACTGAAGCCGTATGGCGCCGCCGAAAAGAGGAGACGGACTGGTGGGCCTACGCCGAAGCCGTAGCATGGGGACTTTTTTCGACCGGATTGGTCTGGTGGATGATGCAATACATCCCCTGGCTGGACATGTCGGCGTGGTACCTGGCGGATCAGCGCCTGCCGCTCGTCGCCGATGCGCCTGCGCTGGATCAGGCGGCACGGCTTCTGACGCCGGTAATTCCGTGGGCCGTCGCGAGCCTCGCCATGTCGATAAGAAGGTGGTGGGGTTCTGCGGCGGTTCGAAGTCACGAACAGCGCGTCAGACGCAATTCATTCGACCGCGTCCATGCCCGGTTCATTTTTGTCGGCGTAATCTGGACGGTGATTGCTGCGCTGTGGTGGCTCGGCGTCCTTCTCGGTGCGATGGCCCTGGCTGGATTTCAACCTCAAGTGACCACTGGACTTGTCGGCTCGACCGGGATCGTTGTCTGGTGGTTCACACGCATCCAGAAACGCCTTACATCCGAGGCGAGAGGATCGATCGGGGCCGGGCTGATGGCGCGACTGAGGCCGCTCTTGCCGCAGGTGCTGGCCTATGTTGCAATCTTGCTGATGGTGGTCGCCGTCGTCGCAGGCATCGTTGCCTTCTCGCTCAGCGATTTTACCTACAGTCGGCCGTTCACGATCGCGCTGATCTCGACGGTCCTGATCATCCTGTCCGCTCTACTCTTCAACCCGAACGAGATCGGACTCCACACCTTCTACCGCGCTCGCATCTCACGTGCCTATCTCGGAGCGTCCAACCAGGATCCACAGGCGGAGAGGAAAACGGAGGAGCGGCTCGATGACGACTTGCAGCTCACCGAAATAGATGTCGGCAAGCCGTGCCATCTGATTTGCTGCGCCGCGAACGACCTTGCCTCACGAGAACTCGGGAGCCTGCATCGCGGAGCACATAGCGCGGTTCTTTCGCCGATCGGATTCTCGGTTGCTGAGAAGTGCAGGTTTTGGACCAAAGAGATGCCCGCACCCTCACTAAGCGCGGCCGCTACAGCTTCAGCGGCCGCTTTCAATTCGCTTATGGGCGGCATGTCGAAAAAGCTCGGACCGGCCGTGACGTTTCTGATGGCAGCGTTCAATCTGCGCCTCGGCCTTTGGCTTCCGGGCGTCGCAAAGACAAGACCGATCTCATGGATCGAACGTTGCTTGATCGGACTGCCGTTCCTGAAGGAGATGTTCGGTCTCGCGCGTGCGGACGGCCGCCACGTACACCTGTCCGACGGTGGCCATTTCGAAAATATGGCCGTGTACGAGCTAATCCGGCGGCATTGCCGGTTTATCATTGCGTCGGACTGCGGGATGGACCCGACGGTCAGCTTCAACGATTTCGGCAACCTCGCCCGTCGTGTTCGGGCGGATTTCGGGGTAGACATCCAGATCGATCTTTCACCGCTCCGCCCCGATGCGAATGGTAAGTCGCGCCAGTCCATGGTGGCGGGCGATATCCATTATCCGGAGGGCGATACCGGAGTCCTGCTCCTGTTCAAGCCAAGCATGACGGGCAGCGAACCCGCGGATGTGGTGCAGTATGGGACGCGCAA
>CAZKNF010000124.1:0-4987 GCA_964554105.1 uncultured Rhodothermales bacterium | reverse complement strand
AGCGATCCGGAGACCAAGCGCTCCTCAGACGACATGGTCGCCTTCTGGCAGAGCTGGGTAGATCAATATCCAATTATTTCGATAGAGGACGGGATGGCGGAAGACGATTGGGACGGCTGGCAGGCGCTGACCGATTCAATAGGCGACCGCGTGCAGCTGGTGGGCGACGACCTGTTCGTGACCAACACCGATCGGCTTCAACGAGGCATCTCGGAAGGAAGCGCAAATTCGATTCTCATTAAACTCAATCAGATCGGCACGCTTACCGAGACGATGGACGCGATCGAGCTAGCCCATAAACACAGCTACACCGCAGTGATCAGCCACCGTTCAGGCGAAACCGAGGACACGACCATCGCCGATCTCGCGGTAGCAACAAACGCCGGACAGATAAAGACCGGTTCGGCTAGTCGAAGCGACCGGATCGCAAAATACAACCAGCTTCTGAGAATTGAAGAACAGCTGGGTGCGGCCGCGAATTTCCCGGGAATGGATGCGTTTGTACTTGAAGACGCAGAATGACGAGACGGACGCGAAAAACACGCAAGCGTGGGTCGAGACAATCGACAGCAGTTAAGCCGACCACGACCGCGCGCGGACTGAAGGGTTCCAGACGCCGTCTCGGGCGACGACTGGTTCTATTCGCCGCTCTCCTCGGATTCCTGTGGTTCACCTTTCTTGATAGCCACAGCTTGATCAAACGCGTCCGTTGGCACACCGAAGCTGCGGAAATGCGTGCAGAGAACGCGTCGCTTTCTGCCGAAATAGAACGACTCGAGCAAGAGGTCAGTAAAGGGTTGTCAGACGAAGTCCTCGAGGAGATTGCCCGAGAACACTACGGCATGCGTCGCCCTGGCGAAACCGTCTATCCTGTCGAAGTCGGCGAGTGACTCGCTCCTCTGCCGAACGCATCTCCGCTTGCCCCTATCACGTTCCACGTACATGGACATCAGATCCGGACCAACCGACGCAGGGAGAGATTCACCCCACGAACGATTTGCCATTGGTATCGATCTCGGCGGCACCATGATTAAGGCTGCCCTCGTAGAACGCGGCCGAGGATTCGTCACTGAGATTTCAGAGGCCACGGAGGCCGACGAAGGTCCCGCCCATGTTCTCGACCGCATTGCCTCTGCCGTGCGAACAATATCCGATCAGGTGTCCGACCGGCACGTCAGCGGTGTCGGTATCGGAGCTCCGGGAGCCATCAACTGGGATCGCACAGCCGTCATCTATCCGCCAAATCTCCCCGGCTGGGGAATCGTCGATCTCAGCGCCGAGCTGCGCAAAAGGCTCGACGACAGCGTGCCTATTTTCGTCGAGAATGACGCGAATCTTGCCGGCCTAGGCTCTGCACACTACGGCGTCGGACGCCCACACGACTCCTTCATCATGGTCACGCTGGGCACGGGCGTCGGCGGAGCGATCATCTACAACAACAAGATATTCCGCGGCACGACCGGCGGCGCCGGAGAGATCGGTCACATGTCCATCGACTTCGACGGCCCCGTTGACCGCTACGGAATCGCAGGTGCAATCGAGGCGTATCTCGGGCAGCGTTTTTTATCGCGTTATGCCCGATATAAGCTGCTCACGCGCCATGAGTCGCTGGTACACCAGATGGCCGGCGCCGACCTAAAGGATCTTACTCCCCTGATGCTGTACGAAGCAGCCCAGCAGGGTGATGCGGATGCGCGCGAAATTTTGGCTTGGGCGGGACACAAGCTTGGAGTAGTACTTGGATCGGCCGTAAACCTGCTGGACATCCGGAAAGTCATCGTCGGAGGCGGCCTCTCGGCTGCCGGTGAATTGATCTTTGCATCCGCCCGCAAGGCAATTCGGGACTATGTCATGCCCGACCTTCGTGACGATGTCGAAATCATTCGAGAAACCATTGGAAACGAGGCCGGTATGCTCGGGGCAGCACATCTCGTTTTTGACTATCTCGATGAGCATGCCGCCTCTCGAGGGTAATCGGCACAGCTTTTGTTCTTCCAGCGGTTCGGATAAACGACGCCATTCCTCCTCCGGAACCTGCGGATGCAGCATGCGACTATGCCGTGTCCTCGTTCTCTTTATCGCACACGCGCTCCTGCTGACTGATCTCACGGTTGCGCAGGAAACCGACCGTCCCGTGATTCTCCCGACGCCGGAGGATACACTGGATGTGCCGCTAAACGATACGTTGCGTACGCCGCCAGATCCGCTAACGACGCCAAGAGCCGACACGCTTCGGCCAGCCGGCTCCGCGACCACCGAAACACCGAGCCGTCCCGACAATGCAAGTTTGGATCAGCCCGTCGAGTCCAGCGCAGCCGATTCTCTCGTCATCATCTTTGACGACGCGGCTGGAGATGTGGCGACACTCTTTGGTGGTGCATCTGTGACGTACGGCGAATCCAAGCTGAATGCGCATCGCATCGACCTCCTCTTCGATCTCGATGAATTACGCGCCACCGGTCTGCCGAGCGACACCGGCCTGGTGGGCCGCCCGCAGTTCGCTCAGGCCGGAGAAGCCTTTGCCGGCGATGAGCTCGCCTTCAATCTCAGAACAGAGCGTGGACGCCTCGTAGGCGCACGTACGAGCATAGAGGACGGATTCTTGCAAGCCGGCGTCGTCAAAGTTACTGAAGACAGTACCCTCTTCGTTTCCAGAGGCGCCTACACGACGTGCGATTGCGAGGACGACCCTTCCTACACGCTGCGGTCACGTAGGATGAAGATTGTGGATCAGGAGTGGATATATACCGGTCCAATACAGCTCTACCTTTTCAATATTCCAACCCCGCTATGGCTTCCGTTCGGGTTCCTCCCCGCTCAAGAAGGACGGCGAAGCGGTCCGCTGCCCCCACGATATGGGGAGGATGAACGCGGCTTCTACTTACGTGGATGGGGTTGGTATCAGGCGATCAACGATTACACCGATATTCAGGTCCAGTTCGGTCTTTGGACGCTGGGCAGCTGGCAGGTAGCTCCACAATTTCGCTACGCCAAGCGGTACGCATACCAGGGACAGCTTGGCCTCGACTATGGTCGTAGCCGGAGCGGCGAGAAGGATGATCCCGGTTTCCAGGAATACAGCACGACGTCGATCCGATGGAATCATCGACAGGAGATTAATCCGACGTCGGACTTCAATGCGAACGTCAATCTATCGTCGCAAAACTATCTTCGCGCCGTGTCCGAGCAGTACGATGACCGCGTTCGGCAGACCATTCAATCGAGCGTTCGATACAGTAAAAACTGGCGTGAGGCGGGTCGAAACCTGTCCGTAAATCTAAATCATCGACAGCAGCTCCTTACCGGAGACGTCACAGCAACGCTCCCGACCCTGCAATTCTCGCAAGGTTCACGCAAGCCGTTTCAACGTGAAGGACGAACGGGAGGCTCAAACGAGAGATGGTACGAGCGGATCACGTACACGTACAACTCATCCCTCGACAACCGATTCGCCTTCAATCCCCTCGATCCTAGCCAGCTCGTCGGCAGGCCCGATTCGGCTGCCGCCGCGGACGTATCGTGGCTGGATGCATTGTTCGCGCCCAGCAAGTACCGGCTCGCCACCGGAGACGATGCCGCCTTCGAGACCAAGGCCTCGCACCGGGTCTCGACATCCGCCAACTTCGCCGTTAACCGGATTCCAATCATCCGACGAAATCTGCGAATCAATTTCGCGCCGAATATCAATTACACAGAAGATTGGTTCCTGCGCACCGAGAGGCAGCAGCTCGATGAGGAGACGGGCCGGATCGAGCGAAACAGCGTCTCGGACTGGTTCGCCCTGCGGCAGTTCTCGACCGGCGTATCCTCCAATACGACGTTCTACGGTATCTTCCCGGTGCGCGTCGGCCCTTATCAGGGGCTTCGCCACACGGTTCGACCGTCACTAAGCTTCAGCTACCGACCGGACTTCTTTGATCCCTTCTGGGGATACACGGAAACCTACGTTAATGCGGCCGGCGAGGAAGTGCGGTACGGCAAAGTTTCAGGGGTGCAGCGCGGTCGTCAACAGGCGCTCGGATTCAGCGTAAGCAATGTCTTCGAGACGAAGCGCGTGAGGCCCGACACCTCTGATCAGGCTGCCCAGCGCGAACAGGCGATTCAATTGCTTAATCTTGATGCAAACACCTCGTACAACTTTGCGGCTGACTCTTTCAAGCTCGCGCCAATTCGAGTCACGGCACGTACGCGCGTCCTCGATCAGGTCGATCTACGTATAGCAAGCACATTCTCTCCTTATGCACTTTCTGATGACCGTTCACAGGAGATCAGTCGATTTCTTTTTCAGGAGAACAGATTTGCGCTGGCACGCCTCACCCAGTTCAATGTGAGTCTCAATACGCGCTTTAGGAGCTCTCAAACAGGAGCCGAAAGGCCTATCTACGCACCGGGAGCGGATCGTTCAGCTTCCGGCATGGATTTCGCTAATGGTGCACCCTATGACATGGGCGTTCAGCCTCAATCACCAAATTTCGACAATACACAGGGATATGCGGATTTCGCAATTCCGTGGTCGTTGTCGATAAGTATGACCTACAACTATTTTCGGCGTTTTGAGCAGATAGACACCGTACGAGTCGATCGTGGTGACTTCAATGCCATCATGAATACGAGCTTTGATTTCAATTTAACACCGAACTGGAAGATTCAAGGTCGCTCGGGCTATGATTTTAAGCAGCAGGAACTCGTCTATACCAGTCTCGCTATTCTCCGGGACTTCGAATGCTGGGAGATGGGCATTAGCTGGGTACCGTTCGGGCCGTATCAATCATACAGCTTTGATCTCCACGTGAAGAGCGGCCATCTTCGGGATATCCTTAGAATTCGCCAGCCGCGATCGGATGTGGGGGGACGCTTCGGTGGCGCCCTACCGTAGAATCAGGCAATTGTAACAAGTTCGGTGTGGTGCCGGAGCCGGTCGAGACCTAAGTTAACTTTACGCAGCGGTGACTGCACAAAAGGCATGAGCCGCCGTGCCGATCAGGAA
>CAZKNF010000123.1:0-5017 GCA_964554105.1 uncultured Rhodothermales bacterium | reverse complement strand
AAGCGGCGGCGGATCTGCGCGCCCATTCAGGAAAGTCGGCGGAGCCTGCGAGACATTGGGAGTGAAGCTGCTCCAGGGTCCGCCGTCGCTGAATATGAGGACCCGGTCCGTCTCCGGCTCGAACTTCTCGCCCGCCTCGAGCACGACGATGGGGCCATACAGGCCGGAGGAGGTCTGCTGCATCTCGTTGAAGTGCGAGTGGTACATGAACGTGCCGGCGCGCGGCGGCGTGAACCGGACCGTAAGAGAGTCGCCCGAGGGGATGGCGGGCAGAATCCGGTCGCCCTCGCCGCTCCAGCCGGGGACGCCGTCCGCATAGCTGTCGAGCTCGATGCCGTGCCAGTGGACTGCTCCCGACTCGTGCGAGTCGTTGATCAGCGTGATCGCCACCTGCTCGCCTCGCGTGAGCACCAGGGTCGGTCCCGGCAGCGGGAGCGCCTTGGGGTTCCCCTCCTCGGGGGAACCGCCAAGAACATAGGCATAGCCGGTGTTCTCACCGTATACCCCTGGACGAGATCGGATCAACAGGCGGATCTTCCGCTCACCGACAGGCCGCGACGCCCGTTGAGCGGACGGCCGCACGCGAATCCCGACGATCAGCATTCCCATGAGGTGCTCGATGCCGTCATGAACGGCGGCACGCTTTGAGACCGGGGTGTTGATGACTTCGATGGCCGTCATATGGCCCAGCATATGGCAGTGGAAGAGCCAATTGCCCGGACGGTCAGGTGACCAGACGGTCGAGACAGTGCCGGCCGGCGGAACGTATTCAGTCACCGCGTGCCATCGCTCTTCTGGCGAGTAGATGGTGTCTCGCACCCCGTCGCCTGTCGCATCAACCCTGAAGTGAAAGCCGTGCAAGTGCATCGGATGGTCCAGGTCGGTCATGTTGATCCATCGCCAGTCGAGGGAGTCGCCCTGCGAAACCTCGACGACCTCCGTGTGGGGCCACGCGAGTCCGTTCACGGTGAGCACCGCGTCATCGGAGAGATGGCTGAAGTTGTCGTAATCGAGGCTGAACCACGAGGAAATGACCATCACCCGGTCGCCCGGGGCGACGACGGCGCCGGGTGGATCGACGACGATCGCACCGTGCAGGCTGCCGTTTAGTGGAGCGCCGGGTACGCCGCGGTGCTCTGTCTGGCCGACATAGTAGTACGTGCCCGGCTCATGCGCTGTGAATGTGAACTCAGCCAGTTTCCCCGGCTCCACCAGCACACCATCTCCGGAAAATCCGCGGTCGGCGCCGAGTCCCGTGATCGTAAGTGGACGATTCAGCTCGTTGCGTACGATCGTCCGAACCTCCGTACCGGCCGTCACACGGATGAGCGGTCCGGGGATCTGAAGTGGACCACCGTCCTCCGCAAACGCGCCAATTCGGATCCCACCTCGATCCGGACCGTGCGGATGCCACATCCCGTCACGCGCCTCCAATCGGAGGGTCAGGACGCCGTCCTCGTACCGTCCGGCGGGCTGACGGTTGTCGTTTGGGACAATGCGGGCAAGCTCAGCGGTGGTCTCCCTCGGATTTGCGTGACCCGGGTGTCCGACATGGAGGCCGAACACGAGGGCCGTCAGCAGGGGGAGTGAAAAGCATTTCCAGATTTTCATGTAGGTCTTTGTCTAATTGTCTCGGGAGCCCCTCAGGGCAAGTCGGACGGAATGGTGAAGGATCGATACACCATTTAATACGCAGATTCGCGAAGTGGCGGGCCATTGCGACCGCGGAGAGACGACGGCGAGGGCCATCGAGCGCGCCAGATCAGGAAGGCACGAGGCCGCCGGCTACGGGATGGGCAAGGTGCGCTCTCTGGCGATGTCGTCGCTACATTCGACGGCGCATGGCTAAGGCCGTTTGTAAGCAGGACGTTGATAAGGTTGTACCTGGCGCGTAGCTTGCCACCGATAGGACGCGCAGCTTGCCACCGACAGGAGATGAGCGACACGACGACCATCGAGCGGCTTCTGGAGAAGGCAAGGCGCGGCGACCGCGACGCGCTCGACAAGCTCTTCACGCGCCTCTACGACGTCCTCAGGGAGCTCGCACACCGGCAGCGTGGGCGCTGGCGCGGAAACTATACTCTGAACACGACGGCGCTCGTGCATGAGGCCTATGTGAAGCTGGTCGGGCAGGCGCGGGTCGACGCCGAAAGCCGCATCCACTTTCAAGCCCTCGCGTCTCGAGCAATGCGCCATATCCTGTCAGATTACGCCCGGGATCAATGTGCCCAGAAAAGGGGAGGAGCACTCGCTGAACTTCCTCTCCACGAGCTCAAGATTCCCCAGTTGGGGGTTGTATCACCGGAAGAGCAATGGGTTGCGCTCGTGACGCTTGACGACGCGCTTCGTCGGCTCGAGCAACTCGACGCTCGGCAGGGCGAAATCGTCGAGTGCCGGTTCTTCGGTGGCTTGACGATCGAAGAAACGGCGACTGCTGTCGGGATCTCCCCGCGGACCGTCAAGCGAGACTGGGCGATGGCGCAGGCATGGCTGCACCGCGAAATGACGGACGACGCGGCCGCAATGAGAGATGCCTCGCAACCATGACGCGCACTAGTAACCAATCGCGGCGACGCCGGCTGGTAGAGCTGTTCGAGCGAGCGATTACGCTGCCCCCCGATAGGCGTGTCGCATTTATCGAGGAAGCCTGCGAAGGTGACGATGAGCACCACGCCGAGCTAACCTCTCTTCTCGCCGCCTACGCGGCGGCTCCGGACTTCCTCGATCGGCTGGGAGAGCACATTCTTCCTTCGGCCCTCGATTCGCTATCGGAGCGAGGGCTTTCCGCCGGTCGATCTATTGGGCGTTATACGATCCTCAAACGCCTCGGGGGTGGTGGGATGGGCGTGGTCTACAAAGCACGCGATCTTGAACTCCAGAGGCCGGTGGCATTGAAGTTTCTGCCGTTGCACCTCACGGCCGATACCGAAGCCAGGGAACGTCTCAAGCGAGAAGCCAGGGCCGCCGCAGCGCTGGATCACCCCAACATTGCCGTTGTCTATGAAATCGGAGCGACAGAACCGAACCCGAACGGCCCGGTGCACGACGGGTTGTTCATCGCGATGGCATGCTACGAGGGAGAGACGCTGCAGGAGAAGATCGCCCGCGGTCGGCTCCCCGTTCATAAAGCACTCGACTACGCCATCCAACTGGCGGACGGACTCTCTCGCGCACACGACGCCGGCCTCGTCCATCGTGACGTGAAGCCGTCGAATCTGATGGTCACCGACCGCGGAACGATTAAAATCCTGGATTTCGGGGTCGCCGTTTACGCCGGTTCCGAGCATCAACAGGAGGGCGCCCACATAGGAACGGTCGCCTACATGAGTCCGGAGCAGACGCTTGGTGGGCCAGTCGACCATCGGACCGACCTCTGGTCCACAGGCGTCGTCCTGTTCGAGATGCTCACCGGAGTTCGGCCGTTCGGCGGTCAAGAGGGGAAGGAAGACGTGGTGCACCGTATCCGCAGCGACGCGCCGCGACGTCTCGATACACTTCGATCCGACGTTCCATCAAAGCTCTCGAACACCGTTAGCCGCTGTCTGGCGAAGGATCCTGCCCTTCGATATCAGAGCGCCGCGACGATGCTCGCGGACCTCCGCTCCGTGGCCGACTCCGGCTTCGGGGACAACATAAGGACGTCAATCGTCGTGCTTCCCTTCGTCAATATCAGCCCCGATCCGGAGAACGAATTCGTCAGCGACGGTCTGACTGAAGAGGTTATCGGCAGGCTTTCCCACATTCGGGCGCTTCGAGTCATATCCCGGACCTCAGCGATGCGGTTGAGAGGCGACGATAGGGACGTGCGGACGATCGCGCGCGAACTAGGGGTGCGCTATGCCCTGGAGGGCGGAGTCCGCAAGTCCGGCGATGCGCTGAGGATCACGGCACAGCTTATCGATGCGCGCAGCGAGGGCTGCGTCTGGTCGCATAAATTCGATGGTACCATAGAGGACGTGTTGGAGATTCAGGAGCACGTCGCGGGTGCCATCGTCGAGGCGCTGCGCCTCCGTCTCTCTCCCGGCGAGGTGAAAGCGCTCTCCCACCGGCCGATCACAGATGCGCGCGCGTACGAATCGTATCTCAGGGCGCGCTATGAGGCGTGGCGATTCTCAGGCGAGGGGCTGACGCGTGCACGCCGCTACATCGATACGGCGCTCGCTATCGTGGGTGATAACGAGCTACTCTACAGTACGCTCGGACATATCACTGTGATGCATACTGAACTCGGAGGCGATCCGAATGATGAGGGTGTAGAGCGCGTCGACGTCCTTGCGGAGAAGGTGTTCGCGCTGAACCCGGACTCCGCCCGTGGATATTGGCTAAAGTCCTGGACCGCTTTTTACCGAGGAGACCTGCGTACCGCGATCCAGGCGGGCTCTCGGGCACACACGCGCGAGCCAGATAACCCGGATGTGCTCCTCCTGCTCGGCTACGTCTACGCGCACGCCGGCCGCAACGCGGATGCGCGGGCCCTGCTGGAACGCGCCCTCGACCTCGATCCTCTCACCCCGCTGGTCCACGGCGTGCAGGGCTTCGTCCCCATTCTCGAGGGACGATTCGCGGATGCAATCGAGCCCTACCGACGCCACCTCGAGATGGATCCGGAGAGCCCGTTCGCCGCTGTGTTCCTCGGCTGGGCGCTGGCGTATGACCGCCGGTTCGACGAAGCTGCAGCCGCGTTGGATGACGTCGCCAGCCATTTCCCGGGAACGGTCTTTGCGTCCTACGCCTGTTCGCTTCGTCACGCGCTCCGCGGCGAGGCCGAGGACGCCGTTCGAGCGATCACGCCGGCCTTCGAACTCGCGGCTCGCGGCAGCGAGATGTTCGCGCGCGAACTCGCCCACTGCTATGCGCTGGCAGGCGAGACGGAGCGTGCAATGAACTTGCTGGAGCGCGAGGTCGAGCTCGGAATGCTCAACTATCCTTTCCTCGCCGAGCACGACTGGTTTCTGGATGGAGTGCGTGGCGAGCCGCGGTTCCAGGCCTTGCTCGACCGCGTCCGCTCCGCTAGTGC
>CAZKNF010000122.1:0-5326 GCA_964554105.1 uncultured Rhodothermales bacterium | reverse complement strand
TTCGGCGCGGAAGGCCCACGGCGTTCGCCAGCGTATCTCGAAAATATAGAGACTGATCTTGATGCCGCTAAGAGGCGGCGCTGCCAGGCGCCTCAGGTTCAAGCTCGTGGAGCACGGGATTCCATTCTTACTTTCTCGTGCTTGTACGACGATGTTGCAGGGCCGGGCCATAAACTTTTCTGCGCCATGACTTTTCAAAATTGGATCGTGGTCACCCTGGACATCGCGAATCTGATCCGTTGACGTGGACTACATTTTGGGAGTGGCTGATGGGGTTGGGGGCGGAATACGGCGTTGATCCGATTATTGTCGCCGGCATTTACGTCGGAGCGATCCCCTTCTTCATGCTTTCCGTCGCGTGGATCGTCCGAAACCTACGTCGGAAGCGCTCGATTCTACTTCCTGCGCTTTCTGCGTCGTTCTTTTTCATATCCGCGTACCTTTATCTACTCGTCGCGGGCCGCGGCATTCCAATCTGGGTCTACGGCGTTATCGTTTTCATGATTGCCGGGGGCGTAGTATCCACTGTGAAGAAGATCCGAAAGCAGAGCAGTTCGAAACATGTCGATTCGCACACATGAATGACAGCTATGATCTCGTCGTCATCGGCGGCGGTGCAGGCGGACTCACCGCTGCGGGCGTGGGTGCGAACCTCGGTGCGAAAACGCTTCTGATCGAACGAGATCGGCTCGGCGGCGACTGTACTTGGACGGGTTGTGTGCCGAGCAAAACCCTTCTGAAAGCGGCTGACGTCGTTCATACCGTCAGGCACAGCAATCGATACGGCGTAAAGAATCCTGCAACGGAGATCGATTTCGCGCAGATCATGCGTCACGTCGACGACGTCCGCAAAGAGGTGTACCACGATGCCGACCGGCCGGAAATCTACGAGGCGATGGGCGTCGACACGTTCCATGGAGACGCCAACTTCATTGACGATCACACGATCGAAGTTCAGGGTGGCGACGGCACGCGGCGGGTTCGAGGGCGATACGTCGTGGTCGCATCGGGTGCCCGCGCGCTCGTCCCACCTATCGACGGATTGCAGGGCGTTCCGTTCTTGACTAACGAGACGCTATTCGAGCTTGAAGAGCAGCCTCAACGGCTCGCCATCGTAGGCGCCGGTCCGATCGGCACGGAAATGGCACAAGCCTTTCGGCGCCTGGGCACGGAAGTCACGGTGATTGACATGCTCGATCGCATTCTCGCGAATGACGATGAGGAACTGGCCGCAATGCTCCAGAACGTACTTACCGGAGAAGGCATTCAATTCGTTTTACATGCCGGCGTACGACGGGTTGACCGCTCGGGCGACGAGATTGGCGTCACCGTAGAGGATCGAGGTTCGGAGCGCACCGTTTTCGCCGATGCCTTGCTTCTTGCGACGGGCCGGCGCCCAAACGTCGAATCCTTGAATCTCGAAGCCGCAGGGGTGGAGTACGCCAAAAACGGTGTGACGGTCGACGACCGTTGCCGCACGAACGTGCGTCACATCTTCGCCGTCGGTGACGTCACGGGTCGCTATCAGTTCACGCACATGAGCGAGCACATGGCGAAAGTCGCAGTCACCAATGCACTGCTGAAGTGGCCGATGCACATCGATGCCAAGCACGTCCCGTGGGCCACTTACACCGATCCTGAGCTCGCTCACGTCGGGGCGACCGAAGCAGAACTTACGAAGAGAGGGTCGCGATTTGAAGTATACCGTTTCCCTTTCGAGAAGATCGATCGGGCTGTTACCGACGGGGAAACGACCGGACTCATAAAACTGTTTGCAAAGAAGCTGACCGGCAAGGTTCTCGGTGCGAGTATCCTGGGCGTCGGCGCGAGCAACATGATCGCCGAGATTGCCGTGGCCATGCGAAACGGGGTCACGCTGCGCCAGATCTCCGACACCATCCACCCGTACCCGTCCTATGGTCTCGGTGTACGACGCGCGGCCGATCAGTGGTACATCCGCAATTATTCACCACGATTCGTGCGACTCCTTCAGAGAGTAATGCGCTACAAGGGACCGGTGAACACGTACGAGCCCGGCGATATCGCGTGAGCTGTGGAAGACACTTCATGAATCTACGTTCGCCTGCGCCGCCGCATTCGCAACGCGCCGCATCCGCATCAGCATCACATTCGGCCTTACGAATCCGACTGTTCGTTCTTCGGTCACCTCTTGCCCCGCGGCATCGAGCATCACAATCGTGGGCACGCCGGCAACATTAAACTTCCGCCGGAGGTGCTCGGCCTCTGGTGAATCGAACTGGGTCAGGTCGACTTTGAGCGTCGTGAAGCGATCTGCCTCTTCGACGACGTCCTCATCCGTGAACGTAACACGGTCCAGCTCGAGGCAGGGAATGCACCAGTCGGCATAAAAATCCAACATCACGGGACGACCGGATGCCGCCGCGGCCTCGACCCGCTCTGGCGAGTATGGCTCCCACTCCACGCCTGGTTTCTGAAGCCCCTGGAACGCGAGAATACCGGTAAGCACCAGGACGGTACCGAGAATCCAACTTACCCGCCGTGATAGATCTGCCGGCGACGGCATAACGCTCCGCAGCGCGACGAAAAGCCCGGCGCCGACGAGTGTGATCGGCACGGCCAGCAGCGCGCTGGCCGGTGCGAAGGCGAGCCCCAGGTAAAACAGGCCCGCGCCGATCAGGACGACGGCGAATACGCGTTTCACCCACACCATCCATATGCCGGAGCGGGGTAGGCGATTGAGTAGGCTGCTGAAGGTGCCAAGAATGAGGTACGGGAGACCCAGACCGAGCGACAGCGTGAGAAATGCCGCCGACCCAAAGAGCGGGTCGCCTTTCGCTCCCACGAAGGCGAGCAGCGCGATGACCGGCGGTCCGATGCACGGCGCAGCGAATATCCCGACGACGAGCCCCGAAAGGAAAAGGCCGAAAGGTCCGGCCATCGCATGCGCGCTGCCAAGCTTCGTAGTAAGGCCTACGGGAAGACGTATTTCATACAGCCCGAGCATGCTCGCCGCAAGGGCAAAGAGAAGCATGCCGACCGATGCCAGCACCCATGGACTCTGTAAAATGCCGCCAAACAAACTGCCCGTAAACGCTGCCGCCGTACCGAGCACCGTGTACATGCTTGCAATACCCAGCACGTACACCGCGGCCCGACCGAAGGCTTTCCACAGGCTCGACGCTTCGTTCGCTCCGAAGAGCGAGACAGTAACGGAGAGCATGGGATATACGCACGGGGTCAAATTTAGCGCGAGACCGATGGCGAAAATCCCGAGGAATGCGAGGAGCATGCCTCGTTCGGAAAAGAGACGTGCGACGTCGTTATCCTGCGGCGTCTGCACGACTGCGCCGGAGTCGTAGGCATCGAAGAGCTCGTCGTGCTGGAGCTCTGATGTGCCGCCCGCGCCGGCCAGTTCGATCGGTATCGAAACGGGAACGATCGACGGTCGGAGGCAGACCTGGTCGTTGCAGGCTTGCACGCGTAGTGTCCCGCGCAGCGAATCGATACCCGCGGGCGCCGAGTCCGACGTTCTGATGGAAACGAAGATCGGCACCTCACCTTCGAAAACAGCCAGCTTCTCATCGGCGAAATCAAATGCCGCGAGTTCCGCCTCGGGATAGTGAATGTCCGATACGACGAAGCTTCCATGCGGCTCAAGTTCGAGAGACGTACCGATGAGAAATTCTTGGAGAGGTTCGTGAGCATTCACGTGCCAGCCCTCGTCAATCGCGACAAGAAGCGCCGCCTCCACGTCGTCTCCGCCTTTCACAGGGCGCTTCGAAACGCGCGCCGAAACGGAGACGAGATCCCCCGACGAACTCGGCGTTGGTGCTTGCTGGCGAAAGTCACTCTGGAGAAATTCTAGAGTGGACTGCTCGGCAGACGCCGATGTATCCTGCGCCCCAGCCGGCAGGCTCAGCTGGGAAATGCAGACGAATGCCGCGAACGTCGCAACGACAAAACGGACGACGCCGAAATTGCGCAATATCATGATATCTTGAGTGCGTGCTCTACGCATCTGGCTCCTGCGTCGGATTCGTTGGCTTCATGCCAGCGATCATGCTCCGGCGGCCAGACCCGGCCCGGCGATTCCGGACGAGGTGGCTGCGCTGCCGTCGGGAAGTAATCATAGGTTGCACATAAGTGATGTTTGTTTCGCTTCTCAGTGCGTCTACTCGCTTCTCGAACGATCTATTCAAGCCACCGCGAAAAAGCCTGGAGCATCTTCGAAATGCGGTACGTGCCACTGTTGATCCGTGGAATACCGGTGAAAGCATTCGTATAGGTGGTCGTACATCCCGCGCTGCGCCATGCGGCGCACCGTCTGCAGCGCCGGCTCGAGCCGCGAGCATACAGTATATAGGTTGGATCAATCGCTAGCCGGCAGCGCCTTTCTTGATAGCCGGGCCGCGACGAGGGCCCCGACAACGCATCCGGTGAAGATGAGCCCTTCGATCCCAGCGAGGACGACCTGGCTCGTTCGTCCGAAGCGCACTTCCCCGAAGTAGCGCCCGAAAGCGTCCAGTTGAAGTCTCGACTCCGAAAACGAGTGGGCCAGCAGATCGAGGCTGCCTCCCATCAGGTGCCCTCCCGACAGGGCGATCAACACACCAATGACGGCGCCGGTCGCGCACGCCGCCGCGACGGGGCGCCACCAGGCCGCCGCCCCGAAGCCGCCTCCGAGGTGAGCTCCCAGCCCTACGGCGAAACCGAGCGCGGCTCCTTCCATTCCGCCCGTGATGCCGGCAGGGGTCCGTCCGAAGAGCAAGTTGAACGCGTCGACGCCTAGCAGCTTCACGCTTCCGCCTACGAGCATGCCGCCCAACACCGCTCCGATGATTCGCCAGACTGGGCGCCCGCCGGCGGCATAATCGGCCGCCGCCATCCCGGCGCTTATCCCGAATGCTCCCACGGTACCGAGGAACCCGGTGAGACTCATCAGCACGAGCAGAACCGAGGCCGTTCCGAGCTCCTGAAGCACGGGCGAATATGCGAGCCCGAAGCCATAAAGCAGACCGCCCAGCAGGCCGGCTACGGCGCCGCCCAGCGTTCCGGCGAGCGCCGTCGCCAAAGCGTTCGAAAGCGCCGACTCGCTCCGGCCGGCAGGGTTTTTCGGGAAAGCTGTTCTATCGACCTCGGCAGATCTCGAGACTTCTCTCGTATCCCGCGGAGGCTCAGCTTCGACCTGAGACACCGAAGCGTCGGTAACCGAAGCCGGAGCATTGGCCACGGCGCTGCGGTCAGCGACCGAGACCTCCGCGATGAACCGGTACCCGTGGCGGGGGACTGTCTGGATGAACCGGGGATTTGCCGCGTCGTCCCCGAGCTGCCGGCGGATCTCTTT
>CAZKNF010000121.1:0-5351 GCA_964554105.1 uncultured Rhodothermales bacterium | reverse complement strand
TTGCCTGCAGAGCGGAACCGAAAAGTAGCAGTGACCTACTGCTTGAGTAATGACCGGCGATTTATGACGACGTACAACCGATGCTCGATGAGCTCGACACCTACTCCCTGGCGGATTTCCTGCTTTTCTCGCAGGACACGTACTACCGTTTGTTCGAGCTCTACAATCGGGATATCTGGCCCCTTCACGTAGCCGCGATTGCTCTCGGCGTGCTGCTTCTATGGCTTGTGCGGCGGCCGGACGCGAGCAGCGGCCGTGTTGCGGCGGCTGTTCTGACAATCGCGTGGGGATGGATCGCCCTTGCGTTCCACCTGGAGCGCTATGCCACGATCAACACGGCGGCGCCGTACTTTGCCACGCTTTTCGGCATCGAGGCGCTGCTGATGCTGTGGTTCGGAGTGGTTAGCGGAGAGATCCGGTTTGCCGTGGGTGACGCCGTGGCGGCACGGGTCGGCTTCGTCATACTCGCGTTTTCGATCTTCCTGCAGCCGTTGATCGAAATCGCGGCCGGGAGGGAATGGCATCAGGTGGCGCTCTTCGGCCTTGCGCCGGATCCGACCGCGATGGCAACGGTCGGTGTGTTGCTCACTGCGACGGGAAAAATTCGATGGCTGATGATTGCTCTCGGCCTGGTCTGGTGCCTCCTCACCGTGATTACAGCGATCGCATTAGGATCGTACGAGGCGGTCGGTCCGGGTCTCGTCTTCGCGGTCGCCGTCATTGTCGCGATTCGTCGCAGGGCATCTCGCCTCGGAGGTCGCGGCGCTCCGCACTCGACGCGCGGGGAGCCGACAGCGCGATAGCGGTCGTTTCGAGAGCTCTACCGAATAGCGGTCGTTTCGAGAGCTCTACCGAGTAGAGATGGTCTACTCGCCGTGCCACTGCTGCATATGGTCGGCGTGGGTTTCGAGGTAGGCGCCGGGCTGAAAATGCGTGTCGTAATACTCGGTGTCGAGATGCTGAGCCTGTGCGTAGCCGGTGAGCACTACGGTCGTAAGCGTACCGGGGAATTTGCCGTGCTTGTCGTAGATGTACTGAGCGATTTCCGCGAGGCAATCCACAAATTCGTCGCTGTAAGGCGTTACGCTGCCCTTTACGCGAGCGCTATCTTTCCACGGTCCCGGCTTGCTCGGATCATATGCGCCGCCCGAGCCGAATTTGCGATCGACGAACGCCTCGACGGCCGCGCGCATATCCGGAAAGTAAGGCGGGCACAACGTCTCGAAGACACCGTCGAGTCCGACCGGATTGGGCACGATCCACCGCTCGTCCTTCACAAAACGGAACCCAAGTCCTTCGACGCCCTCGTCTGCCATGGCACCGAGGATGCTGAAGCGATTCAGGCCGTTGTAGTAAAGTCCGCCCAGACCCATCGCCTGTTGGGCCAGCACGATATTGTGCCCCATGAAGGCGAGTTCCGATACGTTGGCCTCGTACGTGCTCTCCCGGAGCACGGTCAGCGGAAAAACGTTCGCTTCGTCCAGCAGTCCGGAGCTGATGAATGGTGCGAGGTCGCCCGCCGGCTGCTTCTCGTCGTCATCCATGATGACGTACCCGTTGCCGATAAAAATCGCCAGCAGGCCCAGCATCTGTTCGGCGGCATCGCCGACGGGCATGAAGAGTGTCGAGCCCGGCGCGTTCGCCATCCAGATGTTTGGCTCGAGCATGTGCCCCGGCGCGGAGGGCAGGTCCAATCGCGTGTCGGAAAGCCGCGTCGTCTGCTCGCGGCAGATCGCTACGATGCGTTCGGCCTCGTCCTCGATCTCGTGCAGCTCCTCAAGCCGGCTCGGCTCCACGTCCCGCGTATTCGTAATGTACGTGCCGTCGTCATCGGTATAGAACAGCACCGGTGTGCCGATACCGGCGGCCGTCGGCGCGGTTCGGCCGGCGAATCGCTCGGTAAAGTGGGCGTGCTCCTTCGGCGCGCGCGGTCCGAACGGCACGCCGAAATTCCACCCGCTCACGCCCGTCGCAGCCGCAATAAGCACCGCCTGCTCGAGCTCAGAGAGCGGGTGCGGTTCGGAGTGCGACTTGAAAGCCAATGGACCGGACGGAATCTCCATTCCGAGCCCGAATCGGCGGGCCCGCCGGCCGAAGAGAGCATTCATCAGCGGAAAGCGGAGCAGCTCGGATAATGGGCGCGAACCCGCATTAGAGAGGCCGTTCCCGTCTTTGTCGAGTGGCTCGGCTGGTCGGCCGGATTGCGTCGTGCTCATAAGTATGATGTCAAGACGAATGAACTGAAAATCGACCTCTAGATCGCCGTCGAGAACGGCTCCGTAGTGTAGGATACATGAAAGGTGACCTCCCTTCAACCTGCGCATTTTGTACATTCGACGCTGCACCAGTCGCTCACAACATCCGAAGCCATGATCCGAACCCTTTCCATTCTCACCGCCACGATCTTCACCAGTCTACTTCTTGCAAGCACCATGACATCGACCGCCTACGCCCAGGATGGCGACGAAGATGTGGACGCACGCCTCGAGCGTCTCGGCATCGAGCTGCCCTCCGCATCACCGCCCGTTGCGAACTATGTGAACGCCGTCAGAACCGGCAATCTGATCTTCTTGTCCGGGAAAGGACCGCTCGCCGCGGACGGATCGCAGATCACCGGCAAAGTCGGACAGGATTTGACCGTCGAGGAGGGATATGAGGCGGCGCGAATCACAGGCATCAACCTGCTGGCCGCACTGAAGACGGAGATCGGTGATCTGAATCGGGTAAGCCGTGTAGTGAAGGTTCTCGGGATGGTGAATTCCGATCCGTCGTTCTCTGACCACCCGAGCGTGATCAACGGGTTTTCCGACCTGATGGTCGAGGTATTCGGCGACCGTGGGCGCCATGCTCGCTCGGCCGTCGGCATGGGATCGCTGCCCGGCCATATTGCCGTCGAGATCGAAATGATCGTCGAAGTCGCGGACGAATAGCTCCTGGTGCGACGATATCGTTACGAAACGGCATCGGGACTTCTCATTCGGTCAGTAAGGCACTGTTGGACGCTGCCTGGCGGCCGCGTCGAACCAGTAGCATCTTGCGCATCGGCGCCTCGATTTGTTCTTTCTATCACGCTGCTGTCGAGCGCATTTGAGCCGGCGTTCCGGGCAGGATTTCGCAGAGTTAGAACGGAGGTAATATCATGCGCATCAAATTTACCCAGACCATTCTATATGCCTCACTGCCGCTTTTGATAGCTGCCGTTGTGGCAGCGACATGGGCGCCGCAAGAATCCGGTTCCGCCGATATCGAGTTGCAAACGCCTTCTGAATCTGCGATCTATTACGAGGCGGACGACGTCTACCTTTTGTCGAATTTCGGATCCGGCGGACCCACCACAATCGACAATGACGGCTTCATTTCGCGCGTGGACGCCGAAACGGGCGAGATCACCGAGCTCGAGTGGATTAAGGGAACCCTCAGCGCGCCGAAAGGGATGACGATCGTCGACAACACCCTCTATGTGGCGGATCTCGACGCAGTCGAAATGTATGATCTCGGAAATGACGGCGCTCAGCTCGGCGAAATTCCCATCGACACGGCGCAGGTCACATTTCCGAATGACGTGTGCGCGGGAGATGACGGGACGGTCTATCTCACGGACACCGGCTTGCGTCCCGACTTCTCCTCATCAGACACCGATGCCGTGTACCGCATCGATGGCGGACAGCTCACGCCCGTGGCCGTAGGAGCCGACGAGTTGAAGGGTCCGAACGGCTGCTGGGTCGACGACGGCGGCCTTCTCGTCGTGACGTTCGGTTCGAACGAGATCTTGCACATCGGCGAGAACGGCGATGTCTCGCAAATCGCGGTGCTCGCGAGCGGCAGCCTCGACGGCATCGTCTCGAACGGTGCAGACTACTACGTGACGAGCTGGGAGGGCGAATCGGTCTTCCGCGTGAACCTGACATCAGGCGAGATCACCATTGCCGCCGCCGAAACGCCCGCGCCTGCCGCGCTCGGTCTCGACACGGAGCGCAATCGCCTGATCATTCCGCATCTCCAGCTGGATCAGGGTCCGCCGTTCATCGTATCCGTAGTCCAATTGAGCGAATAGAAGACGCTCGGAAACCAGAAGTAAAAGCCTCGGAGTAGGAGAAAAATGAGTATCCGGATTTGTGTCGTCGCCGCCCTTCTGAGTGTCCTGACCCTCGGCGCTCAGGCCCAGGATGAGTCCTCGTCATTCAAAGTGGTGGGATACTACTCGCTCCGGGCCGCGCTGTCGGCGGACGTCGATACCGTTCCTTTTGAACACCTCACGCACATCAACCTCGCATTCCTGAACCCGGACTCGCTAGGAAACTTCACTGCCGACCTCTCGTCTCTCGAGCCTTTCGTGCGTGCTGCACATGAACATGACGTGCGGGTCTTGTTCGCAATCGGAGGAGGAGGGGAGCATCCGCAGTACCATCGACTGCTGAAAGATGAACACAGGCCGGCATTCATCGAGCGTCTGGTGGCAAACGTTGTCGAGCACGATGTGGATGGGGTCGATGTCGATCTGGAAGGAAGTGACATCGATGAGAACTACGAACCATTCGTCGTGGAGCTGGCGGAAGCGCTGCGTGAACACGATAAGCTCATTACGTCCGCGATCGCCGTCTATTACAAGGACCAGCTGTCCGACAGGGCACTGGACCAGTATGATTTCGTAAACATCATGGTCTACGACCGCACCGGCCCCTGGCGGCCGGACAGACCGGGACACCACTCCACCTTCGACGATGCCGTCGACGATCTGGAGTATTTTGGAACGGTCAGGGAGATACCACCGAGCCGCATGACGCTCGGCGTACCGTTTTACGGATATGGATTCGGTCCCGACACCACCTACGACGTAGCGACGATGAACTTCGGCGAGATCGTGTCGACGTTTCCAGGCGCTGAATCGGCCGACGAGTGGGAGATGCCCGACGGATACACGATGTATTACAACGGCATACCCACGATCAAGCGGAAAACCGAGCTCGCGAAAGAAAAGGCGTCAGGAATCATGATCTGGCAGGTCCTCGGCGACGCTCCAGCTCCCTATTCGCTGCTCGAAGCGATCAATGAAGTCGCCGGATTGCAAGAGTAGCCCGATGCTGTAGCACGTGGGTCGGCCGCGATCTGCTCGAGAACGTCGAAGCCACGTCAGCGCTGCGTCCTGTACGATGGCGAGCGCTCGAAATCTTAGCCGGGTTTCTCCTCACCGACGAGATGATTCCATATCTCGTACGCGGATCACGCAGCATCTGTGATCGATAGTGGACCGAAACGAAGGTGACCGCAGTCGCGAGCATACCGGCGATCCACGGCTTATGCTCCTTAGACTCCATGGCGATAGAATGCAGCCAGGCGGTCGATGGATCTGA
>CAZKNF010000120.1:0-5901 GCA_964554105.1 uncultured Rhodothermales bacterium | reverse complement strand
TCGACGTTCTCGATCGAGCAGATGATGATGACGTTGTCGTTCGCGTCACGCAGCAGTTCGAGCTCGTATTCCTTCCAGCCGAAGAGGCATTCTTCGATCAAGACCTGATGGACCGGAGAAAGCTCGAGTCCGCGGGTAACCTTGCGGTCGAACTCTTCATATGTCCACACGATGCCGCCGCCGGAGCCGCCGAGCGTATACGAAGGTCGGATAACGACCGGCAGCCCACCCAGATGCTGCGTGATCTCTTTTGCCTCGAGCAGGCTCTTAGCCACGCGGCTCTCTGCCTGATCGATGCCGATCCGCTCCATCAAATCCCGAAATTCCTGGCGATCCTCGGTTATCTGTATCGCGTCGATGTCGACGCCAATCACGCTGATACCCTGCGCATCCCAGTACCCTTCGTCCTGAAGCGTTTTGGCCAAATTCAATGCGGTTTGCCCCCCCATCGTCGGGAGCACCGCATCGGGCTTATCGACGGCAACGATTTCTCTAATCGACTTCGGCGTAAGATCTTTCAGATAGATCTTATCCGCCGTCATCGGATCCGTCATGATCGTTGCTGGATTCGAGTTGATCAGGATGACCTCATACCCCTCGTCGCGGAGGGCACGAGCCGCCTGCGTACCGGAATAGTCGAACTCACAGGCCTGGCCGATCACAATCGGTCCGCTGCCGATAAGCAGTATCTTCTTTATGTCCTCTCGCTTGGGCATGCTGGGGTGTTTCGTGGATGATACGCGGGACGGAGCTTGAAAAACTATTACGCCGCCGCGGTTGATTTCACGTTCGTCCGCACCGGAACGCCCCGGTGCTTGGCAATGGTCTCGAGAAAGGCATCAAAAAGATAATGGCTGTCATGCGGCCCGGGCGAGGCTTCCGGATGGTACTGGACGGAGAGTGCCGCGTGGTTCTTGAAACGCATTCCTTCGATCGTCCTGTCATTCAGATTGAGATGCGTAATTTCGGCCTCGTCTTCGGCCACAGATTCCTCGGCGACAGCAAATCCGTGGTTCTGTGTCGTCACCTCGACGTGTCCGGAATCAAGATTTTTCACAGGTTGATTCGCCCCGCGATGCCCTACAAACATCTTGTACACCTGAAAGCCGGATGCTAATGCCATGAGTTGATGGCCGAGACAGATGCCGAACATCGGAAGCCCGCTGTCGAAGGCATCCTTAACGAGTTCGACGGATTCAGGCATCGCACGCGGATCGCCTGGGCCGTTCGAGAAAAACAGACCGTCCGGCTTCCAATCCATGACATCTTTCAGCGGCGTTGAAGCCGGAAAAACGCGAACCGTACAATCGTGCTGCTTGAATGAGCGCAGAATGTTCAGTTTGACGCCGTAATCGAATACGGCGATGCGGGCGCCGTCAGCCAAATTGTAATCGTACGGTGCACCGATGGTGACTCGCGACGCCAATTCAAGTCCCTCCATCGACGGCCAGTTACGAGCCTTCTCTACGAGACTCTCGTCGTCGTGATCGCCGGCTGAGATGATCGCATTCATGACCCCCTTGGTACGGATGTGGCGCACCAGCGAGCGGGTATCGACCCCGGAAATCCCGACGAGCTGGTGCCGTTTCATAAAAGCATCCAGCGACTCGTCTGCAAGATGATTGGAGTAGCGCCGCGTAAACTGGCGAACGACCAGGCCGGCGATCATCGGCTCGACAGCCTCCATGTCGATGTCCATCGCACCATAGTTGCCGATATGCGGATACGTCATCATCATAATCTGACCATGATAGGAGGGATCGGTCATGATCTCCTGGTAGCCCGTCATGCTGGTATTGAAGCACAGCTCGCCGCCGGTCTCTCCATGGTATCCGATGTTTGTCCCGTGGACGACCGTTCCATCGGCCAGCGCCAATTTGCACGGGAGACTCTGCATATCCTCGTCGTTGGTATTCATTCGTCTGGGCACTTGTGGATCACATTGTACAGGTGGACAGAGCCGATCATTCGCTATCCCATGGGGGCGGTCCGGACATAAAAAAAGCCTCCCTGCCGAAAACGGGGAAGCTTAGGTTCGGGCTCTCGCCCCACCTCTCGAACGTCCGGGTATGACTGCCGAAAATACGGAGTGCGTCAAAGCTCTAATATGGCTCTTGTCTATCGTCCGACTGCGTAACATCGCGGCAGTAAGGTGGTTCCAAGGATACGCACCAACGCTTCAATTCTCAAAAATCTTCACACGCGAGTCGTCGCAATGCCCATTTCAAAGGTGAGCGGGCGCCGAACCCCCGTCTTGCGCTCGAGTAGAAAATCTCCCCACTTCTCCCAGCTTACATCCCATGCCCGGCAGCAACAGCACATATCGTAGGCTGGAGGATTACCGACTTCGGGTGCTCTTGAGCATGGCCGCAGCACTCCTCCTGCTCATAGCTTGTGTCGAGTTTTGGCCAGCGCCCATCCGAAATTCCGATGAATCGCCGACCTTTGTGGCTTCGGACCAAGAAGTCATCGAAATCGAGGAAGTACAGCCCACTCTGCAGGCTCGGCAGGCTCCACCGCCACCGGCCCCTCCCATCCCAGTCGAGGTTCCGAACGATGCAATTCTCGAGGAGCACGATCTTGACCTATCCGACGCCGATTTCCTTGAGGTAGAAAATCCAGGTCAGGATGAAACCGTCGCGGACGGGCCGGTCGAAGGGATCGCCTCCGCGGGACCGACCGTCGGACCCAAAGCCATACGATTTGTCGAACCCGAATATACAAGTGAGGCCCGAAGACGGCGCGTACGCGCAGAAGTGGTTGTCGAGGTTTTTGTTGACGACGGCGGCCGGGTACTTGACACCCGTATTGAGGAGCGGTTCTTATTGGAAGGTGATGGAACGGCGCGGACGCCGGTGGCAGAAGTCGGTTTCGGACTTGAAGAGGCGGCGCTATCTGCCGCTAAGCGCTGGATCTTCCGCCCGGCACGCGAGAATGGAAGCCCTGTCTCCAGCTATACCACGCTCACATTCACTTTCGGCGTGTGAACGCTTCCCTTACGGTATTGTCATCTTGCTCTCTTCCCGGAGCTTGACCTATTGAACGATCCTGCTGAGAGCGAAGCGAGAAGAACGTCTTCACCCCACTTACAAATCCACCCATTTCGCGTCTTCGACATCTGCGTCCAGGCGCCGCCTGGATTTCGGCGGCTCTTGCCAACCATTCGTAGGGGGTCGATCTCGGCCAAACTCGCCGCGGGCCGGCCGCTGGCCTTCGTGCTGCACTGCTCGCAGGAGTGCGCGTGAGGCACGAACGACGTAGTAAAGGATAATAAGTAGAAAAAGTACTTTTAGAATCATGGACATATCGGCTATACGGGCTCTTGGAGACCGTCATTCTATTCAAATAGCCCGCCGCTGACGGGCCTGAAATAGGTCGTTCCTCTGTACTGGCTCGTCGCGATTTGCCTAAGCATCTCATCGACCGCCTTGGAGTCTTGTACAAAGTCCACCTCGTCCGTGTTCACTATAAGAAGAGGACTTCTTGTATAACGAAAATAATAATCGTTGTACGCATCCTGAAGCTCCTTTAGATAGCCCAACTCAATTTGCGCCTCAAACGGCCGGCCGCGCTTTCTGATGTGCTTAAGCAAACGCTCAGCGCGCGCCTGCAGATAGATCACGGCATCAGGCGTCGGAGTATTCAGCTCCATAATTGAATACATCGACTCGTAAAGCTGAAGTTCATCGCCCGCAAGATTTACGCTCGCGAAAATCCGATCTTTCTCGAAGCCATAGTCCGAGACGACGATCTCGTGAAAGAGATCTCGCGTCATGAGTTGTTTCTGCTGCTTGAACCGGCTGGCTAGAAAGCTTAGCTGCGTGTGGAACGCCCAACGCTCTCGATTCTCGTAAAAGGTGCCGAGAAATGGGTTCTCGTCGAAATGCTCCAACATCAGATGCGCATCGAGACGTTCGCTGATCATGCTTGCCAGTGTCGTTTTGCCCGCCCCTATCACGCCCTCAACTACGATAAACCGACACTTCTCGCGGATGAGGTCGGTGACCTGCCGGCGGTTCTCCCCATCTGCAAAAACGTTCTTCGAACTGAACTCAGGTTTGGTCATAGCCGCCGAATATCCTCATGGCCCTATCTCACAATTCCTGTGCTAACCGGACCGGAATGTCGTCGTCAGGACAGGCATCCAACAGTCTTGCTGCCGTTGTGTCGTAGGGGGCAGGCACGTACTGATCGGGAGCCAGTTCTGCGAGCGGTCGGAGCACAAATCGGCGCTCCCACATTCTCGGGTGTGGCACTTTCAGGCGCCGGTCACGAACAACTTCCTGCCCGAATATAAGGAGATCAATGTCGAGCGTTCGCGGCGACCATCGCGGCGCCTCAACTCGTTTCCTCCCTGCCTTCAGCTCGATGCGATGGCAGACGTTCAACAGATCATGTGGACCGATGCCGGTGCACACCTTGACAACGGCGTTCAAAAAGTCCGGCTGCCGTTCTCCCCGCCTCGAAACGTGGGCCTCCGACTCATAGACCGACGAGGTGGCGACAACTTCAAGATCCGGGTGAACACGAAGGGCGTCCACGGCGCGGCGGAGGTGGCCTATCCGGTCGCCGAGATTGGATCCGAGTGCGAGATACGCGTACGTCTCGGCCGACACGTTTCGAGAAAAGCACGGTTCATCGATCATGATGGAGCGCATGACCCATTCATACTTGTAACGGTGTGATGCTACTTCCCGGCTTGGCCGGCATCGTAGAATCTTTTGTCTTCACGAACCTGTTCTCGATATTCAGAAAGGCGGCTTCTGTAATGCAAACTGTCAGCATGTGCTGCCGTTTCGAAGAGACGGCGCTCTCGTTCTCATCCGAAGCTTTCTGCGCATTTCTCGTCGCCTCGTTCATCAATGCCTGATAGGAACCGTCAAGATCTGCAACCCCCTATGTGACTAGTCTCATGAGTCCTGCCAGTACACGAAAACAAGCGTGGAACAGTCGCAAAGGCGTGCCTCCGCAAGCGGAGGACGATGCTGTAAAGTCCCTCCACCTACTCGTAGTGGATGACGATCCTGAAATTCGGCAGGCACTCGATATGTATTTCCAGTTGGGAGGCTGGCGCGTCACAACGGTCGAAGACGGCGCTGAAGCGCTCGATGTTCTGGAGCAGGATCCCGGTTTTGATCTCGTGCTGCTGGACGTAGTGCTTCCGAAGATAAATGGGTTCGAGGTCCTTCGTCGAAGCCAGGAGATGGGCACGGCCTCTCCCGTGCTGATGATGTCCGGACGGGGAGATCAAGAAAACATTTTGAAGGGATTCGGCCTTGGCGCGCAGGACTATATCGTAAAGCCGTTCGACGCGGAGGAGCTCGTCGCACGAACGACAGTCCTCCTCGGTAAACGACCGTCATCTACGGAGCCGCTCACGTTATGTGAGATAGGCGATCTAACCGTAGACTTTACTTCGGAACGCGCCTCGCGCAACGACGATGTCGTCTCCTTTCCCGAAATGGAGATGGATTTACTGCGTTGCCTGGTCAGGAACCGCGGCTATGTCGTCACCAAGAAGCGCCTACTCCGGGAAGCCTGGAGAATTGACGAGAATCGTATCGCGCATACGATCAACCCCGATATCGCTATCGCGAGAATTGACGAGAGCATCGCGTCCATCAAGAGCAAGGTCGAACCTGATCCTTCCAACCCTCGCTATATCGAGACGGTCTACGGCCTCGGCTATCGTTTCAATTATTAGTCCTATTCGAACGTTTCCGGTTCGGCAATCTCGGACTCTTCACTTCGTCGGGCAGTCCAGCGTCCTCGCCATCTTACACTGATTGTTTGATAAACGGCGATGCCGGCATATCTTCCGAAGAATGCGGGAGACGGTGCGCTCGCGAGCTAGACCTCCCATCCCTCTCTGTATGTGCGCCCGACGAATTGATTGGCCTC
>CAZKNF010000119.1:1893-6103 GCA_964554105.1 uncultured Rhodothermales bacterium | reverse complement strand
ACCTGATGCGTGACGTGATACGAGCTCCCCCCGGAGCGGAGACGTGTGCCGCCGGACGCCGCAGCCCCGGCCGATCGGCCGTTCGGCCGCGAATCGTCCTCGACATCCGCCACCGTGCGTCGACTGGTGATGCGCAGGCCCGGCATCCGCCCGAGCTCTTCTTCATTTTCCTCGTTGACGAGCGCCCGCACGGTCCCTTCGAGCGGAATCCAGCCCCGGATCTCGACCTGCGCCAGATCGAAGACAAACCGCAGCGTCGTCTCTTCGAAGAATCCAGGGCGCGAAAACGCATGATACTGGCTCATGACGAGTCCGTCCTCATACAGAACGGTGAGCAGCATGCGATCCGTTTGTGTCGGATTGCGTGCGACGGCCTGCCCCCCGATACGCTGAGCCGCGGCTGTGGTGCATGCGTTCACGACGTCGATGAAGTGCACCGCGTGTTCGACGAGAATGCCACCCGAGATCGCGGCATTCCAGAACCAGTGGTCCTGGGCCAACGCCTCGTCCTGCGCGTAATTCTCGACGACGACGCGCCTGAGCCGGCCAAACGAATCGTGGCTTGCCCACCCGGTCAGGGCTTTGACGATGGGATTAAACCGTAGCATGTAGTCGACCGTGGCGACGAGCCCGGTTTCCTCCTGAACCGCACGAACCCGGTGCGCATCCTCCCCGGTCGTGGCGAGCGGCTTCTCGATCAGCACGTGCTTCCCGGCTCGCATGGCCGCACATGCGATCTCCGCATGTGACGAGGGCGGCGTCGCAATCGAGACCAGGTGGATATGGGGGTCGGCCAGCAGCTCTCGCCAGTCGGTGTAGAACTCGGCGTGATCACCAGGTTTCCCCTGCTCCCCATGCCGGCCGACGGCAGCCGGATTCGCATCGCACACGGCTCGGATCTCGACATCCTCGAGCTCCGACCAGCTCTTCCGCAGGAATCGACCGAACCCGCCGTACCCTACGATTGCTAGTCCGATCACGCGTTCGTTCGCCGGTTCGGATCGCATCTTTGAACGGTCGACCATATTATATCAGACAGATGCTGCGCTACTTTGCAGATGCTGCGAATGTACCATCAGGGTGACTCTCCCACAACCATCCCGGCTAGGGCACTAAGGCCATGAACGGACCGTCCCGTCTCTCCCGTCGCGATTTCATTACTGCAGGCGGCAGCGCGGTCGCCGCATCCGTGCTGGCGCCGTCCATCTCGCTGGCTCGCCCGCAGAGCCGTACGCACGGCCGTTCGCGGGGCCGCGGAATCGGTCGCGAGAAGATGCGAATGGCGGTCGTCGGACTCGGCATCCGGGGAATAACCATGTGGGGACGATCGGTCGCCCGCGAGTACGGAGATCACGTCGAGATCGTCGGATTGTGCGACATCAATCCGGGCCGCCTCGAACACGGAAAAAACTACATCGGCGTCGAGTGCCCAACGTTCACGGATTTCGACGAGATGATGGATGCAGTCGAGCCGGACGTAGTGACCGTCACGACCGTCGACGACACGCACGACAGATTCATCATCGGGGCGATGGAACGCGGTGCAGACGTCATCACCGAAAAACCGATGACGACCGATGAAGCGAAGTGCCAGGCGATCATCGACGCGCAGGACGCCACCGGACGCAGCATCATCGTCACGCACAACTACCGCTACTCCCCGCACCGCGTCGAGATGAAGGAGATGCTGATGAACGGACGCATCGGCGAGGTCCGGTCGGTCGATTTCCACTGGTATCTAGACATCTATCACGGCGCCTCGTACTTCCGGAGGTGGCACGGCAAGGAAGAGTATTCGGGGTCGTTGTTTGTCCATAAGGCGAGCCATCACTACGATCTGCTCAACTGGTGGCTGGATTCCGAACCCGAGACGGTCTTCGCGAATGCCGCGCTCGAGTATTACGGCCATAACAACGATTTTCGCCACACGAATTGCCGCGGATGTCCGCATCAGAATGAATGCCGACATTACTGGGACATCACCGAGAGCGATTTCAACATGGCCCTCTACGTCGCGAACGAGCACCACGACGGGTATCTGCGCGACGGCTGCGTCTGGGACGACGACATCGATATTTTCGATAAGATGGCGGCGCAGATCACCTATGCGAACGACGTGGTGGTGAGCTATTCGTGCACCACATATTCGCCCTACGAGGGATACCGCATCGCGTTCAACGGGACGGACGGCCGCCTGGAAGCGTGGATCAAGGAGGCGCAGCCCTGGGAGGCGGAGGATTATGACGAGATCCGCGTGACGGATAATTTCGGTGAAACCGAGCTCATCCGCGTTCCGCATACGGGCGGCGGCCACGGCGGCGGAGACGTGCTATTGAAGGACCGGATCTTCGTCGATCCCGATATGGAGGATCCGTATCGCCAGGCGGCGGACATGCGGCAGGGTGCGATGGCCGTTCTCCCGGGAATCGCTGCGAGGCAAAGTGCGCGCTCGGGTGAATCCGTCGAGATCGCCACGCTCACCTCTCTCGTGCCCCAGGCGGTTCGGCCCTGACGTACTGTAACTCTTCGGGGCTCTTCGGGGCTCGCCGTCGCTCGCTTTATCCTGCGCCGGCACGATGACGCTCTACAACATGCGCTGACGTTCGCTGCCTTTCGCTGACGCGTCCGATTGCCCACATCCGCGGCGGATTTCGCCGTCGATCCGTGACAGACTGACAGGTGCGTACGGCGAACGCCGCGTTTACCCCATCCACCCGAGTACGGCCTGAATTTTGCTAGCAATGGCGGGTCAACGAAAGAGAACCCTTTTCCACTCTCTGAGGAGAGCATATATAGATGGTTGATTCTTCAACACCGACCAGCATTCGGATGGCGAATACCGGCGGCCCGTCCAATGGCAAGGACATACGCGAGCAGCTGAGCGTTCTGGATTTCATCAGCAACCTGCTGACCGAGACCGGATTCGATCTGCAGCCCCTTCTCGACGAGCTCGTCCGTGTAGCGGCCGAGACGATGCATATGAAGGCATGCACGATTCGCCTGCTCGAAGCCGACACGGGGGAGATGAAGCTTAAAGCCACGCACGGCTTGAGCGACAGATACCTGTCCAAAGGACCGGTTCTCGCGGGAAGGAGCATCTTCCGACAGCTCATCGAAAGCTGCTGCACCGAACGCGACATCATCGAGATCTTCGACGTGGCGGGGGATCCGAGCGTTCAGTACACTCGTGAAGCGGTTTCCGAGGGAATTCGCTCGCTGCTGGCGGCACCGCTCGTCCGCGACGGCCGCGCGATCGGCGCACTGACGGTATTCACGGCGCAGCCGCACCTCTTTACCGAGGAAGAGCGGCGCCTCTTCAGGACCATTGCCAACAACGCCTCCGTGGCGGTTTCACTGGCGCAGCTGTACCAGGAGAAGCTGGAGCTGCGGCGCATCGAGCACGAACTCGAAATTGCATCGGACATCCAGCGGAAGCTGATGCCGTCGAAGCCGCCGAGGATCGAGGGTTTCGACATCGCAGGCACGTATCATCCGTGCCAGGAGGTCGGCGGTGACTTCTTCGACTTCATCGAACTTCCCGACAACAACCTGGGCATTGCGCTCGGCGACGTCGCCGGGAAAGGCATTCCGGCCGCGCTGTTGATGGCGACGGTGCGCACCGCACTGCGCGTGCAGGCGGAGAATATTTATGCCATGCACGACGTGATGAGCCGCGTGAATCGGGCCGTCTACGAAGACACACGTCCGGATGAATTCGTGACGCTGTTTTACGGCGTGCTCAATGCCGAGGATCGCGTCCTCACGTACGTCAACGCGGGACACAATACGTCTGTCCTGGTGCGCGACGGCGAAATCCGATACCTGGAGGCCGGCGGTCCGCCTGTAGGGATTTTATCCGGTCTCCTGGCGGGCGAAGAGCGCATCCACCTCGAGCCCGGCGACGTTCTCGTGCTGTTCACCGACGGCTATTCTGATGCGACGGCACCGGACGGCCGTCCGTTCGGCGAAGAGCGTGTAGTCGACCTCCTCCGCACCGCCGGCGCGCTGTCCGCGATGGAGATCGTGACACTCCTGAATACGGCGGTCGAGGCCTTCCATCAGGGCTCGAACGAGTACGGCGACGACCGGACGATGGTCGTGGTAAAATGTCTGGCCGATGAATAGGCTATGTGGATTATCACATCGATGGGCGTGCGTATAGGATGCAGCGAAGCTAGCGGCATCGAAGGCCGGCGAGCACCTCATCCGC
>CAZKNF010000119.1:0-1793 GCA_964554105.1 uncultured Rhodothermales bacterium | reverse complement strand
GCTTGATCATCCGGTTGTCCGGCAGTACGTTGCACGAGCCTGGCGCAACGAGCCTCGCACCTTCGGAGTCAGCTAGAGCCCGGCGGACCTGCCGAACCACGGACGTACCAGGTCCTTCAGGCCCATTTCCAGATCAACGTACCTCAAGAAAATAATGCGCAATGGATTCTTTCTTGTGCTGGCTGCGGCCGTACTGGTTGGCGCTGCGAGCGCTCAGACGCCGCCGCCGGTTCCTCAACTTCCCATCCCCACGGCGCGCCAGCTCGATTGGCAGTACGACGAGCTCCGGCTCTTTCTGCACTTCGGCGTCAATACCTTCACCGATCAGGAATGGGGCTCGGGCGAGGAAGACCCGGCGATTTTCGACCCGCCGAATCTCGACGCCGAACAGTGGGTCGACGTGGCGAAATCGGCCGGATTTCGCGCAGTCATTCTCACCGCGAAGCACCACGACGGCTTTGCGCTGTGGCCCAGCCGCTATACCGATCACACCGTCGAAAGCAGTCCATGGAGGGGCGGTGACGGAGATGTGGTCGGCGAGCTGGCCGACGCCGCTCACAACGCGGGCGTAAAGCTCGGACTCTACCTCTCGCCATGGGATCGCCACGAACCGTCGTACGGCGATCAACAGGCCTACAACGCGTTTTACATGGGGCAGCTTCGAGAGCTCCTCACGAACTACGGCCCGCTCGTGGAGGTCTGGTTCGACGGCGCCAAGGGCGAGGACGCCCGGGACATGGACTACGATTTCGATGCGTACTGGTCGATGGTTCGCCAGCTCCAGCCGGCGGCCGCAATCTTCTCCGACGAAGGTCCGGATGTGCGATGGATCGGCAACGAGCACGGCTTCGCCGGCGAGACGAACTGGTCGACGTTCGACAGATCGAAAGTCTCCGTGGGCGCCCACGGCATCCAGGATTATCTGAATGAAGGCGAGCGCGGAGGCCCCGACTGGGTCGGCGGCGAGTGCGACACCTCGATTCGGCCGGGCTGGTTCTGGCATCCGGATGAAGACCCGAAAAGCCTCGACCGTCTTTTGGAGATTTATTTCAAATCGGTCGGACGCAACTGCGTGCTTCTGCTGAACGTGCCGCCGAACGCCGAAGGCCGCATCGACGACGCGGATGTCGAGCGGCTGCGCGAATTCCGCACGGCGCTCGATGCGATCTTCAGCTCAGACCTCGCAAGCGGAGCCGAAGCAACCGCCGATCTCGTCCGTGGAGACGGGGCCGGCTTCGCCGCGGATCGCGTGCTTGACGGCGACCTCGACACCTACTGGGCCGTCGACGACGACGTGATGCGAGGAATAACCGAAAGTACGCCGCAGGGAACGGAGCGCGCCACGGCGCTGGGCACGCTGACCCTCGAGCTCGAAGACGAGGTGGCGTTCAACGTGATTCGCATCCAGGAGCCCATCGCCATGGGACAGCGCATCGCGGCCTACCGCGTCGAGGCCTGGACGAACGGCGAATGGACCACGGTCAGCGAGGGCACGACGATCGGACACAAGAAGCTCGATCGGCTCGCGGATACCGTTACATCCGACCGCGTTCGGCTCGTCGTTCTGGATGCACTCGCGCCGCCGCTCATCGCCGAAATGGGCCTTCACTTCGACCCGCACCCTTCTCGCCCGTAGGCGCCGTCATCCACCCTATCTTGATCACGTTCATGCGACAGACCACCCGCCTTTGCGCTGCTCTCCTGGCCGTGCTCATTGCACTGCCTGCCGACGCACAGCATCTCTCAATCGATACGGAGGGCATGCAGGACGAACTCATCGGCATGTATCTCCC
>CAZKNF010000118.1:4784-6108 GCA_964554105.1 uncultured Rhodothermales bacterium | reverse complement strand
CGCATCGCTGCGCGACGATGCATATCATTGGGCACTCGCAAATCAATCCGTCACCACATGAAGCGTAATACGTTCGTCGTCGGACTGATTCTCCTGACGTACTTCGTGATCTCATTCCTTACGAACATCGTGGGTCCGCTGGTGCCGGAGATCATCGAAGACTTCGGCCTTAGCCTCGCGATGGTCGCCGTGCTGCCGTTCGCCTTTTTCGCCGCCTATGGCGTGATGTCGATCCCATCCGGCATCCTGGTCGAGCGGTATACGGCGAAGCGCGTCATGGTATCCGCCTTTGGCATCGCGTTTCTCGGTTCGGCGCTATTCGCCCTCGTCCCCGCGTATCCGGTCGCGATCGCCTCTCTCTTCCTCATCGGCGTCGGAATGTGCATGCTCGAGGTCGCCATCCAGCCGCTGCTCCGCGTCTGCGGCGGCGAGGAGCACTATGCATTCAATTCCGCTCTCGGCCAACTATTCTTCGGATCGGCTTCGTTCCTCAGCCCGTTCGTCTATTCGTATCTCGTGCTGAACCTCGCGGATCCGGCATCTGACAACCTGCTGGTCGCCTGGCTGTCGGCGATCGTCCCGCCGGATCTCCCGTGGATATCGATGTACTGGATCTGCGCGGCGGTCGCACTGATCATGATGGCCGTCGTATCGCTCTCGCGCATCCCCACCGTCGCCGCCTCCATTGACTCCGCCGGCGTGGCCCGCGACAGCCTTGCCCTCCTGCGCGAACCGGTCGTCATCGCGTATTTTTTCGGGATTTTCTGCTACGTCGGCACGGAGCAGGGTGTAGCGACCTGGACTTCCGAGTTCCTCTCCACATATCACGGATATGACCCGCAAACGACCGGTGCCCGATCCGTCTCCTTCTTCTGGGGATCGATGACGATCGGCACGCTCTTCGGACTCCTGGCCTTCAAGCTATTCGACACCCGCCGCGTACTCGTCGGATTCGGCACCGCGGGGCTCATTTGCCTGACCATTGCCCTCGCGGGCAGCGGTCCAGTTGCAGTCTACGCGCTGCCGGCGGTCGGATTCTTCATCTCGGTGCTCTGGTCGAGCATCATGTCGCTCGCCCTCAACTCGGTCACCGAGCACCACGGATCGGTGGCCGGCATTCTCGTCACCGGCGTCATCGGCGGCGCCGTCGTCCCGCTCGTCATCGGATCGATCGGCGACGCCCTCGGCCTGCGCACGGGGCTGCTCTTCCTGTACCTGACGATGGGCTACATGGTGAGCATCGGCATCTGGGCCAGGCCGCTCGTTACGAACAGGACCGTCTGGGACCGCCCACGGCCGCGAGATGGTGGATCAAAGTGAGGCG
>CAZKNF010000118.1:0-4684 GCA_964554105.1 uncultured Rhodothermales bacterium | reverse complement strand
GCAGGTCGGCATCGGGCAGATGCATGCTCAGCGTTTCGAGGACGCTGTCGCTCACGGCCGTGTCGTAGACGTACACTTCCCGCAGCGAGGGCATGTGCAGCAGATGCACGGATCCGGAGTCATCCAGCGCCGTGTAGGCCAGATTCAGGACTTCCAGGGACGGGATTGATTGGAGATTCGGAAGGCCGGAACCGGTGACATCGGTCTTCTGGAGAATCAGCTCGCGCAGGTTCATCATGGAGCCGATGTGTCGCAGCCCCTCATCCGTGACGTCGCTGCCGACGAGCGAAAGCTTCGAGAACGCGTCCGCGTACGGTGCCAGGCGGGCCAGCGTGCGATCGTCGACGCGCTCGGGCGGGAACCGCATCGAGAGGGCAAAGAGCGTCGAATCGGTGTCCGGATCCACGTCCACCACGAGGCCGAGCTCGTCCACGACGTCCTGCAGATCTTCGTGCAGGGCCGCGACCCGGCGGCGCTCCCGCATCCGATTGCGCTGCGACTGGATCAGGCGCGGCAGAAATCGATCGATAAGGGCGTGAAGCATCGCATCCGGCGTTCCATCCCCGAGCCGCATGTCCGGCTGGGCGCCCTGCTCGATCCACCATTCTAGAATCGCGATCTCGTCGGAGCTGAGGCCTGCCCTGCCCTCAGGCGGCATGCGGTCGTCGTGTCCTGGCGGGAGCGTGATCCGGACGTACATTTCGCTGCTGTCCGGCCGCTCCGGCACGAACATAGGTCTGCCGCTGTCGCCACCGCGCTCGATCGCATTGAACGAGGTCACATCAAGGTCGCCCTTCGTCTGCTGGGGATTGTGGCAGCTCGCGCAGCGCGCCTGGATGCCCGGCATGACGAGATCGCGAAACACGAGGAGCTCTTCACGAGGGACCGACTCGACGAGCGTGGCCTGGTATCCCCAGCCGGGGAAAGCGTCGGCGATGAAATCCTCTCCGTGCGTCAGCGAGCCGCCGAGGTGACCTGCGTAGACGACCACGAGATTCGCCACCAGTGCGCCGCTGAGATACGCGCCGAACCAGCGCGATGACGATCGGATCTGCGGGAAAACCGACAAAACGGCGGTCGCGAGAACTACGACGACCAGCGCTACGCCGGCCCAGAGGTGATCACGTATGAGATCTCCCGCGTACTCGCCCGAGGCGTACAGAAGATATCCGGCAAGCACGGCCACCATGCAGCTCAGCGCCGCCAAACCCCAGAAAAGCGGGACCAGCTTCAGAAATCCCTTTTCACGGCCGATCCGCGCCGCCCCTTCAAGCAGCAGCGGAATCACGACCAGCACGATCGGAAAGTGAACGACGAGCGGGTGGAACCGTCCTAAAAAGGCACCCCAGCCGGCGAGAGGAGGATCCGGTAGCGGAAGAAAAGGCAGGGCCAGAAATGAAAGGCCCACAATGGCGACGACGCCGACCCCGTAGATGGGTCGAAACCGCAGCCCAAAACGCGGAAGCTGCACGATAGATCGCTGAAGATTGAGTACAAATGAGTCACGCGTAGATCTCGGAAAGCTCGCGCGTGCTGTCGCCGAACTGAGACGCCTCGACTCCCATCGTGTTCATCATTCCCAGATAAAGATTCGCGAGCGGCGTGTTGGGTTCGAAGGCGAGATGGCGGCCCGTCTTCAGCTTTCCACCGCCCTGGCCCGCGACGACGATCGGAATGTTCTTGGGCGAATGGCGATCGCCGTCACGAAGCCCCGATCCGAACAGAATCATGGAGTTGTCGAGCAGCGTCCCGTCTCCTTCGCGAATGGATTTCATCCGGTCGATCAGGTACGCGTACTGCTCCACGTGCCAGCGGTTGATGATTTCGTACTGCGCGAGCTGCCGGGGGTCGCTTTTGTGATGCGAGATGGCGTGATGATTGCCGCTGACGCCGTCCAGGAATGAGAAATTGCGATTGCTCACTTCGTTGCCGAACAGGAAGGAAGCGACCCTAGTGGCATCGCTCCAGAAGGCGAGCACGATGATGTCGAGCATCAGCCGCGTCTTCTCCGTTGCATCGACGCCCGTCCGATATTCGACGTAATCGTCGATGCGCGAATCCACGTGCGTCAGCTCCTCGCGTATCTCGGGCGTGATGTGGTCTTTGAATTCCTTGAGCTTGTCGCGGTCCTGGATGCGCTGCTCCACCGAACGGATGGCTTCCAGATACTCGACGAGCTTGTTTTTGTCCTCCGTTCCGAGCTTTCGCTCGAGTGAGCGAGCATCGTCGAGGACGGCATCCAGCACGCTCGACTTCCACGGATTCTCATCCTTCACGGCCTTGTTCGGCACGAACCCGCGGAATAGGCGATCGAAGGCAAAGCGCGGGTCGATCTCCATCGAACAGGGCTGGGTCGGCGTGCGCCAGGACATCGTCGAGGCGTAGATGGACGTAAATCCGACACTCTTGTCGACGCCTGTCTTGATCCGGTCGATGCCGTAGACGAGCGACGGGAAGATCGTCTCCTTCCCCGTCTGCTGGGCGATGAGCTGATCCACCGAAACCCCGCCGGAGTTGATGTTCGTGCCGGTGGTCTTGGTGATCCGCATGCTCGTCAGGAAGTTGGCCAACTTGGTGTAGTGGCCGTCCTCGCCCGTGTCGGAATTCTTGTTCATGAGCTCCGTGAACACGAGGATGTCCTTCTTGTGGTCCTGGAGCGGCTGCAGGATCGGTGAGAGGGAGAACTGGCCTCCGCTGCCTTTCGGAGTCCATCGTTCCGGATGGACACCGTTCGGCATGTAGAGGAACGCGGCGCGGCGCGGCGCGGCGGGAACGGAGCTGGCGTAGAGGCTCTCAGGCACCATGGAGTGCATAAACGGAAGGGCGATGGAGGCCCCGAGGCCCTTCAGCATTTGTCGACGAGATATAGGCGAAGACTTCTTCATGTGGTTCAACTCTCTTGTGGATCGCTCTTCTTGTATCGAAACGGGAAGCTTGTAACCAGCTCGGTGATGAAATCGACAGTCTGGAAGTCGCTCTCCAGCAGCCGATCCGTAAGGGCATCGACCGTCACTTTATCCTGAAATCGGATATTTCGGCCGAGCGCGAACCCGAGCATTTTTCTGGTCAGGTTCCTCGCAAAAAGTTCTTTTCTGTCGAGAAGGACATATTTCAGCTCGGCCGGACCATCGAAGGTCGTACTGTCTGCAAGCACGCCGGTCGCGTCGATCGGCACGTCGCCGTACCCCTCTCGCCAGCGGCCGATCGCGTCGAAATTCTCCATTCCGAGGCCGATCGGATCCATTTTCACGTGGCAGCTGTGGCAGGCGGATGGGGACCGGTGCTGCTCGAGGATCTCGCGTAGGTCGAGCTCGGTCTCCGCATTCTTGGCATCCTCCAGCTCGGGGACGTCCGGCGGCGGCGGCGGCGGCGGCGTGCCCAGAAGCTCCTCGAGCACCCACTTGCCGCGAAGGACCGGACTCGTGCGCGTGGGCAAGGACGTAGCCATCAGGACACTCCCCATCCCCAGCACGCCTCCCCGCCGTCGATCGTCGAGCGATACCCTGACGAGCTCGTCTCCCTGCACATCGCCCAGGCCGTAATGCTCGGCGAGTGATGCGTTGAGGAAGGTGTAGTCACTGTCCAGAAGATCCAGAAAGTTCTGCCGGTCGGTGAGTACGTAATGGAAGAAGGTCACCACCTCGTCGTACATGGCGCGGCGCAGCTCCGGTGTGAGCTCGGGAAACCGCTCCTCGTCCACTTCATGCGTGTCCAGAATCGTGTCGACGCCCAGCCACTGCGTCGCGAAGCTTTCCGCAAATCGCCTGGATTTCGGATCTGCCAGCATGCGCCGCACCTGTGCCTCGAGGATGTCCTCATCGTGCAGATCCCCTCGATAAGCCAGTTCCAGAAGCTCGTCGTCCGGCAGGCTCGACCAGAGAAAATAGGCGAGCCGCGAGGCCAGCTCGAAGTTGTTCAGCGCGTACGGCCGATCGAGAGGAAGGTCGACTTCGTGCCGGTACAGGAAGTGCGGTGAGATAAGCATCACTTTCAGGCTCTCCTGGATACTCCGGTCGAAGCGGTCCGGCTCTCCTTCGAGGCCCTCGTACACCTCCGAGAAAATTTCTATGAGCTGCTCCTTATCCTCCCTGTCGGGGAAGCGGCGATAGGCCCTCGCGGCCAGGGGATGCAGGATTTCCTCGGCAGCGAGCACGGGCCCGCGGAGGGAAATATCCTCTCCGCCCCAGAGTCGATGCCACCAGATCGCAACCTGCTCGCGAAAGGTGCGCTTGTACGGCTCCGGGACGATCGTCCGCCAGACATCGGCGTCCTCGTATGCACGTTCTACAATGATCTCCGCGGCGTCGTAGTACCGCTCGAACGAGAGCGTCGTGACGTACAGCGCGCGGGCATGATTGTCGAAGCCTTCGCCGCCGGAGCCATCCGCGGGAAAGAACTCCCGCGTATCGAAGTCGACCCCGAGCAGGTCATACACCGAATAGCCGTACTCGCGGTTGCTCAGCCGGCGCATCGTCACCAGGCCTGGATCGGGAACGGCGAGCGCTTCCATCAAAAACCCGTTGATGCCTTCAATCACCACGTCCTTTTCTTCCGAAGTGAGGCGTGGCTTCGTGTTCGGCGGCATCTCCTCCGACCGGATCATCTCCGTCACCTGCGACCATGTGGCCCCGTTACGGATGATGGAGGTGACGAAAAAGACATCCTCGAGATTGAGTCCGCCCTT
>CAZKNF010000117.1:0-6412 GCA_964554105.1 uncultured Rhodothermales bacterium | reverse complement strand
GTACTATTTGATCAGTACGAGCGAGCGCCGGAGTGTGGTCGTTGATGTGCGCAGCACGTATGTGAATACACCACTCGGTGTGTCTGCGGCGTTCCACCGGAACTCGTGTTTTCCTTTTTCGAGCCTACCCTCCACGAGCACGGCGACTTCCTTTCCGAGCATGTCATATACGCTCAATCGGGCGCGGCCCGCCTCAGGCAGCACGAAAGGGATCGTGGTGTGTGGATTGAAAGGATTGGGATAATTCTGGTCCAGCTCGGGCGTGTCCGGAAGTAGACTGTCGTCCCCGGACGAGTTTTCCTGTTCGCGCGTCTCGAAGCTTGCTAGAGTCGACCATGCGCTCGAGCGTCCGTCCACGGCTGCCCGCACACGCCAACTGTAGCTGGAGCCTTCCTCGAGCTCTGAATAGAGTGTCGTTCCTTGAACACCGGTCGAATCGACGACGACACGCGAAGAGTCTGCCTGTTCCGCAAGCAGGATCTGAACGTGATATGAGCTCGCATCTTCTATATCCAGCCATTCGAATCCGACGTCGGGGCCCACATCACGCATGCCGTCGGTCGGAAACATAACTGCCGGTGCAGCGGGTGCTTCCACTGATGGACCACTTTCCGCGACGAGCGTCACGAGATTGTATATTGCGCCGCTCGAATAGCGTCCATCGGTACGGAGGAAATCGTCGCTCCGATCATACTCAACTTCGACGCTGCCGTCTACGATACCATATTCGATACCCGAAGAGGCATCCCAGACGCGGATCGACATCACCTCCTCCGGATGATACCCATCTTGCACCGACGTCATGATGTCGTCGCCCCAGGCTGTGATGGACAGGCTGGCTCCCTTCCAAATGGCCATTCCGGCACAGACACCATCGTGAGAGTAGACGGCGATCTCCGAGTTTTCCACTAAGGGAACGCCGTCAATCACGGGAACGATTGCTTCCGTAAGAATGATGCTCGCGCTATCGCCCGTATTGTCGGCACAATCGACGTAATACGACTGGGCACTTACAGGTGCAGACAATAGAGTCGCAAGTGCCGGCAATAAAAATAGAGACCGCATGAGCGAGGCAGCCAACGCGCGCTAGAATTCCGATTCGACACATCGGCGGCGCCCTGATCTAATTGCGTGCCATCATGAAGATGAAAGCACGGAGCCCTCGGGTGACACAGGAGGACGATATCCAGCATCTTCGTCTTCTCCCATTCGGTACAGATTTGAAGTTTTTGCCGATCGATGCAGCAGACATGGAAATATCTACCGTTCCCGGATCAAGCGTATCGATCTGCGCTTTCTTGCGCACGTCCTTTCAGAAAGGTGGAGAACACATTCAGGGCGTACTACGACGGTTTTGTGCCGGATGAGATGACATCCTCGGACGCGATCCGGTTGTGTACGACTTCGCCGGCTCGGGTGGAATGCATTTTGTTATTGATGTTCGACAAAGATCGCGCACCTATTCACGCCAACGGAATCGTATTGCCATGAGAGCACAAACTTCCAGCTCAAAGCGCTCGCGCAAGCCGACGGCCCTCGTCATCGACAGAGATGCGGATGTTCACCGATTCGTTCACGTGTGTCTCGGAAAGGAGTTTGACGTTCACCATGCGTACTTTCCGAAATTGGCGATTTCCCTGCTTGAGAGGGGACGATTCACGCTGCTCGTTGCATCAGAGGACATGGACGAATACGCCGACGCATCCGATCTGCGTGAGAAAATCGTAGAGTATTCGAGGGCGAAGGGAGCGCCTGTCGTGCGGATGTCGTTTGGGTCTGCCGATCGCCGATTCACAATCGATGAATCCGAGCACGCCGTTGGTAAACCGCTCAGTGAAGAGGCCTTTTACGAAAGCCTGAGTCGCGTTCTGAACGATGAGGTCTCGGTACCCGCGTACGCTACTTAGCACGTCAGTCTCGGACGACGTGCAATGTACGGGTGTGCATCCGGCCGTTGACTTTCAAGCGCAGGAAGTACAGCCCACTGGGTATTCCCGCGACGTCGAAGGGAAACGAGTGGTGGCCAGACGGGAGCCTTCTGCGAGATACGATTTCCGCCACGCGCCGTCCGAGCGTATCAAAAACTTCCAGCAAGAGGACAGCGGATTCCGGTAAGGATACGCCGATAACCGTACTCTCGGAGGCAGGATTAGGATAGCTCTCGTGGAGCGTCACATCACCGGCAACTTCTGGATCGTGAACGACTGGTTCTTCGACTTTGATCGCGACGTCGAAGGAACGTACGTGGAGTATGGCTCCATCCACGAATCTCCCATCCGTAGAAAGAAGCGACTTCGAGGGGTCGTATGTAACAGTGATATCGGCGTTTGAGGCGTTCAGCTCGGACTCCGTCGCGGGATCCCACAGCCGGTAGTTAAAATGCTGGCCGTTCGTGATGCCGTCCCGTTGATGGGTCTGGCTATCGTCTCCCCACACGGATATTACGAGCTCTGATCCGTTCCAGGTCCCTACACCGCTGCAGAGGCCGTCCTGACTGAAGGCGGCGACCTCGACATTCGATGCGAGCGGCTCTCCAGCGAGCGTCGGAGCCGCCTCTGATGTCATCAGGAAAGTCGCGTTGGCACCGGTTCGAGTCACGCAATCTGAGAAGTGCTGACCAGAAGCCTCAAGTTGTACGAAGAGGAAAGACGTAACAATACATAGAACGATGCGGAGCATACGAATCCTTTGGGTGAAGTATGGCGCGTTGAGGAGGACCCGATAGGACGGGTCGGAGGTGCGGCGAACTCTGCATGCTTACGCGGCCGATTGATCCAGGGTGAACGATCAATCGGCCGCTTCGGACGTTGTCAGCACGCGGGCAAGAACTCTGCACCGCGGCCCAAAGTATGCCTTTGGCTCATGACTGTAAAGTGTCTGCTACGATAGACTATAAACTTTTGGCGCAGAATCTAACCGATCTACACGTTGAGCGATGACAGAGGACCTCGAGAAACAGAGAGACGTGTTGATCGGGCAGGCGGAGCACCTCGTCCATGAGATTGATGCGCTGGAGGAGCAGGTGAAATCCGTCCCGGATGATGTCTTGAGCACTAGCCCCCTTGAGCATGAGCCGTCTATAAAGGAGCTCTACGCACTCATTGGATTGTATGATAAGAACGTTTATCTGCCCGCTATCCGGGCCATGATCGCAAAAAAAAACCCTCGGCTCGTAGAGGGGGAGGATGCGGACTTGCTGAGCCGGGGCAAGTGGAATGAAGAATCCTTCGTGGCAGTGTTGGGCTTCGTTCGCGACGTGCGGACAGAACTGGTGGGGCTCGTAAAGTCACTGCCGGATGCGGCATGGGAACGCCAGGCCTCCGTTGGACAACGGAGTATCACTCTCTTCGAAGTCGTCTACTCGATAGTGCAGCACGACGCGGAGATTCTGCGGGCAGCGGCACGTCGAATGCACGACAGCCGCTGGTAATCGCATCCAGAAACCTTCAACCGCACGTAACATTGTGCTCGCATCTCACACGAACTCGAGACAATCCTAACAATTTTGCGCCGAACACGTAACGCTCATCGAATTCGACTGCCGATCCATGAGAGACTAGGCGTATATTCGCGTAAAGGCGAGAATCGCCCAAATCGCAGGAAATGGAATGCGAGATGGAATGCATTGTACGGAAAGGTCGAGCTTGCACGTCCATCGGCGCGCACGTCTTGAAGAATACTAGAATAGATTTCCGCGCGTTCTAGACAGACGGAAGCAGAGAGAGTGGGGCCGTATCTTTGTTAATTCTAAAGACGCTCTGGATGTCGAGCGCAGATGGGTAAGAACGAGAAGACATACGAGCAGCTTGCGACTGCGTTCCGGCACTGCAATTTCAACCCGCTGTATTTCTTTTACGGCGAGGAGAGGTTCTTGACGGAGACGCTGCAGAGCGTCCTGCTCGAGCATGCGATTGCTCCACATGAACGCGACTTCAACCTGGATATCGTATACGGTCGTGATGCCGATGCACGGGATGTGCTGAACATGTGCACATCATTTCCGATGATGGCTGAAAGACGCGTAGTTATCGTTCGAGATTTTGAGGAGCTGAGCGACAACCGATTGTTCAAAGAATACGCGGAGAGGCCAAATCCTACAGCGGTTGTTTTGTTAGTCTGTGGTACGAAGCCTAACATGTCGGCGCACCCATACAGAGCCCTGCGTAAGCATGCTATTTGCATGGAAAGCAAGACACTTTATGATCGACAGATGCCCGGTTGGATTCAGACCAGGGCCAGGTCGAAGGGCTACAAGATCGATCCAGCGGCAATTAGAATGCTCGTCGACTATGTCGGAACGAACCTTCGTGCGACAGACGAAGAACTTGAGAAGCTGATTACCTTTGCAGCTGGACGCGATACCATTTCTGCGGACGACGTCGTCCATGCGAGTGGGCAAACGCGGGAGTTTAACGTGTTCGAGCTTCAACATGCAATCGGAGAAGGTCGAGCAGGTGACGCGTTTCGCATCGCGGATCGAATGCTGCGAACCGCCGGCAATGCCTCGAGCGAGGCGCTGAAGATCGTAGCCGTTCTGAACGCCTTCTTTAGAAAGCTTTGGAAACTGGCGGCAGTGCAGGGTCGCGTCCCTGATAACGCACTGGCATCGCGTATCGGGGTGCCGCCGTACTATGTCAAGGAATATGTGGCAAGTTTGCGGAGGTATACCATTCCGTCAATCGAACGGGCCTTTTCGGCCCTTCTTGCGGCGGACTACGAGCTAAAAGGCGGGGCATCACGTGATGAGAAGCTTGTGTTGTCCCTTACAATCAGACGAATCATGGCCGAAGCCGCGTAATGCGGGAGGCGGAAATCTACGCCGAATAAAGCGGGCGATCCCTCTAAGCGGGGGAGATGTCCTTTGGATAGAAGGAGAAAAAACATGGCAACAACGTCGATGGAGAGAAATAACCTCCTAAAGCGCCAAAAGACGCTGCAAAAGCGGAGCAATCCGAATAATCGGCACGTCGATACTCTGAGCCAGATGAGCGATGAGGATCTGATGTCGCAGTTTCAGGCAGGAACTGTTGAGGCGTTTGATATTCTGGTAAGCCGATACAAGGACCCGCTTACCAATTATATCTATCGCTTCCTCGGCGATATGAAGGAATGTGAGGACCTGCTGCAGGAGACATTCCTACGCGTGTATCGAAATCGTCATTCATACCGCCGCATCGCCAAGTATTCGACATGGCTCTACACAATCGCAGGAAATCTGGCGCGATCGGAGTACCGAAAGCGAAAGCGCCGCCGATTGTATTCTTTGCAGTCGGTTAACCGGGATGATGAGGAGTACGAGGTTGAAGTTCCGGACGAAACCTTCTCTCCTGACAAGCATACCGAAAGCACCATTCAGGATCATTACATTCAGGAGGCGTTAAAGCAGATTCCTGAAGAGTTTCGAGAAGTGGTTGTGCTGCGGGATGTGCAGCAGCTCGCTTACGAGGAGATCGCGGAGATCACCGGACTCCCGATGGGAACGGTAAAGAGTCGAATTAATCGCGGACGATCGAAACTCCAGGTACTTCTAAAGGATATTTATTCGGCGCAGGAAGAATAAACGCTTCAACCCGCTGTGGATCTCGACGAGGGGTCGGTGGTTATTCTACTGCCGACCCCTTTGTTATTACCGTATTGTGAGTGATGTGAGTCGCAGGAAGGTCAGATCTGCCTATGTGTGAAGGATACAACGCCGACGCGGGCGACTATTCGGGGCTGGAGGATGAATTCCTCTGCGAGTACGTCGATGGTACGATGGACCCTCTCGTAAGGGAGGTCTTTGAAGAATACCTTCGAATGAATCCGGATCTGAAGGATCACGTCCGATGCCTCCAGAATACACGCATGTTGCTCTGTCGCTACGGTTGCGGCTGCCATGCTCCGGATGATCTACATGATCGACTCCGTCGCGAGATTTCCTTCGACCTGATGCGCGGTCAAGTCCCCTTTCATCTTGTATTGTCTGACCGGCTCAGATCTTTCGCCACCGCAACATCGGCTATGGCGCTCCTCGTTCTCGTCGGGATGATGGTTGGCGGCACGTTGCTGGACTCCGGTCCGAACTACGACGCGTCTGGCAGCCGAGCCGTCGAATTCGGTTTGCAGAATGCTCAGAAGGTTTCACTTGACCTCACGGCCGTTACCCCTCGGAATCTGCACGGCTATGCCGTCCTCTCGACCTTTGCACCTCTTTCGCCCTTCAGGTCTGTCGCAACTGTTGATTCGCATTCGGAATCTCATCGTCGCGATTCGAGTAGTATAGCGGCTCTTGAACACACGCAGCCCACACCTTGACATTGTACCGTCGCAGGTGTAGCATCTGCGTACAGTCGTATTGGGGCCCTTAGCTCAGGGGTTTAGAGCGCTCGCCTCACACGCGAGAGGTCACTGGTTCAAATCCAGTAGGGCCCAC
>CAZKNF010000116.1:0-6572 GCA_964554105.1 uncultured Rhodothermales bacterium | reverse complement strand
TCGACCTTACGATTATGAGTCGTACGCTCTAACCGGCTGAGCTACCGCGCCGAATCGGCCGGCCAAAATACAAATACACGCCGCAGACACCAAATCAGGATCTCCGGCGGCACCGGACCGTCCATTTTGAAACGAAACTAATAAAGACGGCCCTCGTCCGGAAGTTTCCCGCCTGTCGGTGAAGAGCGCGTGCGCTATCTTCACGGACGGCCGCCGAAACATACACGCCAACGCATGTCCTGGGACGCAGTCATCGACCAGCGCCGCGTTATCCAGTCGCTTCGGAGCAACATCTCCAGCGACCGGATCGCCCACGCCTACCTTTTCCAGGGGCCCGACGGCGTGGGGAAACGGGCCGTCGCCCTCGAGTTCGGCAAAACCCTCCTCTGCGAGCGAGGCGGCGATGAGCCATGCGACGAATGCCTGCCGTGCCGGAAGGTCGATAGAATGGTGCATCCGGACCTGCACGTCCTCTTCCCGCATCCAAGCGACGTGAGCATGGAGGATGTCGCCGAACGGCTTCAACTCCTGTCGGCCAACCCATACGCGGCCGTCGATTTCATCCGCCGCCCTTCACTGCAGGATGCGTCGAAGTCATCGAACAAGCAGGCGATCTATTCGGTCGAGCGCATGCACGAGGATGTTCAACGGTCGATGTCCTTCAAGCCGGTCGAAGGGCGCTACAAGATCGCCGTTCTGACGGATGTCGAGCGCATGCACAACGAATCCGCGAACGCCTTTCTCAAACTTCTCGAGGAGCCGCCGGACCGCACGGTTTTTATGCTCACCACCAGCCGTCCGGACGTCCTGCTGCCCACCATACTCTCCCGCTGCCGGCGCATCCGATTCGATCCTCTGGCGCCCGAAGCGATCGAGGAGGCGCTCATCGCGAGGGAAGACGTCGAACCACAGCTCGCGGCGACCCTGGCTCGCATGGCCGACGGATCGTACTCGGGAGCGCTCGATCTAAACGAAAACGAGGACCTAAAGGGCCTGCGGCAGCTCGTCGTAGATTATTTCCGCTACTCGTATGCGAACAACATCGACAAGATGGTCGATCTGATCGAAGAGACGGCCCGCCTCGGCCGCGAGAACGTCAAAGGAGTGCTCGACCTGATGCTCCGCTGGGTTCGCGATCTGATTCTGTATGGAACGCTGGGCGACGAGGCGCCGATCGTCAACATCGACCAGCAAGAGGCGATCGCCAACTTCAGCCGGAATCTTCCGCACGCGGATCTGGAAGCGATGGCCGCGCTCGTCGAAGGCGCAATGGAATTGATCGAACGGAACGTGCATGTTAATCTTACATTAACAGTACTTTCACAGGCACTTGGTAAAGCGATGCGCGGTCCGCACAGCGGCCGGCTGTATACGCCGCTTTCGGAGCCGGGATTGTCTAGAACCGGCTAAATGCACGGGTACCGCCCGCGCGCCGGACGCGTGACACTCGACCGTGCCTCTGTCGATTTGCGATCCTGAAAACTCATAATACATATAGACGATGCCTTGTGGTTCGAATGGGGGTGGAGGTGGATGCGGCTCAGGTGGATGCGGCTCTAGCGGCGGTGACGGCGCCGCAGGCGGCTGTGCCTCGGGTGGATGCGGCAGCGGGTCCGACGGCTCGGATGGTGGATGCCCGGCCATGCACGTGTTCGATTGGCTGAACGAGATCGGCGTCAGCGAGCCGCCCGTCCTGTTCGATCTCGTCGAAGTCACGTTCAAAGCGGGTCGAAAGGGCATCTATCGAAACACGCGCGAGCTCGATCTGCAGGTCGGGGATTTCGTCATCGTGCAGGCCGATCGCGGCATCGATTTCGGCACGGTCCACATGACCGGCGAGCTCGTCCGCCTGCGCGTGCGACAGAAAGGCCTCGAAGAAGAGCAGCAGTTTCCCAACATCATCCGCTCGGCCGGTCTGGCCGACATCGAGAAGTGGGAGGCCAATCATGAAAAGGAGGCCGAGACGTTCCACATCGGCCGGAAGGCGATCGACGCGCTCGACCTGCCCATGAAGCTGGTCGACGTCGAATGGCAGCACGACCACAAGAAGGTCACGTTCTACTTCACGGCGGATCACCGCGTGGACTTTCGGCAGCTCGTCCGTGATCTAGCGGGCAGATTCCGTACCCGCGTCGAGCTCCGCCAGATTGGCGCGCGCGACGAGGCCGCGCGGATCGGCGGCATCGGATCCTGCGGGCGCGAGCTCTGCTGCTCGACGTGGCTCCAGGAGTTCAAACCCGTCTCGACGCAGGCGGCCAGAATCCAGAATCTACCCCTGAATCCGGCGCGCCTTTCGGGCCAGTGCGGGCGCCTCAAATGCTGCCTCAACTACGAGCTCGAGCAGTACATGACGTCGCTCAAGGATTATCCGACGATCGACACCCCGATCACCACCGCGTACGGACACGGGACGGTCCAGAAGGTCGACATTTTCAAGGAGGTGGTCTGGATTCAGTACGATGACGGCACGTGGGAGGACAAGCCGCTGGAGACGATCCGCGAACGGCTTGGGGTAGCTGAAGGCGAGTCGATGCAGGAGTTGACACTTGCCTCCAGCGATCGCGGTCGGCGGAACCGCTAAACCGACCCGTTGCACACGTCCGCACCGCCGCAATCAATACGTCGCTTCCGCGCAAGCACTCCGACTCACCGATCCCCCAAACGAATGCATGATTCTGCGGCCGCCTAGCGATGCCCTATTCCGCCGAAATTAGCCGCTCGTCTCCGACTGCGATTCTCGTTCTTCTGGATCAGTCGGCCTCGATGCAGGATCCATTCGGCGGCGCCGAGCAGCGGGGCGATGCGGCGCCCAGCAAGGCGCGCGTGCTCGCCGACGTCGTCAATCGTCTCCTGCAGAATCTGGTCCTTCGCTGTACCAAGGAGGATGGCGTGCGCGACTACTTTCACGTAGGCGTCGTCGGGTACGGCGATCGCGTGGAGCCGCTGATCACGCAGACCGAGGGCGGTGATCTGCTGCCCATCAGCCGTATCGCCGAACGGCCGCTTCGGTTGGACGAGCGCACCGAAGAGATCCCGGACCCTGCCGGCGGCGGAGGGACGGTCAGGCGGCGCATCAAGCGCCCGATCTGGTTCGATCCCCACGCGAAGAACGGCACGCCGATGTGCCAGGCGCTCGATCTCGCCGCACAGATCGTTCGCAAGTGGATCGACCTCCATCCGCGGGACTTCCCGCCCATCGTAATCAACGTCACCGACGGCGAGGCCACAGACGGCGACCCCCTCCGGTTCGCGCAGGAGGTGCGTGCCTATGCCACCGACGACGGCGACACGCTCCTGTTCAACGCACATCTTTCGTCATCCGAGGAACCCCCGTTCGCACTGCCCGATTCAGCGGCCGAGCTTCCGGGGGACGATTACGCACTCCAACTCTATCAGATGTCGAGCGTCCTGCCATTCGCCATGCGCGCCGCGGCGGAGCGTGATGGATACCGCGTCACGCTGGATACGCGCGGTTTTGTTTTCAACGCGGATCCGGGTTCGCTCGTACGCTTCCTCGAAATCGGGACCCGCCCGAGCAATCTGAGGTAATCCTTTCCCGAGAATCCAAAACATCTCGGTTCTCCATCTTCCAAACCGTGAATGAAGCGCCCGGCGCCATGATATCCGCTGCACGAAAATGGATCCACGCACGCGCGCTGTGGTCGCCGAAGAGCGGCCACTCGAGCCACGAATACGAAGACGCGTTCGCCGTTTCCGGTCTCGACACCGTGCATGCTCCCGCTGATGCGCGGACGTTTCGTGCAGCGGTCGCCGACGGTGCGACGGAGGCGGCCTTTTCGCGGTCGTGGGCCAACAGGTTGACTGCCGCATTCGTGCAGAGCGGCGACGTCGAATCGTCCATGCCCGCGCTGCGTCAGAGCTTCAGGAGCCGTTCTCAGCGCCGTCTGCCGTGGTACCTCGAAGCGAAGCTCGAAGAAGGGGCGCATGCAGCCATGCTCGGTCTCGAGATTCAGGCGCACGGCACCGTGCGCACCTGGAAAGCCGCCGCCGTAGGGGACTGCTGTCTATTCCACGTCCCATCGACCGGCCGGCCCGTCTCATGGCCCCTCGACGCAACCGATACATTCACGCACACGCCCGATCTGATCTCGAGCGCAGCCGCGGATCCCCTTCCATCTTTCCTGGAGGCGTCCGGCACCTGGCACCCCGGCGATGCGTTCATCCTGGCGACCGATGCGCTGGCCGCATGGCTGATATCCACCGGCCCGGCCGCCCTCCTGACTGCCGAAAACCGGTTCGACGAGCTCGTCCTGGAGGCGCGAGCCGATGGCCTGATGCGTGACGACGACGTGACCGCAGTGATCGTTGATCTCCGATAGATGACGTACCCAACGGCAGGGGAGTACCAGGAGGCCGTACAGTTTCCGTCGTCGGCCTTCAGCGATCCGATGCTGCAGGCGGGCGAGCCGGAAATGCTTCCGCTCGGCATCCCGCGCGCGATCACGGGCGCGTTCGCCGTCGTCTTTCCGATCCGGATGCGAGGTGCCCGGTGGGCCGTCAAGTGCTTTCTGAAGGAAACGGGCGATCAGCGACGGCGCTACCGTGCGATCGCCGCTCATCTTCAAGAGAAGCGGCTCCCCTACACGGCGGAATTTGACTATCAATCGAAGGGTATCCGGGTGCAGGGCCGTGGTTTCCCGCTCCTGAAGATGGAATGGGTGGATGGGGCGCCGATTTCACGCTTCGTCGAAGAACATCTCGAGTCGCCTGACACGCTGCAGCGGCTTCAAAAGAACTGGCGCCGCATGATCCGCGACCTGGAAGAGGCCGGCATGGCGCACGGAGACCTGCAGCACGGCAACGTGCTGGTCGATCCGAATGCAGATCTGCATCTGGTGGATTACGATACGATGTACGTTCCAGCGCTGCGGCGGCGGAAGAGTCCGGAGGTCGGCCACCGAAACTACCAGCATCCTGATCGGGATGAGTCGGATTTCGGTCCGCATCTCGACCGCTTTTCGGCCCTGGTCATCGATACGGCGATTCAGGCGTGCATCGGCAACCCGGACCTCTGGCACCGATTCGACACCGGCGAAAATCTGCTCTTCAGATCCTCCGATTTCTATGATCCGGAATCGTCCCCTCTGTTCGAGGAGCTGGCGGATCGGGCGGAGGTGCTACGTGCAGCCTGCTATGGAGAACTCGAGCAGGTCCCATCGCTCGATGAAGTTGCTGAAGGCTCAGCAGCAGCCGCAGGGCGACGGCGCTTCTTTATGCATCCGCATCGGCGTCCGCGTTGGCGTTTAGATCGGCACCCGCATGATCACCCGCGTACTGCCTCCGACCGGGAGTTCGGCAGCGCCTTCGAACGCTGGTTCGCACCGGCGGCAGCAGTCGTCGCCGCCGCGGCTGTCGCAGTCGCCATGCTCGGGTCTTACGAAGCCGCTCTGCTGATCGTATGCCTCGCCGTCGCCGCCGGCCTTGGATCGGCCTGGTGGCGATACCTCCGCCTCCCGTCGGTGCGCCGGCGTCGCCGGATCGAGCGCGAGGAAGCGTACCTCGCAGGAATCGTCAAGCGGCTCGAGGCCGACCTCGCACGCCTCGAAGCGGACCGCGCGGATTTTCTCAGCCGGATCGACGCCCGCTACGAGCAGCGGCTAGCCGAGCTGCGAGAGGAGGCGCTCCGCGATCGGCTCAAGCATCATTTCATCGGCGATGCACGCGCGTTCGACGGCATCACGCACAAGATGATCGTGCGACTCAAGGTATCGGGGATTCGCACGGCGTATCAGGCCACCCCGGAACGCGTCGATGCCGTTCGTCAGCTCGCGGTCGAGAGCAAGGCGCGGGTCAATTCCTGGCGTGCAAGCCTCGCCGAAAGGTATCAGACGGAGCTCCCGACGGAGCTGTCTCCCGCCGAAGAACGGCGGGTGCGGCGAAGCATCGACCTTCAAATCGAAGAGATGGATGACGAGATCGCACGCCTTCGCGCCCGGATCGACACGCAGAAGGTGGAGCGAGAGCAGCTGCAGGTGCGCATAGCCAAACCATCCGACCTCCCTTTCAGCCGCTATCTGATGCATCTGCTGCGCAGGAGACGCAGAACGCCGCAGCTCTAATCCAGCAGATCTGATTCGGCAGGAGTAGTCCCGCAGATCTAATTCAAAAGATCCTCGATGTCGACGCCCTCGGCGTCATCAGGCAGATCTTCCCTGTGGCGGCGCACGAGCGCCAGAATGGCGGCATGGTTCACGATCACGTAGTTCTTGCCTTCGAACGTGATCTCGACGGCCTCCTTCTGCATAAAAAATGCGAAATCTCCAGGACGTGCTTGAAGCGGAAGATACCGTACCGAATCGCGCTCGCTCGCCCACGGCTCCGCCGTGTAATCCGGATTCGGCATGATGTACCCGGGGCCGACCTTATGGACGCGCCCCGACCGGACCTTCTCCCGTTCCGCGACACTGGCGGGAAGTACGAGTCCGGATTCCGTCTGCTTCTCGCCTTCTTCCGGCGAAATCAGGACGCGGTCTCCGACGATGATGAGTTCATTCATAAGAACGTGGATTCGAGATATTCTTGCTATCGCTCGAATAATGAAGCGGATGCGA
>CAZKNF010000115.1:1606-6670 GCA_964554105.1 uncultured Rhodothermales bacterium | reverse complement strand
CGAGCAGCAAGACAGATGCCGCCGTTACATGACGTGCTTTCATTTTACGTGGGTTCGGGATGCTTTTGATCGGATGGTGCCAACAGAGCTCGTGCGGTTTGCTGTCACGATGACCCCGGATGCCCTGCCGAAGCTTCTTGGCCTCCGCGATCAGTTCCGAGCGTGTCATCTGTTCGAGATCTTCATCCATCATGTCCCTCTACGAGATGACCATGAACTGCTTCGTCCGAAAGGTGACCCTCGGGCAATGCGGACGTCAGATTCGGATCACGCGGTGCGAGAGCAGACCACCAGACCCGTGCTCCAGTCCAAACGGCACACGGCCAGGTCGGCCCTCGTTTCAAGCTCACGCAGCAGATGCTTGACTTTCACGTCGTGGCCGGCCGGCCAGTTTGGCTGTGGATTCATGTCATCGATCACGTAGGCCCCACCGATTTTGAGCGTGGCCAGCGTCTCATCGAGGTGAGAATACTTTCCCGGCCAGGCATCCGCAAAAATCAGGTCGTACGTCTCCGATGCGGCGCGCGCGATATACCGTTCGCCCTCGCACTCGTGAAACGTGACGCGCTCGTCCGAGCCGAGATTCCTGAGTGCAACCGCTAGTGCGGCCGGATCGTTGTCGACGGAATCGAGCCGAGCCTGGCCATCCATTCCCATCAGGAGCCATGCAGTGGCCAATCCGGTCCCCGTTCCGAGTTCTAGAAGCCGGCCTCCGGGCTTCATGGCAGCGAGTGTCCGCAGGAGGGCCCCGGTCTTTCTCTCAGACGGCATGGAGAAGCCAAGCTCCCGGGTGTCGTGCTCGATGGCGTGAAGCATTTGCGGGATCATCATTATTATCAGTCTGCCGATGAGGGCCGCGCGCGCCGCCACATAAAGAAGTTCGGAACCCCAAGCACCGATCCTTCGGTTGTGGTTTCGAATCCAAATCGACGGTAAAACGCCACGTTCTCGGGACGATCCGTTTCAAGGTAGCCCGCCTTCCCGATTCCATCGAGTTTTTCGCAATACAGCTCCATCAACATCCGGCCGACACCCCTGCCCTGTACCTCAGGGTCGACGGCGATCGGGCCGAGATGTGAGTGGGATTCTTTCGGATCGTGTTTCGACCAGACGGACAGCCACTTACCCACCCGCACTGCGGAACGTAGACCGAAGCCACGTATCATGCCGGGCGTCAGCCGCAGCTTCTCAACCCCCGAGAATTGACAGCCGGGTGAATCGACCCAGTGAACCAGCCCGAGGATGCGCCTCCCCTCGAGCGCCACCTGTGTCGGCCCTTTCATGGCACTCAGACCTGCGCGAAAGAACGCCTTATTCCTGGCGAGCTCGTCCCGACCGAAGACGTTCACGTGCAGCGGGTTGGTCACGAACGCGCGTGCCATAACCTCTGACGCTTCGGGTGCCATTTCCGGCCTGAATGGTTCGATCCGAATTCGTGACATCGTTCTCTTGGGGAGTCAGCTCTAATTGAGAATGTACTCGTGGAGCGCTGCTTCGATCTCGTCGGCCTGACGTTCGGCACCGCCAAGCTCATCAAACACAACCATTCCATCCGCATCTACAATCACGTTGCGCGGATAGGCTCCGCCGAAGATCTTCGTCGTCGCATGATTGAAGATCGCCTGCTGATAGGCGAACTCATGGGTTTCGAAGAAGCTCTCCAGCTGCGCTACCGTATTCCGTGCGATGGCCAGAAAGACGAGGTCGCTATGTTCGCCATAGTCCTCGACCAGCCGATTGAGGCCGGGCATTTCCTTGAGACACGGTGCGCACCACGTCGCCCACCAGTTGATGACGACGTGCTTGCCGCGCAAATCATCTGAATTGATTTGTTGTCCGTCGAGCGTGTGTACCGTAAAGCTCGGCATCGGACGGCCAATTTCGATGGTGCGGTTGCTCTCTGATGTTTCCTGAGCGCCTTCTTCGGAAGGCGTCCGGCTCAACTCTACCTCCTGTTCTTCGCTCTGCGCATGCGATACCTGAGGAGGAAGAAGCAGCAGAAACATCACCACTAAGAGACCCAACAATAGGCCTCGTGAACGTTTAATCGTGTACATGACCGGCTCTCGATAATTGATCTGAGCAAAGCTGCCTGGCGGTCAGTCTCTTTTGCGGCCTTTTAACCTACGAACGCCGCACACGAAGAGCCATCCGCAGAGAGTGTGATTTACTCGATCCGCTGCTGCCCGCGCTGACTTTCTGACGTACGTATCGGTCAATCCGGAGCAGCAGCGGCCGCCGTGCGATTCGTTGATGCCCAATGGAATCTCTTCCGGCCGGGGCGCGTCGCAAACGAATAGCCGACGAGCGGTTTATCGATTCAGCAGCGCCATGCATAGCGAGTAAAATACACATCCAGATGAAGAACCCGCCCGCCGGCTGGCCCCGAATTACATCCGCGCTGTTTTATGAAGACGCCGCCAGCGCCATCGATTGGTTGTGCCGGGCTTTTGGTTTCGAGGTGCGCCTAAAAGTCGAGGATGACGACGGGCGTGTAGTGCACTCGGAGCTGGTGTTCGACGATGGCCTTATTTTGCTATACGACGGAGTCGACGTCGAGAAGCAGGAGGATGAGCACCTTGTGAGCCCTCGCTCGGCCGACGGCAGAAACACGCAGTGTCTGACCGTCTACGTCGACGACGTGGATGCCCACTGTGCCCACGCTCGCGCATCAGGCGCGCAGGTATTTCGCGAGCCGGCAGCGGAAGATCATGGAGCGGAGTACGCGATGGATCGGACGTATGGAGCTCGCGATCTCGAAGGGCACATCTGGTTTTTCGTACAGCGCGTGCGAGATCCCCAATCGAGCTGACGTTAGATTGTCGGCTGTATCGAGCATCATCGTAACGGCAGCGAACTCACCGCCGGAGTGTACGATGAGCTATCTCACGGTCCGCGCGACTTTCAAATGACCGCGCACCGATATGGGGATCGGGTGGATGTCTTCGCGCCGTTTGAAGCGTCGCATTCGACACAACTCGACAAGGTGTTGATCGTCTCAAACTCGGAATCACCTTCTATTACCGCTTTCTTGGCGACGCCGATCTCAATTGACCCACGCCGGCCTGTGTAGATAGCGCCACCTCGCCGGTCTCCTCGTTCAGGAACGCGGCTCCCGGCGGGCGCCCACCACGACCAGCGTAATGCCGGCCGCAACTGCCGCACCCGATGCAATCGGCGAAATCGGTATCGTGCGTGTCTCCTCTCTCTCAACCTCCAGTGGACCCAGATCCGCGATTTCCTCTTCCTCCTGGAAGGAAATACTGCCGAAGACAAAACCGAGTAAGCCCAGAACGATGAGTATGACGCCGATGATCTTCATGATAGGTGCCCATGATTGTGGTCACACGGAAAAAGCGCAATAGAGAATGCGCGACGGAGAATGAGAGAACGTTTCCATCCGAGTTGTTCCTGATCCATCAACCAGATGTAGTAATGTCTACGGGTCGGACTGAAATCGCGCCGTCGGGCGCGCCCGAGCTCATTCCGGCCGGGGAACGTCATACCGAAGCTCAGCGAAGGCTTCACCGTACGCCGTAACGGACTTCAAGCGCAGCGGTGGTTTCGCGATCGTTCGCGGCAGCAGCGGAAATCCGCCGCCGAGAGTCACGGATGCGACCGTGATAATCAATTCATCAAGGAGCCCCTGATCATGAAACTGCCCTACCAGGTCTCCGCCGCCCACGAGCCAGATGTTCTTCCCGTCAGCCGCTGCCGCCATGTCTCTATGCACGGGAACGACATCCCCGCTGACAAATCGAATGTCTGCTTCCGGCAGCGTCGTCAGCGTGCGTGACGTAAAAACCCAGGCCGGTAGGCGATATGGCCAGGGCTGCGCCGATCCGTCTTCGGATTCCATCAGGTGGCGCAGGATCCACTCGTACGTCGCCGAACCCATCGCCAGAGCACCGACCTCTCGAATGAAGTCAGGATAGCTTGAGCTCTCCACATCCCCGAATTGGAAAAGCCAATCGAGTGAGTGATCCGGCCCGGCGATGAATCCGTCGAGGCTCGACGCTGCGTAGTACTGGGTTTTCATGTCTTCAGGGGACCTCGTTGTGTCCTGCCGTCAAGCCGCTCCAAGATATCCAGTATATGGCCAACATCGCCAAAATCTTCGACTACTGCTTCCGCTCCAGCGGCAGTGAGATCAGGGATCCTTCCAGCACGCCCCACGCCGATGAAGAAACATCCGACGTCACGCGCGGCACGACCGTCCCAGACCCCGTCACCAAAATAAACGACTGATTCCGATGGGTCTTCATCCGCCAGGGACACGGCCATCCTGATGATCTCGCGCCGCTTCCGATGCTCGCTGGACGTGGCGAGCGGCACGCCCTCATGGGGTATGCCTGCGGATTGGAGTTTGAATAGAGCGGATGATCGCCAACAGCCGGTGGCCATAGCTACGTTCCATCCCGCATTCCTTAGAATCTCGAATATGTCTTGTGCTCCATGAACCGGCTGGAATCGTTCTGGAGCTTCGTCGAAGGCGGCGGATAACAAGGTCGATAGCCTCGCTGCAATCCGCTGCTCGTCTTCAAGTCCAATATCCAGAGCCTGCCGCTCACAGAGGTGATGAAGGATCCCGGCGTCCGTTATTTCATCGAGCGTCGCCCAATCCGCCGGCATATGCAGATCAAGCTCTTCCCTGATGGCCTCGGTGTAGCACTCTTCGTCTACATGAGTGGTGTTCGTCAGCGTTCCGTCGATATCGAAGACGGCCAGAGGCATGTTCTTTTCCTTGCGGGTTCGACGAACGAATACTTGAGGCTGACCCCGATGCATATCGAGGCGCTCAACGTGCCTAAGGGCGCACGCCGAATGCGTTGCCCGAGGCGATCGATCTCTTTTCCAATTTGCTCGTATGGAGACAGGTCGAGCTCTACCGGCCCACCTCCGCGCCACCGACGCCTTTGCCGTTCCCAAGCCGTCGATCTCATCACGTTGTTCTGACTCGGTTCGATGGCTCACGTTCGACAGAAACCGGCAACACGGTCGGGATCCGGTCGAGCGCTAGCTTCATTCACTGGCTTTTCCGCGCTTCAGCGACTGCAGAAGCAC
>CAZKNF010000115.1:0-1506 GCA_964554105.1 uncultured Rhodothermales bacterium | reverse complement strand
TCGTCGCTCAGTTGATGAATCGGAGATAGCTCCACTTTCCGAAACGCTACCTCCGACCCCTCCGACTGCAGCGCGATTCGGCCGTGATCGGCGGTGGCGTTGAATCCGTCATTGACCAGATCTCCATTCAGCCACACCCTCACCGAACGGTCGACCGCCTCAACGATCATCGTATTCCATTCGCCGACGGGTCGCTCCGAGTCGTCGGTCAGATTCACGATGCGACGAGCCTCGCCTTCCGTAACCCCCCAGGTCTCCTTCGGCCCCCGGCGACGCTCCATATCCGGCACTTCGATATCCTCGACGATGCACCAGAAGTCGCCGGCGTTTTCGTGCATCATCTGCACCTCGATCGATTTCGGAAACATGTCATACAGCGCGCGTGGTGCCGACGCGTGCACGAGAACCCCTGCGTTTCCGGGCGTAGACGGAAAGCGGTACTGCACCTCCAGTCGGAAATTCCGGAATGTGGAATCCGTGATCAGATGGCCTTGCGGTTCTCCCGCACTGAACAGAACGCCGTCACGCACGAAAAACGGGCTTTCCAGCGACGTACTCGTATCCATCGCCGGAACGTCGACGTGCCATCCCGTGAGGTCCTGACCGTTGAACAGCGGTTGGGCCTGCGGCTGAGCTAACGAGGCGTGGGCAAAAAGCGCGAGACAACAGAGCAGCGGCAGCAGTTTCATACTTGGACTCTCGAATGGGAATGGAAGGCGAGGTGCAGCCTGCAGCTCAGCTTGTTTGGAATCTAACAGGGAATTCCGTTCAAGGCAACGCTCATATGACCATCTGAGTAATCATGCCTGTTGGACGGATAATCGATCGCTGGCAGCGTAGTTCGATGACAGGTGCTCAAGACGGCGACAGGCCGCGTTGGAGGCGGCAAAAGCGCAAACCGACGTTCTTCAGCCACGACGGTAGGTCGGATTGCGCGGCATAAGCGTCCTCGGCGATTATCGTCCATCCGGGAAAGGCCGCCTCAATGTCGTCGCGGCTCGCACCTTTCGGCAGCGGCCCCCGTCGTCCGGGTGACCAGACGAGCATCAACATCGTAGCATCGGGCGCCGCGACCGCGCTCACTTCGCGACCGACTGCCAGTCGCTGCGCATCATCGAGATGGTTGAAGCACTCGAAGTCCAGCACGAAACGAAATCCAGGCTCGAGTCCGCCAGCTCGGAGCGCCGTCACGTCGGACTGTACGAATCGCACATCGACGCCGGCGCTATCGGCCCGCTTGCGCGCCTTGCGTACTGCCTTCGGGACGATGTCGACTCCGGTGACCTGCCATCCGCGCTTCGCGAGCTCGACCGACCAGATTCCGGTTCCGCAGCCGAGGTCCAGTGCCGGCCCAAAAGGCGGCTGTCTACCCCTCTCCTCGCGATCGAAAAGTGCAGCGACTTGTTCGGAGGCCGGGCCCTGCCTCGGGTCTACTTCCCATGGAGTCAAGCCTACCTGGTAGAGAAACCTGTACCATAAGCTCATGTCGCGGACCTCCTCAATTAG
>CAZKNF010000114.1:0-6957 GCA_964554105.1 uncultured Rhodothermales bacterium | reverse complement strand
TAAGCGTGCCGCCGATGTTGCCCGCTCCGATGATGCCGATCTTCATGTCATCTCTTCGTCTGCTTGCCGGTTTTGCTGGTTCGGATCAACGACGATGCAGCGGACGGCTGATTCGTGGACTACGACCTGCGCTCGGCGATGCATCTGAGACATGAGCTATTCCTCCGTACTTGTGCTCCATCCAGGCGAGCACCCGCTGCGCGCTCAAACTCCATCAGCCTGCACGAGCTCCTCCTCATCCGCCGTGAGGTCCACGAACTGGCTGTAGTTTTCGTACCGGTCCATGATGAACGAAACATACGTCACGGGCTCCAATCCCCGGCAAAATCCGTATCGCACGACGGGATCCTGATAGATCTCCCGCTTGGATTTCTGGAGCAGCCAGAAGGCCACATCCGCCCAGACACTGTCGTCGTATTCGTTCTTCGCTGCCAGGCGGCGTGCGTCTTGGACATGTCCATGGCCGGTGTTGTAGGATGCCAGGATGAATTTCAGGCGCTCATCCTCGTCCTCGATGATGTCGTCCCAGTAATCCGTGAGCCATTGGATGAATCGTACGGCGCCGGCTACATTGTCTTCGGGATCGTAGACATTGGTAACCCCGAATTCGCGCGCGGTGGGCGGCATCAGCTGGAGCAACCCGGAAGCGCCTGCCCATGACCGGGCGCGCGGATCAAAGCGCGACTCCTGAAAGGTCTGCGAAGCGAGGAGCCGCCAATCCCAGCCGATCTCCTGCGCGTGCGTCCTGAGCAGGTCGTCGTACTCTGAGAGGCGACCTGTCTCGCCGGTCAGATATCCGCTGTCGCTGCGCTCCTGATATCCGCGCCGATCGAAGAAGTACCTGTCATACAACGTATTGAAAAAGGGCCCGTCGCGATTGGCCTCAATCCATTCGTTCAGCTCAGCCTGCAGCTCGGGCGCATTCGTGCGCACGGCCCATGCAACGCGGTGCGGACTCCCGAGGGCCGGACGTACATAGATATTCTCGAAGTAGTCCGCAGAAAGCTGGGCCACGTTCTGCGGCGACACGGTGAGCGCGTAGTCTCCGCTCGAAACGTACCTGATCACCTTCTCGTAGGACGATGCGCTGTCGATCTCGACGACCTCGATGTCTCCGGTGATCGTATCCTCTAGCTCGACCAGGTATTCACTATATACAGACCGATTCGGCAGAGTGACTCTTTCACCTCCAAGTTCGCTCGGTCGCTGAATGAGGCGGGCACGCACCGGGATGGAATCGGCGGTATCCGCTTCGGCCAATTCCGCAATCGCAGATCCCGGATCATCCTTGTCTTCTATCGCCTTCTCGACGACCGTATCGACGGCTTCCGGGAGGACCGTATCCGAGTCGACGGCTTCCCTCTGGACGAGTGTGGGCGCAGTTTCGTACAGTGCGCGCGTAAAGGAAATGTACGCGGAGTCGGCGGCCATCGGCACCACGCGATCCGCCACGATATCTCCCTCTCCTGCATTGAGCTTCTGGTAGATGCTGTCCCGGGTCGACAGCACCGTCATGTCCAGATGCAGATCATGCTCCTCCGCGAACGCCTTCAGCAGCTCGTACTCGTAGCCCATCGGCTGCCCGCGATACAGGAAATAGCTGGTAGAATTGTAGGTCGTGAGCACCGATAGTGTGTCGCGCTCCTGAATCTCCGAAAGGTCGCGGTCGATTGGATCAGGGAGGCTCTCACGCCAATCGTCCTCACCGTTGCAGGCGGCGACCAGAAGACACAAGACAACGAGAATCCATTCCGAACGCAATAGGCGCATCGTGCAAAAGAACTGAGTGCAACAAAACTGACTCGAAAAAACGGAGCGTAAACAAACCTGAGCCCACCGGAACCTATGTATCACACGAAAAGCAAGGGGAGGCCTGTTCCGCCGCCATCTCGCCGCGGCGCTCGTATCGCGCCACATTCGTGTAATTTTCCCACTAAATGACGAATTCAGACGAATTCAGAAGATTTTGGGGCGAAGAACAGCTCCCAATTGCGCGAGAGCGGGCGTTTACTTCAGGGTTCGCTCACGGATTGCGTCTCTCTAAAACACCCCTATCTTTAAGGCATCTTTCAAACATCTACAAGGACATTAAAGGGACGATCGGCTCCAACGAAGCGACAGATCGTTCTCGAATTTATCCTCTTTCATGGAAGCCCAAGCCGTCGTCTTCACCGCACCGAATACGGTCGAGGTCCTTCCGGTGCAGTGTCCTGAGCCCGGCCCCGACAGCGTCGTCGTTCGCATCACGCACTCCTGGATCAGCAACGGAACGGAAGGCTCCTACCTTCGCGGCGAACGAAGCGACGGAGATACACCACTGCGGGCGGACGATCCCTTACCCTTCCCCGTCGTCGCCGGCTATCAGAAGATTGGTATCGTGGAGTGGATAGGATCGAACGTCGACGACCTCCATGTCGGAGAGACCGTGTTTGCGACGATCGGGATGGTGGATGGGATGCACCACGATTACGCCGGACACGTATCTCCTTCGGTATGTCCGCGAGACGAAGTGTTCAAGCTGCCGCCCGGCTCCGATCCGCCCGGTCTCGAACCGCTCGCCTATGCCGGACTCGTCCTCGCGCAGGTCGGCTATAACGGCGGGATGCGCGCGCCCGTGTCCGCAGGAGATGCGGCTGTGGTGGTGGGCGACGGACTGGTTGGCCATTGGACGGCCCAGACGCTGAGTTCGCGGGGCGCGGAAGTCATGCTCGTCGGTCGCCATGATTACCGTCTCGAAAAGTTCGCTGCATGGCCAGGGGCTCATGCGATCAACGCGCGCCGTCGCGACTGGGTACGTGCCGCGTGCGAACAGTTTCCGGACGGCGTGCACGTCGGCGTCGACACGATAGGCGACGTGGACGTGATGAACGATCTGCAAACGACGGCAAGGCAGTTCGGACACCTGGTTTCCGCCGGCTTTTACGGATCGGACGACCTGCTGGCGCTGCAGCCTCCGCGCTATAAGGAGCTCTCCATTCACCTGGTATCGGGCTGGACACGGGAGCGGCTCGAGACTACCTTGGCCTACGTCGCCGACGGACGATTGAAGACGCTTCCGCTGATCACACACCACTTCCCTGTATCCCATGCGGCCGACGCCTGGGAGCTTATCGAATCTAAACGCGAGCCCGTGCTCGGAGTGATACTGGATTGGTAGTAATGCTTCGTGATTGGGATTTTGTGGTTGAGATGTGTGATTCGAATTGGTGATTGGGACGGGTAGTTAGGATTGGTAGTTTGGACTCGTAGTTATGCAATCCACCATGAAACTGCTGCAAATCGACGAACCCGGCCGAGCCGTATGGCGCGACGTGCCCCGGCCGGATCCGCAGCCTGGCGAGGTGCTCCTGAAAGTCTCCGGCGTGACGACCTGCCCGAATTGGGACCTGCACATCATGTCTGGCCGGCCGATGTTCGAGGAACGGCCGCTGAGCTATCCCTATGTCCCCGGCGAGCCGGGCCACGAAGCCGTCGGTGAAATTGTCGAGACGGGTCGGGATGTGCAGGGCCTGCCGGTCGGCACGCGGGCCGTCGTCTGGCGCGATCCGGGCGGCAGGCGGCAGGGCTGCTATGCAGAGTACGTGCCGATCGATGCCGAAAGCGTGCTGCCCGTACCGGACGATCTGCCCGACGAGGCCCTCGCCCCGTTCGAGTTGGCCATGTGCGTCCAGGTATCCTTCGACCAGCTCATCGCGCGTGACGGCGTGCAGGGAAAGCGGATCGGCATCAGCGGACTGGGCTCCGCAGGTCTCATAGCCGTTCAGATGGCCCGCGCCTACGGTGCCGCCGAAATCGTCGCGATCGACCCGCTGCCGGATCGCCGCGCCCTGGGTCTGGAGCTCGGCGCCGATCGCGTCCTATCCCCCGACACCACGGCGTTTCCGGCAGGACGCGAGGGTGAAATGGCACTCGATACCGGACTCGACACGACGGGATTGAAGGAAGCCATCGAATTTCTGATCGAGCGCACGAACGAAACCGTGGCGATTTTCGGCGTCCTTCGGGAGTATGTCGGATTCGGTCCGAACCACTGGTGGGGCGGTTTCGCCTTGTTGGGCTACGGAGCGCACAACCGCGGCGCAGCCGAACGCGCGCTCGCACTCATCCGCGACCGATCTCTGCAGCTAGCCCCGCTGGTCACCCACACGCTCCCATTCACTCGATACGCGGAAGGCGTCGAACTCCTCCGCCGAAAAGAGGCGATCAAAGTGCTCTTTCAGCAGCGTGGGTGATAGCTCCGCCGTGCCGCCTGCCAGCGTGAATCCGGCTACTCCGCTCGTCGATGTCTGCCCGCCGGGAATCACATGGCCATGGACCTGCGTCGCCCTTCCCCGCACTCCGATTCGCGCCCGGTGAACGAGCACGTGGACTGCTTACCCGGATCGACCTCCACGTCCCTCATCGCGTCGCCAGAACGCGCAGTTGCAGCGGCACGGGATTGGCCAATGAATCGTATACGGGTGAGGTGCGGCTCGTCGTCTGACCGAGTTCTTCGAGTACCGCTTCATCCGCATCCGACCGCACATGCACGGTTACCGATATTTCGGTGAAGCGGGAAGCGACCGTGCCCAGTTCGAACAGGCCGCGCAGATCCACCGTACCCGCCACCTCAACGTCGAGTTCGTCAATATCGATGTCCAGCATCGTCGCCTTCACGATGTAGGTAGTAGCGATGCAGGCCCCAAGTGCTGCTAGAAGGGCCTCGCCACCAGGCGTCGGGCCGCTGTCGGCTGCCAGCGGCGGAGGCCAATCGGTGCGGAACGTATGATGGGTTCGGTCGACCGTCTCACCGGCTTGGTCGAAGGCTTGGACATGACTATCGACGGCGAAAGCATCGTCCCATCGATGGCGAGTCCGGATGTTGACGGTGCTCGCCCCGGCCTCTCCGCCAATGGCATCGACGAAGCCTTGCAGGTTCTCGAGGCTGATTCCGTTTTGAAGTGTGATTTGCTGCTCTACCATGGATCGTCACCTTCCTGCAGTTATCATCTTACGATACGTGCAGGATAGGCGGCGCAGCCGGCTCGAGCATCGGGGAGCTCCCCTATTTTTCGACGGATTCCCCACCGAGCCGGCGCTCAGCTTCGGCGGCTGCTTCGGTGCGGTTGTTCAGCTCAAGCTTGGCCAGAATGCTGGAGACGTGGTGCTCCACGGTCTTTCGGCTGATGTAGAGCCGCTCAGCGATTTCGGGATTCATCAGCCCCTCCCTGAGCAGCCGGAGCACCTCATTTTCTCTTTTCGTGAGCGGATCGAGCCCCTTTGGTGCGGCGCGAGTGCCCTTGACCCCGAGATCTCTAAGCAGGGCGGCACTCCGGTTGGCTCCATCCGCCGCACCAAGCTCTTCGAACGTGTTCTGGGCCGCGCGCGCCTCGACGACGGCAACTGCAGGCTCGTGTTCGCGAACGATTTCAGCGATGGCCAGTCGGGCTTGCGCAGCCTCATACGGCATGTCCAGAGCCATGAATCGGGACAAACCCGCATCGAGGTGCTTTCGAGCAGCATCCACATTCGTCCGTGCCAGGGCACGTCCCCAGAGACGCTCGCCGCGTGCTACCGCAACCTCGCAGCCTAGGGCGGCCCCCATCTCCGCCAGCCTTCGGCCGCGATCCTTGGCCGCCTCATCCCTGCTGAGAGCGATCTCCGAATCGCCAATCCGCTCGAGAAGCAGAACGCTCTCGAGCTGGTCTTCTCCGACTACATCGAGCCTGCGGCGGACCTCCGCGGCGGCCGCATCGGGCTCGCCGCGCATGAGATGGATCCGCGCTCGCACCGGAACTGCCGCATGGTGATCGTTCACCCGATCCAGGAGTCGGACCGCATCCTCGAGCCGCCCCTGTGATAGTCGAAGGTCCGCGAGCGTCGCCAGGGCCTCCGCCAGATAAGACGGCACGGAATCCCGAGCGAGATCCACTGCCTCCCTGAGTTCCTCCTCTGCCTCCGTCCACTTTCCCCGTGCAACGAGAACCGCGCCGTAGACGGTTCGGCACTCGACGTACAGGAACGGGCACCCGTAGCGCCGCACGAACCGCTCGGCCGCTCGGACCCACTCCATCGCCCGCTTGAGGGCCGCGCAACGCACACACGAAACCATCATGTTGCAGCTCGTAAATACCACGGTTTCGAGATGCCCGGCCTCGCCACCCAGCGAACCGGCCATCGACTCATCGAGCAGTCCGATCCCTTGTTCGATCTTTCCCTGATCGATCAGCGACGCTCCGATCTGGCTCAGCGCGCAGAGTTCGAGGTCGACGTCCTGCGACCGGCGGGACAGTTCGTAGGCCTGCCGCGCCCATCGCTCGGCGTCGGAGGGATCCACGGCGCAATATGCCTTCATGAGCAGGAGATCTCCCCGGAGGTCATCCAACCCGCTCTCCTCGATCAGCCGCTCCGCCCGCCCGAGCCATCCGGCAGCCGCCGCTTCATTGGCGAGGTGGGCCTTGCAATGAAAGCCCAGCCGCACGGCAACAGATGCGGCGAATGCCAGATCTTCCCGGCGCCGGAACGCAGCATAGGCTCGCTCAAGATTACTGATCGCGCCCTGCATATCGCCGAGCCACCACAGCGCTGCACCATGTCCGTAGAGCGCCTCCGCCACGTCATTAGATTCGTCGAGCACAGTCTGGAAGGCGTCTCTGGCCGCCGACCATTCGCCGGCTTTGAGCGCCTGATTGCCTGTCTCGATAAGCGACGACATGTGCTCGTTGTATTTGCTGAGACGAGTACGGCTGCAGATGCCGCCACGTGAGAGCAATGCATGTTTCAAACGAGAGCCGCGCTAACCTGGTTCGACGGGACAGGAAAACGACATCCCGAATTCTCTTAACGATTCGAGCGTCGCTTCAACGAGGACCTCGGCGTAGATTGGCTCGTCTATGAATGCAGTACGCACCCTGCTTTGCCGTTACGAGAGCAGCCGCCGCTCGCGCGCCAATTTGGCCGCTTCGGTGCGATTCTTCG
>CAZKNF010000113.1:0-7098 GCA_964554105.1 uncultured Rhodothermales bacterium | reverse complement strand
CATTGTTCAGGATGTTTGCCGCCTCGTTCATCTCCACGAGGAACGTGCTTTCACCTGCCGCAAGATTGTCGGATGCCCCGACGCGGGTGAAAATCCGATCGACCACGCCGACGCGGGCGGTCCGCGCAGGAACGAACGATCCGATCTGCGCCAGCAGAACGATCAGGCCCGTCTGCCGGAGAACGACGCTTTTGCCCGCCATATTTGGACCGGTAATAATGCAGATCTGCTCACTCTCCGGATCGAGGTAGATGGAGTTCGGGATGAACGGCTCGCCGGGCGGCAGCGATTGTTCGACGACCGGATGGCGCCCGTCTTCGATCTCGAGCGTGCGGCCGGAATGCACGTCAGGCCGGGCGTAGCCGTACCGGGTCGCCACATCGGCCAGGGCCGCGTAGGTATCGGCCTCGGCGAGCAGCGCGGCGTTCTCTTGAAGCACTTCGGTTTCCTCTGCGACGATGCCACGGAGATCGGTAAAGAGCTCGGCCTCGAGACTCGCGATCCGCTCCTCGGCCGTGAGGATCTTCTCCTCGTATTCCTTCAACTCCGGCGTAATGTACCGCTCGGCGTTCACGAGCGTCTGCTTCCGGATGTAATCATCGGGGACTTTGTCGCGGTGGGTATTGGTCACCTCGAGATAATATCCGAACACCTTGTTAAAGCCGACCTTTAACGACGTGATGCCGGTGCGCTCGGCCTCCTTCGTCTGCATCGCGGCGAGCCAATCCTTGCCGGAGCGGGCGATGCTGCGGAGTTCGTCGAGCTCGTCGCTGTATCCGTCGCGGATGAGTCCGCCGTCGCCGACGTTCGCGGGCGGCTCGTCGACGAGTGCGCGGCCGATCTGCTCGAGCAGTCCCTCGCACGGTGCCAGCCGCCGACCGATGCCTTGGAGCGGCTCGCACGTTTCGTCTTCCAGGAGCGACTTGACGGCCGGGATGTGATCGAGCGTCAGCTTCACGGCATGGAGATCCCGAGGCGTGGCGCGGCCAGTGCAGGCGCGGGCGGCAAGACGTTCGAGATCGCCTATCTCCTCCAGCTCGTCGCAGAGTTTTTCGCGCAGCGTACGTGAGCGGAACAACGCTTCGAGCGCATCGAGCCGACTCGTGATCGCATCGACGGACCGCAGGGGCCGCAGCAGGATGCGTCGCAGCAGCCGCGCACCCATGGCTGTGCGGGTCCTGTCGAGGATGCCGACGAGCGTCCCCTCCCCTTCGTCGCTGCGGAGCGAGGTGACGAGCTCGAGATTGCGCTTTGTTTGCGGATCGAGCACCATGTAATCCTCGCCGGCATATCGGGCGACGCGCCGCAGGTGCGGCACGCGTCCCTTCTGCGTCTCTCCGAGGTAGTGAAGAGCCGATCCGGCGGCGATCACGCCGAGCGGCATCTCCTCGATCCCGAAGCCCTTCAGCGAGTGGGTCTTGAAATGGCGCAGGAGCGTCTCGTAGGCGAAATCACGGCCGAAGACCCAATCGTCGAGCGTCGTGACGAGAAACGATGGTCCGCGGAGGGCATTCAGGCGATCCTTCTGCTTCTTGTCGACGATCACCTCGGCCGGCATGACGCTCTGGATGAGTTCCGGCAGCTGCGCGGCGTCGATCTCTGCCGTCTGGAATTCACCCGTCGACGCATCGATGAATGCGAATCCAACGCGTTGGCCGTCGGCGCTCCATCGAATCGATCCGAGATAGTTCGCTTGTTTCGGATTCAGGAGATGATCGTGAAACGAGACGCCGGGCGTCACCACTTCGACCACGTCGCGCCTCACGACGCTCTTCGCCTGCTGCGGATCCTCTAGCTGCTCGCAGACCGCGACGCGGAGGCCGGACTCCACCAGGCGCGGCAGATAATTGTCGAGCGCATGATGCGGAAATCCCGCCAGAGGGACGTCGTGCGCCTTCCCGTTGGCGCGGCGGGTCAGGGTGATGCCGAGGAGGCGGCTGACCGTGCGCGCGTCGTCGTCGAACGTCTCATAGAAGTCGCCCATCCGAAAGAGCAAAATCGCCTGCGGATGACGCGACTTGATCTTGTAGTACTGCCGCATCAACGGCGTCTGGCCTTTTTGCTTTTCGTCCGCCATAAAGGAGTTGAAACGGTCGCCTGAACCTCGATCCATCTTGAATATTAGACACCGGGCTGCCGGATATCTAACCGCCGGTAACATATGGATTTGGCGAAGGCGTTCCTAGCGAATCACCGCCCGGGTTTTCCACACCGCGTGCTGCATACGACACAACGTAGTATGCCGGATCATTTTCACGAAACCGAGAACCTTCGATCCGGTCATAATATAGAACGATTTCAGGCACGTACGATCGCTAGGATTCCCTCTATGTCTTCCTGGTACGAGGTCTACGACAACGTCGACGTCCAGAGCATGACGCGCAAGCGTGCAGCGTCCATGACCGGTGTCGTGACCCTCGCCATCATGGTCTCCATCACAGCGCTGGCCGTCGGGCTCGAAGGGTCAATTCCAGCGGCTGCAGCCGCGCTGCTCATCGTACTGACCTGGGGCGGTTTCGCCTGGTGGTGTACCGTCCGATATCGGTCGCTGCGGCGGCAGGTCTGGTGCGTAAAGCTGTCGCAGGACGAGATCGTGGGATATGATTACGCGCGCCGGCGATCCGAGGCCGCGTGGCGCAACGTGGAGCGGATAGAGCTCGGGGATTCGGCCCTTTTCGTCGTCGGACGGGGCGCTCCGACGCTCGAAATCGCGCATATATTTCCGGATTTCCCCGAATTGAGCCACCGCATCATGCATTATGCGGATCGGTACGACATCCCCGTGCACGTCGACGGTGGCCCGTGGCAGCAGCTCGACGTCTACGCGCTGTTTCCCTGTCTTCAGATCGATACCCCCTCCTCCCCGACCCATGGTTCGACGTCGAGATAATCACTCGGGCGAAGCCAGATTTCAGACTTTACACCGCGGCCGGTTCCGGTGTGAGGAACTCCTCGATCTCTGCGTGCTGACGCCGCGCATCCTCATAGCCGATATTCATTAGCCGCGTCAGGTAATCACGCTCGAAGAGGAGCATCGAAAGCCAGTCCGGACTTTCCGTCTCCTCGGTGCCGAGCATCCGGGAGAAGATCTCCAGCGACGTAGGCAGCGTCGCCTCGTAATTGCGCGCGAGTTTTCCGAGATCGACGGACGGACGCACGAGGAGGAGTTCGACCGGACGTAGTCGTCCTCTCTCTTCGGGTTCGATATCTTCGAGGAGGCGATTGATTCGCTCCATCATATGCGCGTCGTCGTCGAGCGCATCCAGGAAGACCGCGTTGGTGAGTAATCCGAAGAGCTGCGAAGCGGGTGGATAGCCTTCGATGAGCGGCTCGGCCGCTTCTTCCTGCGTGCGGCTGTAGCGCGTCGAGATGGCCAGCACCCGGTCGGCTCCGAGGTGGATCGCCGGCGCCAGGGGGGCGGAAAGCCTGATCCCGCCATCACCATACCACGCATCGCCGATATTTACCGCCGGGAAGAGAAACGGCAGCGATGTCGAGGCCATGATGTGATCGACGGTCAGGAGCGTGTTGATCCCGACACGGTTCGGCCGCTCCCAGACCCTGAACTTTTCGCCGTGCACCCACGTGACCGACTGCCCCGTGGTGTAGTTCAACGTCACGATTGCGACGGCGCGCAGCCGTCCCGCCTCGATATTGCGCGCGACGCCGGTCAGCCGGCCGTTCTCCGTCTCCAGCACTTTCTCGAGATGGTTTTTTAGAGGGGACGTATTGGCCAGTGCGTGAAGGTCGGCACGTGCGCCATTCTCCGTGCTCTGCCCGCGCAAGGCCGTGAGAAAGATGGTGCGCAGTACGTCGAACGTCGATTCGATCTGGTAGACGTGATGCGATCGGAGATCCTTCCACAGGTCGACCAGTCGATGGGATGCCTCCGGGAACGGGCGCGCGCTATTTGCGAAGTGTGCGGCGTTGATTGCGCCCGCCGAAACACCGATAATGATGGAGAATCGGGTTTCCGGCATCTGTTCGGCGATGTAGTTCAGCACGCCCACCTGAAAGGCTGCACGGGCGCCTCCGCCCGTGAGCACGAGTCCGATTTCCTGTGGCCGCTCGTTGGGCCGTGACGCCAGGGTTCGTAGTCGGTTGATCGCTTTTTTTATCACGGCCGCGGATTAGTGAACGAAAGGTGGGTCCGGCAAGGTAAAGAACCCAGATGAACATCCTGTTCCTATTTATCGACGGCATCGGCATGGGCCCCGGCGATCCGACGCGGAATCCCTTCTCAGAGCTCGATCTCCCGTCGTTCGAGACCCTGGCGCGGGGCCGCCGCTGGATCGAAGGCGCGCCCGAGGTCCGGGAGCCCGGCCGCCTCTTCACGTCCATCGACGCGAATCTGGGGATGGACGGTCTGCCGCAGAGCGGCACCGGTCAGGCCACGCTATTCACCGGTGTAAACTGCTCGCGCGTAGCGGGACGCCATTACGGACCCTATCCGCATTCGAAAACCCGGCCCGTGCTCGAGGAGAAGAACGTCTTCCGTCGTCTGGAGGGGATTTTTCAGGAGGATCGCGAGCCGTGCGCCTTTGCGAATGCGTATCCGGAGCGCTTTTTCGCCTACATGGAAGAACGGGATCGATGGACGGTGACGACGCGATGCTGTCTGCAGTCGAACACGCGCATACGGAGCACCGATGATCTGCGAAAAGGGGTGGCGGTGCCCGCGGATCTCATCGGACGGCGGTGGCCCGAGCCCGTAGACGACGAAATGATGCCGAAGGATGAACGCGAGGCAGCGCGACGGCTTCTTCGCATCGCATCGCATCATCGCTTCACACTATTCGAATACTTCCACTCGGACAAGGCGGGACACAAGCAGTCGCACGAGCGGGCGCGTACGGCGCTCGTCAGCCTCGACCGCCTGCTCGAGGTCGTGCTGGATGAAATGGACACCGACGAGACGCTCCTGCTGCTGACGAGCGATCATGGAAATCTGGAGGATCTCTCGACAAAAAGTCACACGCGCAATCCCGTTCCGTTCGTCGCGTACGGGCTCGGAGCCGAACGTTTTTACGACGTGAAGACGCTCGTCGACGTCACACCGGCCGTCGTCGCCACCCTCGAAAATCTCGGGAGCGGCGGCCGTTAATTCGTCGCTCCCTCGTCGCCCTGTGTGCGTCGGCCCGCCGTTAGCTCCTCGACAAGGCGATCGGCTTCGTACATATCTTCGAGTGCCTCCATGATCCCGCGCGAATCGACGGAGATGGCGCGGCCGCGCTCATCCAGATAGATATACGTGTTCTGCAGCGCATCGATATTGCTGTCGAAGACCAGTCCGACAATCTCGAGGTCCGTATTGAGCAGCGGCGACCCCGAGTTTCCGCCGGTGATGTCGTTGGTCGATACGAGATTCACCGGCGTGGAGCGATCGAAATCGTCCGGCGGACTGAGCCAATCCTCAGGTAGCTCCCACTCGTCACTCACGCCCTGATAGGAATAGTAATGGCCGTACATGCCGTAATACGTCGTGTAGGAGGGTGCCCTGGTGCCGTTGTATTCGTAGGCTGAGACGACGCCGTCGGCGATACGGAGCGAAAAGGTCGCATCCGGAGGAATGTTCGAGCCGTAGACGGCGAATCGTGCGCGGGCGAGATCGGCATTCAGTGCCTGCTCACGATCCTGAAATCCGCTGATCTGCTGCTGGAAAGAAAAATAGAGCGGCGTCACCGCCTGTGCGAGATCGACGGTCGGATCGCCGCTGCCCAGATAACCGTCTTCCAGGAGTTCTGCGAACGCTGCCGAATCCGTCAGCGCCGTATTCTCGACAATACGCTCCGCGGCCGCACGTGGGCTGGCACCGCCCAGCACGCGGTTCACCGTGGGATCCGAATCTCCGAGGTACGTCTGCAACTCGCTGAGCCGCGCCGCGAGCATCTCGATCTCGAGCTCGTTCGGCCAGTCCTCGAGGTCCTCCACGTCCTCCAGCACCTCCTGGATCTGATCCTGGGCCACGCCTCGCTGCCGCATTATGCTCGTGATATATCCGTACACCGATCGAACGAGCACGTGCGAATCGATCGCGGGGCTCGCGAAAAATCCGAAGGCGCCGCTCTCCGATGCCGTCGCTTCCTTCGCGCTCTGAAGCTGAGCGATGGACTGGATGACATTTCCGTACTCCTCTCGAAGCGTGTCTACTGCGGCGATCTGCTGTTGCAGCTGATCCTCCGCAGCCTGCCGGCGAGCGATCAGCAGCGGATCGCGCAGGCCGGCGAGTTCACCCTCGTTTTTCTTGACCTGGTTGGAAAGTTGATGGTATGCATTTCGGAGGTCAAACTCCTGCACCTGATCCGGATGCTCTTCGATATATTCGCCGAGGATGTTCATCCGCGTGCGAAGAATGTCGAGCGCCTGCGGGACGTTGTAATCACGCTCGAATCGAAGCTGACTGACGGTACTGAGGCGGCTGGTCGTTCCCGGATTTCCCACGACGAAGACCGCATCCCCTTCACTGCTGCCGGTCGTGCTCCACTCGAAGTAATCCGACGTCGGTAGGGGCTCGCCGTCGGGACCGTAGGCGCGCAGGAAGCTGAAATCGAGGCTGTAGCGGGGAAACGTGAAGTTGTCGGGATCCCCTCCGAAGGCGCCGATAGCGAGGTGCGGAGCCATGACCAGGCGAACGTCTTCGTACCGCTTGAACGTATAGGCGGAATACTGTCCGCCGTGATAGAGCTCGATAACCTCGACGGTCAGCGTCGAGTCCTGATCTTTCGCTTCTCGATCGAGCCGCTGTTCGATCTGCTCGGCGCGCTGTGTCCGCACCTCGGCTTCCGTAGCGTCCATCTCCGGGCCGCCGTACACCTCTTCCGTGATGTCGCGAATCTCGATGAGCTGCTCGGCATAGAGATCCTCCACCTGGCGCTCATCCGTCAGCGACGCCGCGTAAAAGCCGTCATCGAGCAGGGTCTCGCCTTCGCGCTCGACGTCCGTGATGCTGGTCCGCGCGCAGTGATGATTGGTGAGGATGAGTCCGGTAGCGGAGACAAAAGATCCTGTACAGTTCGGAAGGCGGAGCGTGCCGAGGCGAGCCTGCGCGAACCATCCGGAATCGGGTCGAAACCCGTACGTCTCCTCAAAATAATCCAG
>CAZKNF010000112.1:0-7109 GCA_964554105.1 uncultured Rhodothermales bacterium | reverse complement strand
TGGGAGCCTGTTGAAGAATTTAAAGACAGGGCCGGAAGAAGACAGGGCCGGAAGAAGACAGGGCCGGAAGAGAAATTGTGCAGATCAAGGCGCGCGACAAGTGGCGAATGAGGCGTACTTACGTACGCCGCAGTGAGCCGCGAGGAGTGCAACGCGGAAATGCGGAATTTATCAACGGCCCTTAGATGCCGAAAGAGAAGGAAAAAGGCGCGGCCGAACCTGCCGGAGCGGGGGGAGGAGGCGGCATCGGGATCCAGTCCGTCCATGCCTTCGGCGGCCGCGGCGCCGGCGGCGGCTTCGGAGCTGCCGGAGCATCAGGCGGATTCTCCACGCCGTGGCGATGCGGACCTTCCGCGCGCCGCTCTCGAAGCTGGCGCAGCTCCTCGAAAGCACCTAGCTCTCCGAGCTCTCCCAACTGACCGAGCTGCTCCAGCTCTTCCAACTCGCGCAACGTACGCAGCTCAGCGAGTTCAGCCAATTCGCTGAGCTCATGCAGCGCCTCTACTTCATGCCGCTCAGCCAATGCGTGCAGCTCAGCCAGCGCGCGCAGCTCAACCACCTTGTGCAGCTCACCGCCTGCTTCAAAAGCGTCGGCGTCGCCGGCTGCGAGCGCCTTCACGAATCGGAACGCGTCGCCGGCCTCGCTCCGCACGTGCTGTGCGGTTATCGTGACCCCCACGGCAATGAGCAGAACGCCGAGCGTGCGGAGCAGAACCATCTGTAATCTATCGTGATCGATCGCCATGATCTCCTTTCCTGATCTCTTTTGTCTGCTAGATGTGTTCTAGAGTTCACCCGGAGTCGTCTACGGTAGGCAGTAACCCGGGGTTACAGCGCTCGTAAGATATTTGCGCGTTGCGCGCGGATACAGATGAGTTGCGCGCGGATACAGATGAAACGCACCGTGCAGCCTGCTTATTGTCCGCGATGCGACAACATTTGTCACGCGACGAACGACGGCGAAAGCCGGCAACGACGGTCCGCGATTTGAATGCCGCCAACCTGGACGTCCGCCCGGTCATTTGCCGCCGTCCAGCACGCCGGTTTCGAAGTTCTCCTCGACCGCGAAGACAGCCGGTCGGCGGCCGTGTGCACTGGAATAGGCGCTCTCGAGATGACTCCGAAGCCGATCCACGGCATCCAGCCTCACGAGATTCACCGTGCACCCGCCAAATCCACCGCCGGTCATCCGCGATCCGAGAACCCCCTCGACCGCCTGAGCCTCCGCGACCAGCGTATCGATCTCCGGGATGCTGACTTCATACAGATCTCGCAGGCTTACGTGCGATTCATTCATCAGCTCACCGAACTCGGCGTACCGCGCCGCCTGCAACGCATCTCTGGCGCGCAGCACTCTCGCATTCTCTTCGATGACGTGGCGCGCGCGGCGCAGCAGCACGCCTCCGTCGACGTCGGATTCTGCATCAATATCCACTGCACCCCCGCCGACGGGCGCAGGCTTCGCGGTTCCTGCGGCTCCCGTTTCCATCAGCGCGTCGCCGACGTCCCGCAGCGATGTGATGGATCGATCCGCGCGCCGAAACGCCGCCACGACCTGATCGCATTCGCGCCGCCGCTCGCCGTACATCGATCCGGCCAGCTCGCGCGAAACGCCGCTGTCGACGAGCACCAGAGCCAGACCCGCGGCCGCGAGCGGAAGCGGCACGTGTTCGTATTCCAGCGACCGGCAGTCCAGAAAAAGGGCGTGATCGCGCCGGCCCAGCCTGGAGGCGAATGGATCCATGATTCCGCACTCCACCCCGGCGTAGCGATGCTCGACGAGCCGGCTGAGGCGGATCGAGTCCACGACATCCAGATCCAGTTCGAACAGCGTCTCGAGCCCGAAAACGACGGCCACCGTGAGCGCGGCCGACGAGCTCAAGCCTGCTCCGAGGGGGACGTCGCCGTAGATGAGCATGTCGAATCCCCTCTCGACTCCCCCTCGAGAAGATGCGCGAGCCCGCAGCTCCTCGATCGCGCCGGTCACATACTGGATCCAAGAGCTATCCGCCGTTTCGGGCCGCGCCGAAATCTCGTATTCCAGGTGCTCGTCGAAATTATTGGAATACAGGCGCACCACGCCGTCCTCCCGCGGTGAGACCCCCACGTACACCGCACGGTTGAGCGTCGCCGGCAGCACGAATCCGTCATTGTAGTCCGTGTGATCGCCGATCAGATTCACCCGGCCGGGCGCCCGCACCACGACCGCAGGGCCGTTCCGCGCGAACGTCTCCCCAAAAAGGCTTCGAAATTTATCGACATTCACTAATGAGCACCGAAAAGGACAGCTACCAGAATAGGACAACTACCAGAAAATGATGTACAGCAGCGCGGTGGCCGCGACGATCGCGCCGCCGATCCATTTCGCGTACGGCGCGTGCTCGACGTTGATATCCGACACCGGAAGCGTTCTCGGCGCGTCCAGCGGACGCCGCACCCGCACGACGATCATGAACAGCGCCAGCGCGATGAACGTGATCATCATGTGGTGGAGAAAGGCCACCTCCGGAAGCGTCCACAGCAAGGCGCCGTAGATCGGAATTCCGAGAACCATCGCACCCACGGCCGCAGCCGGCGGCGTTCGCGACGAGAATAAGCCGAAAAGAAATGCCGCCACGATGCCCGGCGAGATGAAGCCCCAGAACATCTGGATGTACTGAAAGACGCTGCCCGCCGACCCCACGATCGGCGCCCACAGGCAGCCGACGATCACCAGCGCCGCCGTCGCGATGCGGCCGATCTTTACGAAATGCCGCGGAGGCGCCTCACCGCGCTTCCAGTGGCGCTTGTACAGGTCGATGGTGAAAATCGTCGCCGCGGAGTTGAGCATCGAATCGAGCGAGCTCATCACCGCTCCGAAAAGGGCCGCGAACATCAAACCCGTCAGGCCGGCCGGCAGTATCTCGCGGATCATCACCGGATAGGCCTGATCCGCCATCGCGACCTCGGACGGGTACAGCTCGGCAGCCATGATCCCCGGAAAAATGATGATGAACGGGATGATGAGCTTCAGACCCGCCGCCAGGAAGATGCCGCGCTGGCCGTCGGCCAGGCTGCGCGCACCGAGCGTTCGCTGCGTGATGAACTGATTCAGCCCCCAGTAGAACAGATTCGGAATCCAGAGCCCGCCGATGAAGACCGCCACCCACGGCATCTCGGGATGATCCCACGGCAGGACCACGTGCAGCTTGTCGCCGGCGGCCTCGACGAACGGCCCCACGCCGCCCATGGCGCTGAAGCCCAGAATCATCACCAGCGCACCGCCCAGCAGCAGCGCGACGCCCTGGATCAAATCCGACCACACGACCGCGCTCAATCCGCCGTAGATCGTGTACACGCCCGCCGTGACGCCGATCAGCCAGATTCCCACCACGAGATCGATCGCGAAGATCGATTCGAGCGCAATCGCCCCCGCGTAGAGCACCGAAGCGAGCGCGACGAAGACGTAAGCAATCATCATGAACGTCGCCATTACCGCTCGCGCCGTCGCGTCGTAGCGGTATTCGAGATACTCCGGCATCGTGTAGATGCCCGCCTGCAGGAACTTCGGCAGAAACCAGATCGCGACGATCACCAGCGTGACGGCCGCCATCCATTCGTAGCTCGCAATCGCGAGGCCGAGCTCGTAGCCGCGCCCCGCCATCCCCACGAAATGCTCGGTCGAGATGTTGGATGCGATCAGCGAGAAGCCGATCAACCACCACGACAATTTCCGGCCGGCGAGGAAATAGTCCTCATCCGTCTTCTCGTGCCGCGAAACGTACAGCGAGATGCCGATGACGAACGCAAGGAAGGCGCAGAACGCGAAGACGTCGATCCAGTTCAGCGTCATCGGGCGTCGAACCGGTAGATCGTGCGCGAACGGTAGGTCTCATCGGGACGGAGGATCGTCGAGGGAAACGACGGCTCATTCGGGGAATTCGGAAAGTGCTGCGTCTCGAGACAGAATCCGGTGCGCTGCTCGTAGGTCACGCCGCCCTTCCCCGTGAGGCTGCCGTCTAAAAAGTTGCCCGAGTAAAATTGCACGCCGGGCTCGGTCGTGAACACCTCCATCACCCGCCCGCTCGTGGGCTCGTACACGCGCGCCGCGAGTACCGGCTCGCCGGGATCATTCGAGCCGGCGCCATCCCGATTCAGGACGAAATTGTGATCGTAGCCGCCGCCATGTGCGATCTGCTCATTCTCCTCGTCGTCGATCCGGGCGCCGATCGGCGTCGGGGTCGTGAAGTCCAGCGGCGTGTCCTCGACCTCCCGAAGCTCGCCGGTCGGAATCAGCGTCTCATCGACCGGCGTGAACCGATCCGCGTTCAGCATCAGCTCGTGGTCGAGCACGTCCCGCGCCGAATCTGCAGCTGGTTCCGCAGCCGCGTCGCCGGCCTGCAGCGAGTCCGACCCCGAATCGAAGCCGGCCAGATTAAAATACGTGTGCTGCGTCAGGTTGACGGGCGTCGCGGCATCCGTCGTAGCCCGGTAATCAAAAATCAGTTCGTCATCATCCGTGAGCGTGTAGGTAACCTCCGCATCCAGCTCACCCGGGTACCCCTCCTCGCCGTCCGGACTCGTGTAGCTGAACACGACCCCGCGGCCCGATGCGTCTTCGAACGGCCGGGCGTCCCACACCACCTTGTCGAAACCGCGGTCGCCTCCGTGAAGATGATTCGGACCGTTGTTCGTCGCGAGCTCGTAGGTCTCACCGTCGAGCTCGAACGTGCCGCCGGCGATCCGATTGCCGTAGCGTCCTACGATCGCGCCGAAATACGGCGAATCCTCCTCGTACGCCGCGAGACTGTCGAATCCGAGCACGATGTCGGCCGACCGGCCGTCGCGATCCGGCGCCTCGAGCGACACGATGATCCCGCCGTAATTGATCGCGCGCACCTCCACACCGCCCGAATTCCGGAACGTGAAGAGATCGACCTGCTCGCCGTCGGCCGTCTCGCCGAACGGCTGCACGTCAACGGAGTGATCGTTTTCCGAGGTTTGATTCGTCGACTCGTCCGGCTGCATACACCCGAGGGTAAATACGAGAAGGATTGTGATACAAGGCTTCATCGGGATGTCTGTTAAATTCGTGTACCTGGATTCGATGACCGCGGCGGTTCGATTCGGCGGCCGCGCCGATGCTTCCGCGCTCGTCGCCCCGGCCGCGGCGCTCACCAGGCGGGTATGAAAAGTAGCATATTCGTATTCTTATGTCGACACGAACTTCAGCCTCCGATGCGCACCATGCCGATCTGCTTCGATTCGCATCACCAACTGCACCGCCACCAGATGCACGACCTCCACATGCACCACCTCCAAATACGCCGCCTCCTCTTCGCCATCCTCCTGATCGCAGCCGGCCTGACGACCGGCACGGCGCTCGCACAGGATACGCAGGACGCACAAAATGCGCAGGATCCCCATCCCGGCACCAGCCTCTACATCGCCAATTGCGCCACCTGCCACGGACAGGACCTCAAAGGCGGCAACGGATCCAGCCTGGTCGACGGCGAATGGGCTTTCGGTGACGACCACGAAGAGATCGTTGCGAACATCGAGGACGGCATACCCGAACGCGGGATGCCGCCGTTCGGACAATCCCTCACGGACGACCAGATCGAATCTATCGTCGCGTACATAGATCAGGTCGCGAGCGGCGCGGATCCGTTCATCTCGCCGGCGCCGGATTCCGTCGAAACGCTCGACTACGCCTTCGACGTAGAGGTCGTCGCGCGCGGACTCGAAATCCCATGGGCCGTCGACTTTATTGACGAGAACACCATCCTGATCACCGAACGCCCCGGCCGCGTGCGCATCGTCCGCGACGGCGAGCTGGTGGATCAGCCGATCGCCGGCACGCCCGAGGTGCTCCACGAAGGCCAGGGAGGCCTGCTCGACGTCACGGTCGATCCCGAGTATGCATCGAACGGATGGATCTATCTGTCCTACAGCCATGCGCTGCCTGCGGAGGCAGACGAGGAAGAGCCCGCCGCCATGACGCGGATCGTCCGCGGCCGTATCCAGGACGACGCCTGGACGGACCAGGAAGTCGTCTTCGAGGCGCCGCACGATACGTATCTCACCACCCGGCATCACTACGGAAGCCGCATTGTGTTCGACCCCGACGGATATCTCTTCTTCTCGATCGGCGACCGCGGCGTAATGGAAGACGCGCAGGATCTCAGCCTCCCGAACGGCAAGATCCACCGCATCCATCCCGACGGCTCGATTCCATCCGACAACCCGTTCGTCGACCGGGAGGGCGCCCTGCCGTCCATCTACTCGTACGGACACCGGAATCCGCAGGGCGTTGCCGTCCACCCCGAAACCGGCGCCGTCTGGGCCGTCGAGCACGGCCCGCGCGGCGGCGACGAGCTGAACCGCGTCGAGCGCGAACGAAACTACGGATGGCCCGTCATCTCCTACGGCATCAATTACGACGGCACCGTCCTCACCGAGGAGCGCGTAGGCGAGGGGATGGAGCAGCCGATCCGATACTGGCGGCCGTCCATCGCGGTCTCCGGCCTCGCCTTCTACTCCGGCGCGCAGCTGCCGTACTGGAGGAACAAGATGCTCGTCGGCGCGCTGCGGGATCAGGAGGTGCGGCTCGCGCAGATCGAACCCGGGCACGTCGTGCACGAAGAAGTCATCCTCAAAGATGCCGGACGCGTTCGCGAGGCGCAGCCGGGCCCCGACGGGTCGATCTACGTAGTCTTGAACGAACCCGACATGGTCGTACGTCTGGTTCCGCGGATGGATTGATCACTCGCGGCGCGGCGACCGATCTGCCGCGCGCATGTGCCGAGGTTATGCTCTCGCGGTCACGGTGTCTGTACGTCAGATCGCGAACCGAGATAGACCCGGCAAGTTAAATGGACAAGGATCTCGTACACGATTACCTGGAAAAATCTGGCATGAACGACGCACAGTCAGAGTCTCTATCTCGGATCTTCGCCCAGATGGCCACGAAGGACGACCTCGGTGTGCTGGAGCACAAGCTGGAGAGGAGAATGGAGGGCCTCCGGGCAGAACTGTCCGCCCTCAAAGCCGATCTCACCTGGCGCATGGTGTCGGCCGTCGCGTTTCTGGCTGCCCTGATGACCGTGCTCGATCTCTTCGTCGACTAA
>CAZKNF010000111.1:0-7352 GCA_964554105.1 uncultured Rhodothermales bacterium | reverse complement strand
CTATGGAGGCCCGAATGACGTGGCGCATTATCGGCGCCATGGGTTTTTTCGCCACCGTAGTGACACTTCTCGGCGCCTTCATCGACTGATCTACCTGAAAACCTCACGCCTTCAATGACGATGCAGAGCGCGGCAACCCATCGAGCCGCACGTATACACGCCACGACCACTCTACTCCTCGTGTGCAGCTGCTTGCTTGCACCCGCTGGAGCACATGGACAGGAGATGCAGTGGGAGGATTACGAGCCGCGATCCACGCTCGTCGTCGATGAGAATCCCGTGACGAGCGCCCGCTTTCCATTCGTCGATGCCCACGCGCATCAGTGGCGGATCGACTCGATGAGCGAGGCAGAAATCGACGCCCTCGTGGCTGAGATGGACGCCCTCAACATGGCCGTCATGGTCAATCTCAGCGGCGGCACCGGCGAATCGATCGCGGAGAAGATCCGAAACACGGAAGCGCATGCGCCCGGCCGCTTCGTCCACTTTGCCAATGTCGATTTCGACACGGTCGACGACCCGGATTTCGCGGCGAAGGCGGCCGCGCAGCTGGAACGGGACGTGCAAAACGGCGCAAGGGGACTGAAAATCTTCAAGAATCTCGGAATGAACGTGTTTTATGAGGATGGCGAGCGCGTTTCGACGGACGATCCGCACCTCGATGCAATCTGGGAAAAGGCCGGCGAGCTCGACATTCCTGTCCTAATCCACACGGGAGATCCTGCCCCGTTCTGGGAGCCGCATGACCGCTACAACGAACGGTGGTTCGAGCTCAAGGAGCGTCCGGGGCGCGCTCGCGCACCCGAGCCGTCGTGGGAGACGATCATGGGCGAGCACTGGAACCTGATCCGCAAACATCCGGAAACGACCTTCATCAGCGCACACCTGAGCTGGCTCGGAAATGACCTCGGCCGCCTCGGCGGACTGCTGGACGAGCTGCCGAACATGTACACCGAGCTCGGCGCAGTCCTGGCCGAACTGGGCCGCCAGCCGCGCACCGCGCGCGAATTCCTCATCGACTACCAGGATCGTGTGCTGATGGGTAAGGATTCCTGGGCACCGTCCGAATACCACGTCTATTTCCGCACCTTCGAGACCGCCGACGAGTACTTTCCCTACTACCGGAAGCGCCACGGATCCTGGCGTCTCTACGGTCTCGATCTCCCCGACGACGTGCTTCGGAGCATCTACTATCAGAACGCCACCCGCATCATACCCGGCATCGAGATTGCCGGACCATGACGAGGTGCCCGGCGCCTGCCGAACGAAGCCACCGGGATGTATCGGATGCGAGGCACTCGGCCCGAACCCTGGCGCGGCTCAATCCCCCTCGCGCAGCGGCTTGATTCTTATGTCTTTGTATTCGACCATTCCCTGGCTGTGATTCTGGATCGCGATCCTCCCGGAATCCGGAAGAGCCAGATTCGTCGCTTCAGCAACGGTCTTCCCGTTGATCAGGACACGGGAATACGCGCCATCGGAGATAAGCTGCATGAGGCACCACTCGTCGCTGCGGCATCCAGCATCTTCGGCCGGAACGATGCCGTAAATGCTGCCTGTGGGATTCGTGGCCGTGGGGACGTTGTAAATCTGAATTTCATAGTGGCCCCGCAGATCATCGCGATCCGCCATCCGATAAAAGATGCCGCCGTTGGCATGCGGGCTCGTCCTGAAATAGGTCTGAAATTCGAAGGCGCTGAACGATCCCAGCGACCGGAGCACCCCGTCTCCCCCTCCTGTCACGAGCTTTCCGTCTACGACATCCCAGTCAGCCTCGCCTTCCGTTTCCCATCCGGTCAGATCTCGTTCGTTAAACAAAACCGTCCATTCGGGCTCCGTATCCGGCAGCTCCCTGATCCGCACATTTCGAAAGCGGAACGGCGTCCCTAAATCTTCAAAACCGATGTACCCCTTCCGAAGCCGTGGGCGCAGCTCATCGGAAAGCACCATATTCAGATCATGGATGAGCACGTCGTTGAGCGTGACTCGCAGGCGCGGCCACTCGATGTTGATCCGCAGGCGATTCCAGACTCCGTCCTCGAGATTCGCCGCCGCAATCGGTGCTTGCACGTCGTATATCGCCCCCGCGGATCGCAGTCCTACTTCCGACCGGTCATGCCGGAGGTGGATCTTCAAACCGGACGCAATGGGATCCCCGTGCAGCGGAGCGTGCAGGTAGATTCCTCCCTCCGACCAGCCCGGCGTTTGATATTCGAGGTCGAGCACGAAATTCTCGTACTGGTCTTCGCTGCGAAGCCAGTTCGGGTAGTTGTTCGGCTCGCTGAGTACGAGCGCCCCGTCTTCGTAGGTAAAGGCCCCCGGCACGCCCATCTCCACCCAACCCGTCAAATCTTCACCGTTGAATAGATCGACGAATCCATCGTCCTGGGCATAGCTCGTCCCGACGACTAGAACGAGCCACACAGGCAGGAAGAGGCTCGTGCTAACGTGTTTCATTAGATGAGTCTTCGTTTGAGATGGAGGATGGGCCGATGCGCAGCCGCCACCGGCCGTACAGACGTACCAGCAATCGTGCGGCAAATGCCGTTTACCTGTTCTAAAATCACGATCGCGCCGCATAGATGCCACACCCAAATATGCGCTCCAAAGTGCGCTGAGGAAACTCAGGGGTGGTTTAACAGTAGCTCTGATCGGCTCTGGATGGGTGGACTCTCGGTGTGAATAGACGACGACTGCCGTCGAAGCCGTGTACCGCCTATCCAACTACGACAGAAAGCAGCACGAATTCAATACAGATGCCTAAGAATACCTTTAATACCGAAGTCGTTTCCAAAGACGATGCAGTGACCGAACTTTCCGGACTCCGGGCGAGAGCAATGGGATGGCGGACCTCGAAATTCGATCCTCTCAAACAGCATATCCAGTGGCTCGATAGAGGCAAGGTGCTGCGCGTCGACGAAATGTCGAAAAACGACGTCGCGAATCTGAGAAGTTACATCGCTCGCAATATTACCCCGGTAGAGAACGGCGTGGACATCATCGTCCGCTCGAGTAAAATCGACGACGCCGGCGAACGGTACTGCGTCTACATTTCGAAAGAGAAGCCTGGCTAAGTTCGCTGTTCTTCTTCTAGATAGCGCTTCAAGCTCTCGAGCACGGTTCGCCAGCTCTGCTTGCCGTGCTCGACGAATTCGTCTGAGCCGGCATCACCACGATGCGTGACTTCGAGCAGCGTCTTCTCTCCTGAAGGCTCGATTCTGAACACCATGGTGCAATCCTGGTACTCCGCCGGACCCTCGATGCACCGCCAGTCGACACGACCGTCGCGATACGTGTCCTCGATCACGAGCCGCAGCACGATCGTGCGGTTGTAGAAGCCGAGTTCTAGATCGGCCTCCTCGTCGGGCTCCATTGTCGCGTCGTTCGTCCACCAGGCGCGAATCGCATCCTCGTCGGTCAGCGAACGGTACACGTCTGCCGGTATGCAGTCGATCTCTATTTCGGTAATGATTTCGTATTCCACGTGTGATCGTGTTTTGATCGGAAGTCGCTAGTGCGTGGCTGGTTGCACCCGTCCGTCGGCCATTGTGCTCGCCCGGTCGGGTAGTTCGGAAGCGCAAGCAAGTCGCGCGCTGCATATCATATAAGCTATAGAATCCGAACGAACCAGACAGAATGAGGCAATTTCGATGAACGGCGAGCACACACGGCGTGATTTTCTGGCAACAGTCGGGTCGGCCATCGCCGCTGGGCCCTTCCTCGCGCGCTCAGCCGCGGCCGAACCATCAGAATACGGATCGCGTGCGTTGACCATCCAGGACGTCATCGACCTGATCATCGCTGACATACCTGGCGCCCCGATAGATCCAACTGTCGATACGCTCAAGGCCGGCGACCCGTCGCGGCTCGTGACCGGGATCGCCACTACGTTTCTGGCCACGTCCGGCGTGATCGAGCGCGCGGCGGCGCTCGGCGCCAATCTCATTCTCACACATGAGCCGACCTACTACAATCATCTCGACGAGACGGAGTGGTCTGAGGCCGATCCGGTCTATACGCATAAGCGCCGTCTGCTCGACGAGCATGAAATGGCGGTCTGGCGCTTTCATGACTACTGGCACATGGTCGAGCCCGACGGCATACTGACCGGGTTTCTAAAGAAAGTCGGATGGGAGGAGTATCCAGCCACCGAGGGCGATCGGATGGATCTCCCTTCCGTTCTGGACATCCCGCCGACACCGCTGTCCGAGCTCGCCGCCCACTGCAGGGACAGGCTCGACATCGAGCATTCGATTCAGCTCGTCGGCGATCCTTCGATGACCTGCCGGAGCGTGGGCCTCTTGCTCGGAGCCTACGGCGGCCGCGGACAAATCGAATTCCTCCGCAACTCGGAAGTAGACGTCCTCATGGTCGGCGAGATCAATGAATGGGAGACGTCGGTGTATGTGCAGGATGCCCGCTCGATGGGCCGCGAGACCTCCCTCCTCATTCTCGGACACGCCAATAGCGAGGAGCCCGGCATGGAATATCTTGTCGATTGGCTTCAGCCTCGCGTACCGAACGTCCCGGTCCACCACGTACCTGCCGGCGATCCGTTCGTGATGGTCTGACGTGACCGACCACCGCCTGCGTCGCGGAGCGGCACGTCAATCGCGAAGAGGCGCCCCGACCGACACGTCAACGAAGGGACTCTCGCCGTCTTCGGGTATGACGACGGCGCCCCGTGCGTCCACGCTGCTCCCCGGCTCGAGCTCGATCCGCGCCCGCGGCTCCATGACCAGGGACGCCGCCTCTCCAATCACGAGGTTCGCACCCTCGGAAAGACGAATCGCCGTGTCGGACCGGATCGTCAATACGGCCCCGTTTTCCACGCGGACGTCGCGCACGAAGGTCGACCCCGCCGTCTCCGGACCCATCCACGAATCCTCCCTGATGATGGGCCGATCGCGAATGTCCGGGACATATTCGAAAGACATCTCTTCATCACCACGGTAGCGGATGTCGTCGAGCGCCTGCCAGTTGTCGGGCTCCATCGTAAAACCGGGAGGGTAAGTGGTATACCCGCTGATGTTCGGCCTCGTCCAGGGCGTGAGCTGCGACTTTGAGCCAGGGCCAAAAAGGTCGCCGTCATAAGCGCTCTCATCGATGCTGAGCTGGAGGGTGTTGTCGGCCGCCGGAACGGCCATGCTGCGGCCTTCGCGGACCTGGACGAGTAGGCCTGTATCCATGAGTCCGTGGTACGACGATTGGCACGGATTAAACTGCAGCCGATCGAAGTAGCCCACCCTCTGCCTGTTCGAGATATAGAGGGTTCGATGGCCTTCCGCGTCTCTAACTACGACTTTCCGACAATCGGACCGCGTATAGAGATCTCCAAGCGTGACGGTGCCGGGCTGGGTGAGGACCGGGCAGTCGATCCAGCCGGCGTCGAGCAGGTCTCGTTCGAAAGCTGATATCGTCATGTCGCCCCGGGTGTCGATCACATCGCGCTCCGGATTCGTGCTGAGGCGGCCCGGCATCAGCGCGTATCCGAGCCGGCGAGGTCCGTTCGCTGGAACGCCGTGGTCGCCCCCGATAAATCGAATGTGTCCACCCGTCAGAGGCGAGCGCCGCCACAGGTCGTGGCCGAACTCGTGTGCGATGAGGCGAATCAAGTCCATCTGGGGAATGATCACGCCCGAAGAACGATAGATCGTGTACGATCCACGGGCGATCGTGGGAATCGCTGCTGCCTTCCCCAGCGCTAGATCCGAGCCCGGAGCCGCTCTCGGCGCCGTCCCCGGTGATACACCGACGCTCGCGATGGCGGGCGCTCCGCCGGACACGAGCTGCAGATCGTTCATCTGCCGCATGACGACGAATAAATAATCGATGTGCCCGTCGCCGTTCTCATCGAAATCGGAAAGATCGAAATCCGGGTCTGCCTCCATTCGCTGCAGAATCTCGCGACTGAGGGCGTTCCGATCGAGCACATTGCCACGCCCCCTGGCGTATGCACGTTCGTCGCGTTCGGTAACGATTAGATCCGGATACGTCCTGCCGTACAGCACGAATCGGCCCTCAGACTGCTCATGGAAGTATGCCGTAAGGGAGCTGTCCGCAAATGGCGGCTCAGGCGATGAAGAGAGGATGTGGTGGGCAACCTCCGGGAGCGCATCCAGATCGCTCCACTCGCTCCGAGCCCGGGTCATGCATCCCGGGCCCAGATTGTCGTCATCCTGAAATCGCACGAAGGCTACGATCGCATGCAGCCGTCCGGACGTGGGTACGTCGGTGGTCGCCTGACCGGCGGCGCAGCGTGGAGCTGCCAGAAAGATGAAGAGCCAGATGAGCCCCATCGTCGAGACTGCCGTCAACGTACCGCTCCGCTGCGGCGGACGCCGCATTGGAGGACAATCCACCGCGCTCTGATTGCCGTCGTCCCCCACACATCCCGCTCCGTTTCGCCGCATCCGATCGCTACTATCAATACTGACCGATGACATCTCGACTATTAATACTGGCCGATGACGTCTCGCCTACCCGCCTGCGAGCGATCCTGTTTCGACGTCAGTCCCCGAAGGGTGAATCGAGGCCGAGGTCGACGAGGGATTGCGTGATGAGGAGCTTGTTCCGCTCCGCGGTCCGCTGATCGTGATCGGCCATGTAGCGCGTCATCCACTTGCGGGCTCGCGGCCGCCAGGTGAGGTGCTCGAAATAGAGCGGCACGTACCTGCGCAGCGAGGCGTTCAGATGACTCTTCAGTGCATCGCTCGCGCCTTCCATGAGATAGCGGGCGTAGACGACACCTGAGTTGTGGTGGATGCTGTCGTCGCGGATCAGCCGGCTCGACATTTCGCCGAGGATCGTCTTCTCCGTCGCCGCTGCGATGTCCTTGAAGGCATGAATCGCCATTCCTTCGAAGACGACCTGGAACGCGATCACGCGCTCCTCGAGCGTATCGGCATCGAGCAGCATCTCGCCCATCTCGCCGAGATACGGATCGAACTCATCCATTGGAATAAGCATATCGCGCAGACGGGTCCATCCGTCGACGTGGCGCGCCTCGTCGTCTACCATGGTGCCGTAGTACAGGATAGCCTCCTGCTCCTCGACTTTGCCGTAGAGATCGGTTGCGGCATCGATGGCGAACAGGTCGGCTTGAAGCTGCTGCTGGACGACGCTCGCCCAGACGGCATTCCATCGTTCCTTTTCGGCGTTCGGTACAGGTGAAAGCTTCTCCCATCCGAGATCCTCGATGTCCCACGCTCCTCTTATAGCCGCACGATAAAACTGATGAAGACGCTGCAGCGACCGTGCAGCGTCTGGTTGGCCAATGGTGGAGTCATCAGGCATAGAACGTCAGGGGTGTCGGTTTCAGTGCGAACGGAGGGGCGGATAATATACATGCC
>CAZKNF010000110.1:0-7523 GCA_964554105.1 uncultured Rhodothermales bacterium | reverse complement strand
AGGGTTCATCGTAGTCGAGTTGGTTCACGACCTTTGCCCGAAACCACTGCCAGCGATTACGGCCGGTACGCAATCGCAGCAGCCAGTCCGCCTTTGGCTTGCCGTAACAAACCATGTCGGCGACATCCCGCATCACTTGATACATGTTGTGCCCGTGTACGTGGGAGAAGAAGCAAGGCATGACCTGCTCGTCTGGGCCGTACCGCAGCAGGCGGCGAGCCGCCGGTGTTACATGACGGATGGTTCCTTCAGCATCCATAAGAAATGCAGAGACGTGCTCGTCGGTTGCTGACCGGAAGCGCTTCCGGCCGCCGTCAATTTTTTTTGGCGTCTCTGGAGGCGCCGTCGGGGATATCGCAAGTTGAGGGACACGTTCATCGGCAGGTGGTCGGATCATCTAAGCTGGTGGTTGAATGAAATGTTCTGTTGATGGTCGAATATCGGATGTGGTCCATGGCGTCTCATCAACGCGCCAGGTACTTGGAAAGATGAGAAATTGAAGGGGAAAGTACCAGTGGTCTACAGGTAGTTCCAGAATCGTCACGGGCCTATTTTCAGTTATGAGAATCGCTTCCTTGTCGCCCGCATGCACCTCATGGGTGGCAGCGTTCGGCGCGTTCGATGACCTCGTCTCGCGCTCCCATGCGTGCGACTACCCAAAGCACGTGAATAAGCTGCCCGCAGCTACATCAGTAGCACGCGAATCGGCGTGCTCGCAGCATATCGCCGACATGCCCAGCAACCGCTCTGAGCTGGGTACGGCAATTTTCGAAATCGACCTGGATCGACTCGCCGCGCTGGAGCCTGACATTATACTGATGCAGCCTGACAACACGGTCGTCGCAGTGCCAATTCAGGAGCTAGCGAGTGAAGTTGCACGGCGATCAGGTCGCCGGCCCTGCGTTTACTCGGCGCAGCCCGCCACATTTAAGCAAGTGCTAAACGATGCCCTTCGTCTGGGTGCGACCATCGGACGGACTCGTGAGGCGATGGAGTTTCTCGCCGCGCGAGAACATCGTCTTCGAATACTCAGAGATCGGCTCGGCATCTCCAAGGATACGCCATCAGAATCTCTGCCGGCTATTCTATGCGTCGACTGGCTGGATCCCATCATGGCCGCCGGCTACTGGGTCCCAGATATGATCGAGCTGGCCGGAGGTCGCATCCTTGCAGCCGAATCCGGAAAGCCGTCCCGATGCCTCGATTGGGAGGACGTTAGGCAATCCGACCCCGACGTTTTGGCCGTCTTTCCGCGTAGACTCGCCCTTGGTGCAACACGAACCGAGCTTCCACTTCTAGCGGAGCGTCCGGGATGGGGCGACCTGAAAGCCGTGAAGTCCGGCCGCGTCGTTGTCTTCGACGGAAAGCGGTACTTCAATGAGCCGGCTCCGGACCTGTATCGCAGCATCGAACTGCTCGCACTCGCGCTGCATTCGGCGAGACCTGGCTATCGAGTGGAGGAGTGGGAAATGGAAGTGGTCAGAACTGCGTCGATGCCTGGAGCATGAAATGACGTTGTGGTGCAAGGAGAGCTGGTCTTTCGAGATAGTAATAATCGAGAGCATTCTTTACATGGAACGTGGCTCGAATGCCGCGCCACTGAGAGCCGATGCGCAGATCGACCACCCGGGTCGCCAGCACTCGTTCCGCATCTTTGACGAAGAGGGCAAAGTCAGAGTCGACGCGTTCCGGCCGGCTTGTGAAACGAAAATCGACGCCCGCTTCCACGCGCCAGATGTCCAGCGTCGCGGATGTCTTCAGAAGGTGCCTCGAGCGGAAAACGAGCGGCTCGTCAGCAGATAGGTCCTTTGCATCCAAATACGTGTATCCCGACTGAAATCGCACGAGCCGGGATGGCATGGTGGCTTCTAGATTCACCTCGCCCCCACGGATTCGAGCGCGGGTTAGATTAATGAATTGAAATGCACGTTCGCTAGGTACAAATGTCGGCTCAACGAGGCGCCTGTAGTCGTTCCAGAACCACGCACCGTCGATCATGACTGCCCATCCACCCAAGAGGGGAGATGCACGCAAGCCGACTTCATAGCTCCGTGAGACTTCCGGGCGGACGTCGAAATTCGGGACGATGGGCAGATAGTCGGTATCGCTGACGAAGCGCTCGGCCACACTAGGAACCCGAAATCCTTCGCCATAAGCGGCTCGCATTACAAGACCATCCGACAACAGGTAGGAAGCGCTTAGCTTCGGGCTCAGCTTTTGCTCGACAACGCCCTGCCGCACGCGGTAGATGTCGAAGCGGGCTCCGGCTGCAAGATCGAGGCGATCCGCGAGCGTCTCCTCCCACTGAACGAACACAGCTCCCTCCGGCTGGCTTTGGACTGCCTCCTCATCCACGTAGATGCTCGAGCGTGTGGCATTCGCATCCCCGGTGATGCCGGCAGTGATATGCCGCGTCGCCTGTGAACTGTAATTCAGCTGAATTTCGCCGCCGTACCGAAATCCGACCGTTCCACTGCTCAGCGGTCTCGGATCTCCGTCGTCATCGAGGGGCTGAATCAGCACACCGAAAAGCCGCCCGCGGACGGCGTAATACAGATTCTGTCCCACAACACGTGTCAATGAGGGCTGAAAGGACAGCTCATTGACGAGATTGTCCGTCGAGCCGGCTCCAGGCTCCGATCGGCCAAAATCGATCTGACCGGGATTCAATGCATCCCGGGCGCCGTTCCAAAAGATGAAGGCATCCGACGTGCGGCGCGTGACGCCAGTCAGAATACTCAATCGCGTAACCGCGCCGAGGGGAATACCGATTTTCGAGTAGCCCTGAATCTGGCGGCTTTGATTTAGACGCAAATGACCCGCATCGCCGCGATAAGCGAGAGAAATCCACATGCCGCCTCCACGACTGAATCGCCGGGCATGTCCAGCCGAAAGACCGCCGATTGGCCGCATCTCGCCGGCGCCGTCCCACGCATCACGCCAGATGTCGTATCGAACCGGGTCGTAGAATCCACCGAAGGCTTCTATGGAAGTTTCCGGACGATCGGGAAAGTCTTTCGTGATCACGTTGATGACCCCTCCGAGAGCGCCGCCGCCGTACAGTGCCGATCCCGGACCCTTCAGCACCTCAATCCGAGCAACCTGATTCATAGGCAGCGCATCGAACGGAATGCCGTCCGCATCCGGGCGAAGCATCGGCAGGCCGTCAACGAGCAATAGAACGCGGCTCCCCGTGTTGTACGAAAAACCCGAGGAGCCTCTGATATTGACCTGATTCCCAGACATCTGCACACCCGAGACATGCTGGAGCGCATCGTCCAGAGAAACGCTGTTTCGTGCCTGGATCTCCTGTGGCCCGAGGCTGCTCACGCTTGCGGCAACGCGGCTCGAAAGCTGTTCACGGCGTGAGGCCGTTACGACGACTTCGTCGGCCTGAATCGTGGTTTCTTCGAGTACGAAATCGAGCCGGGCGTCTTCGCCGTCCCGGACTACCACCTGGCCGCGTGCCGGCTCGTAGCCGATTGCCGAGGCCGTCACCTCCTGGCGGCCGGCTGGAACGCCTCGTATGCGATAGTCACCCTGGAGATCGGTCGCTGCACCGAATCCCGTGTCTTCAATGAACACATTGATGCCGGGAAGCTGTTCGCCGCTGTCGTCCACGACAGTTCCGACGATTGCGCCCTGAGCGTGCGCTGAGGGAATCAAAATACTCGCTGTCGCCACCAGAACCAGCCCGACGGCCACAGCTATACGAATTTGGCGCGAGCTCATGGCTGAGGGGGCGGAAAGGGAGGAGGGTTGTCAAAGTTGACGACGACGTCGACGGTCGTCGTTTCATCTTCCGAGACGACGAAGATGCCGTCATTCTGGGTCACGATCCCCACCGGGCGCCAATCGAACAGATCAGTCGTAAACTGCTGAGCGACGCCCGAATACACGAACAGCCCCGTCTCGACTTGAGGTATGGTGATGTCCTGTGCCTCGACGTTGCGTTCGAGTCCTTCGCTGAAGACCATCCGGTTCAGCTGAAGAAAGTCAGCCGTGTCGCTCGGAACGAATCGCATGGCGACGAAGCGCAAGTCGCGGAGTGAATCACTCCGAGGCCACGACTCCAAGCCGCCTTCATACGTTATTCGTGCTTGGATTACACCCGTTGCCGGTTCTGCTGGAGGCTCGAGACCATGATCGCAGCCAACCAGCCAAATCGCCGCCAATAAGACCGTTACGAGCGGGAGGCGCAACGCCGCGGAAAAGCGAAAGCGGGCAAAAAGTGAAGACGATCTCCGAAGCAGCCGGTCCCCGATCAGGCATCGGCGGAAACGCGCGAAGCGGTCGAGCGTTTGGACTGGGCTCACTTCGACGCTATATTTAGGCGATTTTCGCCGAATCGGGCCGATCGGCGGCCAATTTAGCCGGTCCATCCCCTTTGCCATCAAGAGCACCTCATCACGCAGTTAATACATGAAGCTCTCGGATTTCATTTACGAGTATCCTAAGAATCTCGTCGCGAAGTATCCTGCCGATCCTCGTGACTCAGCCCGGTTGATGGTGCTGAACCGGCAGGATAAAACAATCGAGCACCGAAAGGTATCGGACCTACCCGACTATTTCCGGGAAGGGGACGTTATGGTTGTGAATGATACGAAAGTATTTCCAGCGCGACTCTTCGGAAATAAGGAGAAGACCGGCGCCAGAATTGAAGTATTTCTTCTGCGCGAGTTGAATCCGGAAAGCCGCCTCTGGGATGTCATCGTCGATCCAGCCAGGAAAATTCGCATCGGCAACAAGCTGTACTTCGAGAACGGATTGATTGCCGAAGTCATCGACAATACGACGTCACGCGGCCGAACGATCCGCTTCGTCTTCGAAGGCAACAACATCGAGCTCTACGATAAGATCGACGAAATCGGGGAAACGCCGCTGCCGCCCTACATCAAGCGCGACGTGGAGATGGCGGATCGCGATCGGTACCAGACGATGTTCGCTGAGAAGCGCGGCGCCGTCGCCGCTCCGACCGCCGGACTTCACTTTACAACGCGGCTCGTCGAAGAATTGAAAGAGCTCGGCGTCATCATTAAGCCTGTAACGCTTCACGTCGGGCTCGGTACATTCCGCCCCGTCGAAGTCGAGGACCTGACGAAGCACCGGATGGACTCCGAGCACTACATCGTTCCGCCTGAGACGGCTGACGCTGTCAATAAGGCGCTTCAATCGGAGGAAAATACTGTTACGGCAGTGGGCACGACCTGCGTCCGGGCCATCGAGTCGAGTCTCTCCGCCGCTAATACGCTGAAGGCCGATCGAGGATGGACGGATAAATTCATCTATCCGCCCTATGAATTCCGCATCACTGAGCGGATCCTTACGAACTTTCATATGCCGAGAAGCACCCTGCTGATGCTGGCGGCTGCTTTCGGGGGATATGACTTTATTTTCAAGGCGTATGAGGAGGCTATGAAAGAGGAGTACAGAATGTTCTCATTCGGGGACGCGATGCTCATCATCTGAATGAATGATTCGTCAAACGTAGCGGTGCTCGTCCCCGCCGCCGGCAGCGGCAAGCGGATGGGAGGAACGCGAAAGCAGTTTCGCCTGCTTGGCGGAGCGCCGATTCTCCGTCGTACGCTCGACATCTTTGAGAGGCATCCTCTGGTTGGATCCATCGTCGTCGCGGTACCACCGAGCGACGTTGCCGATCTGGCCGCCGCGCTTAGACGTGACGGGATCCACAAGCTCTCCGATGTCGTGCAGGGTGGAGATTCGCGGCAGGCATCGGTGGCCGCCGCGCTGGCTGCCGTGCCTGATCCCGTTGAGATCGTTCTGGTCCATGACGCGGTGCGTCCGTTCCTTTCAGGCGAGCGCGTCACTGCTCTGATCGAAGCCGTCCGCGAATACGGTGCCGCCGCGCTTGCCGTCGCGGTCACCGATACCCTTCGTCTCGGGGCCGACCACTATTTCGAGCGGACAATCCCTCGATCCGGATTGTATCGGATGCAGACGCCGCAGGGATTTCGACGCGACTGGTTCGATGATGCGCATCGCAGCGCAAGACAGGGGGAATATCGTGAGACGGATGACGTTGCACTCGTACAGCGCACGGGACGTGAGGTACGAGTCGTTGACGGCTCCTCCACCAATATCAAGATCACGACAGATGCCGACTGGGAGCTGGCTCAAGCCCTGTGGCAGTCCATACATGTTGATGAATCGCGATGATGCGGATCGGATTCGGATATGACGTGCATCGCTGGGCTGAAGACCGCCGGCTCGTAATCGGAGGTGTCGATGTGCCCTTCGACCGTGGCCTTGAGGGGCACTCGGATGCGGATATTCTACTGCATGCCGTCGCCGACGCTCTCTTGGGGGCCGTGGCACTGGGAGACCTCGGCACGCACTTCCCCGATTCCGACCCGATGTGGAAGGACGCGGATAGCAAGGATCTGCTTCGCGAGGTCGTTCAACTCGTTTCCGAGAAGGGATACCGCGTCAACAATGTGGATGCTACCGTCGTCCTCGAAGCCCCAAGACTGCGCCCGTTCATCGATAAGATGCGATCGAATCTTTCGGAATGCCTGCAGGCCGAGACGAACAGTGTTTCCGTGAAGGCGACACGCGGCGAGGGTATTGGCTTCGTAGGACGGGAGGAGGGTGCAGCCGCTTATGCCGTATGCACCGTCGTTCGTCTGAATGCCGCGGAGAAATGAGCGAAGTACTCGGCGACGTACTCGATTGGATGGAGGCGCTGTCGCCGCTTGTGGCCTATGCGGTGATTCTCGCCATCGCGTACGGCGAAAATATACTCCCCCCAATTCCGGGCGATATTGTAGTGGTTTTTGGAGGGTATCTAGTCGGCGTCGGCAAGCTGAGCTTTGTCATCGTCGTGCTGCTCTCCACAGTTGGCGGGGTGCTTGGCTTCATGACGATGTATGCGATCGGATACCTCGTCGGCGATGCGGTGATGGATCCCACCCGGTTGAAATGGATCCCAAAAGCCCAGATAGGAAAGGCTCGAAGGTGGCTGAACCACTACGGCTACGGCCTCGTTGCCGCAAATCGATTTCTCAGCGGGCTTCGCTCGGTGATTTCGATCGCCGTTGGAATGGGCCAGATGGATCCATGGAAAACAGCGGTTTTTGCGACGCTAAGCGCGGCGGTCTGGACCGCTCTCATTGCCTACGCGGGATATGCAGTCGGCGAAAACTGGCCGATCATCATCGATTATCTTCGCGGCTATGGCCGGACCGTGCTCGCGGTGATCGCGCTGATCGCACTTGCGCAGTTCGTGCGCTGGTATTACAAACGGCATCGCCGAAACCGCTGATCGCTCACGTGCGGCCGATCATCCACCTGGCGACGAAATAAACACTGGTGACCATGCGATCCGTCCGGCGGTCGAAACTTCATCCTCCCTGACGGATAAGTGAAGCCGCCGCTGGACTTCGCCGGTTGACACGGGGAGACCCCCGGCGTAATTTGCGCGGTCTGTTCGCCGCGGCGCACCGAGGAGAAGCTGGCGTAGCTCAACTGGTAGAGCAGCTCACTTGTAATGAGCAGGTTGGGGG
>CAZKNF010000109.1:0-7580 GCA_964554105.1 uncultured Rhodothermales bacterium | reverse complement strand
TCGGGAAAAGCACGCGGCGGTTGTCGCTGGCCATGCCGCTGCGCACGGGCAGACGGCCCGTAAGCAGCGCGGCGCGGCTCGGCGTGCAGACGGACGCACCGACGTAGAATTGCGTCAAGCGCGTGCCCTCCTCTGCCATCCGGTCAAGCTGAGGCGTATTGATGGTGGGATGTCCGTATGGTCCGATATCGCCGTAGCCCATATCATCGGCAAAAATGATGACGATGTTCGGCGTCTGGGCCTGGTTCTGAAGCCGGGCCGCGTCGGCGTTCGATGCTGCCTCCTGCGACACGGCGTCCTGAAGCGGCAACAGCAGGCAGCAAAGTGTGAAGAGAGAAGCGATACGAAGAGTCGAAGTGGGCATAACGATCTTGCGTGATTACTTCTAGTACGGTAGGTGCCGCAAGGACTGTCGCCTTCGAATGCGCCATGCGCGCAGCACGTGTCACGCGCACCGAAGCACGAACATGACGACGAAACGCCGGCGCATGGCCTACTGATCGGTGTCCAGCGGACGCGAGATCTGCTCGAAGTACTCCTGCTGGAGGCGCGCGGCGTTCTCATCGGCCTTCACGGCGCGGATGGCGTCGGCGATGGCGGCGATGCGCTGGTCCGTCAACGCCTGGCCGCGCTCGGCATTCGCGGCCGCGGAGTTTCCGCTGTAGTGATTCGGGTAATTGGCGTACCACCAGATCGCGGTGTACACGCCGCCGTTGAGGCCCAATCTGTCCTGGTTCTCCCCGGACTGCATCTCCGAGCGCTCAGGATGGACGAGGTCGGGGTGTGAGGCCATCACCATCGACAGTTCTCCTTCACCGGCGTGCCCGTCTACGCCCGGCGCGGATGGCCGAGCCGCCTCCGGGATCTCGTCATTCGAACCACCGCCCAATCCGGCAAGCGCATAGACGACGTAGTCCTTCGGTTCATCAATCTGCGTTTGCGTGAAGTACTGGATCAGAAAGGTGTTGCCGCCGTGCCCGTTTACGATGACGATCTTCTCGCATCCGTTTCGACCCATCTCCGAAACGGTCTCCTGCAATAGCTGAAGCTGCAGATCCCTGCTGTATGAGATCGTGCCCGGCTGATGCATCGCCTCGAAGATCTGGCCGAAGTAGTACTCGGGAAAGACCACGGCATATTCCAGTTCCGCCGCACCGATCGTGGTGTTGCGAGCAATGATCAGATCCGTTCCCAGGGGACCGGCGGCGCCATGCTTTTCGATCACACCGAATGGGAGCATGCAAACCCCTTCGGCCTGATCGATCGCCTCGACGAAATCCGGCCCAGTGAGTTCTTCCCACTTGACCGAGATCCCCTGGGCCGAAGACGTGGCGGCCGTGAAGGACAGGATCAGCAGCAAACTCGCAATTCTGTACATACGTAACTCTTCTTCTAGAAGGCCGATGAAAACGGCCGATTGGAGATTGACTGAATCTAGCGTTCCATGAGCGCTCGCGGCGTCGTGGATGCCACGTGATTTTATGCTGGTGCGGAGGCATACTCCTGACCAGGCCGGCCCAGATGCTTCAACATCCGCAAATGCGAGCCTACCGCAGCTCGCAGCGTCGGGTGATAATTGTAGGGCACCCCATATTTCACAGCCACATCGCGGACGATCTGGGCGACTTCGGGATAATGTATGCTGCATATCTGCGGAAACAGATGATGCTCTATCTGATAGTTCAGCCCGCCGATATACCAGGACAGCAGCCGGTTGTCTCCGGCAAAATTGGCTGTGGTGGCCATCTCATGAATGAGCCACGCACTTTCGATTTCTCCCTTCTTATCAGGCTTCGGAAATTCCGGCCCCTCCACGACGTGCGCCAACTGAAAAATGACGCCCAGGATGACGCCGGCCGTCAAATGCGCTGCAAGGAATCCGATCAGAAACTGCCACCACGTCACGTCCAGAACGAGAAGCGGAAGCACGATCATATAGGCCACAACGAAGAGCTTCATCACGATCAGGGTCACAATTTCGGAGCGCGGGTGCCTCTTGTTCTTGTACGGCCCAATATCGCGTTTTAGAAAGCACTGGAAGTCCTTCACGAATAGCCAGTTCAGCGTGGCGAAACTGTAGGCGATCAGGCCAAACCAGTGTTGAAAACGATGAAACCACTTCAATGGAGCTTCCGGCGACAGGCGGATGAGCGGCGACACATCCAAATCCTCGTCGATGCCCGGAATATTGGTGTATGTGTGGTGGATTACGTTATGGGTGATCTTCCAGATGTACCCGTTAGCACCCAGCAGGTCGAAACTGTATCCGATAATCTTGTTGATGCGCCGACTGGAGGAATACGCACCATGGAGGGCATCATGTGCCACCGAAAAGCCGATGCCCGCCATTCCAAGTCCCATCGTTACGGCTAATGCCAGCATCTGCCACGGCGTGAACTGATTGCTCATGATCAGGCCGTAGCTGCCGAACGTCATTGTCAGAAGTACGATGGTCTTTATCACCATCCGAGCATCTGCCTTTGTAGAGCGCCCGGCCGACGTGAAGTGGTCGTCAACCCTCTCCTTGACCTCCTTTATGAAAAGCGTCGCGTCCTGGCCGGTAAACCGGACTTTACCACCTGCCATTGATCTAGTCTGTACTCATGGATGAAAGTATCTGCGTTCGCAACCGTTCGCTTGGCGATCGGATATGTGTTTCTGGTATAGAGAAACTGATAGCTTTTGAATTTCCGACGGTTCCGCGATGTCTGAGATCATGAAGCAAGTAGGTCGTCCTGCGGCTGCGCGCTGTAGACGAGCAAGACCGTTCCCACCGCCTCCACAAGTTCGTTGAGACGCTCTCCATAAAGCTCGGCGTCGTCAGACTCGGGAATCTGCATTCCGAGAATGGACAAATCGGCATCCGTACTATAATCCGACAGAAGCTCGCTTATCGGCCGCCCATGCGGGCGCACGATGATACGCGGAGTGGCATCGACACGCACTTCTTCGAGCAGCGATTTCATGTGTGCTCGCGTTTGCTCGCGGCCGGGCTCTTGTTCGATAATGCGAGAGAGGCGAAGCTCAGCCCCAGCCCAGTCGCCGTGCCTGCTGATCACGTGGCCTAGCAATAGCATTAAATCCGCATTGCCGCCGCGACCGCCCCACCAAATATCGATCGCCTCTCCCACACCGTACCCGCGTTCAGGATCAACCCTCAGGAACAGTACTGATTTGCGAAGCTGGGACATTTGTTGAAGGACCTCCATCAGCGTGGTTCGGCCGGCGGGCGTATCGCTCCATCCCATCAAGATCGTATTCGAATCGAGGACGCCGATACCATGGGACTGCACGACTGAAACCGAGCCCTCCGGAAAGTTTTCGACCGCGTGCGCCTCGGCGAACGCCGCCATCCGTCGGCTCTTGATGTACGCGCGAATATGCTTCTGGGCCCGCGCGCGAAGCGCCGGAATGTTCATCCGGTCAAGCGGTCCGGTGATGAGCTGCATGAAAGTCACGATCCCCCTTCCCACCGTGAGCCACTCGGCAAGCTGAACGAGATACTCGCGGTTGTGCGGCTGACCGGTAAACACGACGATGTTCGGCCGCCAGTTACGTCCGTGCGATGGTGGACGGCGTTCCAGATTCAGAAGAGCATATCGAGCGAGAGAGGTCCAGATACCGCTCCGCATATCGCCAAACGTCAGTACCATATTGCGGCGGCTGAGCCATAAGAAGATGCCGTACGAGGCTATAATGGCGACGATCGTTGCCGGTATGTTGATCAAGAACATGGCACCGTAGCATCCGAACCCGCCGAGAAGCGACACGATCGTCGGCACCCGGAATCGCGGACGGAAGCTGGGATTGCCGACAAGCCGTTCGATACCTGCTACCAGGTTCACCATCCCGTAGGTATTTAAGAAGAACATGGTGATGATGGGCGCAACGAAGTTGAGATTGCCCATCCAGATGACGAATACCGCAACGATGCCGGTGATGAGCACGGCGGCTCGAGGTTCGGTCGGTGAACCCATCTCACTGGCCAACCACGACGGAACAACGCGGTCGCGAGAAATCGCCTGAAGCGTTCGCGGAGCGGCGAGGACGCTGCCAAGTGCCGACGAAAGAGTGGACGCCGCAACACCGGCTAGGATCAGGATCGGCACGCTCGCCACCTCTTCCATCGCCAGGTTCACGGAGATAAGCGTATCCGCACTGAGTTGAAACGCGAACCAGACCGCCGCGGCAACATAGACGAGCGCCGTTACGGCGATTGAGGCGATCGTTCCGCGGGGAATGCTCCTGCTTGGATTTTTTAGATCGCCCGACATGCTGACGCCGATCTCGATCCCGGTAACCGCGGGAAAAAAGACTGCGAAGACGATCCAAAAGCTGATCCCCTCCGTGAATCGCGGCATAAGATTTGGCTCCACGAAATCGCCCCATCCTCCCGTAAAAAACGAGATCAAAGCCGCAACGAGAATCGCCAGAATGAAATACTGGATGCGAAGCGCGAAGTCCGCGCCCACGTAGGCGATGAGGACAAAGACGAAGGCGACCGCCGTCGAGACCAGGCGCGGATCCAGCGCCCCGACATACGGAACGCTCATCATGGCCTCGGTAAAGCCGATAATGTAGAAGGCGACGGAGATGGCCTGCGAAAAATACAGCGGGATGCCGATCGCACCGCCGATCTCAAGCCCCAGCGACCTTGAGATAAGGTAATAGTTGCCGCCCGCCTTCACATCCATACTCGTCGCTATGGCCGAGAGCGACAGGCCTGTTATGAACGAGATGGCGTTTGCCAGAAGGATGATTGCGAGAGCGCCCCAGAGCCCGGCCTGACCTACCACCCACCCGGTTCTCAGAAAGAGAATGATTCCCAGGATCGTGAGGACGTTCGGTGTAAAGACTCCTTTGAACGTCCCGAAGCGGGCAGCGGCGGAGGTCGAAATCGGCGAACTTGTCGTCATGCTCCGAATGCAAGGGGTGGATCTAAAATGCACACGGTCCGGGATTTCTGCCCCTTCGTCACTAGATTTTCCCGCACACATCCCGAATGCATAGACCCTCCTTATTCGGCTGCCCTATCTTCCGCAGGCGCATTTCTTCGCTGGTCTGTAGACCGGGGGATGAGAGCGAACAAGTCATAAAGCATACGCGCGGGAGAAGACAGTCGCATAACTTCTTATGAAGCAGCAAGATACAGCACCCGGGCGTGCGCGGTCCGGTCGGGCGAGCTCTTCCCGTGATCGTCGCGTTGTCGGCGGAACACTCCAGGGAACGCCTCCCATACAATGGGATGGCGCGTTGTGGACGGCAGCCGCCACATGCGAACCGCTCCTAGTTGTACCTATGCAGTCATAGATGGCACGTAATATTCTTCGTTTCCCCTCACGGCTGCGAAATGGCGTCAATGGTCAATCGGACGCCCCATCCAGCCATCAGGTCGTCATCGAACCGCCGAAAGGTTGGCAGATCGTCAAGTGGCGGGAGCTGGCCGAGTACCGTGATCTGGTCTATTTTCTCATACTCCGCGGGATAACGGCCAAGTACCGGCAGAGCGTCCTGGGGGTGGCCTGGGTCGTTCTGCAGCCGCTCATCCAGACACTGGTTTTTACCGTCATATTCGGCAATCTGGCTCAGATATCGAGCGACGGGTCTCCGTATGCTCTCTTCAGTTTCGTCGCGCTGATTCCCTGGAACTACTTTTCCGGATCGATGACTGAGTCGACCGGAAGTCTGATCAGCGGCAAAGCGATGTTTACGAAGGTTTACTTTCCCCGCCTCGTGCTCCCGATCGTGCCGATCCTCTCGCGCCTGGTCGACCTCTTCATCGCCGTGTTCGTGCTGGCGTTCCTGATGCTGTACTACCAGGTCGTGCCGACCGCGAATGCGATATATCTCCCGCTGCTGCTGCTCATTCTCATGATGACCTCGGCAGGGATCGGGATGTGGCTGTCGGCTCTGGCCCTGCAGTATCGAGACGTCCAGTACGGCCTCAACATTTCGTCGAGGCTGCTCATGTACCTCGCACCGGTCGTTTGGCCGATGTCGCTGGTCACGGAGAAATTCGGCTATTCGGTTACGCTGATCTGCAGCGTTTATCCGCTCGTCGGCGTTATTGAGGGATTTCGCGCGGCGATTCTCGGAACGCAGCCCATGCCCTGGGACATGATCGCTATCGGGGGTGTGACGTCTCTGGTGCTCTTCATCTCCGGCGCCTTCCTATTCAAGAGGATGGAGAGCCGGGTGGCGGACGTGGCGTGACCTGAAAGCCATCGGACGCGTATAAGCATAGCATCAGTCTTCACGAGGAACACAGAACGGGATGAGCGATCTGGCTATCAAAGTTAGGGGAATCGCGAAACGTTATCGCCTCGGGCTCGCAGAGCTCCAGCACGATACGCTGGGTGCCAAGCTCATGCATATGGTGAAGGCGCCGGTGCGAAACTTCCGGTACCTGCGTAGCCTGAGCCGGTTCGATCAGGACACCGCCGAAGACATTCTCTGGGCGCTGCGCGACATCTCGTTCGATGTGCCGCACGGCGAGGTTGTAGGGCTGATAGGCCGCAACGGAGCCGGCAAGAGCACCTTGCTCAAGGTCCTCTCGCGCATAACGCAGCCGACGCTGGGGCGCGCGGTGCTCAACGGCCGCGTGGCGAGTCTGCTCGAGGTTGGGACGGGATTTCACCCGGAGCTGACCGGCCGTGAGAACATGTACCTCAACGGGACCATCCTCGGCATGAGGAAGGGCGAAATCGACCGAAAGTTCGACGAAATCGTCGATTTCTCCGGAGTTGAACGCTTTATCGACACGCCCGTGAAGCGGTACTCGAGCGGCATGAAGGTCCGCCTCGGGTTTGCCGTGGCTGCGCATCTCGAACCTGAAATTCTTCTGGTAGATGAGGTACTGGCCGTCGGCGACATCGGCTTTCAGAAGAAATGTTTGGGGAAGATGGAAGACGTGGCCGGTGAGGGACGGACGGTGATCTTCGTCAGCCATCACATGAACATGATCCAGGCCCTCTGCGAACGAGTGATTCTGATGGAGGGCGGCCGTGCAGTACTGGATTCAGATGTCGACACGGCTGTTCAACGTTATGTCAACTCAGCCGAAGTGCTGGCCGCGCAGCAGCCGCTCCTGGATAGAACGGACCGCAAAGGCGATGGCAGCGTCCGCTTCAAGCAGGTCGACTTTATCGACCCCGAGACCGGCGCGATACTGGAGACGCTCGTCTCCGGCATGCCCGTGCTCATCCGCATAGACCTTCAGTCGTTCGCCGATGGCGACGTCGAAGAGGTCGCTATAGGAATGAGCCTGTACACGGCGAACTCCGGATCGCACCTCACCGCATACAGAAGCGACGCCGTGCGACGAACGTTTACCATCGGGCCCGGCACAAACTCCGTCTACTGCCGTGTGCCAAAGTGGCCGCTGAAGGGGGGGCGGTACTTCTATAACCTCTTCGCGAGCCACCGCAGCGCCGCCGCCGACTCTCTGAAGGAAGCCGGGTTCATCGACGTCCAGGAGGGGGACTACTACGGCTCGGGGGTGATTCCGGCTAGCGGACGCGCCGGCGTTCTCGTCGATTTCGAGTGGGATGCCGACGCGCTGCTGATCGAATCGGAGTAGG
>CAZKNF010000108.1:0-7654 GCA_964554105.1 uncultured Rhodothermales bacterium | reverse complement strand
GTACAATTGCGCTTCAGGATCTTCCTTCGGAAGCTGCTCGTCGAGCGTGGGTTCTTGCCCACGGAGCGCCGGATCGTACGGATTCTCGAACACCCACCATTCCGAGTTCGCATTGAAGTAGTCGAGACGCACTCCAATGTTGGCAATCATGCCCTGAAACTCGAGCTTGCTCTGCGCATAGGTCGCGCCCTGGATCGGAGAGCGATCCCATTCGTGATGCTCGTAGAAGAAGCCGAGCTCCTGGCTGATACGCTGAGAGAAAATGTCGTAGTTGCTCAAAATGAGCTCGGCGCCCGTCTTGATCTGGAGGAACCGGTTGACCTGGCTCGTCAGATCGAAACGTCCGGAGAAGACGTTGACGTCGCTCGTGTCGCGGGTCTTATTCCAGTGGCCGCCGACCGAGACGCCGCTTCCGATGAGATTGCCGCCCTGGCCAGAGTATCCGAGCGGGTCGTCCGCCAGACCCATGCAGTACGCAACGGCCTCACCGTCGTCATTTACGTCGCTGTCGCCGCCGACGCAGAACGGATCGCCTACTCCGGTGGGTACGCCGCTTGAGGCATAGCCGACGCCGACCACGGATCCGGGAGAGCATGCTTCGCCGTTCGGTCCCTCACCCGAGGACGGGCACACGAACGAGCCCTGCCGCATGTTCGCGAAGTGGGCGCGGTACTTGGACGACATGTTCTGCAGGTTGACCTCGTAGAACGTATTGCTGTTCAGCGTGTGCGTAAAGTTCACGGCGAGCATGGTGTGATCGATATCGCCCCTGTTCATGACGGCATCCGAAAACACTACGTCGCCGCGCTCCGCAGAGATACCTACGACCGGCTGGACGGAAAATCCGCCCGCCGAAAGGCCTTGCCATGGATAATTGGGTACATTGCCCTGCCAGAGGGTGACGCGTGAATTGTCCCCGTTCGGAACCATGCCGCGTTCCGTGCCGCGCATCCCCGAGAACGTAAGCTTCATCCCCTGGCGAATGTTCGACGTAAGCTTGCCCTGAAAGGTGTTTGCGTCGAAGGCATCGCGGGTCTGCGGGAGGCTGTAGGCCGTCTGAGTTCCGCGGTACGAAACGAGGAACCGCAGGTCGCCGAGCCGCTCACTCAGTCCCGGAATCAGCGGGCCGCCAAGCGTGAAGTCAGCCTGGTAGTCCGGAATTTCGATTTCGTTGTCCTTTCGAAAGGCATGCATGTAGTAATCCTGCATGTCCTCGGATGTTACGTCGAAGCCGCGTGCCTGAAGGTCCGCCGCGGCGGACTGCAGACCGGCGGAGGAGGCATACTGGAGCTGGGTGTACTCATCCCAGTTATCCGTGCCTTCTTCGGCGACTTCCGGATCGAATAGTGGACGAACCCAATACAGATCACAGAAGGGATCGACGTCGTTAGGATCGCTGTAGTCGCACTCGTCAGGCGTGCTGCCCAGCGCATTGAATGCTCTGTTCTGGGGCGGTGTGAAGCGGAAGAGCCCGTCGAACGTGTAGCGCGTCCGCGGCGGCTCTTTCGTGGTTACATTGATTACGCCGGCGCGCACGTTGCCGTATTCAGCATTGAAGCCGCCCGTCTGCACCTGCACTTCCTCGACGGACGTGTAGCTGATGTTTGTGAAGGGATTCTGGTCGCGTCCCGTGCGCATATTCATACCGTCGACCATGAACGCCAGCTCACTCATGCCGCCGCCGCGAATCTGAAGGCCGGGCTCGATGCCCGCCTGCAGGTCCAGGATCTCGGATACACCGGCGACGGGCAAATCGACGAACTCTTCCGGCGTGAGGCTCGCTACGTTCGCTGAAACGTCGAGCTGCACGATCGGACGCTCGGCCGATACGACCAGCTCATCGAGCCCTACGGTTTCCTCCTGAAGCTCGAAATTCACCTCGCTCGTCAGGCCCGTGCTGACACGCACGTCTTCCTGCACGGACGGCGTAAAGCCGATGAACGAGGCGCGCACGTCGTACGTGCCGGGCCGAACGTTCAGGATGTCGTAGAAACCATTCTCGTCGGTGACCGCGCCCTGCGTGGTGCCGTCGATCGACACGTTGACGCCCGGCAGCTCCTGGCCGGTCGCGTCGGTGACCGTTCCGGAAATTTTCCCCGTCTGGGCGAGCGCCGTGGAGGCGGGAAGTAGCAATGCGGCAACGAATAGTAAGATTGTACCCAGTCTCATCTACGCGATCCTCCAGATCCTGGTTTGTTGCGTATGGTTAACTCGAAAAAAACCCGCGCCCCTGCTTTCTCAATGCCGGCGGTTCATTGACATGACGGCCTGACTACGAAAGACGGAGGTACGGTGCTTGAGCGTATGCTTGTATCGAATTACTGAACGTCTGAGCTAATGACAAGGGCAAATTACGGTACCGTCTAAGAATCAACCGCGTTGGTGGTGCTCTTTGTGGAGGCACACAGCGTCGGACCGATGTTTCAACCGATGTCGATGCTGTATAAACCCTGCATTGATTCTAGGTGGTGCCTCCCGCTGTGGCCCCGGTGGTGGTTGGGAGGCGGCACTCTAACGACATCTCGCAATCAGCGTCAACTCGATCTCCGATCAAGCTGCTGCAAACCCTTTCATTAACGAGATCTTAACATCTTGTATTCCTTCATAGGTACCGATTTCGCGGCTGATCTGCAAGTCCAAAACGAGCCAAGAGATTGTTTTCTGAAACGATTAAGAGGACGAGCGCGGCTGATCCGATCTTCGGCGAAGGTCTTCGTCCGGCGCCTAACTCCCTGTCGTTTCAGGGCGTTACACCGAAGGACCGAGATCTGCTGCGTCTTTTTCGGCCGCTGATGCCACGGCTGCGCTTAATTAAGAAAAATATTGAGTGCTTATTTAAGTCACTGCTTAGGTCTCCGATACCTGCCACAGGCCGAAAGGTCGATGCCGGAACCGTTCAACAATCATTATTGGAGCCATGTCATACGGAGATCTGACACGCATTAACACGAATCTGCAGTCGCTCGACGCGTTGAGCCAGCTGCACTACACGAACCAGCGCCTCGGTGAGCACCAGCTTCGGCTGGCGACCGGCTCGCGCATCAACCGCGCCGAAGACGACTCGGCGGGATACAGCATCTCGAAGAAGCTCGAAGCCCGGGTACGAGGCCAGGCACAAGCGCTCGCCAACATCGGCGACGCGAAATCGATGCTCACGGTAGCAGAAGGAACGCTCAACACCATCATGGAAATACTGCAGACGATGAAGGAGAAATCCGTCCAGGCCGCGAACGCCACGATGGGCGAATCCGAGCGAGCCACCATCAAGCGCGAGCTCGACGCCCTCTCGGCTGAGATCGACGACCTGATCGACGACACGACATTCAACGGAACGAGCCTCTACAGCGCCTCCGGAAGCACGGAATTTACCTTCCAGGTCAATTCGGAGGACGGCGACACGTTCGACGTGTCGATCGGTTCGATGGGAACGGGCATGCTGTCGGTCACGACGTCGGACCTGAACGTGACGAGCACCGCGAGCGCCGGAGCGACGCTTCAGAACGTGGGCGTCGCGATCGAGGAGCTCGCCGAGCGGCTGAGCTCGATCGGCGACAACCAGAAGCGGCTCACCTTCAAGCAGCAGAACTTGCAGACTTCGATGAACAACTACGACGCTGCCCGAAGCCGCATCGCCGATGCCGACTTCGCCAAAGAGCAGCTCGAAATCGTGAAGCTGCAAATCCTCCAGCAGACCGGTACGGCGAGCCTGGCGCAGTCCAACGCCGCGCCGCAGTCGGTACTGCAGCTGTTCGGATAAGCCGGACCGGCGCCCCCGCCGCAGACGATCCGGTCCCTGTCCGAGGCCGGCCGTCCAGCGAGTGAGCGGGCGCCGTCGAACCGGAAAGCCCACCGCCGACGCGGTGCGCAGGCCGCAGCGCGGCTTGAGTTCCGGCAGATCGAGACAGCCGCCAGCGAAGCGACCATGTAACACGCACCCAGGCAAAGCCTCCCCGCCGGAAACAGCGGGGAGGCTTTATATTATGGATCGTGCATATTGTGGATCGTGCATATTGTGGATCGTACTCAGGCTCAAACCGGTACCAGACTGAACCGGCATTGACAGATAAGCGGGTTTTTTCCGAAAGGGATGCCTTCCGATACGATGCGATTCGCCACAGCGCTCATCTTGATTCTGGGTCTTCTGCCACTCGGGGCGGGTGCGCAGGACGTCGTCGAGGGTGGTGAGGATACCGTCGAGGATGCGCAGGACACCGTCGGAGGTGCGCAGGACACGCTTCCGGATGCGCAGCGCGCGGGCATCGGCGGAGAGCTCGTGCTGCATGCGCGGCTGGACGACGAGGCCATCACGCCGATGACCGACCGGTTTCTGGCGCGCGTCCTGGAGCAAGCGGAAGAGAGGAATGCGGAAGCCGTGCTGATCGAGCTCGACACGCCGGGCGGACTCGTACAATCCACGCGGCGCATCGTGAAGACGTTCTTCGGCTCGCGCGTGCCCGTGATCGTATACGTGTCGCCGTCGGGCAGCCGGGCGGCCTCGGCGGGCGTGTTCATCACCATGGCCGCGCATGTCGCCGCGATGACGCCCGGGACGCACATCGGCGCGGCCCATCCGGTCAACATCGGGGGCGGGGCGCCGGGCGAGGGGGAGCCGGGGGACACCACCGGGACGGTGATGGACGAGAAGGTGATGAACGACATGGTCGCCTGGGCGCGGTCGATCGCGGAAACGCGGGGCCGGAATGCCGACTGGGCGGAAGCCGCCGTCACGCGCAGCGAATCGATCGGCGCGGAGGAGGCGCTCGCCGAGAACGTGGTGGACCTGATCGCGGTCGACGTGGAATCGCTGCTCGAGCAAATCGATGGGCGCGAGGTCGACCTGGACGGCGCCGTCGCCACGCTGCGAACGGCCGGCGCGGCCGTCGAGGCGATCGAGCCGTGGTGGGGCGAGCGCATACTCGGGGCGCTGTCGAATCCGAACGTCGCCTTCATCCTGCTGCTGCTCGGATTCTACGGCATCGTGTTCGAGTTTTATTCTGGCGGCTTCGGCGTGACCGGGACGATCGGCGCGATCTGCCTGCTGCTCGGGTTCTTCGGACTGGCCGTCCTTCCCGTCAACATGGTCGGTTTCCTCCTGATACTTGCCGCCCTGGGATTGTTCGTCGCGGAAGCCTTCGTGCCGAGTCTCGGGATCTTGACGGTAGGCGGCGTGGCGTGCCTCATCCTGGGCGGACTCATGCTGGTGGATTCGCCGCTGGGCGTCGTCACGGTCTCGAAGGCCGTCGTGATCCCTGTTGCGCTCGCCACCGGCGCGATCACATTCTTCCTCATGGGACACGTCGTCCGCGCGCACCGGGCGCCACTGCAAACGGGCCAGGAGAGCTTTGCAGGCCAGACCGCCGTCGCGACCGAGGACTTCGTGCCGGACCGCGACCTATTCAGGGGCATGGTGATGATGCAAGGCGAGCTCTGGACCGCCCTCGCCCCCACCGCCGTATCAGAAGGGCGGCCCGTCCGCGTCGTCGATCGCACGGGGCTGGTCCTGACTGTCGAGCCGGCGTAGCGCTTTTCCAATCATCAATCCGTGAGCAGCCATGGAACTCTTCAACATCGTCGGAATCGCCGTCGCCGTCATCGTGCTCTACTTCGTGTCGTGCATCCGGATACTCTACGAATACGAGCGTGCCGTAATTTTTCGCCTGGGCCGCGTGCTCCCCGGCACGAAAGGTCCGGGATTCATCATGGTGTTCTGGCCGATCGACAAGCTCGAGCGCGTCAGTCTTCGCATCATCGTGCAGGACGTGCCCGCGCAGGACGTCATCACGCGCGACAATGTATCGGTGAAGGTGAACGCGGTCGTCTACTTCCGGGTCGTCGAGCCGATGAAGGCCATTCTCGAAGTGGAAGACTACCGGTATGCGACGTTTCAGCTCTCCCAGACGACGCTGCGCAGCATCATCGGCCAGGTCGAGCTGGATGATTTGCTGGCCGAGCGGGAACGGGTGAATAAGCGGATTCAGGCCGTGATCGACCAGCAGACGGATCCGTGGGGCATCAAGGTGCGCCTCGTCGAGGTCAAGCACGTGGACCTGCCCGAGCACATGCAGCGGGTGATGGCGAAGCAGGCCGAGAGCGAGCGTGAGCGGCGGGCGAAGGTCATTCACGCCGAGGGCGAATACGGCGCGGCCGAGCGCCTGCGCGACGCTGCGCTCGTGATCGAGAAGCATCCGATGGCCATGCAGATGCGGTTCCTGCAGGCGCTGACCGAGGTCGGCTCCGAGCAGAACTCGACGATCGTCTTCCCGCTGCCGATCGAACTGGTCCGGCCGCTGATGAGCGCACTGCCGATGGACGGCGGCGGAGCTGGCGGAAGCGGCGGTGATCGTGGGGACGCCGGCCGTGGAAGCGGCGGCGCCGGTCGCGAGGGTCTTGCTTCCCGTGAGGGCCGCGGCGAGGGAGGCGAGGGCGGGCCCGGTGATCCGAGCGGAATCGCGGGGCCGGGAACGACGGACCGGTGAAGCGATAGAAGGCCCCTACAGCACGCCTCGTATTGCGAAGTTTGGAAGAAGAGACGCGAAACAGCCGTTCGGCGGGTGTGATCGGCGCGTTCGAAAGCGCTACCGGACGAGCGGCGGTCTTGATAAGTACGGCCCGATTTTCGTACGATGGTGTACAACTGCCGATTAGCCGGCAGCCTGCGAACTTTTTTACCTAATGATGTCCCGGTTTTCACCTCACAGCCTGCATCGCGGCTCTGCTGCTCACGGTCGCACGCGTACGTCTTTTCTTACGTGTGCTCCCGCGTGCGTGTGCGCGTGTATGGATTGCTGCTGCACATTCTGTTGTGCGGACTGCATGGGCTGTTGCGCGGCCTGCGACCACGAGCCTGCGGTGAGTGCCGGAGCTAAAGACTAGGACGTTTTCGACTAGACGACCAAGCTTTCGAGCCCGCTTACCGACCGGTGAGCGGGCTTCTTTTATATCTTCGACTTCTATTCTGTGATTTAGGGACGCGACATGAGTGATACCTGGAAAGACCTCGTCAAGGAAGCCCTCGACGCGACCGATTCCGAAGGCCTGGCGCACGAGATCGACGTGTTCGAGGGCCAGATGGAGCTGATGCGAAAGGGCAAGCTCGACGAGCGGGTCTTCGCCGAGACGCGGCTGCGGCGCGGCATCTACGGCCAGCGGTACGACAACGGCCAGCGCCACGACGGCGTGAAAACGCAGGCGCTGGACTATCCACAGGACCTGTTCAAGGGTCCGGATACGAAGTGGGACGCGCCCGGCATGATGCGCATCAAGATTCCCTTCGGCGGGATGACGACCGACCAGATGGAGGTGCTGGCGCAGGTCGCCGACGAATACTCCGACGGGATTCTGCACGTCACGACGCGGCAGGACATCCAGCTGCATTACGTCCATATCGAAGACACGCCGGATCTGATGCGGCGCCTGGCGGGCGTCGGCATCACGACGCGCGAGGCGTGCGGCAACACGGTGCGCAACGTGACGTGCTGCCAGTTCGCCGGCGTCTGCCGCACCGAGCCGTTCGACGTCACGCCGTATTCGAGGGCGCTGGCCTACTTCATGCTGGGTCACGACGACACGCAGAATTTTGGGCGGAAGGTCAAGATCGCCTTTTCGGGATGCGCGGGCGAGGCGTGCGGGCTGGCGAGCATGCACGACATGGGGC
>CAZKNF010000107.1:0-7658 GCA_964554105.1 uncultured Rhodothermales bacterium | reverse complement strand
CCGATGTTGCTGCCTCGGTGCACGCTGCGACGACAGCATCCGCCGGCCCACGGTGAGCGCTATTCATATTCCAGCCCAACTGTCCGCCCACTCGGTGAAACCTGGAAACGTTCCATCGAGGCCTCCGAGCAACTCGGAAGTCGGAAGCGATCGAGTATCCGCCGTGAGACCAGCCGCACTCAGCTTCGCAAACCAGCTTCCCGCCTGCCGCTCCGCGACGACTCATCGTTCCCCACTTCGACGATACGCTGCCTCAGGGGATCGAACATAAGCACGCCCTGGACGATGAGAGCGTTCGTCACGAGGAAGAACACCGCCTCTTCGATCGGCAGGCCGAGCGGCTCCCATCCGACGGTGTATCGGGTGGATATCGACCAGATGCCGTCGCTAATAGCGACCCGATCCGCGATCCAGAGGTAGACGGTGGGCACCGCGATGCCGACGGACCAGGCCCGAGTCGCGAACCGCTCACCGGCTAGATACCACTGTCCGGCCAGGACCGGCCCGGCCCAGGCGAGGATAAGCCCCAGGTAGAACGTGGATTCGGAGGTCAAGCAGACGGCACCGGCCGCGGTTATGAGGAGGCCGCCGAAGGCGCCGAGCCTGCGAATCGTCTGGGCGTCTCCTGGCCACACGCGCGGCGGTAGCCGATCGAGCACCACCAGGAGCCACAATCCGCTAAGAATAGGCTGAAGTATGAAGAAGAGGTATTCTTCAACGGGGACGTAGCCGATCGTCCCGATAATGCGGTCCGCACCGTAGGCCCAGACCTCCCTATAAACCAGGTAATTGTCCCAGGGGGTCGTGTACACCAGCGCGATGGCGCACAGCAGGGCAACCAATCCGATATCGCGGCCGCGGATCGCGTCCGTACGCGCCGCCGCTGCCGAAAGCAGGAGAATGGCCGGGGCCAGAAAGATCAGATGGAAGGTGAGATAGGTCAGGAGGATAGGGCCGGATGTAGAGGTCGGATGTAGGGTCGGATGCAGAAGTCGGAGCTTGTCTCGGCAGTGGGGCGTCTGGGGTCGGCGTCGAGGCGGCGGGGTTGGCGGGCTTTAGAGGGCTCGGCGGACTTCAGACCTTCTTTCTCTCTAAATCTCGCAGGAGGACGGTGGCGGCGTTGCGGCCGGACGCGCCCATGATGCCGCCGCCGGGATGAGTGCTCGCGCCGGTCAGGTAGAGGCCGTCGAGGTGCGCGCGGTAGCCGCTCGTCCGGCGGGTCGGGCGGAGGCAGAACATCTGGTCCAGGCTCATATCGAGGTGCATCACGTTGCCACGGAACAAGCCGAGTTCGCGCTCGAGGTAGAGGGGATGCTCGAACAGGTAGTCGACGACCTTCAGGCGAGTTCCGGGGGCATACGCCTCGAATGCCGCGAAAATGGACTCCGCAACCGACGCTCCGCGATCGTCCCACGTCCCCTCCGCCAGCTCGTAGGGAAAATACTGCGCCCAGAGCCACAAGACCTCTCCTCCCGGGGGTGCGAGCGTCGCGTCGACAGCCGAGAAAGTCATCGCGATGATGGGCGGGTCGGTCGCCGGGCGGCGGGCCAGAAAGTCGCCGTACGCCGACATGATCTGTTGCCGGTCCCTGCAAAGAAGCTGCAGCCCTACCCGAGCGCGGTCGTCCGCCCCCGCGTATGCCACCGGCTCGTCGAGAGCCGCGCGGATGACGACGCCGAAACCATTGCCGACGCGCAGGGTGTCGGCTCCCGGTGGCCGATGCTCCGGAGGCAGGAGGTGCGTGAATGTCTCGACCGCGTGCGCTCCCGATAGAACCGCTCTCGCCGTATAGATGCTGCCACCGACGTGCACGCCGCGCACGCGCGACCCGCGCGTCTCGATTCGGCTCACCGGCGCATCGACGTGGATCTCCCCTCCGTGCGCCACGAGATAATCGCGCAGCGCAACCGACAGCATGCCCGACCCTCCGCGGGGCCGTGCGACGCCGCTTACATGATAAAGTGGATGCCACAGCAGAAACGGCGCCGTCATGAGATCCGTCGGCGGCGGACCAGATTGAGCCGCCATCCAGACGAGGGCCGCCTTGAGGCGCTCCGACGTGAAGTAGTCATCCACGACCTCGCCGTACGGCCTGGAGATCGTGCGGAGTGCGTCTTTCCAGCTGACACGTGGGCCATCCCCCAGAAGCATCTTTTTTCCGATCTGGAACGGACCGGGAGTGGTCAGAAAGACCTCCTTCACCATCTCGGCGAAAGGCTTCCAGTCCTCGATGAACCGCCTGTATGCGACTCCATCGCCGGGCAGCTTCCGCTCGAGCTCATCGGCCGTTTGCTCGACGCTGCGGTAAAAAAAGAGCGGCTCGCAATTCGGCGAGGGAGCGACGAGCATCGGATCGAGCTCCAGGTACTCGAGGCCGTAGGATTCGAGCTCGAGCTCCTCGACGATCGGCGTCAGGCGGATCAGGATGTGTGCGCTGCCACCGTAATCGATCTTGTATCCCGGAATGATCTCTTCTGTCGAAACCGCTCCACCCACGATGTGGCGCCGCTCGAATACGCCGACGCGGTACCCCGCGCGGGCGAGATAGCACCCTGCGACAAGGGCGTTATGCCCGGCCCCGATGATGATCACGTCGTAGTCCATACGACACTATATCGCCTGCAAAAACGAATCACCTTGTAACGATCTCCGCGCTCCGTTCTTCCTCTTCGGGAGTAAACACCATAGCAAATCCGGAAGACCAGATCCGGAGGACAGCGGGCGGCCGACAACGAGCAGGCATGAACGTCGAGCAAGGCATGAACGTCGCTGCCTGAGCGTGGGCGGCAACGTCCACGCTCATCGATCGGAAATGAGGCCGCCGGCACACGGTGTCGGCAGAAGTACAGTGAATTCTGACACAGATGAGTATGGACGCACTATCACGCCGCAGCCTCTCGGGCCCGTGGATCGCTATCGCTGTCTACTTGGTCTTTACAGTCATTGCGGTAGTCGGCTTCGGCACGTTCGGGCTGCACCCTCAGCTTCTATCCGGACACCCGGGTCTGACGTCGTTCTATGTGGTCGCGTTTAAGTTTTTCGCGCAGTCCCACGTCATCGTAGCGGCGGTCGTCCTCGTCACATATCTGATCTGGCGTGCCGGTGGTGCATGGATCCTGGGAGGGGCACTAATCTACATTGCGAGTCTTTTGAGCGAGCTGGCCGGGACGTCGACGGGCTTGCCTTTTGGCAGCTATTCGTACTCGGGACTTCTCGGGTGGAAGTGGATGGGACTCGTGCCGGCGCTGATCCCGTTAAGCTGGTTTCTGATGGCCCTGCCGGCCTATGTGATCGCCCGCCGGCGTTTTCCGGAGGCGTTGCCGCAACGGGTGCTGTTGGGCGCTGCGCTCCTGACGGCATGGGACCTGGCGCTCGATCCGGCTATGAGCGGTCTCACGAGCTACTGGGGATGGGCCGAGGCAGGGCCATACTACGGCATGCCGTTGATCAATCTGGGCGGATGGATGCTGACGGGGGTCGTGCTCATGGCGCTCATCCACATGACCTCGAAAGCGCGGTGGCTCGACCGCCTCTCGATCCGATGGATGGCAGCCTATTACGCAACGACGATTCTGATGCCGCTGGGCATGCTTGCCGCCGCGGGCATGTTCGGGGCCGTCGTCGTAAGCCTGGCTGCGGCGGGCGGTCTTCTTGCGTTCGCGCTAATCGGACGCGTATCGGAAAATGGGCGCGCTGAGCGAGTGGTCCGGCCGGCACCCGGTGAAATCGGACCGCGCGTTCCCGAAGCCGCCACTACCGATCCGCAAGAAACGCTCGCCTTTGTACGTTCCCGTGCTGAGGCGATCGGCGGCCAGACCGAGCTGCTGGCGTTTTTTCGCCACCACTCCCGTTCGTTCTCCTTTGCCGCGCGATTTTTCGGCGACGAGGAGCGGCGGCTCGTCGCCGGGTTATACGCGTTCTGCCGGACGACCGACGATTTCGCCGATCGAAGTGACGCTCCGCCGAACGTGATCGATGCGCGTCTCGATGCATGGCGGAGACTCGTCTACGAAGCCTACGCTTCATCCAATACGGGCATTCGGTGGCTGGATGGCATCATGTCTGCGTCGTTCTCGCGCGGGGTGCCGTTCCGTCTCGCAGAGGAACTCATAGAAGGCGTGCGGATGGATCTCGATCGGGTGCGAATTCGGACGTGGGACGAGCTCGACCTTTACATGTACCGCGTCGCATCCGTGGTGGGCATCTGGATGTGCCATCTCTTCGGCGTGCAAGATGCGGAGACTCATAAGCGGGCTGCGGCACTGGGCAAGGCGATGCAGCTTACCAATATCCTGCGCGATGTGGGGGACGATCTCGCAGAGGATCGTATCTACTTGCCACGCGAGGTGATGCAGCGCTACGGCATCACGGAAGAGGGGCTGCGGGAGCTGCAAGACGCGATGCAGGTCGACAGGCAGCTGCCGCCCGCTTACCGCGCCATGATGGACGAGATGTTCGGCCGGGCCGAGGCACTCTATGAGAATGCACATCCAGGCCTCTCCGTTCTCCCGCCGCCGTTCGCCCGGGCCGCGGCCGTGGCTTCGGAAGTTTACCGCGGCATCCACGTCGAAATTCGTCGGAATGCCTACGACAATCTCCGGCGCCGAGCGGCGACGAGCTTCTCTAGAAAAGTGTTTCTGGCCGGCCGCGCCCTGCTTCGGCCGTCGGTGCGCCACGCATATCATCCGGCGCCGTCTCGCGAGCCCGTCTCGAAGGTGGGGGCGGTCCGCACCACCACCATCATCTTCTGCGCCGCGATGATCTCGGCTGCTCCCCTTCTCGTTGCTGCCGTCGACGGCAACACCGCTATCGCCGGCAATACTCGGGGTAATGCCGCTGTTCATCCGGCCGGGATTCTCCCCACTGCTCCCTCCGCTGACGTCGGCGGTGATCTCGGCAGTGAATGCGCGGCCATCGAAGACGTCCGCATAGCGTACATCCGGGCCGTTGAGCACGAGCCGCAGATCGCCGAAACGCGGGGCGATATCGCCCGATGCGATGCGCCCGTTTACCGGGCCTACGATGGGGCTTTCGTTACGCTCAAAGGCAAGCACGCGTTCTGGCCGCCGTCGAAGCTGAAGTACGTGCGCCGCGGCCTCGAGGTGCTCGACGCCCAGGTGCGTGCGCTGCCTTCGAATGTCGAGATCCGCTACCTACGCCTCCTTAGCTGCTATTATCTTCCGGGCATTCTGGGTCGAGGGTGGTCCGTCGACGATGATTTCGCGCGCCTCGCAGAGCTGCTGCCCGAGGTTAAGGGCGCCTATCCGCCGGAACTCTATGAGACCATGGTTCAATTCGTGCTCGATCACGGCGAACCCACGTCTGATCGGCGTACGGAGCTGCTCGCCGTGCTGGAGGCGTCCGGCGTAGACGCCAAATCGTGAAGACGTCCTGGAATCCATACCTCGTCGCTATCTTCGAATCCATCTTTCGGCCGTGGATGCACCGGCGAATCGCCGCGCTTCACGTCCGCGGATCTCTGCGTCACGTCCCGCGTGGTCGCAGGGTGATTCTGGCCGCCAACCACGTTAGCTGGTGGGACGGGTTTCTCCTACGCGAGCTTCACCGAAAGGCCGACACGGATCAGCCGATCTATACACTGATGCGGTCGGATCGGCTGGCCCGATTTCCGTTCTTCGCCGGAATGGGCGTAATCGGACTCACTCGCGAGCCGAGCGCCGTCATACATGCACTCCGCTACCTGGCGACCAGAAGGACCGCGTTCTGGCTGTCTTTTTTTCCGCAGGGCCGCATCTGGCCGTCTTGGAAGCGGAGGCTCGGCTTCCGTCGCGGCCTGGAGCTCTTCGCGCGCGAGCTCGCACCTTGTACGATCGTGCCCGTAGGTCTGCACCTCGAGCATTTGACCACCCCGGCGCCATCGGCCTTTATCGGCATCGGCGAGCCCCTCCATGTTGAATCCGGCGCGGTGATCAGCGTCGCCGAGATCGAACGATCCGTCGAGCATATCCTGGACGACCTCGCCGACGTGCTGGCGGACTATGGCGAAGAGGCCGGCGTCGTCTGGGATTCACCCGTAGCCATGTCGGAGCCGCGATGAGCGTGCCGCGCAACAAACGGCGAGCGGTGGTCGTCGGCAGCGGCTTCGGAGGGCTGTCGGTGGCCATCCGACTTCAGGCGCGCGGGATCGATGTCACGCTCGTCGAGAAGCGCGAACGCGTCGGCGGCCGGGCCTACCAGCTCCAGGACGGCGGATACACCTTCGACATGGGCCCGAGCCTGATCACGGCGCCATCCATCATCAGGCGTATTTTCAAATCGGCCGGCGCGCGGCTCGAGGAATACGTCGAACTTATGCCGCTGGACCCGTACTACCGCATCTATTTCCACGATGGATCTGCGATCGACTATTCCGGCGACGCGGAGGTGATGAAGCAGCAGATGTCCCGGTTCCATCAGGGCGATGCCGCGCGGTACGATGAGTTCATGGATGCCATCCGGCCGATCTACGACGCCGTCATCACCGACGGCCTGGGCTCGCGCCCGTTCGACACCATTCGATCTATGCTTTCGTTCGCACCACGCGCGCTTCGACTCGGGGCGTTGAAGCCCGTCGCCTCATTCGCCGCGAACTACTTCGACGATTTTCGGCACCGGTTTCTCTTTAGCTTCCATCCGCTGTTCCTGGGTGGAAATCCGTTCCGCACGCCGTCGATCTACGTCATGATTCCGTACCTCGAGCGTGAGCAGGGCGTCTGGTTTGCCAGGGGCGGTATGTACGCCCTGGTGGACGGACTCGCCAGGCTGTTCACCGACATCGGCGGCACGGTGCGGCTCGGAGCGGAGGTCGACGAGATTGTCGTCCGCGCCGGTTCGGCGGCGGGTGTCCGGATCGGTGAAGAAATGATCGAAGCCGATGTCGTCGTGAGCAATGCCGACGTGGCGCACACCTACCGCGACCTCGTTGCATCCACCAAGCGAAGTACATGGACGGATAAAAAGATCGGCAGAATGGCTTATTCGATGAGCTGTTTCTTGCTCTATCTCGGTGTGCGCAAGACGTATCCGAAGCTCGCACACCACACGTTGATCCTGTCGCGACGCTATCGCGGACTCGTCGAGGACGTATTCGATCGGAAGGTGATGCCTGAAGATTTCAGCATGTACCTGCACGCGCCGACGCGGACCGATCCGACCATGGCTCCAGCGGGAGGCGAGAGCCTCTACGTGCTCATCCCCGTGCCGAATTTGCAGTCGGAGTTTGACTGGAACGACGATGCGGTGGAACGAGTCAGCGATCGGGTGTTATCGTTCCTGGAGGCGTGGGGACTGGATGGGCTGCGCGAAAACGTGGAAGTGCGTCACGCATTTACGCCGCGTGATTTTCAATCGCGCTTCAACGCGTTCGAGGGGAATGCCTTCGGGCCGGAGCCGCGGCTATCGCAGACCGCCTATTTCCGCCCGCACAACCGGAGCGAGGATGTCCGCGGCCTCTATCTCGTCGGCGCTGGAACGCACCCGGGTGCAGGCGTACCCGGCGTGATGTTGTCGGCCGAGGCCACTGAGTACTGTATCTGCACTGACCTGAAGATGTTGTAGTCGAATCTGAAGCGTGCATGGTACGTGCATGGTATATGTGTCGCTGGTCGACTCGGAGGACCGCGTCATGCGCAGCAAGGAGCGGCACGTCGCCTCGCGCC
>CAZKNF010000106.1:0-7997 GCA_964554105.1 uncultured Rhodothermales bacterium | reverse complement strand
ATATACGAGCAGCGCAGCGGGATGTCCCATTCGCTACATGGTGTAGCAGCTCGCCCGATGGCATGGACCGTGGCGATGTGCATCCCCGTATTCGAATCATCCGGGCTGGCCGCCGAGGAATGAAGCGAGATTGTCCAGCGTTGAATTCATACCGGCGAGATGATCCTCCGGCCGAATTCCTCGCGGCACATCCTCGGCGCGGATTGTGACGAGCGTTCCGTCGGTCTCCGGGACGAGCGTCCATGTCATCCGCATCACACCTGAAAATTCGGGATCGTCGCTCTCGAATGTGACTGCCTGCTCGATGCGTTTCCCATCTATCAGCTCGATTAAATCTACCTTCACCTCATCCGCATCATCCGAGGTTTTGCCGCGCCCGCCCTCGGCGTTCTTGTAGCTGAGACGCATCCGATAGGAGCCGCCTTCCCGAAAATCAAAATGGAGCATGGTCGCGGTCATGTTCTCTGGCGGCATCCACCGCTCCAGAGATCCCGGCTCGGCGAAGGCCGCGAAGACGGCCGACGCGGATGCTGGAATGAACCTGGAAGCTGAGTCAACTCTCTTAGACATGGCCAGTCGGTCTCCTACGTTCTGACTCGCATCAAAGTCGCTACCGCAGACTTCCCCGAACCGCTGGGCCCTTCCGACCCTACGAGCATCGGAGAAAATTCTCGTCCGGATGTCGGCCTGATCGCAGACAGCGAGCGCACGGCCGCGACTCCTTCTTCATTACTGCAGCACGCCGCGCCCGGACATCCGGATCGCGTAGATCAGGAGCGCGATGGCCACTACCCAAATGACCGCCGAAAAATAGGCGGCGCCCTCTCCCATGATGCTCGAGCCGTCTGATAGGACGAACGTATACATGCTGGTGACGAGCATTCCGGCGAGCGATACAGCGAAAGCCCAGATCGCCCACGATTTCCGGAGGAGGAGCCCCACGGAGCCGGCGACACTTGCCCAGACTCCCAGCGCCCAGCCGGCGTCGACCCACGCCGGCATTGAATAGAAATACTCCAGCTGCTCGGAGGTGAAGTTACTCATGTACGGCTCGAATTGGAGCTGCGTCATCAGGTAGTCAAACGCTCCGAACGCGTTCCACAGGAGCGAGAGTCCGCCGACGATCCAGAGGTGCACCGGCGTTTTCGAGGGTGCGGTTTCGGCTATAGCAGTCATCGGAGTCACCGCGATATTTGGAGGGTGATGGCTGATGCTACGACGCGGGAAGAGGATTATCAACAAATGTCGAGGGCTGCGCCGGTACTCGACGCGGACGCGCAAGACACTGCCACGCGGCGGCGGGTGTCGGGATGTGCGCCCGAAAATCGATTGAGCGAATTTCCAGGATCTCGAGGCTCGGCTCGACCGCGTCAACTACATCTCGTAAAGATCGGCGCGGCGGGCCGTGATCGCGCTCGGGACCTTCGGTGCTGCCGATCAGGCTCAGCCAGAGTCCTTCCTGGTCTAGCACGGCAGCTACGCGCTCGGCAAACCGCGACCGAACGTCTGCCTCGTCAAAAATATGGAAGCACCCGACGTCGACGATGAAATCGAACGGACCGCCGGGAACGGGCTCATTCAGAAAATCTAGCGTGTCGAAGCGAGCGGGAAGATCTGAATCGCCCATTTTTTCGCGAGCTTGGTCGATGGCGATGCTCGAGATGTCTACGCCGAGTACGTTGAACCCCTGCCTGGCCATCCATATCGAATTGGTGCCCGTGCCGCAGCCGACGTCAAGGGCGCGGCCCGGCAGGACGGGCCGGGAACGGACGAACTCAACGAGATAATCGAGAGGCTCTCCGATATCCCACGGAATATCGCCGGTAGCGTATCGGTCGTCCCAGTCAGATCGTGGCATTCAGGTTAGCTGCCGCTTGACTTTTGTAGGCACTCCAGCATTGCGGGAGATTGTTTGGAAAGATGTTTACCAGACTTTGTAAATCTCGCGGCTGCCGGATACATACATCTCGTTCATGTTCTTGAACTTATCGTTCATGGCCCGATTCTCGGGCGTATCGGCCATCATCTTCTTCGTGTTCTCTTCGTACGCAGCAAGGCTGTCGTGAGTGCTCGCCACGATGACACGGTGCCATTGCCCCGTGATATCGGTCATCACATACGTCTCTTCCTGATTTTCCGCCCACTCCTTGAATAGCTCGGCCATCTTGCTGGCATTGCCCGGCTTGCAAACGAATATGTCGTGTACGATGATCATTGGATTATTGCTGTTGGTTCTGTTATTAGACCGCTGTCCCAGGACCGGAAATCGACTATAACTGCCAGATACCGTGATCATTGCCCCCTTGATGATAGATGGCGAACGTACCATGCCCTGGGATCTCCAAAGGCGGATGGGCGATCTCGCCGCCTGCTTCAACAGCCGCGTCAAGGGCCGCATCAATGTCGGGCACAAGCCAGTAGGGCCGCACCAGCGGATCTTCGGTATCACGTAGTGGTGCACGGACGCCCACGAGTCCATCGCCTGGTAATGATGCAGTCCGCGCTCCACCAAGCCCAGCGTCTGGCTCACTGAACTGCACATTGAGTGCTGAGGCGTAAGTGGCAATGACCCCGTCGACGTCTCTGGTCACAATTTCGAGATATTGAACCTTCACGGCGTTTCCGTCGAGCGATGCTGATGCCAGAGGAGCATTCGCGACAACAACACCAAGTGCTGTGCCCGCTAAGAATGTTGCTGAAACAAGGATCAGGCTACTTTTCATAAGAAGCTCCTGGTTTGGTTAAGATTCAAACGCCTTCATCAATTTGTTGCGCCTCATCTGGATACGTTTCAATAAGATACCGGCCTGAGCAATAAGTGGCAGACGCCGCGTCTTGGCCTCAGACTTGCTTCCGGCGCAGCGCATCCACCGACCATGCTCCCGCTCCGAATGCGGCGAGCGCCAGGCACCCGCCGAGGATCATCAGGTTGGCGCCCCAGCCCGGCGACTCCGGTGCCGTGAAGAAGGGTACACCCATCAGGAAGTGCGCGACCGGAATGGAACCGATCATAATGATAGCCACGCATGCGGCGGCTGCGCGCGTGAGGAAGCCCGCGACGACGGCCGCGGCGCCGATAGGCACGGCTATGGATAGAAAGAGCGTCATGTAGTGGAGCCACACCGGAAAGCCTTCCATCGGTTCGATCGACCATACGAACCATTTGGCGATGCCGGCATGAAAGTAGATGATTGCGACAATGATGGCAGGACGAGCCGCGCTGCGTTTTGGGAGGTGATGTACGTGTGCATAGGGGCGGTGGTAAGTATCAGGTATGATATTTTATGGGGATGCTGCAGGATTTGTGAATACCACCTCCAGGCATCCACGCTTCCCTCACGCTCGCGACGCCATTCTTTCAACCGTCGCTGCATAGAGCTCCTCGGTCTGCTGTCGATAGCTCATTCCCTATCCGATAGTCGAACGGGACTCCAGCGAATCGACATACACCGAACAGAATGACGCCCACGCCAACTTCTTCTCTATCTCGGAAAATCGATAATCAATCTTAGCCGTCGGACGCTAAGTCCGACAAACTCGTAGAAGCTGATATGCGTGACAGGCGGTCATTTCTCGTGGTACATTTTTGTTTCGGCGGGCAAGCTCAAGTGAGGAAGGAGTCGTGACCTTGAGTTTCTCCTTTCTGGGTTCCCCTGAGGAAAGAGCCGCCCTCGAAGGTAAAGATATTAGGGACGTCGAAGTAGGGGAGAGGCTGGTCGTGACACTCATGGAGGAAGATTCGAATCTCCCTTCATTCATTTCGGCGGAGCGATCAGTGGCTCCGGGATTCACGGGCAACTACAAAGCTCTTAGAATGAGCCCTATGCACTCCGGAGTGATTGAGATTGAAACGTGGGACGTTAACGGCCTTATCAGAGGTGCAATCAGAGGAAAAATGGGATTTGTAAGCGATATCGATGTGCACTTTTCCGCGAATCTCGCAGTTCAGGAATCAGAAGCCTTGGAGTAAATGAGCCTCCATGTTGAAGTTCTTTAGCACATCTGGAGCGCTAACCCGATGCGTGATCCAGTCCGTCGAAGGCGTGCAAGTTGCCGGCTACCGATCGATAATCTCACTCTGAATTGCTTGGTCAAGCGCCTCAGACTCTTCCTCAGTTGCACCCACGTGATCATAAACGACAATTCCGCGTGAATCGACGATTACATTTCGAGGGAAGGCCTCCCCGAAGAGCCGGCTAATCTGTTCATTAAAAAGAGCCTGCTCGTAGACGAAATCACGAGTCTCGAGAAAATCCAGGATGTCTGGTTTTGAATCGAATCCGAGCGCTAGAAATGTGATTCCGTGATCCTCGTATTTTCTCGCGAGCCGATTGAGCCCCGGCATTTCAGCGATACATGGCGCGCACCAGATTGCCCACGTATTGATGACGAGCGGCCGTCCAGATAGATCACTCAGGCTAAGCGTTTGACCGTCTATGGTTGTTGTGCTGAATTCCGGCAATTGCTGGCCCACCATTATAGGGCCCTCGACGAGAATCTCCACTGGTTCGCCGCCGGCTACGTTGCTACCGCTTCCTATCCATCGGTAGTAGAGCAACTCCTCCGATTCTAGCTGCAATCGAAGCGGCATTACAGCGAGCTCTGAAGCGTCCGTCGAGAGCTCCACTTCCCCCACCAGACTGCCGTTTTTCGACTGAACAAAGGAAAGGCCTTGCAGCGAAGCGGTGCTGTCCTTCCGGAGGTGCCACAAGCGCCTTGTCAAATTGTCCGATCCATCTGCGTACCCTTCGAAATAGATGACGTCGTCATCGCGATCACCCACTGGAATGAGCGCATGGCGAGGCTCCGTGTAACTCGACTCAATGGAGTTTCGAAGACCTGCAGGAAAGCTGTCTGGCAATCCAGCCTCAAGAGCGAGCGTTCCGTGCTGGGAGTCGGTATTCTGCGCCAACGTGGCTTGGCTCAGGCAGAGGTAGAATGCTGCGAGCAACATGAAAGGAGCGCTACGCATCACGTGCACCATGATTAGGTGAGTTTACCCCGCTTCTGGAACGCGCCGGGTAGGTAAGGGACCTGGCGCCCTGGCCTTAAACAACCATCGCGAATCGCGGCGGCGCATGGAAGAAATGTACCCATCTCAGATAGCCCGAACAACGTCCAGCCATAACCACGAAAATCAGGCTCCTCGCCTTGACTTCTACCTAATAAGATTTCCTGGTTATATGGCGCACCTCACGGATCTACAGAATCATACTGGGATGTCCGTACCGTCCCAACTCGCTGATCCTGGATTGTACTTCTACCCCGGTGAAAACAAGTGTCACCTGCGTCAAGGCTGTAGACGTTAATTTCCAGACGAAGAGGTTCACCTGCAGGTTTGCTCCAACCCTTTCAACGGTGGGCTCATCAATGGTACGCTTGATCGAATCTGGAACGGGGTACTTGCGGCTGTGCGTGATGCCGCGCCAGTCTTTGAGAATGCGAAGGGTTCGGGACGAGAGAATGTCTTGTGCATTCACAATGAACAGGACGCCTTCCAGCGCCTCCCTCTCGCTGGCGGGATTTGCCTCAAGCATTGAAGCCAAGCGGTGCACGAGGGTCCGACTTATAGCGCTGCTGTCAGGCCGCGACGAACCGTAGAGTGTTCCGAGCGAGTCAGCGTTTGCGATTATGAGTGTATAAGGCGTGGGCTGCATCGAGCAGTAAGAAATTACGTGGAGAATGCCCCGCATTGCTTCAGTTCTGAGCTGCCCTTCGTAGCAGACCGCCTTTGCCACATCGCTCATGGGTTCTGGCATCGATCGCAGCCAATTTAGATGCTGCTGGAGGTTGCGTGCAGCAAGCGCGATTACTGAATCAGAAGGCTCGACTGCTTCATGTAGCCATCGCGTTTCGGGAAGCTGGAGAATCGACCGAGAATCCTGCCGCACCAGATCGCGATAAGAACAGGAAGCTACAACAGCTCCAACCAACGCAATCAAAAGAAATGACTTCGGACGCATTCTCGATTTGCTTCAGATTGACTGGGCGGTCCCAGCGCCGTATAACGGTTTGGCGCTTAACCGGCATAGCCGTTTCTAACAATTAATTTGAAAAAAGCTGGATGCGCTATAACATTAAAAGATTAATAAAGAGCCATAAGCGGCCATGTCCGAGTTGAAGCGCTGGTTATAGGGCGGACTGTGACGTCGCGGCGGCCCAAGTCCGCGATCAAGAATCCAGCCACGATAGCGGTTAGCAAGCGTGCTTGCTATTACCACTCATCCACGTATTCTCCCGCAGTAAGGACAGGCGCGTAGTCGCGGCAAAACGCTGCGAACGAGATCGGCGGGCGACCGGTGAGCTCTTGCACACTTGAGGTCACGGCGCTGGTCGCACCTGTGCGGGCACACCGGCTGATATCGACGATTGCATCCAGCCATTCATCGGGAAATCCACCCTCGGCCCAGAGCTGACGGTACTCCTCGTCGCTGATGCGGCGGTAGCGGATGGTCCGACCGAGCGCCTGCGTGAGTATATCGGCGAATTCTTCGAGGGTGTGCGCCTCCGGACCGCTCAGGTCATAGGCCTTGCCCTCGTGCCCGGGCTCGGTGAGCACGCGTGCGGCGACGCGTGCGATGTCCCGCGCGTCGATGTGGCTGATGCCCGCATCCTCCACCGTGTCATAGATGGTGTCCTCCCTGCGGATGCTCTCCCCCAGGCTCACCCAGGTCACGAAGTTCTGCATGAAGAAGTTGGGCCTAAGAAATGTCCATTCCAGGCCACTTCGCTCGATCTCGCGCTCCACCTCACGATGCCATCGGGCGACCATGAATTTCTCGTCGGCGGCCCTCCAGGCGGAGAGCTTAACGATGCGCTCGACCCCTGCGTCTTGCGCGGCAGGAATGAGGGCCTGCTTTCCAGGGTCGCGTAGGAGACAAGGAAGACGGTGTGGACGCCCTCGAGGGCGGGTAGCAGCGTCTCGGGCCGGTCGAAGTCGATAGCGTGCGTTTCGACGCCGTCGATCTCCAGCGGCCGCTTGTGTACCCCTGCACGCATGTGCACTCCTTTATCCAGAAGAGCCCGCACCACGTGCGAGCCGACGGTTCCTGTCGCACCTGTTACGAGAATCATGATCTTTAGCGTTGTTTTTCATGGATGAACGAGAGCACCTCGCCGATGAATCGCTCTGGTGCCGTGAGCATCGCAGCGTGTCCGTAGCCATCGAAGGTAGTGACTTCGCTGTTCGGGAGGGCGTGGTCGAGCGCTTCTGTCGTGTTCTTCGACCACTGACCGCTCTCAGTACCGGCCAAGAGCAACGTCGGCGCGGTCAGGTCCGCGAAGCGTTCGGGAACGAATTCGTAGTCCGGGATCATCCCGTACTTCGGAAGCAGTGTCGGGAACACCTCGACATACTCCGGCCACATCGGCGAAGAACGAACCGCGTCCACTTCCTCCGGCGTCCACTCTGCGATCTCTTCGAAGAACAGTACGTACGCCTGCTCGATCTCACCGGCTTCCAGCAGTGACGTCATTTCGGCGCGATCCTCGTCGGAGCCGATCTCGTAGCCGTTGATCGGCATGGCGGGTTCGTACAGCACCAGCCCGCGGAGATCCTCGATTTGCAGGGCCGCTTCGAGCGTGTAGAGGCCGCCGGCGGAGTGACCGAAGAGGGTCGCTGGCTCGTCAATTGAATCGACCACCGCAGCTATGTCCTCGGCCTCACGTTCCAGGCCGTATGTATCGGCGTCGCCGCTTTCACCACGCCCGCGCCGATCGATCGCGTAGACCGTGAAGTGCTCCGCGAGCGCCGGGCGAACGTCGGAGAGTTCCCAGAACCTGCGGTCGAGGGAGGCCCCGTGGACGAGAACGAGCGGCGGCCCGCTCCCCGTCCGTTCGAAGGCAATGGGGATCCCATCTGCAGAGGTGACCGTTTCCACTGTTCCTTGCTCACCGGGAGAGCGGTCCTCCAGATCTTCTGGGGCGACCTGACGCTCGGCTTCCGATTCATCCTGCGACTCTGCAGTGCAGGCGAAGAAAACCAAAGTGGTACTTAA
>CAZKNF010000105.1:0-8114 GCA_964554105.1 uncultured Rhodothermales bacterium | reverse complement strand
TCCTCGACGCCGAGCTTTGCGGCTCCGCCGGCCTGGATAACGACGTAATGCTCGTAATAAATGATCTTCTCGAGATCCTTCGACTTCAGGCCCAGGAGGTGACCGATTTTATTCGGCAGCGTCTTGAAATACCAGATATGTACAACCGGCACGCTGAGCGTAATGTGGCCCATGCGTTCGCGCCGCACCTTCTTCTGCGTGACTTCGACACCACAGCGGTCGCAGATGATACCCTTGTATCGAATCCGCTTGTATTTACCGCAATGGCACTCCCAGTCCTTGACCGGGCCAAATATCTTTTCGCAGAAAAGTCCATCCTTTTCGGGTTTGAAGGACCGGTAATTGATCGTCTCCGGTTTCAGCACTTCGCCATAGGACCGCTCGAGAATGCTCTCGGGGCTGGCCAGGCTGACGGTGATGCTGCCGAAGTTTTTTCTTATCTGCTGCGTCTTTCCGTACGGCATATTGACTCTTGTACGATCTATTAAATCCTGACAGGTACGCGTGACATCGTCGGTCGAAGAACGGCTATTCGAGCCTGACCTCTAATCCGAGGCCCTGAAGCTCGCGTACCAGTACCTGGAAGCTTTCCGGGATACCCGCCTCCGGCATGTTTTCACCCTTGACGATGGATTCGTACGCTTTGGAGCGACCCTGGACGTCGTCCGACTTGTACGTAAGCATTTCTTGCAGCGTGTGCGCGGCTCCATACGCGTAGAGCGCCCACACCTCCATCTCTCCAAGGCGCTGTCCACCGAACTGCGCCTTACCACCGAGCGGCTGCTGCGTGATAAGCGAATACGGGCCGATGCTCCTTGCGTGTATTTTGTCCTCAACGAGATGGCTCAGCTTCAGCATATAGATGTACCCGACCGTCGTTTTCTCGTCGAACGACTTACCGGTGCGTCCATCGTACAGCTGCGCGCGTCCATCTGCCGGCAATCCGGCGTTCTCGAGGTGCGCCGTGATGTCATCCATCGTCGCGCCGTCGAAGATCGGCGTAGCGAACTTGATGTCCAGTTTTTTGCCCGCCCATCCAAGAAGCGTCTCGAAGATCTGGCCCAGGTTCATTCGCGAGGGCACGCCGAGCGGATTTAGAACGATATCGACGGGCGTACCATCATCGAGGAACGGCATGTCCTCGACGGGTACGATCTTGGCAACGACGCCCTTGTTTCCGTGGCGTCCGGCCATCTTGTCGCCGACCTGAATCTTTCTCTTGCGGGCGATATAAACTTTGGCGAGCTGCACGATACCTGGAGGAAGCTCGTCCCCCATCTGCACCTGGTGCTTGTCACGCTTGGATTCACCCTCCATTCGAGTGTACACTCGCTGGTAGTTTCGGAGCAGCTTCCGAACCCGTTCATCCGTCTTTTTGTCACCGGTCATCTCCTGACGGACGCTGAGCCGGCTCGGCTCCACCTCTTCGAAGGCGTCCTTTGTGAACTTTGCACCTTCGGAAAGAATGACGCGGCCTTCGCGATCCTCTACTCCTGCCGACGTTTTTCCCTCGACGAGGCTGTAGAATTTCTCCCAGAATCGGCTGTCGAGATTCACGATCTCGCGACGGTACTGGTCCTCGATCTCGGCGAGGCGCTGCTGCTCGATCTTCTTCGAAGCCGGGTCGAGCTTGCGCCGACTGAAAAGTTTCGTGTCAATGACGACACCCTTCATTCCCGGAGGCGCCTTCAGCGAAGCATCTTTCACGTCGCCCGCTTTGTCACCGAAAATGGCGCGGAGAAGCTTCTCCTCCGGGGTCGGATCGGTTTCACCCTTCGGCGTAATCTTACCGACGATGATATCTCCGGCGCTTACTTCGGCACCGACGCGGATGATGCCACGCTCATCGAGATCCTTGGTCGCCTCTTCAGAGACATTCGGAATCTCACGCGTCAATTCTTCCTCGCCTCGCTTCGTATCGCGAACCTGCAGTTCGAATTCCTCGATGTGCACTGACGTATATACATCGTCGGTTACGAGCCTTTCCGAAAGCGTGATCGCGTCTTCAAAGTTGTATCCACGCCATGGCATGAACGCGACGAGCACGTTCTTGCCTAGCGCAAGATCGCCCTTATCGGTCGAGAAGCCGTCCGTCAGGACCGTGTTCTTCTCGACTCTCTGCCCCTTCTTGACGATCGGCATCTGATTGACGCACGTATCCTGATTCGTCCGTCGGAACTTGACCAATTCGTATTCCCGGACCGGGTCCTCGAATGTAAGGTCTGCGTCTTGCTTGTCGGTATCGTATCGAATGACGATGTGCGTAGCGTCCACTTCCTCTACGACGCCCGGGCCTTCGGCCACGATGACGGCGCGGGAGTCGCGTGCCACTCGATCCTCAAGTCCGGTTCCGACGAGCGGCGCTTCCGACCTCAGCAGCGGAACGGCCTGCCGCTGCATATTGGAGCCCATCAGCGCACGGTTCGCGTCATCGTGCTCGAGGAACGGGATTAGACTTGCTGCCGGCGACACGATCTGGTTCGGCGAAACGTCCATGTACTCGACGTCTTCCGGAGGCACGATCGGAAAATCGCCCTTGTAGCGACATTTGACGTATTTGTTTTCGAAATTGCCCTTCTGATCCATCGGCGCATTGGCCTGCGCGATGACGGCATTGTCCTCTTCCTCTGCCGACAGAAAGCGAATCTCAGCCGTCACGTTGCCTTTCTTGACTACACGATACGGCGTTTCAATGAAGCCGAAGTCGTTAATCGTCGCATGGACACAGAGAGATGAGATCAGTCCGATATTCGGACCTTCGGGCGTTTCGATCGGGCAGAGCCGGCCGTAATGCGTGTAGTGAACGTCGCGCACCTCAAAGCCTGCTCGCTCGCGTGTAAGACCACCCGGACCCAGTGCCGACATGCGACGTTTGTGCGTCAATTCGGCCAGAGGGTTCGTCTGATCCATGAACTGGCTGAGCTGATTCGTTCCGAAAAACGTGTTAATCACGCTCGAAACCGTCCTCGCATTCACCAGATCCTGCGGAGTGAAGTTTTCCGCGTCGCGCAGGTTCATTCGCTCCTTGATCGTGCGCGCCATACGCGCAAGTCCAAGCGAGAACTGGCTGCCGAGCTGTTCCCCCACCGTTCGCACACGACGGTTGCCTAGGTGGTCGATGTCGTCGACACTGCTTCGGCCGTTCTGCAGATTGACGAGTTCTCGGACGATTGCGATGATATCGTCACGGGTCAGCGTGAGCGTATCGGCGGGCACCTCAAGCTTCAGTCGCTTGTTGATCCTATACCGACCTACGTCTCCCAGATCGTATCGCTTCTCACTAAAGAAAAGACGATCGAGGACGCCGCGAGCGGTATCGAGGTCCGGCGCCTCGCTGCCACGGAGCTGCATATACATGTGCTCCAGGGCCTCGGACTCGGAATGCGAAGGATCCTTTCGGAGGGTTTCGATGAGCGTCGACTTATTGACCTGCTCATCTTCATCCTGCTTGACTAGAAAGATCTTGGAGATACTGGCTTCCTTCAGCGTGTCATAATCCTCTTCGCTGATCTCGTGGTCGGCCGGGAAGAGTACTTTCCGCTCCTTCTTCTCGTCGATGACCTCGCCGGTATCTTCATCGACGATCTCGTGAACTTGCTCGACCGTCACCGACGCCGCCAGCCTGCGTTCGACGATAGAGGCAAAGGCCTTCTTAGACTTCACCTTGTGCTCGTCGGCGAGATCAAAGATCTGCACGATTTCATCGTTTGACGAGAAGCCCAGCGCACGAAGAAGCGTGGTCACCGGCAGCTTCTTCTTTCTGTCGATGTACGCCCACATCACGTTGCTTACGTCCGTCGAGAACTCGATCCAGGAACCGCGAAACGGAATCACGCGCGCGGAAAACAATTGAGTGCCGTTCGGATGGATGCTCTGACCGAAGAAGACGCCGGGACTACGGTGGAGTTGAGAGACCACCACGCGCTCGGCACCATTTATGACAAACGTACCCTGGTCCGTCATATATGGAAGATTGCCGAGGTACACCTCCTGCTCTATGGCCTCTTCGGCTTCGTCCTCGTCTTCATCCTCTTTACTGGAGAGGCGCAGCTTCGCTTTTAGGGGCACCGCGTAAGAGAGGCCCTGAGCAATACACTCTTCGACCGAGTGTTTCGGCGCATCGAGTGCGTAGTGGATGAACTCGAGCGTGTATCGCTCGCGGCTATCCTGAATTGGAAAGTGCTCCTTGAAAACGGTCTGCAGGCCGATATCCTCCCTTTCTTCGGGAGCCACGTCATCCTGAACGAAGTCAAGAAATGATTGAAGTTGAACCTCTAGAAAATCCGGATAGTCATGTACGGTCGGAATGCGGGCAAATGTCTTCCGCTGTCCGTTCGTTGCTTGACCGTTGGTATGCAGCATAGAATGAGAAGCTAGCGTGGTTGGGAACGCGGGGGAAGCTTTGGCCCGTGGGTCGCCTGACTGACGGGCACGTGCCGGGGAGTCTGAGAAGAGAGGTGCATCAAAAGTATCAACCTTTTCGGCCTACCATTTGTTTCGCCTCTCGTCGCTTCCTTTGTCGGCAGCGAAGCGCCAAAAGCCGGCCCCGCTGATCCGGGGTCGGCTTGTATTTGGCCGTCACACGTCGCGCGCACCTTGCATGCGACGAATGGAGGAATTGCTACGTAAGCTCGACTTCGGCTCCGGCCTCTTCGAGCTTGGCCTTGATGTCATTCGCCTCGTCTTTCGCAGCACCTTCCTTGATTGTGTTCGGTGCGCCGTCTACCAGCTCTTTCGCTTCTTTCAGTCCAAGTCCGGTGAGACTGCGAACTTCTTTGATGACGGCGATTTTGTTGCCGCCGATGGCTTTAAGCACGACGTCGAATTCCGTCTTCTCTTCGACCTCTGCGGCTCCGTCGCCACCGGCTGCCGATCCGGCGACTGCAACAGCTGCAGCGGCCGGCTTGATGCCGTACTCCTCTTCGAGGAGATTGGACAGTTCGTTCGCCTCCTTAATCGTAAGGTTGACGAGTTCTTCTGCGATCTTCTTGATATCTGCCATAGGTTAGTATCTCCGGCAGCGGTCTCGGTCGCCGTGTCGTCACGACTACGCTGCGAATTAAGGAATGGTGATTGGTTCTTGCGTGTACATCGTGTCCGAGCTGCAACGGTAAGCCGGTGACGGAAACCCGACGCCGACCGTGATCTCCGTCCGGTTCAGACTGTTTCTTCTTTCTCCGCGATCTGTTTGACTGCGCCGGCCAGCGCGCGCCCTGGTCCCTGAAGAGCATTAATGGTATTTGCCATCGGCGCCATGAGCAATCCGATAATGTCACCGACGAGCTCCTCCCTGGATTTAAGTGAGGCAAGGACATCGAGCGTATCGGGTCCGTAGACAGCTCCATCGACGAAGGCGGCTTTCAGTTCGGGCAGCTCCAGATTTTGTTCGCGCGCAAACTTCTTAATAACGCGTGCAGGTGCGGAGGGCTCTTCCCCGAACGCCAGCGCGGTTGGGCCCTGCAGGTGTTCGATCATGCCGTCGAATCCTCCCAATCGCTCCATCGCCAGCCGAACCAGCGTATTTTTATACACCTTGTACTCGACTCCCGAATCGCGGAATTGGTTACGCAGCTCGTTTGCCTGCGCCACGGTAAGCCCGGAATAATTCGTCAGATATACGATCGACTTGGCCTCCAGCGTTTCGGCGATCTCCTCGACCCTTACCTGCTTTTCATTCTTCGTCATTGGCATGGCTGAACCTCTATATCGTCGGACTGATCCGAAAAAATGATGGCAGGTGTTATCGCAGGTTGCTGACTACGGCTGTCCGATCCAGCGTCACGGGCGGGCCCATGGTCGTCGAGATTGTTACCGATCGCACGTAGGCGCCCTTCGCCGAAGCCGGTCTCAGGCGAAGTACTTCCTTCAGGAAGGCTTCCGCATTCTCGCGGATCTGATCGGCCGAAAATGATGCTTTTCCTATGGACGTGTGCAGATTGCCGAATTTGTCGACTCGAAATTCGATCTTGCCGGCCTTCACTTGATGCACGGTAGGGCCGACATCCATTGTGACGGTTCCGCTCTTCGGGTTCGGCATGAGTCCGCGTGGTCCGAGGACACGACCGAGCCGGCCGACTTTACTCATCACATCGGGCGTCGCAACGACGACATCATAGTCGGTCCATCCGTCGTTTTGAATTCGTTCGATCATATCGTCGAGGCCGACGAAGTCGGCACCAGCTTCCCTCGCCTCGTCCTGCTTGCCTTCGCTCGCGAGTACGAGCACACGGATGGTCTTACCCGTCCCGTGCGGCAGCGCCACTGAGCCGCGCACCATCTGATCGGCATGACGCGGATCGACTCCGAGACGCATATCGACATCGACTGACTCGTCAAACTTCGCCCCCGACGTCTGCTTTACGAGGTCGCAGGCTTCTTTAATCGCAAAGGGGCCGCCGGATTCGTTAATTACACTGACCGCTTCGCGATAGCGCTTTCCTTTCTTCGCCATAGTAATAGTAACACTGTGTCTGTGCGGTGCAAGCGACGCACCGTGCGTCTCCCGCTGATTGATTACGCCTCTGCAGGCCTGCCCTGCACCTTTATGCCCATCGAGCGTGCCGTACCGGCTACCATCGAAGCCGCCTTGTCCACATCGAACGCATTGAGATCCTCCATCTTCGTCTCTGCGATCTCGCGACAGTCATCCCACGTCACAGTACCAACGTGCTGACGAAGGGGATCACCCGCTCCGCTCTCGATCTTCGCAGCCTTCTTGAGAAGGATTGCGGCCGGCGGGCTCTTGACGATGAAGTTGAACGACTTGTCGGCATACACCGTGATTACTACCGGGAGAACGAGGCCCATCCGATCCTGTGTCGCGGCGTTGAATTGCTTACAGAACTCCATTATGTTCACACCCTTCTGCCCCAGTGCGGGACCGATCGGAGGTGCCGGGTTCGCCTGACCGGCACGGATCTGCAACTTTATATAACCGTCAATTTTCTTTGCCATGGACGTTCTATCGCGGGCAGACTACCTGGCATCGGCAGGCTCCCACTGAATTGATTGAAAAGAGGTCTTAGTAGCCAGTCGATTAGTATGTGCTTATCGACCGGTAAGTTCCGCCATCATTCTTCGTGCTCGACCTGAAGATAATCTAATTCGAGCGGTGTCTTTCTACCGAATATGGACACCATAACCTTCACCTTCATTTTGTCAGGGTAGACTTCCTCTACGAAGCCGGTGAAGTTATTAAACGGACCGTCGACGACCTTAATTGGGTCGCCCCTCTTAAAGGGGATTTCCGGCTGTTCGCCGGCCTCGCGGGCCTCATCGAGCTTGCCCATTATCCGGTTTATCTCATCAGGCCGTAAGGCGGTCGGTTCGTCACCAGTCGTGAGGAATCCGACGACCGACGGCAATCCGGAGATTACGTGCTGCAATTCGTTGTCGAGGACGGCATGAAGCATAAGATATCCCGGGAAAAACGTCTTTTCACGGGTGCGCTTCTTCCCACCACGCATCTCAAAGACCGTCTCTGTGGGAATCATGATCTCATCGAGTTTCTCCCGCAATCCCAGCCGCTCCACCTCTCGCTCCAGGTACTGTTTGACCTTCTTCTCGTGACCTGAGAAGGTTCGCAGTACGTACCATTTGCGAATGCTTTCTTTGCTTGTTTTCGTCATATCTTTGGCTCTCACTCTCGTGGAGCTACGGGAGCAGTTTGAATACTAACTATAGATGAACTCCAGTATCGTGCTGATAACCTGGTCGGCGCCATAGATAAAGAGTGAGATTACAGCGGTCGCAAAGAGTGTAATCAGCGTGTTGTTGATCAACTCGGTGCGGTTCGGCCAGCTTACCTTCCGCATCTCTTTGTTGACATCCTGGAGGTAGTCGATCGGATTCATAATTCTCTATTCGGCAACTAAGTTCACACGTCCAGACGACGACGGCCGAACCTCGGACGTCCATTACTGCATTCCCGTCTTCCGCTCTCACTGCACGGGCGGCAGGACTCGAACCTGCAGCCTGCGGTTTTGGAGACCGCTGCTCTGCCAATTGAGCTACGCCCGTTGCGAAGAAGCGAAGGCGGTTGCACGAGCCTAACTGGTACTAGTCTAATATTTTCGAAACGACGCCTGCGCCGACGGTCCGGCCGCCTTCTCGAA
>CAZKNF010000104.1:0-8180 GCA_964554105.1 uncultured Rhodothermales bacterium | reverse complement strand
CCGTCCGCCGCCATTCTTTCGCGTAGATGATCTGAGAGCCGAAGCGTCATCGCGACCAGCGACAAGGTCGGATTCGCGGCGCCCGCCGTCGGAAATACCCCCGATCCTGCCACGTAGAGATTGGCGATGCCGTGCACCTTGCAATCCGCGTCGACCACGCCCCGCTGCGGGTCGTCGTGCATTCGCGTCGTGCCCATGTGGTGCCAGCCACCCCCGAGAATCGAGGGCCACATCGGCTCATCCGTCAGCAGCCAATCCATCAGCTGCACGCGGCCCACACCCGCACGCCCGGCCTCCTCGCCGATCAGCTCGTGCGTCTTCGCGATCGATCGCTTATCCAGCTCGGTGAGCTGCCAGTCCAGCTTCACGCGCGGCATGCCCAGCGCATCGCGCTCCTCATCGAGCATCACGCGCGAATTCGGATTCGGCGCTTGCTCGAGACGCGCCTGCATCGTGTACTCCTGGTATTGTGCCGGCTCGGCATCCTGCGGATCACGCGACTTATACGCCTGCTCCATCTCGTCCCAGAACTGAATCATCTGTTCGGGATCCTCCGAAAACCAGTCGATCATCGCCGGCTGACCTTCCGTCCTGACTCGCGGCTCCAGCGAGGTCGTGCAGTTTAGAATCTCGTGTGCCTCTTGCTGCGATCCGCTCACGGCAAGCTCGCCGCGGGCCTTCGTCTCGAAGAAGGTTATGGCGTACATCTGCATCGGTGCCGCAGACGGCATGACGAAGTACGCCGAGCGCACCTCGAGATGCTCCATGAAATACCGTCCGACCAGGTCGTGATCATTGCCGAGTCCGTTCGGCGCGTGCGCATTCGACGCCAGCAGCAGCCGCGCATTCTGAATGGCGCCGCATGCCAGCACGACCGTCCGGGCCCGAACCCGGTGGCGCTTGCCGTTCAAGCAGCGTACCTGGAGCTCATCGACCGCTGAGACCGCCTCGTTCGCCTCAATCGAACACACATTTGCGTACGTGTACAGGTGGATGTTCGGTGCATTGAGGATGTCCTCGCGATAGCGACGGCCGAATCGCGTCGGCGGACTGAACTGCCACATCTTCGTGACCACCTTCGAATCATCCAGTGGCAGCGGCACCAGTTCCGGATGACGATCCGCCCAGTATGCTGGATCGTATTCATACGGGCCGAGCTCGAGGATTTCGTGTGCGCGGGCGTAGTAGGGATCCAGGTCGTTCCGCCCGATAGGCCAGCCGCTGTGGGGAACCCACGGACGCTCCTCGAAATCGTGCGGATCCAGTACGGCACAATAACCGGCCCAGTGACCCGTCGTGCCGCCGAAATAGTGCAGCCGGGAGGATTGCAGCGGATAATACCGCTGACCGACACTCTCGCCGTGATAGAGATCCTGGAGCTCCGCCTCTACCTCGAATCCGCCGCCTTCGAGTAGAATGACCTCGTGTCCTGAATCGATCCAATCCAGAGCCATGCTGATGCCGGCGGCTCCGGCCCCGACGATGCAGACATCGCCTTCGATCAGTGTGTCGTCATCCAGCGTACGGGCGTCGATGTGCATGCGAGTATCTGTGAGTGGGGGATTAGCGCTCGTCCAAATGATGAACGCTCATGCATAGAGAATCGAATAAAGGGCGCATTGTCGCGCCTCGGTTCGCGAGAGAATCCACCCGCGGATACGCACCGTCCTGCCGTGCTCGAAGTCCGACCGAACTCGTCGATCGAGAACGGCAAGCAGCTCCGCCCCTGTCGGCGGCGCTGTCTCCTGCGGGAGAATCGCGCGTGCGAGAAGATCGGCATCATTTTCTCGCGCATACGCTGTACGATAACCCTCGCCGATCTCACGAACGAGCCGATGGGCGCCGATGCGCTGGAGGACGTCCGGATGCGCGAACGCGTCGAGATCCGGGCGGACGGGCGATGCCGCAGATACGAGCGGCATTCCAACGGCCGCGGCGCCGACGGCACCCGCCGCGCTCCCGGCGACCGCCTGTAGAAAATGGCGTCTCCTCATCTCGATCCCAAAGCGATTTGTGGTGTTGTCATCTGCAATTGGCGGCCGGCGGCCCAGATATTGATGGTCGATGCACTAAATTAAGGCATGATTAAGGCATGTGCCTAGTGGATTGCGATCCCAAATACCTGCGATCCAACGGACCCTCCCTGGACCTCCGCGCAGCAACGCGACTGCACTCCTGAGAGCTGTTTGAAGACATAGGATTTTATTCGTTCCCGTAAACCTCGTGACGCTCATTTCTCCACCCGCCGCCGATCTCGAGCAGACGCCCGATTTCACACGAGCGCTCGCTTTCATGGAGGCCGGGCCGCGGTGCCTGTTCATCACGGGCCGCGCGGGCACGGGTAAATCCACGCTGCTGCGTCAGTTTCGCGCAAATACCGATCAGAAGGTAGCCGTCGTCGCGCCCACGGGCATCGCAGCACTCAACGTGCAGGGCGAGACCATCCATTCTTTCTTCCGCTTCCCCCCTCGTCCGATCGTCGCTAGCGACGTGGAACAGGTCGAGGACACATCGATGTACGAGGCGCTCGATTCCGTAATCATCGACGAGATCTCCATGGTTCGCGCGGATGTCCTCGACGGCATCGACCGCTTCTTACGACTCAATGCACGCGAGAAGTCCGAGCCGTTCGGAGGTGTGCGGATGATCCTCATCGGCGACCCCTATCAGCTTCCGCCCGTCGTGGCGGGACCCGCCGAGCGCCGGTATCTTCGCACGAACTACAAGACCCCCTATTTCTTCAGCGCCGCCGCCCTGCGGGAATCCGGCATGGAGACGATCGAGCTGCAGAAGGTATTCCGGCAGCCGGAGAGTGCATTCGTAGAACTGCTCAACGCCATCCGAACTGCCCACGTGACGCGTGAGGTGGTTACCGGCTTGAATGGACGATGCCGGCCCGACTTCATCCCGCCCGACGCCGAGCCGTACGTGACGCTGACGACGACGAACGCGCGAGCGGCGAAGATCAATGCGGAGCGTCTCGAGCGCCTGAAGGGCCGCTACAAACGCTACGAGGGGGAAATGGAAGGCGCCTTTGCCGTCGCCGAAAGTCCGCCGCTGCCGGCACCCGACGTGCTGGCGTTGAAGAAAAATGCACAGGTCATGTTCGTCAAGAACGATCCCGAACGACGCTGGGTGAACGGCACCATGGGCCGCGTCGTCGAGCTTGGCGAAACCGCCATCGAGGTGGATCTCGATGACGGCAGCCGCGTCGACGTCGCCCCAGTCGATTGGGAGATGGTGAACTACCGATATGACCGCGCGCAGAAGCGGATCGAGGCCGAGACGGTGGGCGTGTACCGGCAGTTTCCACTGACGGTGGCCTACGCCGTGACCATCCACAAGAGCCAGGGCAAGACCTTCGACCGCGTCGTGGTCGACCTGACAGGCGGCGCGTTCGCCCACGGACAGGTCTACGTCGCGCTGAGCCGCTGCCGTACGCTCGACGGCCTCGTTCTGAGGCGCCCCCTTTCACGCCGCGATCTGATTCTCGACGGCGCCGTCACGACGTTCACGAAGTACCGCCATCTGCTGCGGAAAACGGCCTCGTGACCGACTCCGCACGATGGGCTAAGCTGCTCTCGCGGAGGTCCGGACGGTGCTACTGCTGCCGAGCAATCCGATAGAGCAGTAGTGCCGCCCGCTTCGTCTGCGTCGGAAGGGTCCCTAAATCTGCGGTCTCGTCCACCGCGTGGGCACCCGTGCCCATCAAGCCGAGGCCGTCGATCGCCATATCGACGTGATCCGCCGTGAAAGAGATATCCGCCGCGCCGGCATTCTGCGGATCTACCGCCAGGACGGTCCCCATGCCCAGATCTCGGCTGGCCTGGTCGTAGAGCGCAAGCAGGCGCTGGTTGCCGTCTGACGGACCCATCGGCGGATAGGTATCCCGGAACGTAATTTCTGCCGAGGTGTGCGGCAGGTGCTCGGCTACAATCGCCCGCATGCGCTCCTTCGCCCGCTCGCGCTGTTCCGCATCGATCGTCCGCAGATCACCGGATGCGAGTGCATGCTCAGCGATCACGTTGCTCTTTCCGAAAGCCGTGCCGCGGTCCTGCGATGGATCGAAGTCGATGTCGGTGCCGGCCAGCACCGCTCCGGGATTGTACGTGAGATACTCCTCGCCGGCAAGCTCATCGTAGAACTGATACAAAATGCGTGCGAGCTCGTATCCCGCACCGGCACCGATATCCGGCTGAAAAACCTGCGAAGAGTGCGCGGGCCGTCCCGTCGCCGTAAGCGTCCACCCAGTCCATCCGCGCCGAGCAGTCACCGCTGTATGTGGATTTCCGTCGCCCACCTCAAAGCCGATCGCCACGTCCGCGGCCTGCGCGGCCTCGATCAAAGCTTCACGTGCGAGCGATAGCGGACGGCCGCTCTTTTCTTCGTCGCCGATCAGAAGAGCGGTGACGTGCAGATCGCCGAGGGCATCTACCTCCCGAAGCGCTCTGAGAGCCTGAATCATCACGACGTTTCCTCCTTTCATGTCCGTCGTGCCCGGCCCTCGTGCGGTCGAATCATCCACCAGCTCGTATTCCTGGAATGGGCTGTCGACCTCGAAGACGGTGTCGAGATGCCCTACCAGAACGACCCGCGGACCGGCGCCGGCACGTTCGGCGATCAGGTGTCCGGCCCTGCCCCATGCTTCGCCGTCGATCCATCGTGTCTCAAATCCGAGATCGTCAAACTCCTCCCGGAAAACCCGGCCGACCTCGCGAACGCCCTCGAAGTTCATCGTGCCGCTGTTGATGTTCACTGCGGTCTCGAGAAGCTGGAGCGCTTGCTCGTTGTTTGCATCGATATATGCCGTCATGCGACGTTCCGGCTCGGCAAGCTGCTGAGCGCTCACAACGACCGGCAAGAGGCCAAGAAGAAGCAAAATTCCGGAACTGACCGCTCGCATTGTTTTCGAGTTCATCACGTCTTCGTCGTCCGCTTTCGTGTTGGATGACCGCGACTGCATGGTTGAATGTCCGCGACCGCATGCGCTCGACTCCGCGCATGCCAGACCGCGCGCGCTATTCCAGACCCGACAGGTCGAATACCTCCATGGTCGTCAATTCGGGGCCGCCGCCCTGATCTCCCGCACCCGCCGCGACCCAGATCCGTCCATCGTAGACGATCGCCTGCGTGCCGTGGCGGGGCTGATTCAGCGTGCCGATTAGCGTCCACGGCCCCGCGGCATCGGAAGCCTCGTCGTTGACGGCCCCTGCGTCAACGGCTCCCGCGTCGAGAAATCCGGTGTCGAGCGCCTCGGTCTCGCCCCACGTCTGGCCAAATCCTTCCCCACCTGTGATGATAACGTGGCGGCCGGCCGCTGTCGTCGGCGAGCCGGCTCGCTCAGTTGGAAGGGGCGCACCGGTCAGCGTGGACCATGAGCCGGATTCGAAATCGTACATATCCACGGCGGCGAATGTGCTGTCGATAAAGCCCTCTACGCCGGAGTTTCGGCCTCCGACCGCATACAATCGGTCACCGACGACGGCGGCATGGAAATGGTCGCGGCCGCGCGGCGCCGGCGGCAGCGATTCCCACGTGCCCGTCTGCGGATCGAACCGGTCGAACCAGTCCACGGCCGTCGCATGCGGACCGTGGCCGCCGTCATTTCCGGCCACCACATAGATGTGTTCGCCGTAGACCACGACCCCGGCGGCACCCCGCCGGCGATCTTCAGGGATCTCCGCTCCGGTCGACCACGCGTCTTCCTGCGGATCATACATCAGAACATTTTCGATCCCACGCTCATCGGGAAAGCCGCCCGTCCAGGCGCCCACGATATAGATGTCGCCGTCATACGCAACGGCCTGCATATGGTGGATTTCCAACGGTGGTGCAGCTCCCGATGTCCACGTGTTCTCCTCGGGATCGTAGATGTCGACGGGATGCTCCCCTCGTCCGCCGATCAGATAGAACTTGCCGTCCAGCTCGACGAATGCATTCTCATGCCGGGGAGAGGGTTCTCCTTCGGTCTCGACGATTTCCCATGACGAAGTACCTTGCGCCTCCGTCTGGGGCACCGCACAGCCGGTAAAAATGAGGCCGGCGATCATCACAACAGCCACGGCGCAGGTCATGCGAGAAAAACGCGCCATCGGAGAAAAAAGCGAGTCGTATGTATTCATCGAGCAACTGGATTGGTGATCGGGCTGATGGACTATTCGAGGTCGAATGCGATGCCGGCGTGGACGGGCACCCACGTGAGATTGCCCCCTTCGATATACGCATGCAAGAGACGGGCCTCCACGAAAAGGTGAGGACCCGGCGGAATCCGGACGGCCGTACCGATCGCGCCTCCGATGGTGAAGCCCGTTTCTCCGCCCGAAAATCCCTCCGCAGAAACGATGGCGAAGCCGAGGAACGGCGCCACATACGGCTTGATCATGCCGTAGGGTCGAATAAGCTGCGCGTCGAATCCGATGAAGATAGCCGACAGATCGGCCGGTTCTAGCTCGTCGCTGTCCGGCCCCTCGTCATCGAAGCGGAGATTAGAGAATCCGGCGGACAGCCTTGGGATGATCAGCGTCTCCGGCAGCGGCAGGCGAAATGATCCCGACATGCTGAAGCCCGGATTATACGCTTCCTCGAAGGTCTCCGGCGCGATCGGGAAGGCGGCGCCGGCCGAAACGGCCGCCTGGCCGTAAACGGCGCTCGGGCAGAGAAATACGGTGATCAATATAATCGTTCGTAGCCGCATGCGTATAGCCTGGAGTTCGTGGGTATGAGGATGCCCAACCTAGGCACCGCGCTGCGTGACATCAACTGTTAAAGCTCTCCGACGTTTGGGCCTGCAAATTGCTCCGTCGGGCACGCCGTGCTAAAGCCGGCGCGTTCTTAGCCGATCCTAAGATTCTACTTGATCGCCCCCTCAAAATGGCGTAACGTATGAAGACTATGCTTCAGACCCCGTCATATTTTTATGCTTTTACTGCCTCCGGCGGAAGAAGCATGTAATGCGCGTCTGACATACGAGACCGAAAGTACTGCGAACCCGCCGGCATCCAGCCAGCGGGTTTTTTTCTTGCCCGTTCGTGCGGCGTCGCTCCTCTGCCCTCATATTCAAACGGCAAGAAATTCATGTCATCCTCCTACAAACTCGCCTCGCGAACCGACCACTCGCAAGATACGCAGATCCGCGTCGGCCCACTCACGATCGGCGGCGACGCCGAACCGGCACTGATCGCCGGACCGTGCTCCGTTGAATCGCGCGAACAGATCATGAGGTGTGCACGCGCCGTAGCCGAAGCCGGCGGACACATACTTCGCGGCGGATGCTTCAAGCCGCGGACCTCGCCCTACTCCTTCCAGGGCCTCGGATATGCAGGGCTCGACCTCCTCTCGGAAGCCGGACGCGCATACGGTCTTCCAATCATCACGGAAGTCATGGACAGTGAGGACGTCCCCCGCATCGCGGAAAAGTCCGACATCCTTCAGATCGGATCGCGCAACATGCAGAACTTCACGCTCCTGAAAGCCGCCGGCGCATCTCGACGACCCGTCATGCTGAAGCGCGGCATGATGTCGTCTATCGACGAATGGCTGGCTGCGGCGGAGTACATTCTCGCGGCAGGCAATCCACACGTCATCCTCTGCGAACGCGGGATTCGTACCTTCGAAACGGCGACGAGAAATACGCTGGACCTGTCGGCGGTGCCCGTGGTCCGCGAGCGCACCCACCTGCCCATCATCGTCGATCCTTCCCATGCCTGCGGCGTGCGGCGCTGGGTCGCCCCCCTCGCCAAGGCCGCTCTCGCGGTCGGCGCGCACGGACTGATGATCGAGATGCATCCGAAGCCCGCGGAAGCGCTGAGCGACGGCGATCAGTCGTTGAGTTTCGACGACTTCCGCACGCTGGTCGGCACGCTCCAGCCGGTCGGTGCGGTCGCCTGACTGCACTCCCGCCTTTCGCCGCAGCCGTTCGAGAGTGTCAGCCATGTGGGTGCTGCCATGAACGGCGCCGTCTAATGCAGACAAAATGTTGCTGTAGGATCCCGCTAACGAAGCTCAATAAAAACAGTACATTCTGCTCTCATATCCTCTCGGTGAAACCAAACCTGTTACAATCGCATTCATTCGGCGGCATTACGATCCGTATCGCGAATCGTCCACCAGCTCAGGCCATCGATGAAGCATCGACTCAACAACACACTGGCGTTCATCCTCATGTGCATGATCGTCCTTCC
>CAZKNF010000103.1:0-8265 GCA_964554105.1 uncultured Rhodothermales bacterium | reverse complement strand
ACGTGGACCGGCGAACTAATCCTCACTCGAGGAAGGTGAGGAATGGCTAGCCGATCTGAAGGACCACCCACCCGAGCACGGCGCCGCCGAGCACGAGCCACGCCGCGTTTACGCGAAACCGCAGGGCTGCGACAGCCGCGAGCAGCGCGATCAGCCAGGCCTGCCAGGTCGTGAGTGTCGAGGCGCCGAGCTCGATGGTGACGGCGATCATCAGGGCGACGGCCGCCACGTTCACGGCGTCGAGGAACGCCGACAGCCATACCGATTCACGCAGCCGGGGGATGATGGGATTCAGAATCAACACGAAAAAGAATGATGGCAGGAAGATGCCGAGTGTGGCGAGAGCGGCGCCGGGAATGCCTTCGATGATGTATCCGATGAACGTCGCCGTGGAAAGCACCGGACCGGGAGTAAATTGTCCGATGGCGATGGCGTCGAGCAGCTGTTCCTGCGTGAGCCATCCATAGTCCTGGACGAGACCGCCTTCGAGGAAGGCGACGAGCACGTAGCCGCTGCCGTAGAGGACCGCGCCTACTTTGAGAAAGAAGAGGAACAGCTTCCACAGCGACACGCTCACCGCCGCACCCGCAGCACCCGCCGCCGCGCCGCCGGCCGCCGAGCCCGCGTTCTGGAGAAGGAGAACGGGTACGAATCGGCGCGCGGTTCGCGAGCTGTCATAGCCGATCATTCGCAGCCATAGCGTACCGACGACGCCGCCCACGAGAAGTGCCGTAATTTCTCCTGTGCCCAGGAGAACGGCGGCGGCGACGGAGACGCCAAGAACGGCAAAGCGCCAGCTCTTGACTGCTGCCCGCCCGAGCTTCCAGACCGCGCCGAGAATCACGGCAATCACCGCGGGCTTGATTCCATAGAGAAATGGCTCGACCTGCGGCAGGGAGCCGTATTCGACGTACAACCATCCGAAAAAACCGGTGATTATCACGGCCGGGAAAATGAAGCATGAGCCGGCGACGAAAAGGCCGGGCCACCCCGCTCGTTCGTATCCGATGTGCATCGTCATCTCGGTCGAATTCGGGCCCGGGATGAGATTGGTCGCGCCGATCAGATCGAGAAAGTGCTGGCGGTCGATCCATCCGCGGCGCGTGACGACCTCGTCCTCCATCATCGCGATGTGCGCGGCCGGACCGCCGAAGGCAATCACGCCGAGCTTTAGAAAGAGTCGTGCGACCTCTCCCAGCGGGCCCCGCTCCCTGGCCTCGGCATCCGCCTCATCCAGCCTTTCCGCCTCATCGGGAGGCCGACCGGCCGGACGTTCGCGGCGCCCGATGTCCTGATGCTCGCCTTCGTCCGGTCTGGGCGGGGTGGATTTGTTGCTTGGATCAATCATGCATTCACCGGCTGCCGGCTCTACAGTTCAGACGAGCGGCTGCGACGCGCGAAAAATGCGTCGGCGGAGTACGGTCCACCATCCGCAATCAGGAGGCAAATCGAACCGAGCAGCATCGCAATATGATGGCGGTGGCCACAGATCATGTCATGTCTGCTCCGGCGGTTCTGGAAGTCGATCGGCGCTACCGTCTTGCAGCACTTCATTTACGAGCTCATGGATTTTCCCCTTTACCTCCTGGAGGGTCGCTCCTCCGGCCGGCGTCGCCGTATAGTATTTGCGCACCTTTCCGGCGACTACGCGTTCCTCACGTTCCAGCAGACCCTGGTCTTCGAGTTTGTGGAGGATGGGATAGAGCGTACCCGGACTCAGCTCGTATCCATGCCGCCGGAGTTCTCTGAGCATAGCTAGGCCGTAGATTGGCTCGATCGATGCATGGTGCAAAATATGCACGCGGATGAAGCCGAGGAAGAAGTCGCGAAACACGTGGGTCGCCTCGTCGTGATATCGATCACCGATATTGCACCACGATAACGCCCTCGGTCGACCTGCGCAACCAGCAGCGGCTTACGAAACGTAGCTTTCACAGCTTCGTGGCGCACACCTGTTTAATGCCTTGCAATCTGCACCTGCTGCAGATTCCTAGCGAGTAATGGATTTCTGCCATACAAACCGTGTCCAGGTTATGACCATCGGAATTTTCAGCGACATCCACGCAAATTTACCAGCTCTCGAAGCCGTGTTCGATGATATCGAGGCGCGCGACGTCGATATGCTCTTTTGTCTGGGAGATCTCGTCGGGTACGCACCGTGGCCGAACGAAGTGGTTGCGGCCGTCCGAAGGCGCCGGATCCCCGTTATTGCCGGCAACTACGATGAGGGCGTCGGACTGAATTCCGACGATTGTGGATGCGCGTACAAAACCGAGGCAGACGAGGCCCGCGGCGCGCAGTCAATCGCGTTCACCAACCAGGTGGTGACGGAGGACACGAGGAGGTTTCTGCGCACCCTGCCGCAGCATGCGCGCCTTACACTTCGGGCACCTCGGCGAACAAAGACACATCCTTTCGATGTACTGATGGTCCACGGCAGTCCGCGGCGGATCAACGAATATCTGTTCGAGGATCGGCCTGACCGGAGCATGCTGCGCATGATGGATGCGGCAAGTGCGGACGTGATGTTTTTTGGACACACCCACAAACCATATCACAAAGTGTTATCGTACGACGTGAACGGTGAGACGCGGCAGCGCCACGCCGTGAATATCGGTTCGGTCGGTAAGCCGAAGGACGGCGATCCGAGAGCCTGCTACGTTTTGCTGCACGTCGATCCCGAATCGTCGCCGGCCGAAGGCGGCGGACTCGATTTCGAGTTCGTTCGAGTGGAGTACGACATCGAGAAGGCTGCGAAGGCGATCGAAGAGAGTGTGCTGCCCAATGCCTTCGCCACCATGCTCCGCGATGCGATATAAGGTACCATGACGCTGGAAGATCTACGCCGTCGACATCGTGAGCGCATCGAACGGCGAATGCGCCGGCTGGAAGAAACGAGTCGCCGGTTTTCGTGGGCGCGCCTTGCGGTCGTCGTGACGGGATCGATCGTCGTCTTCTGGATCTTCCGGAGCTACGGCACAGGCATGGGTGTCGGCGTATTCGGCACGTTCCTCATCCTCTTTATCGTACTCGTCAAGTTTCACGATCGTATTGAGGAGAGCCTCAAGCAAACCAGGCTTCTGGGCCTTATCAAAGAGCGCCACGAGCGGAGGCGCGCGCTCGACTGGGACGCGCTCCCGGAAGTGCACGCGGACATCGATTCCGTTCAGCCGGGGATCAGCGCCGGCAGGATCGGTGGGCAAGGCACGCCGGGGGGAGCGTTCGGGCTCGATCCAGTCCGGTATGCATTCGCCGTCGATCTGAACCTGATTGGTCCCCGATCTCTCCATCAGCTGCTCGATACCTCTGCGTCGAAGGGTGGCAGCGACACCCTTGTCGATTGGCTGACCGATCCGACGCCTGCGTTCGAACGTGTGATAGAACGGCAGCGCCTAGTGAAGCAGCTCGTTCCGCTGCGTCTGTTTCGCGATCACCTGACGCGTGCGACGATGCTCGACGGGTCTGACGCGTCACGCCACTGGACCGATCTCGAGCTTCGAGAATGGCTCCAACGGGAGGAGGTCGTGCCGCGCCTGCGGCCGTGGCTGATTGGCCTGAGCGTGTTCGCGGCGGTCAACGTCGGGTTGATCGTAGGCCATATCGCCGGTTTTCTGCCCATGATCTGGCCGATGACGGTGTTGATCTACTTCGCCGTCTACTTCACGAAGTATCGCGCCGTGAAAGATCTCTTCGACGAATCGCTCGACGTCGAACTAATGCTGCAGCGCTTCATGCCTCCGCTCGTCTACATCGAAAATTTCCGTTTCGAGGGAGGGACCGAGGCGGCGGATCTCGTGAAAGCGATGCGGCGCGCCCGCCCCTCGACCGAGCTGAAGTCGCTGCGACGAATCGCGGCAGGGGCGACGGTCACCAGGAGTGAGATTCTCTGGCTTCTCCTGAACGTCCTCATGCCGTGGAACATGCTCTTTACGGTGCTGATGCATCGGTCGAAGGGCGCGCTTCGCACGCATCTGCCGGAATGGCTCGACGTCTGGTACACACTCGAAGCTGCTTCGTCTCTCGCTTCGCACGCCGATTATCACCCGCTTCGCGTATTTCCGCAGCTCAAGCCGGCATCAGAAGGCGATCCGTCGGAGGCTGACCCGTCGGAGACCGGCCAGTCGAAGACCGGCCTGGCCGCAGTCGATGGGCATCCCACGCTCGAGGGCCGCAAGCTCGGTCATCCCCTCCTGAAGGAGGATGTTAAGGTGCGGAACGACTTCTCGGTGGATGGACTGGGCGAGGTGGTCCTCGTCACCGGCTCCAATATGTCCGGGAAGAGCACGTTCCTGCGGACGGTCGGAGTCAATTTGAGGCTCGCCTATGCCGGAGGTCCGGTCGACGCGGAGGCGCTGCGCACGATCTGCTTTCGCGTCTTCACGAGCATCAACGTCGTCGATTCCGTGCAGGAGGGACTTTCTCATTTTTACGCGGAAGTGCGAAGATTGAAGATGCTGCTCGATGCGCTGAACGACGACAGCCGCGTTCCTCTGTTAAACCTGATCGATGAGATTTTTAGGGGCACGAACAATCGCGAGCGGCTGATCGGAAGCCGGGCATTCATCCGCGCGCTGGCGGGTCGCCGCGCCGTCACCCTCGTCTCGACGCACGACCTCGAGCTGACCCTTCTCGAGAACGACATCCAGCAGCTGAGCAACTTTCATTTTCGCGAAGACATCAGTGGAGACCGGATGACCTTCGACTATACCCTCCGCCCAGGCCCTAGCCCGACCACCAACGCGCTAAAAATCATGCAGCAAGCAGGACTGCCGGTCGAGCCGGATGCGGACGCCTCGCTATCGAGGGACCGCGGGGTCAAATGAGAGCCTTCCGGTCTCACGCCCGAAACTTCTCCTTGAAATCCTCCCGCTGATCGATGCTGCCAAGCACGACGAGTTCGGCTGAAGGGGTCAAAATAGTAGAGGCCGGTGGATTCGTGATCGTCTGGCCGTTCTGTTGGATGGCGATGACATGGAGGCCGGTGCGTGCACCTATGCCGCTGTCCGCGAGCGTTTTTCCGTGGAGCGGTTTCGGAAGCGGAACGGAGTATAGATCTACACCCTCGCCGAGCACCACGAGCTCCTTTCCTTTTAGTATCGACATGATCGCGTTGACGCTGAGCGTGGAGTAACTCAGCGCGAAGTCGGCCCCGGCTCGGTGGATGGCATCGATATTCCGTTCGTGCGTGATCCGACTGACGATTCGGATCTCGGGGCTGAGGCTGCGGCAATATGAGGCGAGATAGATGTTCATGCCGTCATCGTGGGTCGTCAGAACCACCGAGGGCGCTTCGGCCAGACCTGCGCTCATAAGGAAGTCGTAGTCCGCCGCGTCACCATGGAAGACTTTATCGCAGACCTTCTCGATCTTTCCGAGGAGTTCCGTCCGCTTTTCGAGGACGTGTACGGGCGTACCCTTCTCCTGAAGCGCTCGCGCCGCTGATCTACCCACCCGGCCACCGCCGATAACGACCACGGGATTAGCGTTGTAATCGTAGATGACGAGCAGTTCGTCGAGTGCTTCTAGTTGTTCCACCGTGCCCGCCACGACGGCAACACTTACGTCGGTCAGTTTTGTGCTCGGTCTTGCCGGAACGATGCGACCGTGCTCCCAGACCGCGATAATAGTGGCGCCGGTCACCTCACGTACACGAGAGTTTCGGATGGTCTTGCCGGCCAGGGGAGTATGGCGGACCGGCAGCTCGGCGATGTCGAGGTCTCGATAGTGGCCGATAACGTGCGTCATCGCATGGGAGGCGCTCACCCGATTTGCGAGTTGTTCTCCGAGCCACCGCTTCAACGGGAGCACATGCGTTGCCCCGCTCAGCGACAGGACATCCGTCGAGTCGTCGCTGGTCGCGATGGCGATAATCTCAAGATCGGGAGCATGTTCTCTGGCGGTTAGAATGATGTTGGTATTTGTCGTGTCCTCGAGGTTCGCGATCAGCATGTGCGCATATTCGAGGCGGAGTGCTAATTGCACTTCGATATCTTCAGCCTCTCCTCTGATGACCGGAATGTCCTGGTTGTAAAGCGCCGCCGCCGTCGTGAAATCGGGTTCTACGACATAGAATTCGATGTCTTCCTTCCGGAGCCGCTTAACCAGATCTTCCGCGAGAGCATCGTAGTGGCAGATGACGACATGACCGGTCGCGTCGGACGGCACGCGGCGCGGGGCGCGCATCCGGAGTCTTGCCTCGAGCCAGGGAGCATAGAAATAGCGGATGAACGCGAACGGAAGCACGATGAGGAGCAGGATGATTCCGCTCATCAACACAAACATGCTGAAGAGCCGTCCCAGGTCGCTCGTGAATATAATGTCGCCAAAGCCGAGCGTGCTCATCACCGTAAGCGTCCAGTAGAGCCCTGTGATCCACGAATGCTCCTGACCTTCGTACTGCATGATAAAGTGGAAGGCAACGGCAAATACCGTGACGACGAGCACAAGGAACGCCACGTATTTTAGCAGCGCTCCGATATTTTGGCTCACCTCTTTGTCCTGGAGATAATAGGACAGGTGAGTGGCAATGCTTTTCATTCGTGGTTACCGGCGTTGGCTATGCGAGGTCTGATATCGCCTCCAGGGCGGTCACAACTTCCCCCGGTGTGTTGTAGATGGATGGAGTAAGTCGCGGGTAGCTTACCGAGTACGGTGTCGTGGTGGCAATGATGCTTTGTCGGTGCAGGTGGTCTACGACGCCGTCGGGAGAATGCCCATCTACCTGGAAACATACGATTCCTGCGGAAAGGTTATCGTCAAGCGGCGTGTGCAATATCACGTGCTCCATCTCCGACAACCCTTCCTTGAGCTGGCGCGCGAGGTCGTGTGTCCGTTCGGCGATGCGCGGTTTGCCGATTTCCTGGTGAAAGCTGAACGCATCGGCGACGGCCCACTGATGTTCGAACGGCTTGAATCCACCAGGCGTCATGCGTTCCGCGGTGGTCGGGCCCGGTGGATCAGATCTCTCCGCCCACGCATTCCAGCTGGAATCCTCGACAAAGCTCGGGATGATCGGACTGAGCCTAGGCCAGGCATCCGGACGTCCCCAGACGGCACCCGTTCCTCGCGGACCGAACAGCCATTTGTGACAGCCGGCCATGAAGAAGTCGCATCCGAGGTCATCCATAGTGACGTCTTCGATCCCGAAACCGTGCACACCATCTACACAGACGAGTATGCGATCCTCGTCGTTGCGTCCGCGGTTTATGTCCGCGACGGCGTCGGAGATCTGCCTGATCGGCAGCCTTACGCCCGTGCTCGAATGCACCCACGTGAGTGCGAGGGCGCGGGTGGATGGACGGACGGCCTCTCGGATGCGCTCGACGATCTGGTCGGCCGACGCCTCGGCCGGCTCATCATAGAGGCGGATCCGGCGAACGTCCGCACCCGTGCGTTCCGTCACCTGCCGCAGTGCTTCATAGGTTGCGTAGTATGCATGTTCGGTCGTCAGGACGTCATCATCGGGATTCAAATTCAGGCCGTGGTACACCAAAGCGATTCCCATCGTCGTGCTGTCGGTCAGGGCCACGTCTTGTGCGCGCCCGCCGAAATAGTTTGCGGCCGCTTCACGCACCGCGCCTTTGCGCGGGTTGTTGTTCTCTTGTAGATATCGTACGGGATTCGCGTCGAGCTCGCGTCGATATCGATCGATCGCCTCTCGGACCGGTCGCGGGTGGCTCGAGACGAGCAGTGCACTCATATGGATCACGTCGGGCGAAAGCGAGAAATCGTTGCGAACGGTTTCCCATCCGTCACCGACTGGCCGTGACGCCGCGCTTTCTTCCTCCGACGTTTGCGCATCAGGTGAGCACCCCGGGACGATTGTTCCCGCCGCAAGTAGACCTGCAGCCGTTAGAAAGGACCGACGCTCCATAATTGATGCTGTCCAAAGTGAATATCGCGATTAGATCGAGCCGATATACACGACGTCAGAAGAGTCATGTTTTATCGACCCGGTAACAATCGTGAATCAGCAGAAATCCGGATAGACCACCAATTCTCGGCGTTTAGAATCGTCGTGGCAAGCGGCGCCAGGGCGATGTTCGAATCTCCCTTGACATCCTTCCGCGCATTCAGTTTATAGAAGGACCGGAGACAGCCTACGACCCGTAGTTACAGCTAGGCACGTCGGTTCGGCGCGCGGACGGTACGTTCTTTTCTACGTGTCGTCATAGCCCGTCGGGTGCAGTTCCGAGATCTCGAAAAACTGTTCCGCAATCAAATCTCGGAGGCCCTATGAACCGGGTGATGACCGTCGTGCTCGCT
>CAZKNF010000102.1:0-8300 GCA_964554105.1 uncultured Rhodothermales bacterium | reverse complement strand
ATCCATGAAGTGGCGCAGTCAGAAGAAGTACGGTTAAAAGTAGCACACATCTACTCATCGTTTTACCGCTTCATAGATCGTTTCAATCAGGCGATTCAACGTTTTCGCCATCTCGTGCGGGCTGGCGAGCATGGGAAGATGGCCGGTCTGCATCGATCGCACATCAGTTGCCCGGATCCGCTCTATGATCCTTTCTTGCTGCTTCAGATCTAAGCTCCTGTCATCGAGGAGCTTGATGTAGAACCGGGGCATGCTCTCGGGCAGTGCCGACCAGTCGAGGGCGTCCAGATACAGGCGCGGCGCCTCAGGCGTTGTTTTAGCCAGTACGAGTTCGGTGGTCTGCTCGTCCAGATCGTCGCAGTATTCGCTTTTCACCAGCGAAGCCGGCAGCTTGACGCCCCTGCGGGAAAGTCTCAGCAGAACGTGAAGAAAAAGACGCTGCGGAAGGGGAAGCAGCGTCATGAACGACTTGCCGCTTTCCGGGACCAGTCCCCCGACGAGAATAACAGCTGCCACGCGCTGCGGGTGTGCCGCGGCCACGCCGAGCGCGATCTCGGCGCTGAATGAGTGCCCCACGAGGATCGCTGGGGGTTGTGCTTTCTCCGCTATGAAATCGATGCATTCCGCCAACGTAACGTCGCCTGGATTACGTCCGTCACTGCGCCCCGGCAAATCCACAGCCTCGGTCGACGCAGGCAATTCAGGAATCACTCGATCCCAGATCCACCGGCCCAGACCCGCGCCATGCATGAGGAGGATGTGGGGATTCGAACTGCTTAAGCCGGTTTCGGTGCTCATCTCGGGCGAGGCCATACCATGATCGGTGCGCTTCACGAGGCTCTTATCACAAGAGCGCGGCTAACCGCAGATTACCTTTCATGCGGCTCAAATAATTCCACGGGATTCCCAGCCGGATCGTCGACCAGGATCTGCTTGCCTCCCTTGCCGGAAACGATCTCGTTTCGAAAATTCACTCCCTCCTCCTTCATGCGCTTCACTTCAGACTCAAGATCCTCCATCTCGAGCTGCATTCGATTCCAACCTCCCGGTTCGGGTCGACGCCCGTCCGGCATGTCCTGTCCGGCCCCGCCGGCCCCGGGCGCGTTCAAGAGGAGACGTAGGCCGCCACGCTGGAGCGCCGCAAAACCTGGTGCAGGATGCATCTGCACTTCGAATCCCAGGTGATTCGTGTAGAACTCGACCGCTCTACCGACGTCATCGACAATGTACCGTACGCTGATAGGCATAGCTCAAATTCGGGTCAATAGTCATTCCGTGTTGATAATTAATCCCTTCGCCGACGTGATGTTCATGGCGTGCGTTACAGCAATCCTCCCGATTGTCGTGGATTCTGAAAGAACGCGGCCGTTGCACCATCAGAAATACACCATCAGAACGGTAACGCGGATTGCTCAGAACGGTGACGAGGATAGTTATTCGATCGTTGTATTCTCGATGCACCGAAGGAGGCTGCCGTCCGGATCCACCAGTGCGAACATCCGCAATCCATGCATTGCCTCCGGTGGAGTGAGGCGCGGGATCGCCCTACGATCGCTCGGTACGCCGGCCTTCCGGAACTCCGAGAAGAGGTCATCGAGAGCGTTCACCCGGACGCAGGCACTGAAACAGCTCTTGCGCGGATCGTGATCGAGCGGGAAGAACTCTAGTTCCAGCGATCCGCGGGACAGGATCATCCAACCTTCGTCCCTAAATCCGACCTTGAAACCCAGTGCATCATAGAAGGCCGCGGTTTTTCCAAAATCACGGCTTGGTAGATTGGCGGTTATTCGGTCCTTCATGCGTTTGGGACGCAATTGATCATCCTGAAGAGGGGCTCGTCATCATTGGTATGGACAGTCATATGAAAAACGAGGAAGCGATCGAGCTGATCCGGGGCGGCATCGAGGCGGGCGAAGAATGGGCGGATCTTGGTGCCGGCACGGGGACGTTCACCCGCGCACTGGCCGAACTCGTTGGACGGGATGGAAGCGTGTGGGCCGTCGACCGGGATGCCCGGGCCGTGCGCGATCTGGAGGCAATGGATCTGCCGCCCGGCGTCGCGCTTCGCGTGATTCAGGCCGATTTTACGGGAGAGCTGCTGCTTCCAAAACTCGACGGCATTCTGATGGCGAACGCGCTGCATTTCGTGCACGATCAGAAGGCTGTCCTGAGGAGAGTCGCAGGCTATTTGCGTCCGGGTGGACGACTCGTGGTGGTAGAGTACGACCGGAAGAGAGGCAATCGCTGGGTGCCTTATCCGGTGCCATTCGAGCGGTTCCGCACGCTCGCCGCCTCAGATGGCTTCATGGCACCACGCGAAATTGGACGCAGGCGATCGTCTTATCAGGGAGAGATGTATGCGGCAATAGCTCGGCTTCCGAGGTTGCGTGCGGACTGATCGTCGCAGGATCGCCCGAGGGTGGTGCGAGTCGCGGATGATGTCTCGGTTTAGCGGGTGAAAAGCCGCGACGCTGCGGCTGCAGCAACACCACCGGCGAGATACCAGCCGACAGTCATCACCTTCGTCTCCGTCGTTCGAGCGCTCGGACTCGATCCGAGTCCGAGCAGCGGCGGGAGGACCACACCACCGACTCCCGCAGCAAGACCCAGCAGCGCGCCGCGGCGCCATACGCCCTCGTCACGACCGGATCCCACCAGACTGTAGTATAGACCGTTGGAGATGAGATCTCCGACCATCGTCACGGTATGAAGCCGGTCTTTCCGGGGCGGTGTTACGCCCTTCGCCCGCATCAACTTGGCCAGTCCGCGCATCCCCAGAACATCCATCCGCGGCGCATCGGGACGCAGCCTGCGTACCGACTCGTGCAGCAGCGTGAGTACCGATGCCCCGACTATACCGTTCGCCAGCGCTTTGACCGTTCCGTTCGTCTTTGCGTTCATCGCTTTCCTGAAGCCTCTGTCGTGTTCGACCCGCTGTCTTGTGAACCCGCTGTCTTGTTCACCCCGATTATGCAGCCTACCGCCTGCGTGGAGACCCGGATTCGCACCGCAGAACGGATTTCCGGAAGAGTTACAGAGGCTATGAGTGCCTTGAAAGACCTGTTCAGCGTGCCCGAGGAATCCTCATCCTCGATTCAGGTACATCTTCCATTCGCTGTACGCTCGAAATGTATGCAGATGGCTTCATTTCAGCGTCGCGCGAAGGACGAGATAGCCGGACACGCCGGCGATCAAAGACGCCGTAAGAATTCCGATCCGCTCGAGTCCAAGGTATGCCTCCGCGCCGTGTTCGAAGGCGAGTGACGCGATAAAAAGACTCATTGTGAAGCCGATGCCCGCCAGGAGTGACGTGCCGACCATGTGTGACCACCTCGATCCTTGCGGAAGCGACGCGCCCGCCAGAGCTACAGCCAGTCCGCTCATAGCCAGAATCCCGACGACTTTTCCGATGACCAGTCCTCCGATGATGCCGAGCGGGACGGGGTGAAGGAGGTCGGATATAGAGAGCTCGAAAATGGGTACACCTGCGTTCGCAAAAGCGAAGATCGGGAGAACGCCGAATGCCACCCAGGGATGCAGCGAATGTTCGAGGCGGTGCAACGGCGGCGCGACAGGGTCCGAGGTTTCGGCGTTGTCACGCACCAACAGGGGAATAAACATCGCCAGTGCAACCCCTGCCAGCGTGGCGTGCACTCCGGATTTGAGAACGGCGATCCAGAGTGGAATGCCGAGTATGAAATACGGGCCCGGGCTCCGCACGCCGCTACGATTGAGCCAGGTCAGTCCGGCGAGCAAGATGGCAGCGACGACGAGCGCCAGGAACGAGAGATCGGCCGTATAAAACAGCGCAATTACGACAATGGCGCCGATGTCGTCGAAAATGGCCAGGCTCAGTAGAAATGCCTTCAAGGCAGGGGGTACCCGATCTCCTAACAGAGCGAGGACACCCAGGGCAAAGGCGATATCTGTGGCTGCCGGGATCGCCCATCCGGCCATGGCGATTGGATCACCCCAGTTAAAGGCGGCGTAGATGGCCGCCGGCGCGGCCATGCCTCCCACTGCTGCGAACGCGGGCAGACTCGCAGCGCGAAGACTTGAAAGATGCCCCTGCAGCACTTCCCTCTTCAGTTCAAGACCTATCAAGAAGAAAAAGACGGCCATTAGACCATCGTTAATCCACAACAGAAGGGGCTTGTCGATTTCGAAGGTGCCAACTCGAATCTCCACAGGAAGCTCGAGCAACAACTCGTAATATGTGGAAAGCGGTGAATTGGCGACAATCATCGCCAACGCGGCCGCAGCCATCAGGAGAAGTCCGCCTGCCGACTCAAGAAGAAGAAATTCTTCGAGGCGTGCACGGGCCCGCGTTGTGACCGTTCGTTTGGAAGATTCCAAGGATGTTCCGGACCTGTTTTTGCTCATCAATCTACCAGCCGCGTCATGGTTTAGCCGTCAGTATCCGCGGGCACCGGCTCGATATTTTGGTTGAGCCGGAAGAAATTATCTGGATCGTATTTTGTCTTAAGATCCACAAGGCGTTCGTAGTTGTCGCCGTAGGCGGCACGCACTCGACCTTCTTCGCCCTGACTAAGAAAGTTCACGTAGACGCCTGCGGGTACGTACTCACCCAGCGCATCATGACAGGCGCGCACCCAGGCCACACAGCTGTCGTCGTGTACCGGCTCCTCCCAGCGCCCGCCAGGGGTTACGACAAACTCCGTTTCTCTATGCGGGTACGCGGCTGCATCAGGAGCGAAGTCATTTATCGCGCCACCGAGCTGCTGGATGAGAATGTCGGACTGCGGTGTTGGCAGCTTTGCAGCGCACGCGACGAGTGTGTCGATGATCTCGTCGGAGAGGGCTGTGAAGTTGTGTGATTTCCAGTAGTTCCGTGCGCCCTTCGTATAGAGAGGGTCCGAAATGCTCTGGATGGTCGTATACGGAGTTGGCGCAACGGCATCGCCGACAGGATCACCGAACTCGCGCAGTGGCCTGAATACGTCCTCACCTTCTTGCACGCCGCCGGTGTAGAACTGGATGACGGAAAGCACCTTCGTTCCGTGCGCCTCTTCAGGGAGGAACGGCAGCGGGGGAGCTGTGAGGAAATCCAGGTAAGCAGTGCATGTATTCGGCGCAGTACGCATGAAGTCGCGGTAATGCCGGAGCACGTCAGGCGCGTCCTCGAGTCGGTATACGGTCGGACCGAAGAGCACTTGCGGGCCGACGTCGTGGAGTTGGAATTCGAAGGAGGTGACGATGCCGAAGTTGCCACCCCCACCACGAATCCCCCAGAACAGATCAGCCCTGTCGTCCTTGCTTGCGGTAACGAATTCACCAGCCGCCGTCACGACGTCGACGGACAGGAGGTTGTCGGCGGCGAGACCATGCTTGCGACTGAGCCAGCCGAAACCTCCACCGAGCGTCAAGCCGGCGACGCCGGTTGTCGAAATGATCCCGCTGGGCGTGGCGAGACCGAATGCCTGTGTTTCATGATCGAGGTCGCCGCCCGTGGCGCCACCCTGGACGCGGGCTGTACGTGCTGCTGGATCGACGTGAACCGCTCTCATCAGCGACAGGTCGATCACTATGCCGTCGTCGACACTGGCGAGCCCGGCGACATTATGCCCTCCGCCGCGAACAGCTACTGTCTGGCCGTGCTCGCGAGCAAAATTTACTGCTGCGATCACGTCCGCTGCGCCCGTGCAGCGGGCAATGAGTGCGGGCCTTTTGTCGATCATGGCGTTCCAAAGCCTACGCGCTTGCTCATAGCTGTCACTTCCGGGACCCAACAACTCACCATGCAGGCTCCTCGCGAACGCTTCTAATAGATCCGTACGCATCGTCGCCTCCTTTGTAATCAAATACAGTTCACGATCTCCGTAGCTGGCTTGGACTTAACGAGTACTGGCGAGGCCTACGCGGACCAAGCTACGGAGTCACGGAAGCCCATTCAACGAGAGGCCCTGATCCGTTCCGTGCGCACACGCTCAGGCATTCATTACACGGCATCTCTTGCGCGGGCCAGAACGTAAACAGCTTCGACAGTGCCGGCTGCAGGTGATCTCATCGGGCCTTCGTCGCGATCGGCGCGATCAGCCGACCCTCGAAGACGATGACCGCCTCTCCTCTGATGAACACCCTGTCATCCGCCAGCTCCACATCCATAAATCCTGTTCGCTTCGACGACTGAAAGGACTTCATGGTGGTCTTATCCAGCCGCGTCGACCAGTACTTCGCGAGGAAGGTATGTGTGCCGCCGGTCACGGGGTCCTCATTCGTACCGCTCCACGGCCAGAAGTACCGCGAATGGAAGTCAAAGCCGTCGTCTCCTGATGCGGCCGTGACCAGAACGCCGTTGATGGCGCTGTGGGACAGGTAAAGAGCGGAAAAATCCGGTTCAAGGCCAGCGAGCTCGGCTGGATCGTCCATCTCCAAGAGCAGGATCCGCGTCTCGTCGTTGTAGGCTGCGTTTTGGACTGCGGTGATTCCCAACGCCTCGAGGAGAGCGGCAGGGGCCTCGGACGTCCGCGTATCATAGACCGGGAAAGCCATCACGATCTGGCCTTCCCGTTCGATGGCCGACAGCTCCAGACCCTGGTTGTTGATGAACGTGACATTGTGGATCGCCTCGTTCGCAAACACGACCTTGGCTGACGCCAGGGTGGCGTGGCCGCAAAGTGGAATCTCCATCTTCGGCGAGAAGAACCGGATGGAGAACCGTCTGCCGGCATCAAGGCGACGGATAAAAGCAGTCTCGGAGAAATTGAGCTCCTGGGCGACGTGCAACATCAGCTCATCCGTCGGGGGCGATTCGGCAACGCAGACGCCGGCCGGATTCCCCTTGAATGCCACGTCGGTGAATGCGTCGACGATATAGGTTTTCATTCGCTCCTGTCACCTTCGTGGCGCACGCCGCGTCCGCTGATCGAATTCCACGCCGCCGACCCCCGAGCCATCGCGGCGCCACTTAGCGCAGTCACGCGATCACCAGCCGCGCCGATCAAGTCGGAGAAGTACTTTCTGGGCTTCGCCCAGATGGCAGCCGCAACAGAAGCTGCACCCTCTCGGGCAATTCCACCCAGGAGACGCGCCGCCTGCATGGCGGCACTGTGCCGAATGCTCTTGCGCTCCGGCTTGACGACCGACCGGCAGTAATGCCTCGTGATGATCCCCACGCGAAGGGTGAGATATGCATTTCCCGCTCCCGTCGTGACGGAATTAACAAAGAGTCCCGCCGCGGCGCTCATGCCGGGGACCGCCGCTACCGACGACCCGAGAACGGCACCGATAATCGGCTGGACCTGTTCAGACAGATCGATGTCCTCGATTTCGGCAGCAATGAAGGCCGTCGCCGCGACGTTCGAGTACAGGTAGATCATGTCGCGGACCGTCGGACGCTGGTAGTAAATCCGAGCGATCTCAAGCACGAGCTTGCTCTGAGCCGCAAGCACGAGCAGCGCATCGAGACTTCCATTCTGGGAAATCGCCGTCGTCATGAAGACCCGTGATGCGGCGGATTTCGTACGGAGATCGGCGACGAGATCGAGCTGCCGGAGCGCCGCCTCGACCTCGACGATTTCCGCAGGAGCGCCCTCCACGTGGGGATTTTTCGCGAGCCGTTTCTTCAGCCGGGTGATATGCCTCTCGTGCTCCGGTCCCTCCGCCTCTTCCGGCGGTACTAACGGAGCGGGCAGGGTGACGAGTGTAAACAATGGAACGGCCACGCAGACCGCGAAAATTGCGATGATCGACCAGAAAACGACAACACCTGCGACCGGGTGGAGACGGTCCGCCAGCTGCACCAGCTGGAAGGATTGGTTGACGAGAATGACGGCGAAGCCGACGATGGTCAGGATCGCTGTCGGGACGAAAATCGCCGCGAGTCTCTTACGCATCATGGTGGCCCCGCATAAAGCTCTGGTTTTCGGTCTGTTAGGCAGTCGTCATGGCAGTGCAAATGCCATGACATAATCCCCCGTGGGCAGGCCCATCTTACCATGTCCGCCGGCGGCCACGAGAACATACTGCTTACCATCGCCGAACTTATACGTCATGGGCGTGGCGATCGCGCTTCTGGGAAGCTCGGTGTTCCACAAGACCTCGCCGGTCTCGACGTCGAACGCCCGAAATCGATTGTCCATGGTTGCGCCGAGAAAGACGAGACCGCCGGCCGTCACAATCGGACCGCCGCTGTTCGGCAGTCCCACGGCCTGTCCATTGTGCTCTCCGATCGGAATTTCCCAGGCGACCTCGCCCGAGGCGAGATCCACAGCCGCGAGCGTGCCCCACGGCGGCGGATTACAGGGGAAGCCGGACGATGAGAGCAGCGGACGTCGCTT
>CAZKNF010000101.1:0-8905 GCA_964554105.1 uncultured Rhodothermales bacterium | reverse complement strand
GAATCCGATCGGCGCCATCGTGTTCATTATCACGGCGTTCGCCGAGACGAACCGCGCGCCCTTCGATCTGCCGGAGGCGGAACAGGAACTCGTCGGCGGCTATCACACCGAATACAGCGGCATGAAATTCGGTATGTTCTTCCTGGCCGAATACGTCAACTGGTGGGTGGCCTCTTTCGTGATTGCCACGCTGTTCTTCGGCGGGTATCTCCTACCGTTCGAGCCGCTCATCCTCGGCGCCTTTCCTGCACTCGAAGGAAGCATTCTCCTCGGAGTGCTGCAGGTGTTGTCGCTGCTGGTGAAAACAGCGTTCTTCGGATTCCTGTTCATCTGGGTGCGGTGGACCTTCCCACGATTCAAGTACAATCAGCTGATGACCCTCGGGTGGAAGTATCTTCTTCCGATCGCACTCGTTAACGTCATCATCGTCGCGATCGGCGTCATCATTTTTGCGTAAATTCCGCCAATCGAAATCCACGCTCCTCCACAGGGAATAGTCTCGTGATCGTCTCCCCGTCCATCATCGCAGCCGACGCCGCACACCTCGAGGATCAGGCCCGAGAAGCGATCGAAGCCGGTGCCGAATGGCTGCATATCGACGTGATGGACGGCCACTTCGTGCCGAATATCACGATAGGCCCGCTCGTCGTACGTGCACTGAAACCGCTAGCCCAGGAGACCGGTGCGAAACTTGACGTACATCTGATGATCGAGCAGCCCGACCGCTACGTGAAGGATTTCGTGGATGCGGGCGCCGACGTCGTCACGGTCCACGCCGAGGCCTGCACTCACCTGCATCGCACGGTTCAGCACATCAAGAAGTTGGGCGCCATGGCGGGTGTAGCCCTGAATCCGGCCACACCATTGTCGGCGCTCCAGGAAATTCTGCCGGATGTCGACCTCGTCCTGGTCATGTCGGTGAATCCCGGCTTCAGCGGGCAATCTTTTATACCGTCATCTCTCGATAAGATCAGGCGGCTGCGAAGCTTGCTGAATCAAATCGCCTCCCGTGCGCATCTCGAAGTCGACGGCGGCGTAGATGCGCGTAATGTGATCCGCGTGGTAGGCGCCGGTGCCGACGTCATTGTAGCCGGCAGCGCGATTTTTGGAGGAGGCCGGGCGATAGGCGAGAGCGTCAAGCAGTTCCTTGACGCACTGGTGATCGAGGCGTAGCAAGGTTTCCGCATCGAGCCATGCCCACGGCTCGTTGATGGGAGACGAACGGAATGCGCGGATCCTCTTTCGATCCCCACCCCATCTGCCGTGAAGTGACTTTCGCCCTGTATGCACGTAGACGTATCCCTCCCGCTGCCGCTTCCTCTTCCATTCACGTACGGCGTGCCCGAGGAGCTGCGATCCCGTGCGCTGCGGGGATGCCGCGTTCTGGTGCCGTTCGGGTCACGACGATTGACGGGAGTGATCGTCGATGAGCGAGCCGACGTAGTCGATCTCGACCGCATCAAGCCCATCCTCGACGTGCTCGATGATCTGCCGTCGTTCACCGAAGAATTGCTCGATCTTGTCCGGTGGATCGCCGATTACTATGTGTGCTCGCACGGGGATGTCATTCGAGCGATGCTTCCGCCCGGCGCATCGGGAGGCGGAGGCGACGTGGGTGCGAAGATCGAAAAGCACGTCCGGTTCGCGGGTCCGTATCGGCATACGCAAGCCGTCGACGAGCTCCGCCGAACGCTTCCCGGCGCAAAGCAGATCGCCGTCGTCGAATGCCTCGCCGGACTTCGCTCGGAAGGCGATCCCGAGCCGCGTCAGGCCGATCTCCTGGAACGTGCCGGTGCATCGCACTCGACAATACAGAGCCTTCTGCGACGCGGCCTCATCGACGTCGTCGAAAAGGAGGTGCTGAGAACCCCGTTCGAAGGACGAGCGGCCGAATCGCCGGTCGAAATCGCACTGCATCCGGCGCAGATCGATGCGCTGGACAACATCAGAAAGACCGTCGAAGAGGAGTCATTCCGCACGTTTCTTCTGCACGGCGTGACCGGCAGTGGGAAAACGCAGGTCTACATCGAAGCGTTGAAGCACGTGCTCGCGAAAGGCAAGACAGGCATCGTACTCGTTCCGGAAATCGCCCTCACGCCGCAGACCGTGCGGCGTTTTCGCAGCCACTTCGGCGATCGAATCGCCGTGTTTCATTCCAGGATGAGCCAGGGCGAACGATTCGACGCGTGGCGCGCACTGCGTACCGGCCGCTACGACGTGGTGATCGGCCCGCGATCCGCCCTGCTCGTACCACTGACGAACATCGGGCTCGTCATCGTCGACGAGGAACACGAATCCTCCTACAAGCAGCAGGATCCGGCTCCGCGGTATCATGCCAGGGACGTGGCGGTGATGCGCGCCAAGATGAATGATGCCGTCTGCGTCCTCGGATCGGCAACGCCGAGTCTCGAAACCTACCTGAATGTTCGGTCAGGCAAATATGAGCTGTTGAGCATGCCCGGCCGCGTGCCGCTCCCGGACGGCGAGACGGCAATGCTCCCGGACGTGCGGATTGTCGATCTTCGTGTCGAGCAGAACCAGGGGCGCCTGCGCGGCGCATTCTCCACGACCCTGATCGACGCGATCGAAGAGCGGATCCGAAAAAAGGAGCAGATCATCCTCCTTCAAAATCGCAGAGGCTACGCGCCTATGGTACAGTGCCGCGATTGCGGATGGGGGCCCGAGTGCCCGGATTGCTCGGTGACAATGACGCTTCACAAAAGCCGCCGCCACCTGCGCTGCCATTACTGTGGTCGCACTGCGCGCATCCCCGCGTCGTGCCCGGTATGCGGCCGGGATACGATAGATATCTTCGGGACCGGCACGCAGCGCGTTGAGGAAGAGCTTGAAGAGCACCTTCCCGGTGCGCGGATTATCAGGATGGACCTGGACACGACGACCGGCAAGACCGCACACGAACAGCTGCTGCGGCGCTTCGGCGATGGCGAGGCGGACATCCTTCTGGGGACGCAAATGGTCGCCAAGGGTCTCGACTTCGGACGCGTGACGCTCGTCGGCGTCATCAATGCCGACCTCGGCATGATGCTGCCTGACTTTCGATCTGAAGAGCGAACGTTTCAGCTCCTGGCACAGGTATCGGGCCGCGCGGGTCGCGCATCGCTTCCGGGCGAGGTGATCATCCAAACCCGCAATCCCGACCGACCGATCGTACGGTACGCCCGTGACCACGATTACGCTGCCTTCGCGGATGCCATACTTGATGAGCGTCAGAAGCTGGAATATCCACCGTTCGGCCGCCTCGCAGCTGTCGAGTTCAAGGGTCCCACTGAGGGGCGAGTGGCGGATCTGGCGCGGGATTGGACCGCCGAGCTTCGACGTCATGCCGGTGACATCGAAGTGCTGGGTCCGGAGCCGGCTTTCATCAGCCGCGTAAAGAAGCAGTACCGTTACCATACGATCCTGAAAGCCCGCCGTCGGAATGCTTTGCAGGATATTCTGCGACTGACCGAAGATGCATTCGGCGATCCGCCATCGAAATGTCGCGTGAACATCGACGTCGACCCCGTCGGACTATTCTGAGGTCATCCGGCCGGCGCAGTGGAGCATCAGCTAACATTCTGGAACCTTGCCCGGGGACTCTCGGTTTTGATTAGCAGGGGCAAGTCCCGTACGGCCAGCTCCCTCCGAACTCCGTCAGGGCCGGAAGGCAGCAGCGGTAGGAGGTCGTAGCGGCGCGATACGGGTAGCTTGCCCTCTTTTATTTCACCCCACACCACCAGATCAATCTCGATGGCATTACACGACGTTCTCCTCATGGGGGCACCTGCCGAGGGGGCTAATCCGCTCGTCACGTTCCTTCCGCTCATTCTCATATTCGTAGTATTCTACTTCTTCATAATCCGCCCCCAGAAAAAGAAAGAGGATACCCGCAAGAAAATGATCGAAGCGGTGAAGAAAGGAGATAAGATCGTGACCATCGGTGGCGTGCACGGCACGGTGACGCAGGTCGACGACGCGAGCGTGCTCATTCAGGCGGATACCAATACGAAGCTGCGGATCGATAAGAACGCCGTCGCCAACGTGGGCGGGAAAGATTGAGCTAAGCGGAACGCCTCCATTCGGACCATTTCCCTGAGACGATGATAGCCGAGAAAGCTGATCGGGAGAATGCCCGGTCGTTCGACAACATTCGCGACGCGATCGACGACATCCGAAACGGACGGCTCGTGATTGTCGTTGACGATGAAGACCGTGAAAACGAAGGCGATTTCATCGGGGCGGCCGACAGGATCACGCCTGAATTGATCAACTTCATGGCTACGAACGGCCGTGGATTGATCTGTGCGCCGATCACAAGGGAGCGTGCCGCGGCGCTCGAGCTCGATATGATGGTCGACTCCGACTCGTCTTTGTTCAATACTCCGTTTACCGTCTCAGTCGATTTGGTACGCGGGACTACGACCGGAATTTCCGCCGCCGATCGCGCCAGGACCATCCAGGCCCTGGCCGATCCCTCGACACGCCCGCTCGATCTGGGGCGCCCCGGGCACGTTTTTCCGCTGCGGGCACAGACCGGAGGCGTGCTCAGACGCGCCGGACACACCGAAGCGGCCGTAGATCTTGCCCGCCTGGCCGGCCGCGAGCCCGTCGGCGTCCTCGTCGAAATCATGAATGAGGACGGGACGATGGCACGGACACCGGATCTGCTCGAGATGGCGTCCGGGTTCAACATGCGCATCATCACGATCAAAGACCTGATCGCGTATCGGATGCGGAACGAGCGCATTGTTCGGCGAGTCGTCGAAGTCGAGATGCCGACGAGGTACGGAGATTTCCATCTCATCGCCTACGAGGACACGATCACAGACGAGACGCACCTCGCGCTCGTGAAGGGGGAATGGAATGAGGACGACTCAGTGCTCGTGCGCGTCCATTCTCAGTGCGTCACTGGCGATATATTCGGATCGATGCGCTGCGACTGCGGCGACCAGCTTGCCTCCGCGATGCAAATCGTCGCGCGGGAAGGCCGAGGCGTCGTACTCTACATGAAGCAGGAGGGACGCGGCATAGGCCTCGTCAACAAGCTGCGTGCCTACAAGCTGCAGCAGGAAGGAATGGATACGGTCGAAGCCAACGAGGCGCTGGGCTTCAAGATGGATCACCGCGACTACGGCGTCGGATGCCAGATTCTTCGCGACCTCGGTCTCCGAAAGCTTCGCCTGATGACGAATAATCCGACGAAGCGTGTTGGACTGGCCGGATACGGCCTGGAGATCGTCGATCGCGTATCGATCGAAATCCCACCGAACGAGGTCAACCAGCGCTATCTCCAGACAAAGCGCGATCGCATGGGCCACCTTATTCTCGGTGACGCAGGCGAGCATGATCGGGCCGTGCTCAAGAAGATTTTATAGCGTCATCTCCCGGTACACCTTTTCGACCTGCTGCCTGGTATCGTCGAGGGTTCCGGAATTGTCGATTACGAAGTCCGCGCGCCGGCGCAGTTCATCCGGAGGCAGCTGGTGTCCCATTCGAGTCTCGACTGCTGCGCGCGAAACGTCGTCTCGTTTTTGTACGCGCTCCAGCCGCACATCTCGCGGCGCATCGACCACCGCTACGGCGTCCAGGAAGCGCTCGCTGCCTGCCTCGAAAATCAGCGCTGCCTCCTTCACCATGAGCGGCACACCTTCCTCTCTGGCGTGCTCGACAGCAGCCTCGAAGCGCGCGAAGACGCGAGGATGGACGATATCGTTGATCGTTTCCAGCTTCCGCTCGTCGCTGAATACATTCTCGGCCAGGTAGGTCCGATTGAGGCGGCCATCCGCTTGATAACTCTCGTCACCAAACGCAGCGACGAGTTCGCGGCGCGCTTCCGGGTCTTGGACCAGCAGCCGCTTTCCCTCGTCATCCGCATAGAAGACCCGCGCGCCACATTCCTCAAGCATTCGGCACACCGTCGACTTGCCGCTCCCAATTCCTCCTGTTACTCCGAGGGTTTTCACGCTAAAATCGCCAGGATGTCGTGAGTGATACATTGGGGATGATCTTCACGTCGCCTCGCCTGCCCGCCTCGCGAATGATCGCGGCCGAGGCCTCCGGCAGGTCGCCGTATAAACGCCGGCGCACATGCTGGACGTTGAGCCATCCATCTAGACGCAGCGTCGACAATCCACGCATGGGCCACGTAATCGAACACGTCGGACCGATTTGTTCGATCCACGATCGTCCAGGACGCGAGATGCTGCTCGTTAACGGCACGCCGCTCTCGTCCACGATCACGTCTCCGTTGTTATCCACCTGATTGTAGCGAATCGTGGTAGCACGATCAAAGTCGCGCCTGACGAAGAAGCGCACGCCTACATCCGCCGTTACGCGGCTCTGGGTTTGAATTTGTAGCCTCAGCCAGCCGCTGTAGGTTCGCAGCGTGTCAAACGGTATTTCCGAAAATTCGTCCCACATGAGCCTTCCAAGATGCAGATCACTGAAGCTGCCGGTGAAGAACACCCTGAACCCGGATGCAATTCGATGTTCGATGTCGGCATCGTACCGGAGCTCGCGCGCCGATTGATCCGTCGATCGTCTGCCGGGCAGAGTGAAGTCATGCACGGTATATGTAGCCCGAATTTCGGATCCGAGGCGGATCCGAGTGTTTCTCGACGGATTCCATTCGAATCCCGGCTGCAAACGCAGTGAGCGTTGAATATTGTTCTCCGCCGATCGTTCGGCTGACAGGTACACCGTGTGATAGTACGACCCCAATAGTTTAACATCCGCCCTGAGATAGCGGCTCAGGTGGACGAGAATGCCGCCCTGTCCGTTATGATAGAGCTCGTCGCGGTCGTCGAGGTTCGATTCCGGCGTGTCGTGCCGGAGGATGCTGCTGTTGCCGTTGAAAGAGAACGAGAATCGTCCGAGTGATGCACGCGTTTGAGCTCGCAGTCCGAACAGTCCCTGGTCGTAATCCGCCTGCTCCAGCAGATCACTTCTCTGGGCTGCCTGCGTGGGAGGCAGCTCATCTCGATTCGTAAGTCGGCGACGCTCGACTTCGGCGCCAGCCTGTGCTGCCACGTGCACCAGGAGATTGTTGCCGCGTGAATAAGCGACGCCCACCTCGCCGTCGACTTCGCGCCGGTTGAACGCCGTATCGAAGAAGAGGGCATCTTCCGGCGTGCGCAGCATCTGGATGATCCGATTGTTCGCGCCGACGTCGAAACGACCGGTGAGGCGGAGATTCCGATAGACCGGAGCTTCGAACGCGACGGCCGCCTCGAGCGTATCGCTCGATGTGGCCTCGACGGTTTCCGGCATGCCGACGTCCTGCTCAGGCCGGTTCAGAAACGAGACGGCGTCGTATGCATCGCGCCGGAAATTCGAATAACGTACATTCGTAGTGAATCGTGCCTCGTCGAAATCACGGCTTAGGACGCCTTCCATTCTTACCGCACGGCCCCGCCTTGGATTTATCACCTGCCACGCACCATCCGCCGCGATACTCACGTGGTAGTCATTGACCGCGGCAGGAGACCAGTCGAGGCGTGTCGCGTAGGCCGGACCCAGATCGGTGCGCATCGGGATCTCCTCCCCGCTTCCTGCTCCTGGCCTTCGATCCCATGCGAATCCGATCGCTGGTTCAATCCACAGGTCGGGACGCGCGCGAAATCGAACTCCGCCGTAAATCTCCTGCGAGAAGACACGGCTCTGCGTAAACCAGTGAGCCCTTCCTCTCGTTTGCGCTGAAAAGCGATCGCCCAGATCCCGATCGACAGCCCAAGACAATCGATTCTCGTCCCGAAAGCTCAGTCGATCGTTTGAAAGTGCGAACGCATCGGAAGTAAAGCGATTGTCGGCACGCAGTCGCCATCCGCCGATGTCCTCCCGAAGGAGCGTTCTCGCCGTCCAGCGATACCGATTGACATCACGCTCGAAGCCCGCCTCGATTCTTCCGGCATCGTCTTCCTGCAGCGGCGCGTCCTGCGCATACGCGCCGATCGTCACCAGGCAGATTGAGAACGATAGAAGGCACGCCGCCGCAAGAGCAAGTGGCTGTGCGCGCATAAAAAGTGCAATGATCAGCCCGGCGGCCAGGTCATTTTGCGGCCGCCGAGGAGGTGGAGGTGGATATGATCGACAGATTGACCGGCGGCTGGACCACAATTGAAAACCGTTCGATAGCCGTCATCCAGATTCTCCCTTGCGGCCAACTCTCTGGCGACAAGGAATAGATGGCCGACGAGCTTCTCGTCGCCTTCCGAAAGATCGTCAAGACGCGGAATCGCCTTTCTCGGAACGATGAGAATGTGTGTCGGCGCCTTCGGGTCGATGTCACGAAAGGCGATACACTGATCGTCATCATAGACCAAGTCTGCCGGCACCTCGCCATCAGCTATCTTTTGGAAGAGCGTCTTGCCTTCAGCCATCTCGATTCTGTCATTCTTCCTGTGTCGTTCCGAAGCGTTCTACGGCCAATATAACGAACATTGCCGTGCCTTCAACGTCGAATAGCGGTCCGGTCGGACGCCACACGCCGGTGTAAGATCGAGCTCGCGGCCTCTAAAGGCGCGGCCCGCATCCGGCGTGGCGTCCCTTTCGGCCGTCGATGATAGGACAGCTCGAAATAAGAATGACGCAACGAGTTCATTCAGTGCCACGCGTTTACGTAACTCGAACTCTTCGATTTAATGCCGCGCATCGCCTCCACAATCCGAAGAAATCGGATGAATGGAATCGCACTGTTTACGGCAAGTGTAACAGCCCGAACTGGCATGGACACAACTATACCCTCGAGGTGACGATCGCCGGCGAACCCGATGAGGAAACCGGCTATGTGATCGATCTGAGCGAGCTCAAGCGTATCGTACACGAGAGGGTGGTATCGAAGATCGACCATTCAAATCTGAATCTGGATGTCGATTTTCTCGAAGGAATCTTGCCTTCAACGGAGAAC
>CAZKNF010000100.1:0-8914 GCA_964554105.1 uncultured Rhodothermales bacterium | reverse complement strand
AAGCCCGCCGCCAGCGTTCGTCCTGAGCCAGGATCAAACTCTCCGTAGTAATGGATATAGTTTGATCTACTTGACTCGTTTTATTGTTGTCTCATCCTCATGCACCGGCGAACCAGTACAAAGGAATCAACGGGACTCGCTTTGCTTCCAATCTCATCAAAGAACAAGGCCATTACGGCCTCCGACTAAATCGAGCAGATCCAATCGGCAAACACTCACTTCTGTGCCAGTAGAACCGTTGAAAAAACAACTCAAAATGGCACCGTTTCTGAAAAGCGCTGACTGCTAATATACGCCGCCCCAACAACTCGTGTCAAGACATCGCCATTCGCTTAACAGGTACTTCAAGAAACGCTGTCGTGCCCGGCCTGCGATTCTGTGCGCAATTTCTTTCAAGCCGTGTACCCGGCCTTCCATCTCTTGCGCGGCAACCGCGATTCGAGCACAGAACATTTAGACTATACGAGGAGGCGCTCGGTTCCAACTTCGGTTCGTGAAGTTCGCATGAGCGAAGCAGGCGTGAATCATCTCCGGTATTCGGAGCAAATTGCCCGACTTGTCACTCAACTAAGGCGCCACTGCAGCAGTACGAAGAATCCTCACATGGAAAAGGCGCCAAACCGGCGCCTGATCACGCAGCTTCGTGCCGCGGCCATCCTCGAAAGCGGACTCTTAGACCAGGGCATTGCCGGCAGGTTTCCAACAACAAATACTTATTTTGATCTTCAAATGGGATCTCGCCGCGTGTACCGACCGATTGCTGCAAAAGCCTTCGGGCACCTGTCTAGTTTAGATACGTAGGACGACGAATCGACAACAATATGGACCCTAGGGGCGTCGGCGTCGCTTCGCGGTTGTGAGCGTTGGCATTGAGACGCAGGTGGTATATCGCACTAATTTTCTAGCTGGTGGTAAATGTTTGATGGCTGATATAAAGACGCACGTCGGCGAAGCTGGTCGTTTTATCCGTTCGCTGATCCAAAACAAGTATTTCTGGGGCGGCCTCGTTGTCCTTGTCGGCCTTGTTCTGGTGCTCTATCTGTTAGTCGACAGAGTTGCCCTGCCGTCGTACACAAGACAGGACACCTCAGTCACCGTACCGAGCGTGCTAAATCAGCCGTTCGAGCAAGCCCAGCTCGAGCTCGAGGAAAGAGACCTTACCGTCGAGCGTGTCGTGCAGCGCTACAATGCGAACTTTCCGCGTGACGTCGTAATCGATCAGAATCCGCCACCTAATGCACAGGTAAAGCCCGGTCGGCATGTATACATTACGGTGAACAGTGGTGAATTGAATCGCGTACTGGTGCCGGATCTTCAGGGTCTGTCGCTTCGAGAAGCCGTGAACCGCCTTCGATCAGGCGGACTCCAAGTTTCGGAGACCTTGCCTGACTCGATTCCCGCGCCGAACGCGAATACGGTGACCCGACAGGATCCTCCTCCTGGGGATTCCCTAACGGAGGGATCGAGCGTGATGTTGTGGTACAGTACCGGGCTGGGCCAGGAATACGTCACTATCCCCGAAGTTACCGGGCTGAGTGTGTCGGAAGCGGGTCAAGAGCTTCGAGAATCGAATTTACGATTCGTCGTGATCGGCGGCGAAGACGGTGAGGACGCGTCGGAGGTAACGGTGCAGAGGCAAAGCCGTGAGCCGGGTACAAGAGTACGCGAAGGTTTTGAGATCAGACTCTACCTCGAGGAAGAGCCACCGACGCCTCCTGAAGGCGAGACGGCGGCTGATGTCGAGACGTGAGAACTTCAGCTGTGAAAAGCTCGAGCTATTCCTCTACATAAATGGCGAATTCTTCCTCCACGTCGACGACCACGCGCTCTTTGTGCTTTGTCTGGATGAAGTGCCCAAGGTAGTCCGGCTGGATAGGGTATTCGCGATGGCCGCGGTCGACAAGAACGACGAGCTGAATCGACCGTGGGCGGCCGAAGTTCACGAGTCCGTCGAGTGCTGCGCGCGCGGTCCTGCCCGTGAAGAGTACGTCGTCGATAAGCACCACATCCCGTTCCGTAATATCGGAGCGGATCAATGAATCGTCCTCGACATCTTCTGATAGCGTGAGGTCGTCTCTGTAGGGCGTGACGTCGAGTTCGTGTACGGCGAAGTCCCTCCCCTCAATGGCACCAATCTGCACGGCGACAGCCTCTGCGACAGCCGAACCGCGGCGGCGGATACCAACGAGCTCCAGGCGATCCGCACCCCGGTTGCGTTCAACGATCTCATAGGCGAGGCGCGTCAATGTCCGGCGCACGCGCTCAGGCGGAAGGATAAGTTTCCTAATCATGTGGGTACTTGTGATGAAGGCGATCACGGGTAGTTCACATACAAAAAACGCCCGCGCTTCAATGAAACGCGAGCGGCGGTAGCAGACGGACAACTGCCCTACTGAAACATGGCTTTAATGCTGCCCCACGTGCGTCGAACGGTGGTCGGCGTATAATCTATGGACTTACTGGCGAGCTCTTCGCGGACGTAATTCTCGAAAACCACTTCGAGACGGTATTCGACCTGTTCCGAAGGCATCTTGTACACTCGGTTATCCATATACCGGTATAACTTTCCCGCCCCGTGTGGCGCGATCTTCTCAACGTCTACATACTCGTTGTTCGTAAAGCCTGCCTTGCGTTGAAGCTCGTAGTACTCTACGCCCTCCTCGGCCGTCGACTCCCAGGTAACAACGATATCGTTGTTCTCCCTATCAACTCGGAAAAATTGCAGATTCGCCTTATTGATGGACAGCGTCCAACCAGTAAGGAGCAGAATCGTGATGACCGGAACAGCTCGATTCATTCGTCGGCGTCTAGAGTTGCGAGCGCACACGCGTGGCACGAACAATTTTGAAGATAGCGGGAGCTTCTGAAAAATCAAACGTCATGCCGAATCCGTCGTCTAAACTAGGAGGCCGTGTCCTCTGATAAGCTCTTCGGCCATGATACCTGGATCTGAGTTCGTGTCTTACGATACCCTCTGCTGCCCGGCACTAACTAACGTTCGTGTGTTCCTTCACGACACCGTCTGGACGATTCGGGCACTCGTCACGCCGGCAGCGTCCGTACATGTTCAATGAATGATGCTTGATGTCGAACTGATAAATATCTGCGATCATCTCCTGAATACCTTGGATACGAGGGTCGCAGAATTCGAAAAGTTCATGGCAGTCGATGCATATCAGGTGATCGTGCTGCCAGTAACTGAAGGCCCGTTCATACTTGGCCTGGTTCTTCCCGAATTGATGGCGCACGATGAGGTCGCATTCGATGAGAAGCTCAAGGGTATTATAGACCGTCGCGCGGCTGACGCGATGTCCCGATTGCTTGAGGCGGAGATAGAGTTCATCGGCATCGACGTGGTCATCGATAGCGTAAATTTCCTCAAGCACGGTAAATCGTTCCGGAGTTTGCCGTTGACCTCGCTCCTGAAGAAAGGCGCTGAAGATGGTGCGCACCTCTTCCAATTGTTTAGCCGGGACTGCCATGTTGAGTTGCTGCTAACTTTCGGCTGCGGAAACGCGTTCTCGAGGAGGGCTGTACCTGCGGGTGCAGCCGGTCGTGTGAGGATCAGCACGTGTTCAGCGATATATCATCGAAAACGGCACTTCGTCAACCGCCGCCCTGAACGCGTAGTTCCTGAACATCCAACCAGATTGCCTCATGCAGTTCATCGATCGGCGTTCGGCCATCCAGACGAATTATCCGGCCCGAATCTGTCGCGGCAAGTTCCTCGTAGGCAGACACGACTCTTCGGTAAAACTCGACATCCGACTCCTCCATGCGATCTCGGTCGGGGGAATCCGCACGACCTCGGCGCCGTTCAAGAGCGACAGCCGGAGTGATCGCAATATAATACGTTCGGTCGGGAATTAGGCCGCCGGTGACCCTGTGGTTAAGCGCCTTCACCCAGCCCATATCGGCAACAGCACGCCCAGCACCCTGGTAGGTCGTCGTTGAGTCCGAGAATCGGTCACAAACGACGATTCCTCCCCTATTGAGCTCCGGTCGAATTGCTTCATCCACCAGCTGAGCACGAGCCGATGAGAACAGAAGTAGTTCCGCGAGCGGTTGAATCCGGAGATCCGCATCCAGCAGGATGGTTCGTATCCGCTCAGAAAGTTTTGTGCCGCCCGGTTCTCGAAAGAGGCGAACGCGCTGCCCGGACTGGTCGAGCCGATCGACCAGGAGCTGCGCTTGCGTGCTCTTTCCGCTTCCATCGATGCCCTCGAACGTAATAAACATTCTGGATGTGACTGGCGCAGTTTTTGTTGATAGAGCTCAAGTAAATACCCACACCTGATGGACGCAACGCCGAGCCGGAACGCGGGGGTGAACAGCTTGCAAATTGCAGGGTGGCCGATTATAATTACGTCGAACTTTTTGCCACGTGCAGCTTTTATTCTGCGTGTTGCCCTCCGATCCGCCACGTCCCGCACGCAGTTCTCATCTGCACATGAAAACCCGTCGACTCTATGAGCATGTTTAACTTCGAGTTTGACGACTTCGATGATCCCGCTGACGAGGTTCGAATGAACGAGTTGCTTGTCGCATATGAACAGAGTGACAAAGCAGCGTACTTCGATTCGGACACGCTCGAGGATATCGCCAATTTTTACTTTGAGCGCGGTCGGTATGAGGACGCTCTGGGCGCCATCGATCGTCTGCTCGAATCGATTTCGTATTCTTCCGATGCGTGGATGCGCCGCGGAATTCTGCTCAATAATCTCGGCCGGCACGAGGAAGCGCTAGAAGCCTACGATCATGCGCTGAATTTAAATCCCGCTGACACGGAGACTCTGGTGAATCGCGGGATTACGCTCGACAGTCTAGGTCATGAGGAGGATGCTCTTGAGGCCTACGAATCCGCGCTTCAGATCGATCCTCTTAATGACGAGGCGTACTTCAACCAGGGTGTCACATTCGAGCGTGCTGACCGGCTTCGAGATGCCGTCAATGCGTTTGAACGATGCTCCGAGATCAATGAGGATCATCCAGAGGTCTGGTACGAGCTCGGCTACTGTTTCGATCGGCTGAATGATACGGACCGAAGCATTGCATGCTATGACCGGCATATCGACATGGAGCCGTATTCATACGATGCCTGGTACAATCGAGGTATTGTCCTCAATCGGTTGAGCAAGTTTGCAGAAGCCGTGGAATCGTATGATATGGCGATCGCGATTCAGGATGACTTTGCGTCCGCCTATTATAATCGTGGAAACGCGTTAGCCAATCTGGGGCGCCTTACAGAGGCGGTCGAGAGTTATGGCAGGGTGATCGACCTCGAAGGTGGAGATGCGGCCACGTACTACAATCTCGCGCTGGCATACGAAGAGCTCGAGGACTACGAGAATGCGCGCAGCTACTTCCGTCGCGCGCTGGACGAGGACGAGTCATATCCGGAGGCATGGTACGGCCTGGGATGCTGCCTGGATGCTCTAGAGCAGCACAAAGACGCATTGAAGCTGTTTGAAAAGGCAATTGCGCTGCGTCCCGAGACAAGCGAGTTCTGGTACGCGAAAGCCGACTGCCAGTATAATGCCGGCTTGATTATCGAAGCGCTCGCGTCGTACCGCGAAGTCGTTGCGCTTGAACCTGCTAATCGGGATGCGTGGCTTGACCTGGCAGAAACACTTTTCGAGGCCGGCAGCATGGAGGACGCGCTTCGGGCGTATCGCCGAGCACTTAAGCTGAATGCCGATGCCGGCACATATTTTCAGCAGGCCAAGGCACTCTTCGCGCTCGGTAAGGCCGACGAGAGCATCAGATCGCTGAAAATGGCCTTTCGTCTGGATCCGGGGACGAAGGAAGAGTTTCGGCATACCTATCCGGATCTCTATCGTGACGTCCACGTGCGGCGAATGTTGGGTCTCGACAACGAATCATCTTCGCGGGCTTAGAACATTCGTATTACGTTCGCGCGCGGTATGCTACGGGTCCGAATTGCACGACGTGCAACACATCTTCTCTTGTCTATTTCCTGGCCGGCGATCCCGCCGCTTCATGTGCGATTACAGCACAGCAGGATGGGAGCAGAAGCCGAACTAGACGTGAACGCTGGTTCGGACCAATACGAATGAGAAACGGATTGCGTCGATCCCTTACTCATGTCGCTGAAGGCCTTCTCATGGGCGGTGCGGATATCATCCCCGGTGTCAGCGGCGGTACGATGGCCCTGATCGTAGGTATCTATAGCCGCTTGATCGCGTCCCTCAGTGGCATCTTCGCTGCCGTCATCGCACTCATCCGGTTCGATTTAGCCGAGGCCCGCGAACGGTTCTTCGCGGTAGAGTGGTGGTTTATCGGGCCTCTCGGATTCGGCATTCTCACGGCGATTGTGATTGGCGCGCGATTTATTCCTTCAATAATCGCGAACTATCCCCACGAAAGCCTGGGGCTCTTCTTCGGACTCGTCGCAGGATCTATTGCAATACCATGGAAGCGCATCGAGCGCAAGACGAGGCGTGTAGTGGTGATCACTGTCGCGGCTTCCGTTGTAGCGTTCCTTCTTACCGGGATACCGCCGAACGATGGAGGCGAGCCGTCGCTCATCCGCGTCTTCTCCACCGCGGCGGTCGCGATCTGCGCCATGATACTTCCAGGCGTATCTGGTGCATTTCTACTCAAGGTCTTCGGAATGTATGAGGTCACGCTCGCGGCGTTAGACGCTCTCGATCTCCTGTACATACTGGTATTCGGTCTGGGTGCTGCGGTCGGTCTGGGATTCTTCTCGAAGCTATTGAATTGGCTCTTGTCGAACTGGTACGACGTGACGATGGCGGCGCTCGTGGGCTTGATGATCGGTGCCATTCGCGCGCTCTGGCCCTGGCAGGGTCTTGATAGAAGCCTGAACTTGCCGACTGCCGGCGACCCGCTATGGATCGTCATCATTCTCGGGATTTCCGGATTCGCGTTCGTCACCCTGCTCGCTCTTTGGAGCGACAGAATTGGCGCAGGCGGACCGGAGGCCGCGTCGGAAACATAGCGGCGACGCTAGACAACAGACGCGCGAGACCGCCTACTTTTGAAGAGTGACGGTGATAGATCCGGAAGCAGATTCTCCGGTTGCACGAACGAGGTATACACCGCTTCCGAGACCTCGGGCATTGAACGTAAATTCACGTCTGGCGGCTGTCTCTATGTCTCCCTCGAAAACGGTGGCGACTTCTCGTCCCCTGATGTCATACACGGCGATGCGAATCCGCTGGGGCCGATCCGCCTGAATTCCAATGGTCGTCAACCTGCTGAAGGGATTTGGATAGGCCGTGAGCAGGGCGAAATCTTCTGGCAACTCGTCGCCGGGCGGAGCTGCCACGGCTGCGTCGACGGGATTGAGTACGAACAATCCCTCGTTGATGCTGCTTACAACCACGACACCGCTCTCGAAAAACGGATAGTTCGACCAAGCTCCGTTAAAGGAAACATTGTCATCCGCCGGGTACGTGTCAAAAAATGCGACTTCCACAGGATTGAGGATGTTCGAAATATCGAGAATGCGCAATCCGCTAGTATAATTCGCCTGAAAGCTGCGATCTCCCACTACGTACTGGTTGTGATCGATCGATGTAGACTCTCCTATGTATTCTGTGGCGAGCTGCGGATCATCGAGATCTATGACATCGAAAATCAGTGTTCTGGTGTTGACAACGTCGCTGCTGCTGTACTCATCCAGTTCATCGTCTAGGAGAATATAACTCTGATCCGAAGTCAGCCATGACTGGTGCGTGTACTGCACGTGGGGGTAGGATGTGAGCGAGATCGGTATAGGGTTGTCCTTTTCGGTCACATCCACTATCGAAACGTGAGTTTCATTCGATCCAAAGCAAATTTCACGTCCCTGGTAATCAGCATCGGGACCATGATAGACGACGCACTGCACGTCGTGCGTATAGCCGGATCCGTGCCGTCCCGAACCCTGGTGTGCGAAGCACCCGGCAAATGTGGGCTCGAGCGGGTTCTTCATGTCGATCATGTGCAAGCCGCCGCCGCACGTTTCGGTCCCGACGGCATAGGCGAATTCCGTCTCCGGGTTCACGGCGACATTGTGCGCCCTTTCAAATCCGTCGTACAGCCCATCTTCATCGAATGCAACGGGCGCGGCGCCGTGATCGACATCACGGAGTCTGGTGAGGTCGAAGATCTGCATGCCGTGAAGTCTCATGCCATCCGGACCCAGGGGATTGTCAGCGACAACCACGGCATAATCATTCAGTACCTTTATGTCACGCCAGACCGATCTTGTTGAATCGTGCGACGGTAGATCGCCAATTACGACAGGATTGACAGGATCGGTGATGTCGACGAAGGCCGTACCGTCGGAGCGACCTACCAGAGCGTACTCACGTCCGGATTGTTGATCCGTCCATCCCCAGATGTCGTTCAGCTCCGTTCCATTACCGCCACCCAGTGACTCAACCGGAAGAAAAGAGAGGAGGTCTATATTTCGGCAGTCGAAACCGGCTGCCGAGCCGTCCTGACACGCTACAGGATCGCCCGCGACTGCTGACAGCGCGGAGTGTTCGCCTCCGGCACCCTTCGCATTTTCGTGCTTGGATAGGCCGGTCTGCGAGAGGCCGGTCTGCTGAGCGTAGACTTCGCCCATACAGAGAATGCAGCTCATGATGAGTGCCGCGAAAAAGACGGAGCGACGGATGCGCATCTAATTATGCCGGAGCTGTTCTAGTCGGACTCTGAAACGATGGTGAAGCCTCTTGGTTTTGCGATCGTCACGAAAACAGCCGTCGGTATGAATCCATGCTCGTATCGTTACGGTGTGACGGGCCTCCACGCTTCGAAAAGGGTGCTCCGCGACGTGCTCGTCAGCCTCCACGTACGATTTACACCATGCATTGACTTGACCTGGATACTTGACCTGGACGTTCCAGACGAACCGCATGAAGGCGATACCGTGACACTT
>CAZKNF010000099.1:0-9190 GCA_964554105.1 uncultured Rhodothermales bacterium | reverse complement strand
TCGGAGACATAAGATCGACCTTCGTCTCGACACCGAGCTGCAGGCGATCATCGGTGACGACGAGCACGGAGCCCGCGCCGTCGTGACACGTACAGGTGAGGAAATTCCATGTAGTTTCGTCGGACTTTCTGCCGGTGTGCATCCAAATATCGAGGTCGCCCAGGCGGCAAATGTCGAGACGAGTCGGGGAGTCCTGGTGAATGAATACTTCGAAACGAGCGCACCCGACGTGTATGCCGCAGGGGACTGCGCGGAATTTCGGGAGGATGGCGTGGGCAGCTCCCGCATCGAGCAGCTCTGGTACACCGGCCGCATGCACGGCAAAACCGTTGCGCAGACCATCTGCGGCCGACGTACGGCGTACGACCCGGGTCCTTTCTTCAATTCCGCAAAGTTCTTCACGATAGAGTGGCAGACTTACGGGCATATTCTGCCGGTTCGGCTCGACGGGATCGACTCGGTCTACTGGACCGACAACGAAGCGCGGTTGATTCGAATCGATTTCGAAACGGTCTCGGGCCGCGTCCGCGGATTCAACCTGCTGGGAGTGCGTTTTCGACACGACGTCTGCGAGAGGTGGCTCCGTGAGAAGCGGACGATCGATTTTGTGGTCGATCACCTGCGGGAGGCGAACTTCGATCCTGAATTCCACAAGAGATACGAATCGCAGCTCGAGGCGAGCTATCATTCACGTCAATCAGCGAAATCGTATGCCTGAGACAGACGCCAGCTTTCAGCTTACGAGCCCGACTTCGGATTTCGACGCTTCCGAGCGTGCTGGTCTGCTCGTTTTCGGCGCCGGCATCGTCGCGCTGCTGGTCGCTTCCTTCGGAGCGGGAAGCGCATTCCCGCACGGTTTTCTTATCGCCGGTGTGGGAGGGCTCGTGGCCGGCGCCTTGATCTATTTCCGGCGCTTTCTGCGCCGTCCGGCCGGCATCAACAATGACGGCATCTGGTTTTCGTCGACGACGGCGATCGGCGCGGCGGGATGGCTCCTGGGGGTCGTTCTGACAGGATCCTACGTGGTCCTTTACTGGTTTCCCGAGCGGCTGCACCATCTCATCCGCGTATTCGACCCGCTCAGCAACTGGATGCGCGGGCAGCCGGCCGATCAGTGGTTTGTGTACGGCTCGTTCTACACGCTCGCCGTTCTGGTCATGGGCGTTCGCGCGCTGTACAAATACCGGCACAGCCGCTATCACGTCATCCGCACGTTCTCGGTGATGTTCTTTCAGCTCGGCTTTGCGTTCATCATCCCCCAGATACTCATCCTGCTGAACCAGCCGGAGTTCTATTTCAGCTATTTCTGGCCGCTGCAGTATGATTATCTCTGGCCGAGCACGGTGGGATCGCTGGCGGACGCGTCGCGTCTCGGCGTTTTCATGGTTTTCTGGGGCGCAGTCATGATCTTCATCGCAACCCCTATCCTGACGTATTTCTATGGGAAGCGCTGGTACTGTTCTTGGGTGTGCGGATGCGGCGGCCTTGCCGAGACGGCAGGCGACCCGTTCCGTCACTTATCCGACAAGTCTCTCGGAGCCTGGAAAGTCGAACGATGGATGGTTCATGGCGTACTCGTCGCGATTATTTTTGGCACAATTCTGCTGTGGGTGAACTCCGCCATGGCCGGTGGGCTTCTTGGTGGATTGAGCGGCATGTTCGCGCAGTGGTACGGGTTCGTGATCGGGTCAATCTTTGCGGGCGTGATCGGCGTTGGCTTCTATCCGCTGATGGGCGCGCGTGTCTGGTGCCGCTTCGGATGCCCGATGGCCGCCATTCTCGGTCTCCAGCAGCGGTTCTTCTCGAGATTTCGGATCACGACGAACGGTGGCCAGTGCATTTCGTGCGGTAACTGCTCTACATACTGCGAAATGGGAATCGATGTGCGCTGGTATGCTCAGCGCGGACAAAACGTGATCCGCGCGGCGTGCGTCGGCTGCGGCATGTGCGCATCCGTTTGTCCCCGCGGCGTCCTGAAGCTCGAGAACGGTCCCCGTGAAGGCCGCTTCAACGGACCAGTGCTAATCGAGCGTGACAGTGTCTCAGTCTTGACGGATGATTCGTGGCAGGAGACGTAACGAGCGCCGCATCGACATTCTAACTGGTGCCTCCTCCACCGTTCTCCCGTCAAATGGATCGACCTCTTTCGAACAGGCGCTCGTAGACCACCATGATCTCTCTCGCGACGCGTTCGGCGGAATAATTTGTCTCGACGATGTCGCGCGCTCTTCGCCCCATCCGCTTACGCTTTTCGGTGTCGTACAGCAGATCCTGCAGGGTTGATGCAAGACGGGAGGAATCGCCGGCCGGGACAACGAGTCCATTCTCATCGTGGCGAACGATCGTGGTGTCGGCGGCCTGGCCAATCGCAATGATAGGCCGGCCGACGGCGCCTGCCTGAAGCACGCGCTGCTGATCGATATCAGATGGAAGGCAGATAACGTGAACGCTGGCGAGCGTCTTTGTAAGATCCGGGCGAACGCCCCACCATTCAACAACTCCCCGCTCCTGGAGCTGATGCAGCCGCTTGCGCATCTCGGGAGACGGCGCGGGGCCGATGACGGCGAAGCGGGCTTCGATTGCGGCTGATTTTAGTGACGCCGCGGCCTCCGTGAATTCCCGAAGGTTGTCACCCGATGCCGTCGCAACGAATGCTGCGACGGGTGCCCACGACGGTTCGTCACTTTTCGGAATCTTTCGAAGGTCAATCGCGGTGCTTCGGAGCACGTGTGTTTGCTCTGGGCGAACGTACGTATGTGCTATGAATGCATCCCGATCGTCTTTGGTGAAGAATGTAACTTCGGCGCGGCTCAGTGCGATGCGGAGGAGAGGAGAAGGCCGCTTCCGGATGCCCTGACGAGGCACCGGCGCGGAATGCACCACCCATGAGGCGTGTGCGAGACGAGCGGCGAGCCCGCCGCGCACCGCGGCGCGGAGACCGAATGTGTGGAGAATGTCGGCGTCGACACGCCGGAGAATGCGCGTGAGCCGCAGGGTTGCCAACATGTCCGAAACGGTAGCACGGCCGCCGGCGGGAACGACGTAGTATTCGAATCCGGCGGCATGCAGCTCTCCAGTGCCGCTCGATTCATTTCCGATGAAAACGATGCGGTAGCCGGCATCTCGCAGATGATGGGCGACCGGAAGCCTGTTGAGCAGCAGCTCCCGATCGGTCAATGCATAGAAAACGACGGTCAAAACATCCCTCCAGAGGACTCTTCGCACGTAAAGTACGAAGCGGCAGCCATAGGTCAATGCGGGGTTAGAACATCGCTTGAGGTTATAGATGGGATGATTCCGGTGTCTAGTTGCGAGAACCCCCACATCCGACCGAACTATGCTGTCCCGAGTTCGCAGCGCCGCGACCCGCGGCATCGACGCGTTGCCCATCGACATCGAGACGAGCATTTCCGGAGCAGGCCTTCCGAGCTATGCGGTCGTAGGACTGCCGGACGGCGCCGTCAGGGAGAGCAGGGACCGTATCTATGCTGCATTCCATAACACCGGTCTCCCGATGCCGTACGGGAAGATCACGGTGAATCTGGCCCCCGCGGGCCTGCGGAAAGAGGGGGCGGCATTCGATCTTCCGATTGCGCTCGGTCTCCTTGCTGCTCACCTGGAGATGCCGCTGCAGCAGGCACTGGAAGGGATGTGCATCACGGGCGAGCTAGCGCTGAATGGAGACGTGCGCCCCGTTCGAGGCGTGCTTTCCATGGCGGCGCGTGCGCGCGACGACGGGTTGCAGGCCATCGTGGTACCCCATCAGAATGCTGCGGAGGCCGCCGTGGTCGACGGTCTCGACGTGATTCCGCTCGCCAATGTGCGCGACGGATTTCGAATGTTGGAGCATCCTCGGGAAACGATCTCACCTTTTCGGCGCAGTCAATCAGATCTTTTTGATGAAGCTCGAGAATACGAGGTTGATTTCGCGGATGTTCGGGGTCAGGAAAACGTCAAGCGGGCACTCGAGATTGCGGCGGCGGGAGGACACAACGTGCTCATGGTGGGTCCTCCCGGCGCCGGAAAGACGATGCTCGCGCAGCGGCTGCCTACCATCATGCCGCCACTGACCCGTGATGAAGCGGTCGAGACCACAAAGGTTCACAGCGTCGGCGGTCTGCTGAATGCGTGCGGTTTGATCGCAACGCGGCCATTTCGCGCGCCGCATCACACGACCTCATATGGCGGACTGTCCGGCGGCGGCAGCAAGCCCATGCCCGGCGAGATATCGCTCGCTCACAACGGCGTCCTCTTCCTGGATGAGCTCCCCGAATTCAAGCGGCGGGTGTTGGAAGTCCTGCGGCAGCCGCTGGAGGAGGGACGCATCACGCTGTCTCGGGCCCGCATGAGCGTCGAATACCCTGCCCGATTCATGCTCGTCGCGAGCATGAATCCGTGTCCGTGCGGCATGCTGGGACATCCGAACCAGGATTGCGTGTGTTCGGCAGGGGACGTCCACCGGTACAGATCACGCATCAGCGGTCCACTTATGGACCGCATTGATCTGCACCTCAATGTTTCACCCGTGCCCTTCGACGAACTATCCTCCCGTGCGGAGGCCGAATCTTCCGTCTTTGTGCGCCGCCGCGTCCTGGCCGCTCGGGACGTGCAGCGCTCGCGGTTTGCCGGGGAGGCTTTCGTCCACTGCAATGCCCAGATGTCGATGCGTCTCGTGCGTCATCATTGCGAGCTCGACGGCGCCTGTCGTGCTCTTATGAAGATGGCCATTCAACGCCTGGGCCTGAGCGCGCGAGGATATGGACGGATTCTCAAGGTGGCTCGCACCGTGGCGGATCTGGCGACATCAGAGGCGCTTCGACCGGAGCACATCTCCGAGGCGATACAGTACCGGACGCTGGATCGACCGATGGGATGAGCGGATAGATGGCTTGGGAGACCACGGAGTATTTTCGGGAAAAACGGGATCATCCACGTGTGACGCTCGAGCATGCCGTAGAAGCCCTGGAGCACGCAGCGGAAGTCCGATTGCAGGCAAACGGGCGTCTGCGGGTCTGGGGCTATGTAGAGGAACTGGACCGATTCGTTAGGGTAGTGCTCCTTCCGGACAAGCGTACACTCCATAACGCGTTTATCGACCGCAATTATTCGCGGAGACATCGATCATGAAGATGCTTTACTTCCCAGACACCGATACGCTAAGCATCCAATTTCCCTTCGATCGGACTGAAGGTCAGGACACGATGGATCCGGACGTGACGCTTTTCTTCGACGCCGCCGACCACATATCAGAAATTCTCGTCGAGAACGCATCGCGACGACTGGATCTCGACCGTCTTCGCCGCGAGCCTCAATTCAAGGAGGTTGTGAGCGACATGCAGAATTAGCTTCGGAATCAGAAGGGATGGGGCGCAGCATATACGCTCTCGACGCGCATTCTACCTCGGTACTTCCTCCGCCCGTCGAAGTGAATATTTTGGTGGTCTCCGCGAGAGCTGAGCAGTCGGCCCGCGACCTACTTCCGCCTTCACCGGTTGCCGGTGAGCAGGTAGCCGTACCTACGGCGTGAGCTCGCCGCGTTCCGTCGCCATGAGCACTCGCATGTTCAGCGCCTTCGCCAGGTTGGCGACTGTCGCGAACTGCCCTACCGTGGCCTCTTCGTCCGCCCGGAGTACAAGCGCGGTCTTGTCGCCCTGTGCATCTCTCAAGGCATCTAGCAGCGCCTCACGGGCGATCTGATCCTGATCTACGTAGTAGCGTCCGTCGTCCGTGATTGCGACCGAAACGTACTGGTCCTCCATCGGGGCGGATGTCTCGGCTTGCGGCAGATTCACCTGAATGCCGAACTGAGGAATAAAGCTGGACGTGAGCAGAAAGAAGATCAGCAGGAGGAGGACGATGTCCGTCAACCCCGCCATGCTGAACGCCGTCAACGGCTCTCGCTGATTCGAAAAATCAAAACTCATGGCGCCTCTCAGCGGAAATCAATAGTTGGTCGCACGCTCTTCATACTTGGCACGTGCCGGCGCAGGCGCCTGCAGGAGGTCGATAAAGTCGGTGGCCGACCGCTCCATGTCGTTGATGAGCCGTTTAATGCGCGTCAACAGAAAATTGTAGAAAAAGAAGGCGAGAATGCCGACGACGAGGCCCGCCGCTGTCGTCAGGAGAGCCTCCCAGATGCCGCCGGCGAGCACACTCGGATTTACGTTTCCCTGGAGATTTTGAATCTCCTGAAAGGCGCGGATCATGCCCGTAACCGTGCCGAGGAATCCTATCATCGGCGCGATACCCGCAATGCTGGCCAGCAACTCCGTTCGCTTCTCGAGCTCGAACGCCTCGTGTTTCCCCTGCGCCTGAACGGCGTCCTGGATCTCCGCAATCGGACGGCCGAGTCGTTCGAGGCCGTGCCTGAGGATGCGCGTGATGGGCTTATCCTGCGACTCGCAAAACCCCATCGCACCCCGGATGTCACCGGACTGTATATATTCTCGAACGCGTCTCGTAATAACCACGGGATCCGTCTTGGCCCGACGAATAGTGATAATGCGTTCTATAAAGAGGTAGATGGCTATGATCGACAGGAGGAAGATGGGTAGCATTATCCATCCTCCCAGGATCAGCGTGTCGAGCAGCGACGTGGCTTCCGGCGTCACGGCCTGCGCGGCCGTATCCGCCGGTAGATTCAATTCTTGTTGTTGCAGCGCGAGCATCATTTTCGATCAGATCGACACGTAGTGGGGAAATAGTGGAATTGGTTTGGTGTTCGTCGAGGTTCTGTGGCTCATTCGGCGGGCACACGTCGCACCCATGCGTCATCAGGAAGGTCGGTGCCGACAAGTGAATTCCGTGTTTCGGCCGCCTCGGTCAACGTTGAAAACTGTCCTACGCCGACCCGCAGGTGGTTCGCTCCATCTTCCTGATACTCTAGAACATCCGTTCGGAAGCCCTCCTCGCGATACTGCTCGGAGACTTCGGCGGCCCGCTGCCGGGACGATTCGGAATAGACGATGATGGTGTATCCGCCCTCCGAAACATTAATGCCGTCGGTACTGCGCAGCGATGTCGATCCGTCGGCGGGTTGATCCTCTGCTGGCGGAGATTCTTCGTCTGGAGACTCCTCGATCGGCGCTTCACCGGTCGCCGTTTCGCCCGGCTCGGTCGCATCTACGGCGCCGACGGCATCATCTGCGACCTCCGCATCACCGTTGTCGGCGAGGGCGGGAGCCTCGGTCTGTTCCGTCGGTGCTGGATCGGTGGGTCCATCCGGTGTAAGGGAAAAAAACATGATCGCCGCCGCAGCGGCCAACACAATCACCCCGGCGCCAATCCAGATGGTGCGTCGGCCGCCGGGTTGCGTATCGGCAGCGGATACACGCTCGGATGCGTGGCGGCTGGTGTGGTGCTGGCGAAGCGACTCATGGGGAAGTGCGCTCCGGTCCTGCGCCATGTCTTCTGCTGGCAGTTCCTGTTCGTGCTCTTCAGCATCGATGTCGTGACTGGCGGGGACGGTCTCGGCTTCGTCGACGGCCGACGCTTCGGCAACTTCGTCGACGCCTTCTGCCGGCGCATCTGCGGCGGCCTCTTCCGTATCATCGTGGACGCCGCCACGAGAATCGGCGCCTCCCGTAGCGGTCATCGCGGCGGTTTCGTCGAGGTCTCGCGGCTTCGGCTGCAAATCGATTGGACGCCACTGAACCTTAGGAACGTCCTCCGCATCCTCATCATCCTGCTCCCCCACCGGCGTTTCTGACGCTTCGGCCACATCTTCTTCCGCAGCCGCATCTGTCCACTCATCGCCCTCAGCACGCCTTGAGTCATCCATCTCTTCGGCGACGGACTTGTCTTCACTGCTGAATGACTCGTCCCCGGGCGCCGGCTCATCAATACCTACGCTGGGTGGCCAGTGCGATTTTGCATTTTCAGGCCCGAACACAGACGGTATATAAATGGGCTCCAGACCGGAAAAGTTGAGGTTTACCTCCTCTACAAGTGTAGAAGTCGGCTCGAAAATGATACCGCCGTTCTCGCCCCGAAACGTACCCAGTCCGGCTACTCGCGCGTAGCCATAATGCGAGACTTGCTGTCGAATCCGCTCGACGACGACTTCAAGTACGTGAGCCACCGACTCGCGGGAGACGTCGAGACGACGGGCTATTTCGGTTTCGAGATCGAAAGACATGTGGCTGATGGCATCGGGATGATGCGCTATTCCAACTCCTGCGTAAAAACGACCTCATCGCGTGGCGGCTGCATCTTCCGTTCTCCCGATTCCGTGCGTTCGATTGAGCTGCTCAGATGGCGAACCGAAAAGGTACCGAGGCGGGGGACGCGTACTGAGTCACCGCGCGAGAGAGCATCTCTGACAACGTCGGCAAGGACGGATTCTACCTGATCGCGTGGAGGTGCCTGCATGAGCCTGGCTACGTACGGTGAGGAGGGAGAGGGTAGACGTTTGATCAACAGCCACTGGACCATCAATGATGCGTCTACTTTGATATCCGAAAAATAACGGATCCATGCGTCGGGTCAAATTCTGCGTCGTCTATTCACATGCGCCAGATAAAGCCCCCAACTTTCAGTGACTCGTGCGTTCCATCCCTCTTCGAAGTTTCACGAGTGTTGATTACCACCGCACACGCAGACCGGCCATAAAAACGGAAGGGGCCTGCGGAAAATCTTCCCAGCGTTCGAGGTATCCGGCGCTCAAATTCTGAAATCGGAGAACCACGCCGAGAGCCGGAGTAAGATCGTACGAACCCTCGAGATCCATATCGAAGAAATCACCGATTGTCCGACTCTGCGCAGTGTCGACTTCACGCGCCGATTCATACCTGCCCGTAGCCTGTAGAAAGCCGCGACCGTCGGCAAACGCATATGAAATCGATCCATACCCCAGCAACGGCCCGAAGTACGGAATATCGACTTCATCGTCACCGAGTGAGCCATCTCGAAAGGTCAGCCCGACCGCAGCATTCAGTCCCACCGGCAGGTTGACCGAGACGTCACCCCCGAACAGGACGATTTCTGCGTCATCGTACCCGGTGGAGAGAAGATCGGAACCATAGCCGTATGCCTCATCATCCGTCGCGCGCGTGAAGTAAAGGAAATTCGGTGCCTGCTGATACCCGGCATAGACGTCCACTTCAAATGCGCCGCGCACATAGTGGGCGCCGCCTCGCGCGTCGATCGTATAGATAGTGGGCTGGACGATCGGCCCGTTAGCCAGGTACGG
>CAZKNF010000098.1:0-9390 GCA_964554105.1 uncultured Rhodothermales bacterium | reverse complement strand
ATCATGCGGAAGAACAACTATGCGGATCCGGATTTCGGAGAGATAGCCATCACGTCGGCTGAACACGTGCTGAACGCGCTCAAGGGTCTGTCGGCCTCGGGCGAGCCGATGGTCAATCCGGTGACGGGCGAAGAGACGATGTATGCCTTCACCGGTAATCCTACTTCGAGAACGGGGTGGCTCGACGTCGTCGGCGGAATCGACGTGCGGAGCCTGCTTACCTCCGGCCCATTCACACTGTCACCAGGCGACTCGGAAATCCTGGTCGTAGCCATATCCGCGCAGACGGGTGAAACGCTTTCGACAGCTATCAAAAGCCTGAAATCTCAGGTAGACAGACTTCGTGGTGCGCCTGACTTGTGGAAGTTCGCCGACGTCAACCGCTGATAGCGGATGCTGCGTTGGCGTGCACTCAACGAGGCTATTTACGTATCGAGTCGCAGGCGTGCTCCGCCACCAGCGGGACGCCAAACCAATCCCGGGGTGACGCGTATCTGTGCGATGCGGTGAGAGTTGCTGCATGTGCCGTACAATAGGCGCCTGAAGGTTCGAATCGGTGCCTGCACATGCTGCCGACCGAGCAATCGCCTGAGACGACCCCGATACCACATTCCCGAATGACCGAAGAGCAATCCACTAACAAGGTCGAGCTGGTCAGCCTTCTCGGCAGGTTCTGGACTATCCCGAACATGCTGAGCCTGGTGCGCCTCGTCCTGGTTATACCGATTGTCTACTTGATTCTGGAGGAGGGTTCACTCTTCTGGCTCTTCGGACTGCTTCTTCTCGTGCTCATGACCGATTGGTTCGACGGCCGTGTGGCAAGGTGGTCGAAGTCCGTATCCGAATGGGGGAAAGTGCTCGACCCCTTGGCGGATAAAGCTGCGGCTGCCGCCATCGTTCTCGCTCTAGTAATTAGGAACGCACTTCCGCTCTGGTTTCTCCTCGTGATTGTTGCCCGCGATTCCGCGATCGTACTCGGTGGCATCGTTCTCGCGCGCAAGACCGGCAGGGTCGTTATGAGTGTGTGGATGGGCAAAGTCGCGGTTACAGCCCTCTCCTTGGCCGTGCTGGCGGCACTGCTGCGAGCCGATGCCCCCGTGCTAAACTTCTGTATCTGGGTGGCCGCTGTGCTGCTCGTGTACTCGTTTGTTTTGTACGCCATCCGATGGGTGCGGCTCATGCGTTCCGGTGAGCTTCCCCAGGGTGCTGCGCCGGAGAATGGACGGTCCGTCGGATCGATGCAGCACGAAGCAGGAAGCGTCAGCTAAAGCATGGGCATCAGCTCTCAGGGGGCGCGGAGCGTGAGTGCAAAGCAGCCCCGGTCCGCTCACCTGGCAAATTGACCACATCAGCCGAATTCAATGGGTTTTTTCGACAAATTTAAGACGTCCGAGCAACAGGCAGCCGAGCAGGAAAAGCTCGAAGAGGGCCTCGAAAAGACGCGCAGCAGCTTCTTCGGCAAGCTGAACAAAGCTGTCAGAGGCAAGGACACAGTCGATGACGAAGTACTCGACGATCTCGAGGAAGCGCTCGTCACGAGCGACGTCGGCGTCGAAACGACGCTCGAGGTCATCCGACGGGTCGAAGATCGGGTTAAACGCGATCAATACGTTTCCACCGCAGATCTTACCCACATCATCCGCGACGAAATTGCGGATCTAATGCTCGGGAACGCGCCTGAGCGTCCAGCGGATTTCGGGGCGCCGCTCGCCAATAAACCCCACGTGATCATGGTCGTCGGTGTGAACGGGGTCGGAAAAACCACGACCATCGGTAAAATGGCGCATCATTACAAATTGGCAGGCAAGAGCGTACTCCTCGGGGCCGCCGATACGTTTCGCGCCGCGGCCATCGAGCAGCTAGAGATTTGGGCTGAACGAGCCGAGGTACCGCTGATCAAGCAAGCACACAATTCGGATCCCGCCGCCGTCGCATTCGATACCGTCTCGTCGGCTGTCAGCCGGAACGCCGATGTCGCGATCATCGATACCGCCGGACGCCTTCACACGCGGGGTGGCCTCATGGACGAGCTTTCAAAAATCAAGCGTGTGATGAGCAAGCATCTCGAGGATGCACCGCACGAAGTGCTGCTCGTACTCGACGCCTCGACAGGTCAGAATGCAATCCGCCAGGCCGAAGAGTTCACGCGCAGCGTCGAGGTGACAGGCCTCGTGCTCACGAAGCTGGACGGCACCGCCAAGGGGGGCATTGTGATTGGTATTTCGAATGACCTGAAGATTCCCGTAAAATATATAGGTGTCGGAGAAAAAATCGAAGACCTCCAGGTATTCGATCGCAGGGCGTTTGTGGACGCTCTATTCCGCTGAGCCGCAAAAGCACGCATGGCGAAGGGCGGCGTTGCGATCCGGCGCGGGATTCGGTTCAGAAACTTTATTCTACCGTTCAATGTGAGATTTTCACCACTTGTGGTACCGTGGCGTGCTCGGCCGGCAGAATTGACGATATTAAAAATCGCGGAATGTGCGCCGATCTACGCACCGGGTCGCTTGCCCAAGAAGTCCAGGTTTTCGGCGTTCCCGTGCAGTGTGGCCGGCGACTGGGAGGAATCCGGCACACAATCAAGCTTGTGAGGAGGCTGAATGGTTGGTTGCTTACATAAGAACGCCGCGTACCTCGCGGCAGGCTTCCTGATCGCGGCATTCCTGTGTACTATCGGCGCTCCGGCATCCTCTGCGCAGTACATCAATCCCCAATTCGAAGTCGATGCAGTGTCGGCGCGAGCCAGCGACGGCTCGGGCGAGAGCCGGCTCGATGTTTATACGCGCGTTCCGTACTCCTCCCTCCGCTTTATCACCTCAGGCGACGGCTTCGAAGCCCGCTACAGCATCGCCATCGAAGTACACGAGCTGAAGGGCGATTCGAACCCCGGCAATCTGGTGCAAACGCGCACCTGGGAGCAGGCCGTACCAGCTCCTGACTTTGCTCAAACTCAGACCGATCAACTCTACGACCGAACGATTCAATCCCTGGATCTCGCACCCGGGAAGTACCTCCTGCAGTTTGAAATCGACGACCGGAATTCCAGCGAATCGTTCTTCGAGGAGCTTGCGGTCGACGTGCGCAATCTGTCGAGCGACGTCGCCGTAAGCGATCTTATTCTCATTGAATCGTATGATCCGTCGGCTAACAGCATTACGCCGGCAGTCAGCCACCGAATTGGAAGCGAACAGGGAAGCTTCAAAGTATTCTATGAGATTTATGCGGATCAAGCACGGCACGTCCGCGTCGAGCGGGAGATCGTCCGAGTGCGGAAGAGCAGCGGGCCGCCGTCTGTTAAATCTCTCCTCGGACTCGGACGAAGTGACGAACCGGAGAACGCCGAAATTTCGTATCAGGAGACAGCGCCGCGCGAGGTACAGCAAGGGCGCAACCAGTTCGTCGTCGAAATACCGCTAGACGATTTCAAAGTGGGCGAATACGTCGCGCGCGTTTCGATTATGGATGAAGAGGGTGCGCTCCTCGATCGAGCCGAGAAGCCCATGGTGCTGCAGTGGACCGGTCTGGCCGATCACGTGCGTGATCTTGACGAAGCGATCGCGCAGCTCCGCTATATCGCCAAGAACAGAGATCTCGACTACATAAACGACGGCCGCACCGAACAGGAGCGCCTCGCCCGCTTCCGAGAGTTCTGGAAGAAGCGAGACCCGACCCGGGGAACGGATCGCAACGAACGGATGGAAGAGTATTACTACCGGGTTGCGTATGCCAATAAGAATTACGGGACCTTTGACAAAGGATGGCAAACCGATCGCGGCCAGATAATGGTTCTCTTCGGCGAGCCCGACTTTGTCGAGCAGCATCCATTTAACTTCGACGTGAAGCCGTACGAGGTCTGGTTCTATTATCGCATCGGCCGTCGCTTCATCTTTATCGATAAGACGGGCCTCGGAGATTATGAGTTGATGGTGCCGTACTGGGATGAACGGACGCGCATTCGATAATCCGCCAATTTCCAATTCGGCCAGGATCGAGCTTTCGTAAAAACGGGCCGCTTCTTCACGAGGCGTCCCGTTTTTCATTAAGATGTCGCCGGTCTTCCGCCCGCGAATCGATACACCACATTCCGCATGCGCATTATCTTCATGGGTACACCTGGATTCGCAGTGCCCTCGCTGAATAAACTCGTCGACGCAGGCTACCGACCCACCGCCGTCGCGACCGGTCCGGATCGGCCCCGTGGCCGAGGGCGGGAAGTGACGCCAACGCCGGTAAAGGAAGCCGCCATCCAGCATGGCATTCATCCCATTTTGCAGCCGGAATCCGTCAAAGCGGAGAGCTTTGCCGATGAAGTGCGCGATCTCGAAGCGGACCTGATTATCGTCGTGGCATTTCGGATTCTGCCGCCTACCGTCTTCGAAGCAGCACGTATCGGCGCCTTCAATCTGCACGGCTCTCTGTTGCCGAAGTACCGCGGCGCGGCGCCGATAAATCATGCGATAATGAATGGAGAAAAGACAACTGGCGTCACCACATTCTTTCTACGCGAGCAAGTCGACACCGGCAGCATCATTCTGCAAAAGGAAATGGCGATCGGACCGAACGAGACGGCAGGCGAAGTGCACGACCGGATGATGGAGATTGGGGCGATCGCCGTTCTGGAGACCGTAGACAAGATCGAGCGTGGGGATGTACAGACTCAGGCGCAGGACGATGCCCTTGCCACGCCGGCGCCGAAGATTCACCGAGCAGACTGTGAGATCGACTGGCGCCGGTCGGCCGGAGTCGTCCACAATCAGATTCGAGGCCTGTCACCGTATCCTGGGGCGTGGACGCGGCACGGGGATACCGAGCTCAAGATCTATCGGACGAAGCTGGCCGAGACTGCCGCCGCACCTCCCGGATCTGCCGATCCTTCCGACACCGATACTGACGCACCTTCGAATACGACGTCCAGACCGGAGGCAGGCAGCGTCATCGAAGCCTCTGAGCGCCTTATCCTCGCCTGCGAGACCGGCGCTGTCGAGATTCTAGAAATCCAACAGCAGGGAAAGCGGCGCCTCAAAGCGGAAGAATTCCTGAGAGGCTATCCTCTGCGAACTGGCGCGGTCCTTGGCTGAGCGGACGAGGGCTCACTTCCTCCGATTTTCCACGGGTCCGTATCGATACAGGAGCGCCGGCATGAGGAGCAAATTTGCGATCATGGCCACCGCAAGCGTAAGCGCCGTCAAGGCACCCATGCTCACCGTACCGCCGAAGCTCGAGAGCGTGAATACGAGGAAACCGCTCATCAGAACGAGTGACGTGAATAGGATAGCTTTCCCTGTCTCGCCGAGCGTTCCTCGTACGGCTTCGTCTCGACTCATTCCTTCATCACGGTGGATCCGGTACTTCGCCAGGAAGTGAATCGTATCGTCAACCGCGATGCCAAAGGCAAGCGAGAAGATGAGCGCTGTCGAAGGCTTCAACGTGATGCCCGCGAATCCCATCGTGCCGCCGACGATCAACAGCGGTATCACGTTCGGTGCAAGGCTTATGATCGTCAACGCAGCTGAACGGAAGAGGAACGCCATCAGCAAGGAGATGACGCATAGGGCAACGGTCAGTGAAATAATCAGATTGCGCACCAGACTCTCGCCCGATCTCGTAGAAACAATAGCTGTACCCGTGACGATGACATCGAATTCGTCGCCCGAGAACGCCCTCGAGGTGATCGCGCGTACCGAATCCGCGAGTGCGTTCATTCGCTCAGTGCCGATATCTGATACACCAAGGTGGATCCGCGCCATACTGTACGTCGAATCGACAAATAAGGGCAGATTTTGGACGAGATCGTCCTCCCTCTCGCCACCCAGAAATCGCTCGAGCGCCCCCTGAAGAAACGGAAGCTCATAGCTCGAAGGCAGGCGGTAGGCCTCCGGATTTCCACCAAAAAAAGCCTGGTTGCCCAACTTGAGAAGGTCGACGGCCGAGAATGCCATGCCCACCGACTCAAACTCGCTGAGCCGCTGCTCCAGCTCATCGATCTGACGCATGCTCCGCAGCGTTTTAAATCGGCCCGGGCGGTCCGATTCGATGACCACCTCCAGTGGCAGTACACCTCCAAACTTCTCCTCGAAAACGGCCAAATCCTGACGCAGTGGATCATCCGGATAGAAATCCGAGAAGACGAACATATCGGTCGAAATCCTGGTCGCTCCGACCACACTCGCCGCGACGAGCAGGGCTGCGGCCAAAAGGATCACACCACCATACTGCCGAGCGAGCCGCGCCTTCGCGTCGAAGAAACCGGCAAAGCGGTCGTGCGTGGCCAGTGACGCGACCGCTGATCGGGGCGGCCGGGCCCTGGTATAGGCTATCGGTATCAGCGTGATCGATAGGCCATAAAGAATCATGATGCCGATCGCGGCGAAACCACCGAACCCTTCCAGCAGACGGTTGCCGGAAAGCAAGAGGACCGCAAAACCGACCGCCGTCGTCACGCTGGTTAAAAATGTGGCCGCTCCGACCGTACGCAGCGTCACAATCATCGCCTGTCGCCGGCTTTTCAAAACCAAATATTGATCGAAAAACGTGGTCGTCAGGTGGATGGCATTCGCCATGCCGATAATTATGATCAGCGCCGGCAGCACGGCGGTCACGATATTCAGTTTCTGATCAAACACCGCCATCAACCCGAACGTCCAGATCATGCCCACCACGACGATCGTTGTCGGGAGGACGACGGCACGCCAGGCGCGGAATGTTCCGAACAGGAAGACGAGCGAGATGAGGAGCGCGAGAACGGTAAAAAGCGGCGCTTCCCGCGTGACACGCGTCGCATACTGAGATCGCAGATACGGAAAGCCGGCGAGGGCGACCTGACCCGGCAGCTGATCCGAAGCCGACGCGATTTCGTTGACGAGATCGATTCGTTCGGGACGGTTGTTGAAGTCCGGTAGAATGCGAACCATCATCACCGTCGCCGTGCTGTCTTCCGAGACCAGGAGGCCCCGCAAAAACGGCTGGTTAAGAATACGCTGTGTGAGCGCCTCTGCCGAGAGGTCGGCATTGACGAGAGGCTCAGCCGTCAGATCACTACCTGTACGTTCGAGATGGGGTACATTCGCGAGGCTTAAAACATTCTCCACACCTCGCATGCCCTCGATCACCGTCGTTAACGTGTCGAGCGGCCGCAGAAATTCGACTGCAAAGGGATCGGTACCGTGGAAAACCACGTAAAGAATCGTTTCGCTGCGACCGAAGACACGGCCGGTCTCCCGAAACTCTTCGTAGAACGTTTCATCCGCCGCAGCAAAATTTCCGGCCGCATGATCGGTCTCGAGGCCGCTCATCAGATAGCCGAACACCAGCGTGCATAGGATGATTACCGAGACGGTCGGACGCGGGTGGTCCATGATCCATACCGCCGCGCGTAACCATACTGACATGCGAACTCGGACGTGTGAATGCAAAATAACCGCGTGACCTCCGGACGTCGGCGAACGACGCTCTGACGGTGGCGTAGACTAAGAATTCTAATGCATAATGTGAAAGGCTACGGCGCGATAAGACGGCGCGCGTTGCATTCTACAATTCGGGCCATTAGACTAATGACCTTTTCGCCGGTCCGTCGCAAAAAATCTGTCTTTGACTCACGTGATATAGGCGATGTGATCCCTCATGCCTTCAGATTTGATTCGTGAACGTACAGGTGCCCCGCCGTACGTGACGCCGTACCTCGATGCACTCGACCGGCTGCAGGAGCGGACGATCGTTCGACCGGACCAGCTCACGGAACGAAGTCGCTCCCTACTCGATGCACGATTCGGTACGCGTCCGGCGGCGGCCGAAGCGGCTTTCGCCCATGGAGTCGCAGGACTTCTCGGCGAGCATACACACTACTTCGACGGGTTTGCCATCCTGATGCCACTCCCGCTCGGAACGGCCGTAGCGGCGCGGATAGTGCCGACCGGAACGTGCAGACTCGTATTCGAAGGAGGTGAAGAGGCATGGACCTTCGCCCCGGATCGTCCGTCGGACGCGGATGAGCCGGCATGGGTCCGGCTTACGGAGGAAATTCTTCGACGTCTTCTGCCCGATGATACGAGTATTGAAGTCGCGGTCGTCAGCACTGTACCCTCCGCCTGCCTGGATGGGTATCTGGCGGCTCTCGGAATCGCGACAGCGCGTGTCGCCCAGTCGTTATTTGCGCTGCCGCAGAGCAGTCTCGAAATCCAACAACTCGTGGGCGACGTCATCGAGTCGTGCGCGGGGTATCCTTTCAGCATAGCGTATCTTGTCGCGGCCGACGAAAGTTCGCCCGAAGAGTATGCTCTCGTCGATACGCATACACTCGAGCATCTGGCCTTGGAGGCACCGCCGCGCGAGATGCTCGGTTGGGGCCTCGTCGACGTCGGGATGGGCGTTCTTCAGCATGTCTCCTACCATACCAAGATGCGTGAACGGGCGGAGAACGCTGCCGCCATGCTTCGCCGAAAAGGATTTCCCGACCTCGGTTCGCTGCGTGATCTCGAGCATAAGGACTTGAGAGTCGCACTCGATGTACTGCCGCGCAGATACAAGCCTATTGTCCGCCACCTCGTAACCGAGAACCGCCGCGTTCAGAAACTGGTGGCGGCAGTCCGACGTAGGGACTGGCAGATGTTCGGAGCGCTTCTGCTGATGTCTCACTCTTCCCATCAGAAGGACTGGGGCAGCACGAACGAGCTCGTCGATGCCGTCGTTCACGAAACAGAAGTGATGAGCATCGAAGGGATGTACGGTGCCGGCGTCACAGGCAGGGGCGGCTGCGTTCTTGTTGCAGGACAACCCTTCATCGTACCTCGATGTCTGGATCGGATTCAGTTGACGCTAAAAGAACGATTTGATATCCGCCCGGACATTATGCTGCTCTAGCAGCGTGCTTCTCTGAACGGCTGCATCTCCGCACGCGTGACGCCTCCCCCTAATCCATTATGCTCTCGCCGCTCACCTCCTAATCTCATCACGTAAGACTCCCCGATGTCCTTCGACTTAGCCCAGGTGAACGAGCGGATCTCGCAGGAGAGCGCCTTTATTGACGAGCTCATCACTGAGATCGGCCGTGTAATCATCGGACAGCGATACATGATCGAGCGCCTGCTCATCGGCCTTCTCGGCGACGGACACGTGCTCCTGGAAGGTGTGCCCGGACTCGCGAAGACGCTCACCGTCAGCTCGCTCGCGAGTGCGATCGGGACGCAGTTTCAGCGGATTCAATTCACGCCGGATCTCCTGCCCGCCGACCTGCTAGGCACGCTCGTGTATAACCAGAAGGAAGGCTCGTTCTCGATCAAGAAGGGCCCCATCTTCGCGAATATCATCCTCGCCGATGAAATTAACCGCTCACCGGCCAAAGTCCAGAGCGCGTTGCTCGAAAGTATGCAGGAGCGTCAGGTCACCATTGGGGAC
>CAZKNF010000097.1:0-9553 GCA_964554105.1 uncultured Rhodothermales bacterium | reverse complement strand
CGGTATCCTGCGCCCAGGCCGGCCCACAATTCAGGCGAGGATGCGAGATCCGCGATTACGCCCACGCGCATCTCCTCCACTCCGAGCGAAGAAACATCCGTAAACCCTTGCGGCTCCACCCGATCTACGACGGCCTCGAGCACGTAATCGCCGCCCCACTCGTCGATCATGACGCGCGTTCCCGGCTCGATTCGCGTGGCGTCCTGCGAGAGGACCTCCACCCGAACCTCCATATTGTCGATATCACCGACTTCCAGGATCGGTTCAGCTGGATTTACCTGTCCTTCGCTACGGCGGTGAACGGTCAGCACACGGCCGGTCACCGGGGAGCGCAGGACGTCGGTCACGGGCCGGTTCTGATTGCCTGATGAATCGTACTGAAGCGCAGCCTGTGCAGCGGCGAGTTCGGCGCGGGCGGCAGCGACTCCTGCTTCCGCAGCATCCACATTCGCAGACGCCTGCTCCGCTTCGGCGACGGTTTGCTCCAGCGTTTGACGTGTGGCGGAGCCCTCCTCGGCCAGGCGCTGCACGCGCGCGAGTTCTTCGCCGGTCCTCTGAGCGGCCGCAGCGGCGGCGCGCCGCTGCTCCTCTGCCTGCGCGACGCCGGCCTCCGCCGACTGCACTCTGGCCACGGCTTCGGCACGTGAGCGTACATCCATGATAGGCGCTCGCGGCGCCTCAAGCTCGACGACGGCCTCTCCCGCCTGGACCGGGTCGCCGGGCTCGAGATCGATTCGCCTGGCGAACGCCGCCACGGGCGACGAAATCTCGTAAACTCTCTCAACCCGGGTCTCGCCTTCCTCCTCGACAACGACCTGCAGTGCGCCACGCTCCACCGTCGCGGTCTCGACCGCTATCGGATCCGGCAGAAAACCGTACACGACTACGGCGAGGATGAGCAACCCGATGAAAATCAGGATGATGCGCTTACGCGTGAGCCTGACCATTCTATTCTCTCGTTTTGAGGACACCGACGAGGTCCAATCTGTTGAGCCTGTGACGCACGATAGCGGCTGAAGCAATGGACGCCACGAGTACGATCGTCGCGGCAAGCGCAAACGTACGGCGCGTGAGCACGACGGGGATCTGGTACATGTCCGATTCCAGTCCCTGTACTATAGCGGTGCTCAGGGCCGCGCCCAGTCCCAGTCCGATCGGAATCGCCAGCAGCGTTACGAGGGCCAGCTCGCCGAGCAGAATATAGGCGATCTCGCCCCGCGTGAATCCGAGTACCCGCAAGCTTGCGAGTTCACGGTCGCGCTCCGACAGCGAGATCCTTGCGCTGTTGTACACGACCCCGAAGGCGATGACTCCGGCAAAGAGGCTCAGCACAAACGTAAAGGTGAGCATGCTCTCCGCCGAGGTCTCCATAAATGCATCGATTGCTCGTTCCTGAGCAGTCATGCTGGCGACGCGGGGTCGCTGCCGAAGCTGCCGCATGATATCGTCTTCGTACATCTCGTCGGTCGTCAGAAAGACACCGGAGATCGCGTCGCCGCTGCCTGCTAAACGGTTGAGGGCGCGGATGTCCATATAGGCGGCGATCCCGATAAACTGCTGCGTCAGGGCGACCACCGGGACCTGTCGAGTGCGCTGACGACCCTCCAGCATTTCGACGGTAATCACGTCTCCGGGCTGCACATCCAGGATCTCGGCGAGCCGCTCGGTGAGCACGATGCCCTCGGAAGGAATTGAAATAGGCTCGAGCTCACGGCTGATGATGCGCCGAAGGTAGGGGTCGGGCGGAATCCCTTCGATGCCGGCCTCTCGGCTCCGATGTTCGTGGCGAACGCGGGCAGCGACCGAGCGAAACGCTTCGGCATACTGAACGCCCTCCATGCTCTGAATCTCATAGAGTGCGGCCGTCGACGTGGGTTCGGTGAAGGTGACCGTCAGGTCTTCGCGCTGCGCGAGTCCGTACTGGATTTCGACGATGAAATCGAAGGCATCGTTGAAGAAAAGCCCCATGATCAGGATGGCACACGAAAGGGAAATTCCTACGATTGTAAGTCCGGCCTTCACCGGCTGCCGTTCGAGATTGCGGATGATCATCCGCGTCGGCTGGTCGAGAAAGCGCTGAAGGCCGAGGCGCTCGATCAGTGTGGGCCGGTACGACGCCGGCGGCGCCGGACGCATGGCCTCGGCGGGCGGAAGCTCCACGGCACGCCGCACCGCCATGACGACACCCGCGAGCGATGCGCCTATGGTCAAACTGATTGCTGTGAGAATGACCGACGGCCGCACGGTGTACTCGAGATACGGAAATCGATAGAATTCCAGATACAATTCAGCAAGCGCCTGGCCCATCCACACTCCAAGTGCGGTGCCTGCAAGCGCGCCACCCAGCGCGATGAGAATCACGAGCTTCAGGTAGTGCAAACCCGCCTCGGAATTGCTGTATCCGAAGGCCTTGAGCACGGCGATCTGCTCTCGCTGCAGGCTGATCAGCCGCGTCACGACGATATTAAGCAGGAAGGCCGCTACGCCCAGGAAGATGATGGGCAGCAGGGTCGACATCGTGCGGAGCTGCGCGAATTCTTCCATGATGAAGAAGTGCGAGGGCTGATCCTCGCGTCCGTACGCTCCCTGGCCTCCGTACGGATCCAGAAGGAGGTCGAGCCGGTCGACCACCTGATCCTTATCCGCACCCGGTGCAAAGCTGATGGATACGTCGTTGAACGCGCCCTCCATGTCGTAGGCGGCCGACAGAGCCTCCCGCCCCATCCACATTACTCCAAATCGTTCGGGGTCCGGAAAGAACGCGCCGGGCTGAATTTGCATGAGATACTCGGGCGAAAGCGCGACCCCGACGACGAGCAGCGATTTGCGACGGCCGTTCAGGATGGCCGTAAACCGGTCCCCCGGCCTCAGATCGTGCGCCTCTGCGAAGGTCTCGTTCAGCAGCACCTCGTCCTCCTGTCCTGGCTGCACGAGCCGCCCTTCACGGATAAACAACTGGTTTAGCGCAGGCTGCCTCCCTTCGGGCATCGATACGAGCAGCCCGGAAACGGGCTCGTCGAAGCCGGGCACCTCGAGATTCACGCCCGCGGAGACGCGGGTTTCCACCTCGCTCACGCCTGGAACCGTGCGTAGACGCCCCTGCATGCGTTCCGGAGTGCGGCGCACGGATGCGAAGGCGTCGGCAAACCGATAATCCTCGTAGTACGCATCCAGTGTGTGCTGCAGGGCGTCCATCACGGACGACATCGCCACATAGGTCGCCACGCCGCTCAATATCACGAACGCGATGGCGAGGGCCTGCCCCCTCAGGCCCCACAGGTCTCGCAGCATTTTGCGATCCAGCGCTCTCATGCTACCACTCGATCTCCTGGGGGGATTTCTTATGCGTATTCGTCACGATCTCAGTGATCTGTCCGTCGCTGAGATGCACGACGCGCTCTGCCATCTCGGACTGCGCCGCATTATGCGTGATGATGGCCGTCGTGGTGCCGAGCTCCCGGTTGACGCGGTCCAGTGCTTCGAGCACGACCACACCGGTCTTCGAATCGAGCGCGCCTGTCGGTTCGTCGCACAGGAGCACCGCCGGGCGCTTCGCGATGGCGCGTGCGATGGCCACGCGCTGCTGCTGTCCGCCCGACAGCTGGGCGGGAAAATGATCCAATCGATCGCCCAGGCCGACGACTTCCAGGGCCTCCTGAGGGGTCATGGGATCCTCCGCAATCTCCGTCACGATGGCGACATTCTCGAGTGCGGTAAGGCTGGGGATCAGATTGTAAAACTGAAAGACAAAGCCGACGTGATGCCGGCGGTAGAGCGTGAGCGATCGGTCGTCCGACAGCGCAAGATCGGTTCCGCGATACAGGACCTGTCCGGCCGTGGCGGTGTCGAGTCCGCCTAGAATATTTAGGAGGGTGGATTTCCCACTTCCTGATGCTCCGAGCAGCGCCACCAGCTCACCGGCGTAGAGGTCGAGATCGATGCCGCGCAGCGCGTGCACCTGAACTTCCCCCATCTCATAAATCTTCGTCACGCCCCGCGTTTGGAATACGATTTCCCGTTCCATGCGATCTCCTACCAGACCTGCCCGAGAGCATTCAGGAGCGCGGCGCGGGCGATGGCAACCTCGGCCCTGGACTGCGCGCGCCGGGAGAGCGCAGTCCGGTAGGCGGCTTCGGCATCGAGCACTTCGGCGGAGAGCGCCGCTCCCTCCTCGAACTGGCGGCGGACCATCCGGAACGATTCTTCTGCTGCCAGCACGTTCTGGTCGGCGGCTTCGGCGGACTGCGTCGCTCGCGAGATCTCGAGTGATCGGGCCGTCACCTCTATGTCGATCTGTTCTCTGGCGTAGTCGAGTTGGGCTTCCGCTCGCGCAAGCCTGGCCTGCGCCTGGCTCGTCTCGGTGAGGCGCTCACCACCGTTCCAGATATCCCACCGGAAGGCGACCGTCGCCTCCCACGAGCCCCTGAATTCGTCCGGCTCCAGGAAGAAGTACTGGTTCGGGCGGGCGTACACGTACCGGCCGGCGAGCGCGAGCTCCGGGATCCAGTTTCCCCGCGTGGCTGCCACCTGCGCTTCGAGGGCTTCTACCTGTTCGCTGAGGGCGTTGATCTGCGGGCGCATCTCGAGCGCCCGCGCCTGCAGCGCATCGATGTCGGCGGGGAGCGGCTGCATCTCCACGGCGTCGACAGGTCGAACGACGGTTTCGAGCGGCAGACCGAGCTGCTGATTTAATTCCAGTCGTGCTAGGCGGACGGCGTGCTCCGCGTCGACCTGCTCCAGGAGCACTTCAGAGCGGCGGGTCTGCGCGTTCAGCACGTCGCTCATCGATGCCGCCCCAACCTCGTACAGGTTACGGACGTCTTCCAGATGCTCGTCCATCTGAGCCAGCGCTGCATCTGTCGCCTCCCTCACGGCGAGCGCCTGATAGAGAGACCAGTAGGTCGCGCGGATGTCGAACGCGACGTCGGCTCGCTCCTCGGCGGCCTCGTACGCCGCCGCTTCCGCCTGGTGCGCCGCTGACCGCGAGAGGTTGTGCAGTCGAAAGCCGGTAAAAAGCGGCTGTTCGATGCTTACTTCCGAATAGTACCGGTTCAGTTCGACGGGTACGAGCGTGAACATCGTATCCGCTCCCGGCAGAGGAAATTCGATCCCGGCGATGTTTTCGCTCAGACGCGTGTAGGTCGCCTGGCTGCTCAGCGATGGGAGTCGATTTGCCCGGGTTTGTCGGTATGCAGCCCGCGCTTCGTCGGCCGACGCCTCCGCCGCCCGCAGCGGCGCGCTGTGCTCAAGGCCCAGGCGCACGCTTTCTTCGGCGGTCAATTCACGGACCGACTGCGCCGGCGCAGCGAAAACAGGAAAGACGCCCAGCCATCCCAGGATGAAGAGCCGACGCAGCGCAGGAACGATCCGGACGCGGCTGCTCATCCTCAATCCGCCTCCCGAAGAATCCAGCGGTCCGGGTCGACGATCGGTTCGACGCCTGCAGGAATCTGAACCGTCGCCGCTCCATCGGCCATCTCTATGCGGCGGACCTCTCCGTCAATTTCGACGGGCACGGGCATCGTGAATGGCGCATCGCCCGGTACCTGCCAGCGCAGGTGGAGCTGCGAACCGTTCCGCTCTCGGGACAGCCGCGGGAGCTCCCCCTGCCGCAGATATGTGTCGAAAAACCAGTCCAGCTTGTCGCCGTGAATCGCTTCCGCCGCGACCTGAACGTCGTCCGTCGAGACGAACCGGCATGCGCATCCCTCGTCAGACTCGCGATCGTATTCGGTCGTGCTTGGCTCGGGATATGCCATGCGCCTCAGAAAATCCCCCATCGAGTCGCTGCCGATCAGGTATCGCAGCGTATGCAGGATCCATGCCCCCTTGTAGTAGATGTCGCTGTTGTAGGCTTCCACGGAATCCAGATTTTCGCGGGGAGCGACCGGGTCCTGGTTCGTGATGCCGCCGCGCATCCCGTTCATGTAGGCGCGGTAGCCTTCCGCTCCCTCGAGACGCTCCATGTAAAGCGCCTGCATGTACGTACCGAAACCCTCGTGAATCCACATGTCGCTCCAGTCGACATTCGTGACCATATTACCCCACCATTCATGCGCGAGCTCGTGGTGATGGAGGGCGTCGAACCCCCAGTCGCGGCCGGTCATCGCGGTATTGTCGAAATTTGCACCGTATGCGATGATGGTCTGATGCTCCATCCCCAGGTGTGGTGTTTGAGCCACGCCGTACTTGTCCATGTGGAAAGGATACGGCCCGATCGTTTCCTCGAAGAAGCGCAAGTGGTCGTGAATTTCCGCCATAAAGCGCACGCCCTTCTCGTAATCCGACGGCAGCACGTAGAAGATTACCGGATAGGTTTCTCCGTTCGGCCCTACGTGCTCGTCTTCGATCATCCGGTAGGGTGCGATGTTGAGCGCGACGTTGTAAACATTGATCGGAGTCGAGACGAACCAGTGGTACGTACTCCATCCGTCCGCCAGCGACGTCACCCCTTCCAGATGGCCGTTCGAAGCTACGACGAGCGGCTCCGGCACCGTGATGTGGATCGCCATCGAATCGGGCTCGTCGGATGGATGATCCTTGACGGGCCACCAGACGTCGGCGCCGATGACCTGGCAGCTCGTAGCGATCCAGGGCTCGCCCTCAGGCGTTCGCGCCCAGGTGAATCCGCCGTCCCACGGCGGCTGCGGCGCAATGCGCGGCCGTCCGCCATAGGCGACTCGGACGGCGACGTCAGATTGAGGTTGACGCGTTCGCAGCAGATCGATCCACACCTTGCCGCCCTCTCTGCGGAACGGCACCGGCTGCTCACGCTCGGACTGCACGAGGCTGACCGATTCGATGTCGAGCCGCGGGTCGAGATCGAGCACGAGGTGATTTGTCGGTTGGACGATGCGCGCGGCGGCTGTCAGCGAGCCGTTAATTGAGCTGTCTGCCGGATTCACGCGCAGGTCGAGGTCGTAGAACGTGACATCGAAGGCAGCCTGCTCGAATGAAAGTTCACCGCCCGATGCATACGGGTCCGTCTGGGCATTGACGTCGGATGGGCTGCATCCGGATAGAACGAGCAGCAGGGCAAATGCCGGTATCGAGATGAAGCGCATGAATGCTCCTAGGTGCCGGGAGTGATCGTAAGTACGGAACACCTGCTCCTGCGGACGACGTGCTCGGTGACGGTTCCGAGAAGCACTCCTTCGTGAATCGAGTGGCCGCGACGACCGACCACGATCAGATCCGCTCCTTCTTCTTCCGCAGCCGCGACGATTTCTCGCGCCGGATTGCCGTGCCGCACAATGTATCGTGTGTTGACGTCGGGCTCTCCCGTCTTCTCATCGAGTTGACGCAGTGCTTCGTCCGCCCGTGCAACGATTTCCTCGTCCAGCTTCAGCGTCGTCACCGACATCAGGCCCGTGTCGTTGAATAGCGGGACGCGGAGTTCCTCCGCCACGAAAATCGCCGATACGGATGCGCCTAAGCGCAGGGCCAATTCCTTAGCGCTGCGGAACAAGTCGGTGGAATTCTCCGCAAAATCGACGGCCGCGAGAATATGCCGGAAGTTGCCGGAAATGTCGGTATCGTCGTCGTCTCGGGTCCGAACCGTCATTACCGGAATCGGGGTATTGCGTACGATGTGGCCGGCCGTGCCTCCCAGCGCAGGATGATCCAGGCTGCGGTGCCCGTGCGTCCCCATCACGATCATATCTGCATCGGACTCCTCCGCGTAGGCGAGGATCGCCGGTGCCGCACGCTCGCCTCGCCGTCGCACGAGCGTCGTGCGGTCGTACAGCCGGACGTACTCGTCAAGCTCTTCACGTATGCGCCGCTCGTAATCTTCCGCCGCGATCGAGTCTGATTCGCCGCCGAACCATCGAGTGAACGGGGCGAGAAGACCACCTTCCGCCTGGATGTGGATGATGTGGACCTCAGCCTCGAATCGCTTCGCGACGTCGCACGCGACCCCGAATGCCGCCCTCGCGCTGGTCGAAAGATCCGTCGGTACGAGGATGCGCCTAAATTCCAGCATAGGTGCCGTTGGCATGATTAAGCGCGAAGTTCATTGGGTTGCGGCCGCGTTACGCGACGTCGCCGGGCATCACGAAAGCAGGCCTTGTCCCGGACCGCCGCCCGCGGCAGGCCGCGTCTCAGGCTACTGCCGGGGATTTCGAGAGATAATCACGAAGCACGTAATGAAGGATGCCGCCGTGCCGAAAATAATCGACCTCGATCGGTGTATCCAGTCTGGCTGCAGCCACGAAGACGATTTCATCGCCGACGGCAGTGCGCGCCGTGACGCTGATTTCCTGTCCGGGAGTGAGGTCGTCGTCGATCGGGATCTCGAACGTCTCATCGCCCACGAGTCCGAGGGATTTCGCCGTATCTCCGGCTTTGAACTGCAGCGGTAGTACGCCCATTCCGATCAAATTCGACCGATGGATTCGCTCATAGCTTTCGGCGATCACCGCCTTCACTCCGAGCAAAATCGTGCCTTTCGCGGCCCAGTCGCGGCTCGATCCCATCCCGTAATCCTTTCCTCCCAGGATCACGAGCGGCGTGCCTTGCTCGATGTACTTCATGGCGGCATCGTATATCGGCATGACCTCATCCGACGGAAAATACTTCGTCACGCCGCCTTCCGTGCCGGGTACCAGCTGATTCTTGAAGCGGATGTTCGCGAACGTACCACGCATCATGACTTCGTGATTGCCGCGTCGCGAGCCGTACGAGTTGAAATCTAGCGGGCGGACGTCCTTCGACATTAAATACTCTCCAGCCGGCGTATCCGGCGAAATCGACCCGGCGGGCGAGATATGGTCCGTCGTCGTCGAATCGCCCGCCTTTATGAGCACCCGTGCGCCCTCGATCGGCGAAATCGGTGGTACATCCGGAGAGAGACCCACGAAAAAGGGCGGCTCCTGAATGTACGTCGAGTCGTCGTCCCACTCGTAAATCGAGCCCTCCGGAATCCGAATTTTGTTCCAGGTCTCGTTCGACTCCTCGATGCCCTCGTATTCCTCCTTGAACATTTCGGGTGTGACGACCTGCTCGATCATATCGAGCACCTCCTTGCTCGTCGGCCAGATGTCTTTCAGATAGACATCCTCTCCCGCCGAATCCCGGCCGAGCGGATCGGTCGTAAGATCGATATCGACCGTGCCGGCCAGCGCATACGCGACCACGAGCGGCGGCGAAGCCAAAAAATTCGCCTGCACGTGTTGATGGATGCGCCCTTCGAAGTTACGGTTGCCCGACAGCACGCCGGCTACGACGAGGTCGGCCTCCTCGATCGCCGCTGTGACTGCATCCGGGAGCGGTCCGGAGTTGCCTATGCACGTCGTGCATCCATATCCGACCAGATTGAATCCAAGCTGATCGAGATAAGGAAGCAGTCCCGCCTCGTGCAGATACTGCGTGACGACGCGTGACCCCGGTGCGAGGCTCGTCTTCACATACGACGGTACCTTCAGGCCCCGCTCGACAGCCTTCTTCGCGACCAAACCCGAGCCGAGCATTACGGACGGATTGCTCGTATTCGTGCAGCTCGTGATGGCGGCGATCACGACGTCGCCGTGCGAAAGCTTGAGCTCGTTTCCGG
>CAZKNF010000096.1:4342-9764 GCA_964554105.1 uncultured Rhodothermales bacterium | reverse complement strand
TCACCTCGTGCGTACCCGCGACCTGGCTGCCGTCGAAGAGCGTTGCCACGTGGCGTCCGAGGGCGTCGTAGGCGCGGATGGACAGGGGGCCGGCGGATGATAGACGATATTGAATGCTCGTGGCCGGATTAAATGGGTTCGGATACGCCGGGTCCAGCGTATACGCAGCCGGGATTTCATCATCCTCTACGCCGACGGAGAAACGGTCCCACAGGAATACGAACTGGAGGCTGTTCTCGAGGCCTTCGCCCATATCAACCTGTTGTACGGCGCGTGTCATCTCACCGTCGTTGTGGTACTCAAACGTCTCAATGAGGGTCGTCAGCCAGGTATTGTCGGTGGAGATGGCGAGCGTCGCCTGCACCGGCATCTCGTCCGACATCCGTTGCGTGGTCACCTGACGGTGTTCCGCGACCCACTGGTTCTCTACCCAGGACTCGTAGACGGCTCCGGTGAAAAAGAGGCCGTTGCCGACGTCGGGATCCATCACGAGCGGCATCTTACGTTCGGCGGGCTCCCAGCTTTGTCCGTTCCATTCTTCCGCGATGTAATTCGGATAGAGGTGAGCGCCGACGTTCAGCCCTCCATAATCCAGGAAGTACTCTATGTACGCGTCGGTCGTCTCGCGAAGGCGTTCGATGGTGAAGCCAGGAAACGTCGTCCTCACGGTGTTGGTCCATCCGTCAACGCCGTGCATTTCTTCCGTCTGCACGACGCCTTGCTCCGTTTCGAGCATGGTAAATCGTTCGCGCGGCGTCCAACCTTGGCCTTCCCACTCATCTACTTCGCCGACGAGCTCGGTTTCGGTAGACTGTGTGTAGATCGTTCGCTCGATCGGATGCCATACGTCACCGATCTTTGTCTCGTACGTCATGGTGCGAAGGAAGAGCGGCTCACCGGTATAGAGGTCGAACAAGTACTCGTACAGATAACGATCCATCTCGTAGAATGAGGAGGTCTCGGTATCGAATCCCTCATGGAGCTCGATAAGCGTGTGGCCGGACGCGAGCTGATACGTGGTGCGAGACTGATTCATCATCGCCGAGCCGGTCCAGACAAACTGCCACTCTTCCGTGCGATTGATTTGATCGTACACAAAAACGGTCTGGGCGACATGAGCCCAGTCAGCACCATTCCATTCGTACATCCAGCGCTGGTCGAGCAAAAGGGGCTGATCCGTAGACGCGTTTGCGCGACTGATCGTCCGAAGAGCCTGGTGGCCGCGAGGCTGAATGTGCTGCAGCAGCCGCTGATCGTTGGGAGTCATCTGGGCACTCGCCGGTACGGCGGATCCGAAAAGAGCGGAGAAGGCGGCGAGGGCGGTGAGCCCGAGTAGTACCAAGCTCCAGGGCCATGACTTGTTAGTAGCGGATTCCATCGTTCTTACCTGTCCTCATAGGACATGATTGGTGTGCGTTGTACTGACGGATCTCGAGCTGGGATACCGACAGCTGCCATTTTAAGGCGACGCACCGCGCGTGCGCATGGCTCGAATGAGCCATTTTAATCTCGGTGGAAATGGCACGTTCGGGCCATGCGGAGACCGGTAATCGGATCTATCATGGCGCCGTAGTTTCATCATGGAGCACCTCCGAAGTGGATCCTCTCGAACAACTGGGGCCCGCGGCCTGGCAGCCGACGAACGTGACGCGCGGTACCGTACTCGCCTTCTCCGCCTCTGGAGCGAACTGCGTGGCGCTTATCGAGGCGGATGGAGCGCACCTCGTCTTGCACTCGGATGATGACGGAGCGTCGTGGTCGGCGCCGTGGCCGGAGATTCCGGAAAATCTCCTCGTGACAGCCCTCCTCGCCGGGTCCGAAGCCGTCCACGTCAGCCTGTTGGGGGAGGGCGTGCTAGGCGCGTGCTACTTTCAAGCTGGGATTTACTCTGGCTGGGAGGATGCCGGCGTGGGTCTGCCGCGAAGTGCGGTCGTCACGTCGATGGCTGAGGCGAATCATGTACTTTATGCCGGAACGCAGCGACACGGAATTTTTACGCGTGTCATCTCCGGGCGTGCGGCGACCTGCTGGAACGCTATGGGTTCCGACGGGGAGGCATATGACGCCCGTGCGGCCGTGACGTCCCTGGTCGCCGTCGGGGGCCGCCTGATGGGTGCCTCAGCGCAGGGACTCTTGCTGATCGACGAGGAAGGCGGCCGTGTGGCGTCGGACTCCAATGCTCCAGCGGCTCCCATCGGACTTGCCGGGACGGAGGACAACGGGCTGATGGCGTGGAGCCCGCGCGGCGTGTGGTTCTCTGAGGATGGCGGAGTCTTCTGGGTCGGCCTCCCTGATCCGCCGCGTAAGGCAATCGTGCGAAGCACGGCGACGGCAGGACCGATCGTACTCGCCGTCATGCAGACGCCGCATGACCGTTCCATCAACAGATGGTGCTACGGCGCCGAAGCCTGGACGCCGTTCAACGACGGGCTTCCACAGACGGCCTCGCCATCCGCCGTCGTTGCCACAGCAACGAGTGTCCTACTGGGGACGGGGGATCGAGGGATCTATCGTCTGCAGGTGTATTCGCACGAGAGCGTCATCCCTTCATCCGCACTGACGCTGCAGGACGAGCAGACGCTTCAGGCGGGGACGACTGTCAGGTTGACCATGCATCAATCCGAGGATGTCCGAATTGAACTTTACGGTCCAGGTGGGGAGTGTGTCCGTAAAGCGGACCTCAAAGGGCTGCAAGCCGGCTTTCACGAAGTAGCCATTGCCGATGATTCGATCGTGCCCGGCATCTACACGTTCACTATCCGCGCACAAGGAGTGACGCGAGCCGGACGGCGCCTCATCCTGCGATGAACGTTTGACATAGAAATCGAAGAGCCAGGGCCTTCCGCGATGTTACGTCTAGTTTTCCGAAGATGTTGGCCGTATGCCTACGTGCCGTATGGGGGCTGAGAAATAGCCGTTCGGCGATCTCCGAGTTGGAGAGCCCCTCGGCGAGGAGGATGGCCACCTCCGCTTCTCGGGCGGTCAATCCGAACCGGTCACGGAGATTACCGGCGGAAGGCAGTGCCGGCGGCCCCTGTCGCGTCAAGGTGATGATCACGGCCGTCTCGCTGTCGAACATGTTGGGCCCAACGACCGAGGCACGCAGGTCGTACGATGCGCTCGTCGTGCGAAGCGTGCGCTGGGGCGCTGCGAAGGGCGAGGATAATGGAACCGTGGAACTCGGAACCATTCCAAACGGCTGAACGGAGATGGCGAGCCGCATTACCTCCATCATGATCTTCTCACGCTCCGCTTCCGCATCGAGCATCTGAACGAAGGCCGTATTCCGATAACGCTCGAAGCCGCCGCGGCCGAAGACGATGAGCGGCTCAGAGACCGCATCCAGCGTCTGGCGATGGGCATTGTAGCGTGAGATGGCGTCCAGTCCGGCGTTGAAGGACGGAAGCAGTGCCCGCATCAGCATCGCGGCATCCTCCCCGAACGGATGAACATCCGACCGCTCCAGCAGCACCCATAGAAGCACCTCACCTTCAGGTACCGTGGTGTAGACACCGAGGAAATCCTTACTGCCGGTCTCGACTACGGTGTAGTTCGTAAATTCGGAAGCCTCCATCGGATATCCGAATTGCCCGATCATCTGCGCGTTGATCGCCCATGAGAAGACGTCCACGTGTTGGCGACGGCGGAGCCGGTGCCAGAGATCGACCACCGGATCTTTCACGACGTGGTCGCCCGTGGCGGCGAGCTCGACGTAGTCCCGCATTCGTTCGACGACGTCGGGTGCGGTTTCGGTGTTGTAAAGATCGCCGTATCCCGGCAGCATCATGAGTGTTTTATGAGCTCGGAAGAGCTCGCCGACGGCAGAGTTGACGGACGAGCGCCAAGCGTCGATCGTTGGAGAGGTGAGGGGCGAAACCAGAACGCGGGAAGCCGCTTCAAGGCGCGCCAGGTCGGGCGCCGACAGGTGAACACTCATAATCGAGCAGGGCAATGGATGGAGGACATCCACCAGAAGAGGGGGTGGAGGCAACGATCGGAACAACTTCCATTCTGAAGGTCCGTTCCTGCCGAGAACGCCCATCAGCAAATTTCCTCAAAGCTCACCAATCCGGGTTCTCCGTCGCGCTTCCGACGATGCAACCAACGAGTCTGTAATCGAGCGCATCTTCGGCGGTGAGCCAGAAGTTTCGATCCGTTTCCCTGGCGACCTTCTCGTGGGGATGGCCGGTCTCGCCCGCGACGATCCGGTTAATCCGCTCGCGCACCCGGACGATCTGTTACGGCCGCTGAGTCAGCTGCCCTCGGATCATTCGTGCTTGTCTAGCTTGAAGTGTTCGGACGTAATCAAGCGCACGTTTATCGCCGTACTCTTCGTAAGCCGTCCGGGCCCAGTCTATCGATTCGTCAATCTCGCCGCGAATCTCACTCATAATCGCCATGTTGTAATGTGCACGTCCGGCAATCCGCGCGTTGCTGTTCGTCGTTTCTTTTAACCAGAGTTCCGCCGCTCCCTCCCAATTTCCCGTTTGGGCTCTTCGCTTTGCGACAGTAAATCTGTCGTTTCCTCTCACATAGTATTGACGTGTCACCCTCGTCCAGTATGGAAGCACCCTCATCGCGTATACTCTGCCGATATCTCCGCTTATAGATTGAACAGCTTCTGTTCTACCGGAAATAGCCTTAACGGCCTCCACGGGATTTATCCCTCGACCTGTTGTAACCACAGCCTCCGTAATGTCATATTCATCGACTATGTATCTCCCCATATGATCGTATATGCGCCATCCGGTGCGAATGGTCGTTTTCACTTCCGCGTGATGTTCAGGTAGAGGAACGTTCACGCTAAGTGGCCCTTTGTGGGTTACCTTTCGCATGTCGTAGTCGATACTCGTATCCGTATCATACCATTCTAGCGAAATTAGTCCGTTCAGATCATGCTCTGCGCAGATTTCTTCGACATCGTCCCAGGGCAGCGGAGCAGGAAACACGCCGTACGCGGGCATGTCGAGATCGTCCGGCTGTACGCTTGACACGACATCGAAGCGGTCAGCTTTCGAAAGCTCTTCCAGCAAACCATTCAGACCTGCCGCGGCCCCCAGACTGTCCAGGTCACGGTTCTTCACCGAGAGCACTTGATCGATGGTTTCCAGACGAGAACGCTTACCTTCTCGTACGGTACGGTTGATCACACCGATTTTTGTGACGTTCGCCGGAACGCTTACGCGAGCCGGCTCCTGGACCGTGAGAGTAACTGAATTTGTGGAACTGCACCCGATGAGGATCAGGCAGCTCGCCCAAATGATTAGCTTTAGATGTGTCATGTCTGGATCCTGCTAGATATCCAGCGGGTCGATGCATCTCCGCATCGCTTTTCGTGTCGGGACTCCTGCCTAGATTCGGCTCCTTTCTACAGGAGTTAAGGATGACCGTCGTGCAGCACTGGAATTCACCAGCTCTACCG
>CAZKNF010000096.1:2680-4242 GCA_964554105.1 uncultured Rhodothermales bacterium | reverse complement strand
GGCTATTCACCCGCGTTCGGGAGCAGCGTGCGATTCCAGCTCAGAGCATTGTATCGGGCAAGTACTTCAAGCGTCCGGTCCAGGGGAAGTGCCTCGACCGTGCCTGAACGACTCTCAACCGTCCGGGCGGTAAACAGCGCGTTATAGACGCTCTCCTCGGTAGCTTCGGCGACGGCCTGAAAGAGGGGCGACATCTCGTCGTTGGACAACCACTGTTCCGGCGAATCCACCGGCACGGTAGAGAAAGCGATCACGTAGTCGCCTGAACCGTTGCTCATGCTTGCGCCGGTACGGCCGAGACCTATCAGTGCGCGCACAGCCAGCCGTTCGAGCAGCCGCGCATCGAGCGGTGCGTCCGTGGCGACGACGATCATGATACTGCCATCCGCGCCGGCGCCCATCGCGTCCTGAAAGGCAAAACGCCCGAGCTCCCGTCCTACCGGCGCCCCGTTTATTGCTAGCACGCCGCCGAAGTTGGCCTGAACGAGTACGCCCACCCTGTGGCCTCCGAGCGTCTCGGGGAGATGCCGCGAGCTGGTGCCGATGCCTCCCTTCCATCCGAATGCAACGGTGCCCGTGCCCGCACCCACGCTCCCCTCCTCCACGGGGCCGCTTGTCGCTGTACGAAGTGCCCGGCGCACGTGCTCGGCTCGGACGGGCTGGGAGCGAATATCGCTGAGCCCTCCGTCGTTCGTCTCTCCGACGACGGGGTTAATAGAGCGTACATCCTCCATCCCCGGCTGCTCGAGAAGCGTATCCACCAGCGCGGCAGCGGCGTTCCACACGCACAGCGTGCAGGTAAGAAGTATGGGCGTCTCCAGTTCGCCCAGCTCCCGAACCTGTGTCACGCCCAATAGCTTTCCGTAGCCGTTGCCGACGTGGATAGCCGCGGGCACTCGCTGCCGGTAGACATTCTCTCCGTGCGGCAGGATGGCCGTCACGCCCGTCCGGACGGAGTCACCCTCGACGACCGTCACCTGGCCCACCCGCACACCCTCCACATCCGTGATGGCGTTGAGCGCCCCCGGCGGCAAAATACCCACTTCCACACCGGCCTCCCTGGCGCGCGGCCGCGGCTCGGTCTCCTGTGCATACGCGGCTGCGAAAGGGCCGTCCGCGAAAACGAGCAGCAGCATGACCACGAATATCGGGACGAGACGCATGACCATCCTTCAGAATACCCGGTTTTCAGACCAAATGGATGGGTCTGGGTGAACGGCACGGATACGAAGACGAGCGCGTGAACGTGCTCATCATCCTCTCATGGCTCTTCGCGCCGTGGGCACGTCAGCGGTTATCCAGACGTCCCAGCGTGCTGTCGAGCGAGCGCGACAGCTGGTCGGCGGCACCGGCGACAGCTCGATCCACCGTTGCCGCGTGATGGCTCACGGCTATAGGCTGGAGGCCGGCGAGACGGGCCTCCAGCATGCAGCGAATATCGGCGATGCCGGTCTTCTTATTACTGTTTACGTCGCCGACGTGGACTTCCACTCGTGTGAGTCGATCGCTGAAGCGATCCAGGGTACCCTGTATCACGCCTTCAACTCGTTCGGCGAGCGCAG
>CAZKNF010000096.1:1492-2580 GCA_964554105.1 uncultured Rhodothermales bacterium | reverse complement strand
CGATCGGTCAGCTTTCCCGACTGCCGTCGAACTGGACGTTCCCGGTATACATCACAATCCACTGAACGCCGAACTTGTCGGCACACTCACCATATTTCTCGGCCCATTCCGTCCTCTGCAACGGCATCTTATTTTGGCCACCGTCCGAAAGCCCGTTGAACAGCCTTTCCGCTTCTTCGTCAGTGTTCGCCTCGAGGGTGATGCTGTAATTATTTCCGAAGGTTACGGGCTCCCACCCTTCCAGAGCATCGGTCCCCATGAGCAGGTTGTTCGCTCCGAGCGGAAGCGCGACGTGCGCGATCTTATCGAGCTCATTATCAGGTACTTCCATCTCATTTGCGCCGAAGTCCTTGAAACGGAGAAAGTCCGTGAACTCTCCACCGAACACGGACTTGTAGAAGGTGAAGGCCTCTTCGGTGTTTCCGGCGAAGTTCAGGTAGGGATTCGTTGCTTTCATGATGGGTCCTCGTTTTGGAAGGTTTGAATAGCGGTTACTATTCACTAGTCGTTCGGGGAGATCACGAATCGACAAATCGGGCTACCGGTCAGGATGCTTTCATGACGTGCGGGTCGCCTTCTGTTCATTTTCGTGCTTCCGGATGTGCATCAAGAGGAAGAATGGCACGCTGAATGCGAGGCTGCCGACAATGGACATGATCACGAACAGGAACCAGCCCGGACGCTCAAATCCCATGAGCCAGATCACCCAGGCTGCAAAGGCAACCATCAGGAAGGCTTCGACGATAAACACTACGCTCACGGGATTCTCAAGTGCAGCGGCCTGGACGTCCGGCTGAAAAATCGTGTAGTAAAGGAATGTGCCGTTGAGTCCCAGAAGACCCACGAGGGCAAAGATCCACAGGACCGGCTTGTACGGCTGCAGCTTCTCTAGAAAGTTCATGACAACGCGATGTTGGTTGGCGAGCGGGCTCCGGCACAGCGAACCTATACCACTGACTGTGCAAGCCACACGATGTAGATGAGAAGCACGGCGATGATGATCGAGCCGATCAGCGCGATCCGGCGATACAGCCTGATGTGTCGCACCTGTGACTCATACGATTCTTTCTGAACCTGAAGGCTCTCCG
>CAZKNF010000096.1:0-1392 GCA_964554105.1 uncultured Rhodothermales bacterium | reverse complement strand
ACATCCGGAAAATTTAGGAATCGCATGGGCAGACGGGACCCGGAAGGGGTAATCAACCGGACGACACATTGCATATCGTAGCCACGAAGAGTTTTACGCAGTCGCTGTCGCTCAAGTCCTCTTGGCGCGTCAAGGTTCGCCAGGCCGGCAGCGAAAGGGCAAGCCCGATCGCTGCTTCAACAAGCGGCGCCGCACTTTCCTCATCCGTCCAGCCTTGCGCGAGCACGCACTTTGCCTTTTCCCAATAAGCATCTACGGGTTCGAGGATTTCCGCTAGAACCGGGTTCTGCGCGACTTCACGCTCAGCAACCGTCATCATCTTCTCGGTCCGCTGATGGTATGCGTAGGTCTCTGTGAGGCCGGCGCGCAGTCGTTCAACCGGATCGGGGATTGCCGCCCAGCTGTCGAGGTCCGGCGGTGGGTGGCTTGACATGTAATGATTCGTACACGCGGTGAGCAGGGCCAGCTCGTCCGGGAAATGACGGTAGAGGGTCACCCGGGCAACGTCGGCACGTCTCGCGATCTCGGTGATCGTTGCCCCGCCGCCCTCCGACTGATGCAGCGCGACGGCGGCCTCCACGATGCGCTGGCGTGTCTGCTCTTCCTGCTCCGCACGGCGCCTCTTGGTGTAGCGTCTTCGAGCGCCCCCGCTCTTTTTTTTCTTATTTCCCATAACATTGTGTAACACCAATATTGACTATCGTTCCCGCGCGCAGTATTGTGGTCATCGGATTTCATGATTCACAGTGTAACATGAAACCAGCAATTAAGAAAGGAGACGTCGAAATGGAAGATGTAATTGTTGCTCAGCCGTTCATTCAAGCGCGAGAAGAAGCGGAAGAAGGGTGGTTTTTTGGCGGACGAACGTGGATCAGGGCCACATCTCGGGAAACCGGGGGACGGCTGGGCGTGATCGAGCAGATCAGTGACGTTGGCGTCGGTTCACCCTATCACGTGCACCACAACGAAGATGAGGAATTCTACGTGATCGAAGGTCAGCTTCGCTTCGTCAGTGGGGAGAAAAGCTGGACCGCCGGTCCGGGGACGTTCGCCTTTCTGCCTCGAGACGTGCCGCATGGCTTCGAGGTCGTGGGCGACGGGCCCGCGCGCTTTCTGCTCTTCGTGACACCCGGCGGTTTCGAGAACTTTGCCGCTGAGCTGATGGAACCAGCACCCGCTCCTCCGGACATGGCGAAAATAATGCCGGTGACCGTGCGCTACGGACTCGAAATCCTTGGCCCCCTTCCTCAATAGGGAGAGACGATCGCCCTCCGATATTGCTCGACGTGCCAGTGGTCGCAACGCTTTGCCGGAAATCGGTCGAGCGCTGCGTGGCATTGGCGGAACGTCTGATCTTCCTGATATCGGCGTCCCCTGGACCATGTCTTATTT
>CAZKNF010000095.1:6144-10183 GCA_964554105.1 uncultured Rhodothermales bacterium | reverse complement strand
GCGAACGGCCTCACGCAATCATCTGCGGCATCAACGCAGGTTGCCGGAGCACCGTCGATGAAGCCTACTGAGTTTACTTGAACGCCCGCCCTCGTATCTTTATCATTATGTGTCCTTCTCTATTACAAACAAATCTATGAGAAGACATCTTCATCTCGTTCTTTCCTGGCCGTATAGCTCTTCGCGTTCATCAGTGGATTATAGTTGTAGTTTATAGGCAGGGATGGTCACTTGACGAGTACGCTCTGGAGTAATACACTATGGAGTAATACATAGATCAATTAGATGGATCTACATGAACGCACACGCCACGGTATATTCTTCCGTGCAATAGCCATTTTCTTCGTCGTGGTGACCTTCGTTGGATTCGCCCCTACCTTCTTTCTGAGGCCGTTCACTGATGCCCCATCTCTGCCTCTGAGATTTCATATTCATGGGTTCTTTGCCACAGCCTGGGTACTTCTATTTTTTGCGCAAACCGTTCTAATAGCGCGAAGAAGCTTCACGCTTCACCGCCGGATGGGCGTGCTCGGGGGATGTATAGCTGCCGGATTAGTTCTATCAGGACTCGTAATCCTGTACTACGTTGCTGTTGCCTACCCGCAAAACGGTAGAGAACTCAATCAAGTGTCGGCGCTGGTCTGGGGCAATATAGCGGGACTTACTGTGTTTTCGGTTTTTGTGGGTTTAGGTATTGCATTTAGAAGGCGTCCTCAAACGCATAAACGATTGATGCTCCTAGGTACGCTGTCGATCATGGGACAGCCACTCGTGCGTATCGGGCATCTCGATCTGTTTCGGGTCAGCGACTCAATGATAGTTAACGATGCTGTATATGGATTGGGAGGCATCCTGGCATTGTTTACGGTTGTCGCTATCCACGACGTCATCGTACTTCGACGTGTCCATCATACGGTAGCATGGGGCTTGCCATTTCAACTTGGGATGACGATTCTCGCCGGGTTAGTGCTGTCTACAAGTGAGTTCGGGCACGCCCTCATTCTTCTATTCTAGTTCGGACACGCCCTCAATCTTCTAGTCTAATTGCGACGAGCCTGCTGACTTTGATCGGTGGAGTCGAGCAGGGTGCGGAAGGGTGGTAGTCTCATCGAAATGGTGCGGACGCTGGTAATGCGTTCCGATTCATCCGGCCGATTCATCTGGCGGAATAATAGCACCGTCGTAGCATCTCAGATCGAACGCAGCCGTCAGCCTTCCGTTAAAGGGCACCGAATCGAGTGTCCCTGCAATAGATTGCCCGGAACAGATCAGAAGCCGAATGAAAGCTGTGTTCTCTACCGGCCTCGTAGCCGTCGTCGCGATATGTATGATGGCTTGCGGAGGCCGATCGGAGGAACAGATCCGCGCGTCCATCGAACGCCTGATTGAGACCGACTCGGTCGAATTGGAAATCGAGACGGATGACGACATCCTCTCGGACGTCCGTACCTATTACAGGCAGCGGGACTTCGAACCTGCCTGGGTCGAGGCGGGAGGATCGACCGGCAGGCTTCGCGACGTTCTCGATGTCCTCTGCGGCGCCGATGAACTGGGACTGAATCGGGCTGACTACGTACATCGGGACCTGCAGCAGCATATCGACCGCGCCTATGGTGACGAGGCCGCAGACGATTCCGTACGAGCGCACGATAGGGCAGTTCTCGATGTGGCCGTCACACACTCCCTGATGCAATATGCCTCCCACGTGCTCATGGGACGTGTCAATCCCCGAGATCTTGGCACATCCTGGAATACGCCGGTCTACGAGATCGATCTGCTCAACGTCTTCAGCGACACGGCATCGATCGCATCGATCCGCGGGCTGTCGGAAAGAAAGGCGCAGACCCATCAGGAGTACGGAGCTTTGCTGAATTCGCTCGAGCAGTATCGCATCATCGAAGACAGCGGCGGGTGGTCCGACGTATCGCCCGGTGAACCGCTGGCTGAAGGGGACGAGGGGCCTCGCGTGGCGGCCGTCATCCGGCGACTGGCCGCGACGGGCGACGTCGATTCGAGCCTCGTAACCACGAACGCCGACAGCGCGCGGTACGATACAAGCGTCGTGCGCGGCGTCGAGCGCTTTCAGCGGCGTCACGGCATCGAACCCGATGGCGCGACGGGCGAGGACGTGCTGACCAAGATGAATGTCCCGGTCGATGAGCGAATCCGCCAGCTCGAGCTGAATCTCGAGCGCTGGCGCTGGATCCCCTCCACTCTCGGAAGCCGATATATCTACGTGAACGTCCCCGCCTTCGAGCTGCACGTCATCGAAGATGGGGAGGAGGCCATGTCGATGGCCGTCGTCGTGGGCGAGGAATACGACGACAGCGCGACACCGGTATTCAGCGACACCATGGAATACGTCGTGTTCAATCCGTATTGGAACATCCCCGAGAGCATCGCCACGGACGAAATCCTGCCGGAAGCGCGCGAGGACCCCGACTATCTTGCGGAGAACGAATATGAGATCGTGACCGATTGGAGCGAAGATGCCGAGGTTCTGTCTCCGGATTCGCGCGCGCTGGATCTCGTCGAAGCCGGCGAATACCGCATCCGGCAGCAACCCGGACCCGAAAACGCCCTCGGCCGCATCAAATTCATGTTTCCCAACGACTTCAACATCTATCTGCACGACACGCCCGAAGACCACCTTTTCGAGCAGGCACAGCGGGCCTATTCGCATGGATGCATTCGCGTCGAACGGCCTGTCGAGCTGGCGGATTTCGTGCTGACCTCCGACGAGTGGACATCCGATGCCGTAAGAAGCCGCATCGAAAGCCGCGATCGCTCGATGGAACCCCTCGCCGATCCCATACCCATCTACATTCTCTACTGGACGGCTTTCGTCGATCAGCAAGATCGCACCCATTTTCGCGACGACATCTACGGCAATGATGCGACCCTCCGTGACGCGCTCGATGAACGCACCCGCGCGGATGAGCGCGTTGCCTGCGATGCTCTGACGGCAGATCTGGACGACTAGTCGGGGCCGGCCAATGCGAAATCGAACATTGTGGATGACGGTGGCCGCGGTTCTCGCCTTTGCCGTCGCCTTCGCCGCACTCTTCTGGCCCATGGCCTCCGAGATTAATCCGGTCGAACCCGACATCCGTCGTGACGTGCTGACCGAGATCTCCTCGACGTACGAGCCGGAGGAATCCACATTTCATCTTCGGCTCGACGATTTCGTCTCGCCCCACCGGCTGACGTCCGTCTTCGTCATGCCTGGTGACACCGTGGAGATCGAAGTCTCGCGATCCAACCCTACGGCAGAGTACTCGGTCGAAGCCTCGGCGGGGTCCATCGATACGACGGCAGAAAGCGGATGGACGTGGCACGCACCCGACAGTGCAGGGATCTATCCCCTCCACGTCGACGAGCGTCCGACCGCCCAGAGCGTGACCGTCAACGCCTTCGTGATGGTCCCGTACGAGCTGGATGACGAACGGCTCCAAGGTTATCAAATCGGGCAGTACGAGCGGACGCTCCATCGCGGCGACTCGGCCTACCTCCCGCCCCGCGGATTCGTGAAGGTGACGCGCGAAAATGTGGATGTGCTCGTTTCACCTCACTTCATGCTCGGCCAGTTCGTTGCGAAGCAGGCAAGCGACTATCCGAAGTTTCTTCTGCTCCGCGAGGAGCTCCTTCTCAAGCTCGAATTGATTCTCCGCGAGGTCAACCGACGCGGCATTCATGCCCCCACCCTCCACGTGATGAGCGCCTTCCGCACGCCGTTTTACAACAAACTGATCGGAAATACCACGACGTACAGCCGTCATCTCTACGGCGGCGCTGCAGACATTTTCGTGGACGCGGATGACGACGGCTACATGGACGATCTCGACGGTGACGATGACATCACGCGTGACGATGCCGTCTACCTGGCCGAAATCGTCGCGGCCTGGGCTGATGAGCCCTGGTTCGAACCGTTCGTGGGAGGTCTCGGCATTTACGGATCCACACCCTATCGAGGACCTTTCATCCACGTCGACGTGAGAGGTACGGAGGTGAGATGGTAGACCCGCTTCTACAAGGAAGC
>CAZKNF010000095.1:0-6044 GCA_964554105.1 uncultured Rhodothermales bacterium | reverse complement strand
ACGTCGACGTGAGAGGTACGGAGGTGAGATGGTAGACCCGCTTCTACAAGGAAGCATGCCTCCTGCGTGCTCCCTGCTTCCTGCTTCCTGCTTCCTGCTTCCTGCTTGGCTTATAAGCCAAAACTCATCTGTTCTACCCACGCCTCCCTATTGTCTCCCGGACTCCCGTCAACCGGCTGCCCGTCGATCTGGTAGATCACCCATATCCTCGCAGAATCAACTTGCGTCAGCACACAGTCCGGGGCGTCCCCAGTCTGCGACATCGGACCGGGAGGCAGCGTTACTTGCAGCATTCCATCGCCGGACATCGATGCCGTAAAGACGTTTGCGCCCGGCGGACCGAGTGTGCCGTCGCCTCTCCGCACAGGTCCACCATCGAAGTCGACGAGTACGGCCTGCACGGTGTAGACGCCGTTGGGGATTAGCCCTTCCAGCATCAGAGAAAACCGTGTGCCAATGCTCCCATTGCAAGCGGCCTGGGCTGTGCCGCCGCTCTGCCGCCACTCGCCGAACGTCACGTGATGCCCATCCGGCGCCACGACCGGATGAAGCTCGTCCGGTTCGTTGGCATGATAGAGTGGCTCGTCGGGGTTCTCCGGCTTTTGCCCTGATGCATTCCTGATATCGTTCTGCGAATCAACACCTTCCTCGCCGTAAACTACCCTCGCATCAACGGGCAGAAGTCGGATTGTGAAGTCGGCGTGTGCGGTGGATTCTTCCAGCACGCTCACGGCGATGGGGTTCGCGTCGACGACCTCACTCGCTCGCGGCACCTCAATGGCTACCAGGTAGCTTCCCTCCTCGACAACGAATTGGTATTTCCCTTCAACGTCCGTCGTCCTGTTTCGCAGCACTGCTGCGGAACCCTCAATCCGCAAGCTAACGGTGACGCCCGGATACGTGTTGCCGTCCTCGTCCGTGACGGCACCCTGGATCGCAGTAGGGTCGACCACTGTGTCAGTTATATCGTCGCCGCAGCCGGCCAGTAGCATGACTGCCACAATGAGCGACGCAAGCATTGTTTTCCTATGGTGATGCTGACCGGTCATCGTTCTACCCTATTAGATTGGGTTTGAAGCGGTTATCGTTTTCCTGACCTGTATAGACGCCCGTCGACGGAGGCTATATATCCACCTGCGACAAATGGGTCGAGCAGGTGACAAAAGCGCCTCCCTAAGGTGTTGCAATCCGCCAGACCCGAGTGTTATCTTTCGTAAAATCAAGGAGATGCACTCGTGAGTGCCGACGTCTCTGTTCAGCATACCATCACCGCGCTGCTCGAAGCTGCGCCGGAGAACGACGATGCAGTAGGTCGCCTGCTGCCGCTGGTGTATGCCGAATTGCGCGACATGGCGCACGGGTACTTGCTGCACGAACGGCACGGTCACACACTCTCGACGACGGCGCTCGTGCACGAGGCCTACCTCAAGCTTGTCGATGCCACGCGGGCGCCCGTCGATGGCCGATCGTATTTCTTCGGCGCCGCGGCCCGTGCCATGCGTCAGATCCTGGTAGACCACGCCCGACACCGAATGCGCCAGAAGCGTGGCGGAGGACAGCGGCAGGTGACCCTCGAAGAACAGCATCTGCTTGCGGACCATTTCGCGGCTGAAGTGCTGGACCTCGACGAGGCACTTCACCGCCTGTCCGAGCTCGAACCGCGTGCGGCACGTGTGGTGGAATGCCGCTTTTTCGGTGGACTGAGCGTAGAAGAGACGGCGGGGGTACTCGGCGTCTCCACGCGGACCATCAAGCGAGATTGGATTATGGCGAAGGCGTGGCTCTACCGGGCGCTGCAACGATAATCCGACGAATCGCCGGATCGATGGCACACGCGCTGGACAAATAGCGCATGAGGAGAATATGACCGGATCCCACGGCGCGATGCCCCACGACGGCTCCTCCCTCTCCTCCGAAAACTGGGCGCAGGTGCAGGACCTTTTGACCGAGGCTCTAGAACGGGCACCCGGCGAGCGCACCGCATTTCTCCAGGACGCCTGCGGACACGATCTCACGCTCCACGGCGAGGTCGAGTCTTTGCTTGCGGCCTACGACGAGGCCGGCTCCTTCCTCGAGGCGTTAGATCCCGCCGGAGCCGCGGCGCTGCTGGCCGAAGATGCCGCCGAGGTCGGTAAAATCGTAGGACCGTACCGCATCGTCTCCACGCTCGGTCGCGGCGGGATGGGCGTCGTCTATCTCGCCGAAGACAATCGCCTGGACCGAAGCGTGGCACTCAAGTTTCTTCCGCCAAATCTTGCGTCCGACGAAGAGGCCCGGCGACGCCTGCTGACCGAAGCCCGAGCGGCCGCCGCACTCGACCACATCAACATCGGCGTCGTTCACGAAATCAGCGAGACAGACGATGGGCGCTCCTTCATCGCCATGGCGTACTACGAAGGCGAGACGCTCCGGGAGATGATCTCACGCGGACCGCTGCCCGTGGCCGATGCCGTCCGACTTGCACGGCAGATTGCCGAAGGACTGCGGGCAGCGCACCGGCACGGCGTCATCCACCGCGACGTCAAACCGTCGAACATCATTGTCAAATCCCACGGCGCCGAGCCGTCAGACAAGGGCCTGGCGAAGATCATCGACTTTGGGATTGCCTGGCTCGTGAATGCGGAATGGGGAGAGGCGGGATCGGCGCTGGGAACGGTGGCATACATGAGTCCTGAGCAGGCGCAGGGCAGAGCGGTGGATCATCGAACGGACATCTGGTCGCTCGGAGTGCTGCTCTATGAGATGCTCACCGGTCTTAGGCCCTTCCGCGGCACCTCTCAACAGGGGGTCATCGATTCGATCTTGAACGACGACCCGGAGCCGATCTCACGCTTGCGCAGCACCGTGCCGGCCGGGCTGGAGGCGATCGTACATCGGTGCCTCGTCAAGGACTCGCAGGCGCGTTGCCCGTCTATGACGGACGTGATCAAGCAGCTGGAATCCCTGAGAGCGGCCGGAGAAGGGAGCACGAGCACGGAAACGCCGTCCCGACCTGCCGCCCGACGGATGCCGGCGAAGTATCGCCTGATCATCCTGAGTGTTCTCGGGCTGGCCTTCGTGGGCGTCATCAGCATTCCGTTACTTCTTCCATCCTCTCCATCAACCCCTGAAGAACCGCTGCGACGGGTTCAGTTGACCAGTTATCCGGGCCATGAGTCCCTGCCGGCTTATTCACCCGATGGATTGTCCCTGGCCTTCCACTGGAATGGTGAAGATGAGGATAACTGGGATATTTACGTCAAACAGCTGGGGGGAGGCGTCTATAGTCCGACTCGCCTTACGACGCATCCCGGCGCTGACTATGCTCCCGCCTGGTCACCGAATGGCCGATATATCGCATTTGTCAGGCAGACGGAAGACGAGACCGGGATCTATCGGATAGCCGCCGAGGGCGGCGATGCGGAAGGTTTAACTTCACTGCTGATTCCATCGACGCTTTCCTGGTCTCCCGATGGCGAAGCTCTGTTTTTCGTCGATCGTGATTCGGCGGATGCCCGCTCGGCCGTCTATACGTTCTCCCTTGAAACCCTGGAACGACGGAAATTGACGGATCCGACTGCCGAGGCCGCCGATATCGAGGACCTATACGCACGTATTTCCCCGGACGGTACGTTGCTCGCCTTCGCGAGGGGCCAGCGCAGGGTTCGTGGATTAGAAAATCTTCGAGGGGACATGACGAACCAGCACACGGATCTGTACGTCGCGCCCTTATCGTCTCTGCCCGGTGGAAGGCCGAGGCAAATCACGTTTGACGGATCCGCGATCAATGGTTTGGCCTGGACGCCGGATAGCCATGAAATCGTCTACGCCTCCGACCGTTTCGATGGCTATGGAAACCTCCGGCTGTGGCGTGTACCGCTAAGCGGCGGATCATCCGTACTCATTCCCACGAGAGGGGATCGTGATGTGTTTCCGACGATTACGCCTGATGGTCAGCGCCTAGCGTATGCGGAAGGCACGATGGTTCGCAACAGCTTTTGGCGTCACGGCATTGCCGAAGCAGGCACGCCGGAGGCTGCGCCCGAACGGCTGATTTATTCCAGCGCCAAAGAAATAAGTGCCGAATATTCCCCCGATGGTACACGTATCGTGTTCAACTCGCGTCGCTCGGGACACGATGAGATCTGGGTATGCGAGAGAGACGGCCGCAATCCCGTTCAGCTGACGTTCTTTGGGGGGCCACGCACCGGCACTCCTCGCTGGTCTCCAGATGGCCGTTCTATCGTGTTTGACTCCTGGTTTGAAGGTCCTCGGGCGCGTGTCTACGTCCTGTCCGCCGAAGGCGGCACCCCTCGGCGCGTCCTGCCGGACTCGGTACATGGCGGCGAACCTTTCTGGTCCCGAGACGGCGAGTGGATATACTTTAGGTCACAGGGAGGCATTTGGAAAGCGCCGGTTAACGGAGGCCATAGCGTTCACGTATCATCAGATGGTTGGTCGCCCAGAGAGTCTCCCGACGGAAAGTGGGTTTATTACTGGAAAGAGATCGAGATACCGCTGGGTGAAATCTGGAGACAGCCGGTTGCAGGCGGTGACGAGTCTCTGGTGTTCGACAGGTTCCGTGCCAATCCGTGGGGGACCTGGGTCCCTTTCGACGACGGCATGTACTTCGTAGATGGAAATCGGCAAGAGGGTCTCACTATCAAGTTCTATGATTTTACGAGACGAGATACGACCATCATTTTGCAGGCTCCGGACTTTACAGGCCATTTCGGATACATCCATGTTTCACCAGACCGCGAGCATTTGTTGGCCCGTCGCCAGGAAGGGGGCGGAGTTGACCTGGTTCAGTTGGAGCACTGGTGGTGAGTCGACTCGAGTGTGGAAATCCTGTCACGCTCCTGCCGCCAAGAGGCAACGTACCCATCTTAGCATCTTGAATCACGCTCGGTATTCTGAATGCAGGTCTCGGTACTCGGCTGCACTCCTGACACCTGACTCCTGCTGCACCTGCCGCGCTGAGCCGGCCGCATAGCGACGCCGATGGAAACCACGCGACGATGACTGGTCTGATCACGTCGCCGTGATATCGTCGCCGATGATGACAATTTTTGCGGACGCCGACGGCATTCACTTGGACCACATCGCCGAGTTTTATAAGTTGCTCGGCAGTGGCCAACGTGACGCGGGTTACGATGGCTCTGCACGGCCTGCCGCGCGTCTGGCGATTATTCCGGAGACCACACCTGACGACACCCTGTCGACGACGGTGGTCGCTGAACTCGTTGTGCCCTTCCTCGACGCGCCGAAGCCAAAATCGCGCTGAAAAATGCGCTCGCAGCACGGCGAATGCCGCAGCTTGCGTCGTGAGCGTCCGGCTGAACCGCAGCAAAGAGAGGAGGATGTCATGCCGATGTTTGAAGTCGAAACCTACAAGGTCTCGTCGGAGCTGCTTCGACTACCTGGCGAGACGCGGCCTGCACGTGCGCTGCGGATGGTCGGTCCCGTACAGTATCACGGCATCCAGAACCGCGCGATCTTCGCCTTCAGCACACAGTTTAACGGAATCTGGCCCAACCCTTCTGCCGGATACGTGACGGATCTGGGGTATGTCGGCCTGTCGGTCGCCGGCTGGTTTCCTCTGGGCGAGTTCTCCTATTACTACGATATCCTGCGGAGCGAGAAACCGGTCTTCGTCACCTACGAATATCGCGAATCCGGCTCGGGCAGCGGCTATTTACGCAAGGTGGGCCTGGGCACATCCGTCGAACCGATCGGCGAGGGCCCCAGCGAGTCGGCCGAGCAGATCTCGTCGATACTGGCTGAAAATCTGACGGCTGTCCGAGGGGGAATGGCACCGATGCCGGTTCTCAAGGACCTGCCGGAACGGGAAGAGTGATTCAGGATTTCGTCGGTGGCGCATGCGGCACCGACGATTTGGGCGCCTGAAGATGGTGGATGCTATAAGAGCGGATGCTATAAGAGCGGATGCTCGGGCGATGTGATTTTGCTTCGGCATCGCTGTCGACGGCACAGGTGGGTTCATTCACACTTCGAGGTGAGGACCAATGGGGCAGCAGAGTCTGGCCATCCGACAGGGTGAA
>CAZKNF010000094.1:0-10198 GCA_964554105.1 uncultured Rhodothermales bacterium | reverse complement strand
CCCCATCGAGATGTGCACCTGTTACGCGCGAGTAAGGTCTTGTCGCGCGCAAGCATCGGCTGAAACGTGCCGATCGGCGTCTCGTACTCTTCCGGCGAACCGCAACTCACACGTTCCCAGCGCGCTATGTATCGACTTCTCGTCCTATTGCTTCTCATTGCCGTCGTCGGATGTGACGAGTCCGAGCCGGACTCACCCGACGGCGCCCTCTTCGTCGTTCGCGCCTGCGCTGACTCATCCGAATTTCCTGGCGGCGAAACCTTTCGAGTGCTCATCCGAAACGAGGAAGCCATTGCTGAGGCTGAGCGGCTTCTGGATTCGGACGACCAGCGCATCATCACCGGACCGCTGGAGCGCGGCGACGGCGGATTTAATGCGCCGTGGTCGTGGCATCTCGATCCCGACAGCGTAAGCTTTGCCGACGTCACGATCGAGGTCTGCGACGGCTGTCCGAGCTTCGTGGAAGACTCGCTCGATTACTGGGTAGACACGGTGGGAATCTACTGCCCCTGGAGCACGGAGATCATCGACCGCGAGTGAGTCGATCGCGGCCGCGCCTAAACGCGAACCATCCCAGCGCGGATCGCGTCACGTCGGATCGAGAGCGCCTTCCTCTATTCGGTTCAGCGTGCGCTGAACGCTCCGTTCAAGTTCGTCCAGCGCCGGAATAGCGGCAGCGAGATCGCCGTCCTTGCCGAGGTATTCGAGCCGTTCAGCGACCGCCGAGGCATGGAGCGCGCAAATGCTCTGGAGCGAACCTTTGAAGTTGTGCGCCGCTTCATTCAACGCCATCGGGTCGCCTGATTCGACGGCGCGTCGAATCAGGGCGAGCTCGTAACCCGCCTTCTCGTGGAACAGATCGATGATCTCGTCCAGCAGATTCTGATCGCCGGAGACGAGCTCGATCAGGGACTCACGATCGATGATCTCCCGATCGTCGATCTCCGCTTCCGCGGCGGCGCCGTCACCCGACTTTCCGCCAATGCCGCTAATTCCGTTCCCCGACGTGTGGACGGGCGCTGATTCGACGGATGCAGACTCGGCAGATGCAGATTGGGATGAAGTGGTTTCGGACGATGCGGATTCTGCCGATGCATATTCTGCCGATGCGGAGCCTGCAGGCACGGAGTCATCGTCGGCCGCTCGAAAGGTGAGTCGATTCATTATCTCGAACAGCTCGTCCATACGGATCGGCTTCGATACATAATCGTCCATCCCGGCATCGAGACACATCTCGCGATCCCCCTCCATCCCCCGCGCTGTTACGGCAATTACCGGCGTGTGGCAGCCCGTCTGCGCCTCGATCTCGCGGATCCTTCCGGTCGCCTCGAAGCCGTTCATCTCAGGCATCTGGACGTCCATCAGGATGAGATCGAACCGGTCGCGGCGATAGGCGGCAACGGCATCTTTCCCCGTCGCAACGACGACGACCCGGTGATCGAATTTCTCGAGGTTGCGTACCGCGAGCATCTGATTGATTTCGTTGTCCTCAGCCAGCAGCACTTTCAAGCTGCGGCCGTTCGCAGGCCGGATGGATCGGGGACGATGCTGCCCCTGAGCGGTGCCGGTGCGCCGCGACTCGCCGTCCGTCCCCGGTGCCGGCGCGGATTTACCAGATGACGTCGAATGAGCCGGCGGACCTGCGGGTGACGACGGCCGGAGCGCGGACGTGTCGGATTCGGACATCACGACCGTGATGAGATTGAACAGGTCCGACTGCGAAAAAGGCTTCATCAAGCGCGTGGCGATTCCGAGGCGGCGACACCGTGCACCTATGCCCGACTGCGTCGCGGACGTCAGCATCATGATGCTCACGATCTCGGAAGACCACTGCTTCCGGATCTCTTCAGCGACGGTGAATCCATCCATTTCCGGCATGTGGAAGTCGAGCAGCACGAGCGGGTACGGCGTGCCCTGCTCCGCCGCGGCGTTCATTTCGTCGAGTGCCTCGCGCCCGCTCGCGACCAGAGTCGGCTTCATCTGCCAGTTGCGGAGCATCTCTTCCAGGATGCGCCGATTGGTCGCATTGTCGTCGACGACGAGCACCGGCAGATCCTGCGTCGAGACGGGCAGCTTCCGGGTCGGGGGCTTAGTGGGGTCGGAGGCCACATTGAAGCGAGCAGTGAAATGAAAGGTCGAGCCCTTCCCCTCCTCGCTCTCCACCCAGAATCTGCCGCCCATCATCTCGATCAGACTCTTGGAGATCACCAGACCGAGGCCCGTGCCTCCGAATCGCCTGGTGGTCGAGGCATCCGCCTGCTCGAAGGCTTCGAAGATGAGGGCCTGCTTTTCCGCCGGAATCCCGATGCCGGTATCGCGAACGGAGAACCGCAGCTCGATCGTGCCCTCGCGGCGACTGGCCGGATCAACCCCCCCGTCGGGAGCATGCGCATCGTGCGCGCCCGATTCGTCGCCGGTTACCTCCTCGACGAACGCCACCACTTCTCCCTCATCGGTGAACTTGATCGCATTGCCGACGAGATTCACGATCACCTGGCAGAGCCGCGTCGGATCTCCCAGCAGGTCGTCGGGCATCTCGGGCGGAATGTGGAAGGCGAGCTCGAGTCCCTTCTTGTGGGCGCGCAGGGCCAGCGTCTTGAGCGTGCTCGAAAAGCTGTCGCGCAGGCTGAATTCGGTCGCCTCGAGCTGGAGACGCCCGGCCTCGATCTTCGAGAGGTCGAGGATGTCGTTGATCAACGTCAGCAGGGTGTTCGCAGATGAATGCACCATCTGCAGATATTCGTGCTGTTCGGGCGAGAGGTCCGTCTCCAGCGCCAGCTCGGTCATCCCGATCACGCCGTTCATGGGCGTGCGGATCTCGTGGCTCATGTTTGCCAGAAACTCGCTTTTCGCGCGGTTCGCGGACTGCGCCTCTTCGCGCAGCGCCGCCTCATCCTCGAGCTTCTGCCGGATGATGTCCGTCTGCTGCCGAACCCGCCTCCGCAGCACGGTCGCCCACCCCATCGCGCCGAATGAAATGAACGACAGCACGCCCAGAATCCCCAGGGCATGCCGATAATTGAACCACGGCGCCGCCTTCAATACGATTATGTCGGCAGGGGAATTCACGAAGAGATGAAAGGTGCTGACGTCTACCGAAGCGGACTGCTGCTGCATCTGGACCGAATAAATGCCGGTTACCTCCACGAGGCTGCCGTTCCGGAGCGGCGGCATCGACGCTGCACCCGGTGTCCCTTCGATATATGCGTTGAACGTCTGCGGGCCGGATTGCAGTGTGAGCACATACTCGGAGTCACGCCGGCCGTGATCCAAAAGACGCGCTTCGATCTGCACCGGCTGGGCGTCGAAGTCGCCGGTCAGCGAATCTTGCGCCTCCATCTTGATCGGCACCGGCATCTCACCTTTGCCGGTTTTGCGGGCTATGGCATCTTCCAGAATCGGTGTATACCGGCCGGCGGCGGCGAAACCGGCGACATCCACCCGATCACCCGGTTGCAGCAGGAGGACGGTATCCGGCTGCACGTACATCCCACCGCTCGAATCGTGCAGGAAGAAGTCACCGTTCGCTCGCTGGAGCGTAACCGTCCCCCGAACCCGTACGCGATGACCCGGCTCGTCGTCCGAAAACTGCATGAGGCTGCTGATCGACCGGGGCTCGAGCGTCGTGGGATCAGGATGTCCCGGATTGATCACGGTAAGGTGGTCGAGATCCGGAACGAACAGCTGGATGCCGATGAGCTGGCGTTTCTGGTTGAAGACGGTCGCACATACGCCCTCGATTCGAACGCGGGAATCGATCAGCTCCACGGGCAGCGCTTCTGAAGAGAAATCCGGAATGAGGACGAAGAAACGGCGCAGTCCGGATGCCACGTCCAGGATGAGGTGACCCGTATCATCATCCCTCGTAATCGATCGCACAACCGCTTCCACCTGCGCCCACTGGCTGTCTTCATGGCCCGCGAACATGTGGGGAAGCGACTCCACCGGCGCGGCGGGCATCGACGCCTCGCCCAGAACGCGGATAGTCGCCGAATCAATAACGGGGGCGAAATCGCCGGGCCCCGTCACTCCGTTCACTTCAACGAGATCGCCCGGCGCGAACGGATACGGGTTTGTCGGCTCCGTCGGCTGCTCACCCGCCCCCACACCCGGCTCCGTCTCCGCCAGCTGCACGAAAATGCCGGCCGTTTCGTCCTGCAGAAACGCGAATCCCCAGGCCGGATCATAATACGTGATCACGCCCTCCAGCACGACCGGATGTGCCTCGCTCGCCTCCGAAGCGGTAAGGCGTCGAATGGATGCGACGTCCGCCAGCATCGGATCCTGTGCCGCTCCTCCGATCGACGCGCCGTCTCGGCGCGGCTCGGCAGCCCCTCGGGCACCGGCGACGGAAAATCGTGCCGCGGAATTCGTACGAAGTTGCCGCTCGCTGTTGTGCGCGGCAGCCGAATCGGTGTAGGCGTACCGGACGCGCTCATCCGGTGGATGGAAGACCGCGAGCGCTGGCGCGGGCCGCGAGAGCACAGTAATGAAAAGGATGACCGAGAACACCACCGCCCTACAGATCGGGCGACGCCGAGCGAATCGACGGTTGAATTCTAAAAGCCCTTGTCTCTCGAGCATCGGACTGACTCTACGTTCTTCAACAGGCCTTTAGAGGCATGGCGGTGGACGAATCCCGCGACCGTCCTCAGCAAAGAACATGCCTACGCCCGGCAGCACAACGGATAGACAGGATTCAAACGGGGCTGTCGGAGGCTTTCTGGCCCATCCAGAACGGAGCCGTAGAGAAGTAGAGAATGGTACCGGCAAGCATCAAACCGGCATGCGTGCTCCACGTGATGTCCCCGGTGAAAACGAGGAACGCCGGGGCGACCGTGAGGGCAAGCCCGACAAACGATGCGAATTTCAGCAGCAGTTTCATGTGCTTTCTCATTCCAGTGGATTGGATGTCGCTGCCGCTGCTCCCGCGGGCACCGGCTGAACCGGTGTCGCCGGCTGCTCTGATTGCTGCTGTGCGAAGCTCATGCCAACAAACAATGCAACGGCGATAAACCAGCCAGGCAGTCCGAGAAAAAAGATCTCCAGCCCCCAGAGCACATTGATCCCCCAGCACGCGGCGAGCGTCAATCCCCACGCCGTCGCGGCCGGCACGCTGAACAACAACTTCTTCCACTCGGCATAATTCTGTCGCATGCCCAGGCGCGGAAGGATCCAGTAATCGGCGAAAATGACTGCGCCCATCGGCATCAGCAGCAGTCCGTAGAGCGCCACGAAATCCAACAGCTGCATCATCAGTGCGGGGAACAGGGCGGCGACGGTCGTTATGCCGCCAACGACGAGCGTCACCTTCCATCGCTTCCAATCCGGCGTCACCGTCTGCATGGCGAGTCCGGCGCGGTAGATGGTCGGATTCGCGGTCGTCCAGCTCGCGACAACCACGGCGATGAGGCCGGCCACGCCGGCTCCGATATAGGCGATGGGTCCGGGCGCCACGTCGCCCGACGTCTGGAGGGCCAGCGCAACGAGAATGCCGGAGGCGATCCACGCGACGAAATGGCCGAGGTACATTCCGAACGCACTCGCAAACCCGTAGTGCCACTTCTTCGCATACCGCAAGATCGTCATGTCGGCCATCCCGATGTGCATCGCCATGTTGCAGAACCAGGCGAAAAACATGACGTGCCAGAAGGTGAACTTGCTCTGTCCCTCCAGCGGCACGCCCGTCCAGATTTTTTCGTTGGCTACCGTCCAGAAATCACCTATGGATTGCACGCCGAGCTGCGGCAGCGCGGCCACGCCGCACGCCACGAAGACGAGAAACATCCACGGTGAGGTGACCCTGGAAAACTGCGCGATCTTTCTGAAACCGAGAATCGCCAGGACGGTCACCAGCGCCCCGACGATCAGCACGGTCACGACCCATCCGACACTGTTCGGATACAGGTCCGTCAGCTGCGGCATCGCCATCCCGAACGGAATCCCCACCGCCGTCGCCGCGACCGAGATCATGGCCCCTGCCAGGAAGCAAAACATGAGGGCATTGACGATGTTGTAGACGAAGAGCAGATTCGGACCGGCGATCTTGCGGAGCTTCCAGTAGAGATTGAGCCGCGTTCCGGTCGCGATCGGCGCGCACAGGAAGGCCCAGGACAGCACCGCCAGCAGATTCCCGACGATGAGTCCCCAGATCAGGTCTCCCGCCGCCACGCCGTGCGCCACAAAGAGCGGCCCGATGACGAACTCGGTTCCGGCCACATGCTCTCCCGCGTACAATCCGATGAAGTTGCCGGGGCCCTGAAGCCCCTCTTCAGAGACAGGCTCCCGGTCGTATTCGTTGATCGCGTCGAGCCTTTCGGCGACTGTACGCGGCTGCGTATGCTCCATGCCTGCTACCTGTTCATCTGCCTGAGCGCTTCATCGGCGCTTTCCAAGACCGATGCGGGTACGTCGACGGGAATGACGTCACCGACCTGCTGCAGCGGAAATCCCATCGCCTGGCTCACCCACGGGGAGTTCAACAGGTCCGGCATATGGTCCATGAGGATGGATCGGGCTTCGCGATCGGCCAGGAGTATCGCCAGCTTGTCCTCCGTAGAGAACTCCCGCTCGGTCGGCGGCGGATCGTCAGTTGATGAATCGTCGGATTCTGTGTCGTCGGCCGGCGTTTCTCCATCCGCCGCATCGTCGGTCGGCGAAACGTCTTCCGGCGGGGCAGGCGCCGTGCTCGGGTAGGCGAATGCGTAGCGTCCGGCACCCAGCTCGATCTCGACGTGCGACCCGTCCTGGACGGCCGCGGACACGCCCTCGGCATCGGCAACGGGACCATCGCCTTCGGTGACGGCGCCGAGCTCGGCATCCGGAAGGCGGACCGTCGCGCGCGTGTTGGGCGGAATGGTGACGTTCACCCGCAGCTCATCATCCTGCATCACCCAGGACGATTCTATCACACCGTACATCGACTGCAATCGAGCGCGCGCGTGCGAGAGCCCGCCGCCCGGCACCGGCGCGATAACGATGTTTTTGTATCCGGGCGCCGCGGCCTGAATGCCGGCCACCTCTCCGTACAGCCAGTCCCCGATGGCGCCGTACGCGTAGTGATTGAAGGAATTCATGTTCGCGTCCTGGAAGCTGCCGTCGGGCCGCATGCCGTCCCATCGCTCCCAGATCGTGGTCGCATCCATCGTCACGGGATAGAGCCACGACGGATACTCCTCCCGGAGGAGCAGCTGGAAGGCCTCCGCCGCGTGACCGTTGCGGCTCAGCATGCGCGTGAGATCGGGCGTGCCGAGAAATCCGGTCGTGAGATGGCCGCGCGTGCTCACGTCATGGGCCAGTCGGCTCGCCGCCTCCGCCTTCATATCCGCCGGGAACAGATCGAAGGCGAGGCCCAGCACGTAGGCGGTCTGCGTATCGGACGACAGGCGCGCGCGCGGCGTTACGAACTCCTCCCGGAATGCCTCGACGACGCGGTCGCGAAGCTGCGCATATTCCCGTGCGTCAGAATCCCGGCCCAGCACCTCGGCCGTGCGCGCCATCAAACCGGCGGAATGTGCGAAGTACGCCGTAGCGATGAGATCGGTATGGGTGGAAGCCCCCGGGTACGCCGGACTGTCCGAGCTGTACGCAAGCCAGTCGCCGAAATGAAAGCCGTCATCCCAGATGTAGGTCGTGTTGTCCTTGGCGGCCTCGCGCACCATAAAGTCGATCCACGCCGCCATGCTCTCGTACTGGACCTCGAGCAGCCGCTCGTCGCCGTAGCGCTGATACATCGTCCACGGCACGATGACTCCCGCATCCGCCCAACCGGTGGCGCCGCCGGCGCCAAGGACGTCCGGCACGACGAAGGGAATGCTGCCGTTTTCAAACTGGTCCGCCTCGACGTCTCGCATCCATTTCGCAAAAAATCCGGACACATCCATGTTGTATGCGGCCGTGGCTGCGAAAACCTGGGCGTCGCCCGTCCAGCCGAGGCGCTCGTCGCGCTGCGGGCAGTCCGTCGGCACATCGAGGAAGTTGCCCTTCTGCCCCCAGACGATGTTGTGTTGGAGCTGGTTCACGAGCGCGTGGGAGCTCTCGAAATGGCCGGTCGGCTCCATGTCCGAGTGGATGACCACGGCCTCGATATCGTCGAGCTCGAGATCGTCCGCCTGTCCGTCGACGGCGACGGCGATGTAGCGAAATCCCTGGAAGGTGAAGTGCGGCTCGAAGACCTCCTCGCCCTCCCCTTTGAGGATGTACGTGGTCGTCTGCCGGGCTGCGCGCAGATTATCCGTATAGAAATTTCCATCGCTGTCGAGCACCTCGCTGTGACGCAGTGTCACTTCCGTACCTGCGGGCCCGGTAACACGGAGCCGTACCCAGCCGACCAGGTTCTGGCCGATGTCGAACACCAGGTCGCCCTCAGGCGTCGTAAAACGATCCACGGCCTTGAGCGTCTGGATCTTCCGAACGGGCGGCGCCTCAGGTGCGACGAGGTGGTCCTTCCCGAAATCCGCAGTCCGCACGGCCCGCCAGCCGTCATCGTCGAAATTGCCGCTGGACCAGCCCGGCTGTTCGAGGCGCGCGTCGTAGATCTCGCCCATATAAAGGTCCGACATCAGAATCGGTCCCGTCGACGAGGTCCATCCGTCATCTGTCTTGACCAGCACACGCCTGCTTCCGTCTGCGAACGTGACGTCGAGCTGCGCCAGGAGGGCCAGCGACTCTCCATATTGATTTCGTTCGTCCTCAAATCCCAGATAGCCGCGATACCAGCCGTCGCCGAGCAGCACGCCGATGGCATTGCGGCCATAGAGGAGCAGGTCGGTGACGTCGAAGGTCTGATACTGGAGACGTTCGTGGTAGCTCGTCCAGCCCGGCGTGAAGAGCTCGTCGCCTACACGATCTCCGTTGAGATGCACCTCGTAAACGCCGTGACTGGTCACGTAGAGGCGCGCCGACTCCACTTCGGTCTCGACCTCGAATTCGCGGCGCAGCATCTGGGCGGGCTGCGAGGTGGCCGGATCCTCGTCCACATCGGGCTCGATCCATTCCGCCTCCCACTCCGCCGCATCCAGAAGACCCATTTCCCACCAGGCCGGCTCACTCCATTCGGATTCCCGGCCGGCGTGATCCCAGGTGCGCACCCGCCAGAAGTACCGCTCCCGTGATTCGAGCGGAGGACCACCATACTCCACGAAGACGGAGCGCTCCGACGACACCTTGCCCGAGTCCCAGACCAGGTCTTCGGCGGACGCGAGCGCTTCCGCCGCATCGGCTACCTGAATCTGATACGCGGACTGCATCGCGCCGCGCTCATCCGACCGGAGCTGCCAGCTCAATCGCGGCGCCGCGACGTCGATGCCCAGCGGGTTCACCGCGTATTCCGTTCGCAGCGCCTGAGACGCCGGAGCCGCCGCATCGGAGCCCGGCCGCACCGCCTGGTCCCGTGCAGGGATGGCACCGGAAACGAGCAGCATCAAGGCTGCTGCGAGGACCGGCATCGTTCGTCGCATGCAAGGCGCCCTCATCACGTCGACCCCGTATCTTTTTCGAAGTATTTCGAAGTCCGTTTAGCCGGGCTCAGTCCAGGGGCTGAATCTGGATGTTCCGAAATCGCACCTTCTTGCCCGCCTCGTACGATTCTCCGGGATGGACCTGCAAGCCGATGTAGCCGGTCCGTGGAACGCCCTGGGTGGTCTCTTCGGTATGCTGAAAATCGGTGACCAGCTCGTCGTTCAGCCAGAACCGGATGCGGCTCGGCTCCCCTTCGATCTGAACGCGGACGTCGTTCCAATCGCCTTCCTCGAAGTGTTCGATGCCTTCGGGATTCGAGAACACGCCGGCCTGCGTCCACGGAAGATAAATCGCGCCGATGTCGCCGCCGTCGCGGTAGTCCAGCGTGACCTGGTGACTCTTGCCGTCCTCGCCGACGCGCAGAAAAATGCCGCTGTCGACGGGATAATCGAGCATCGTCTCGAGCGTCAGCACGAAATCACCGTATTGTTCATCGGTAATGAGAAAGCCCCCGTGGCCCGGCGGATCCTGATCGCCGACGATCGCGCCGTCCTCGACCTCCCACAGCCCGCCGACCTGATCCTCGGGCAGTCCGGTGTGACGGCTCCATCCTTCCAGGGATTCGCCATCAAAGAGTGAAACAAAGCCTTCGGTGGACGTGCCCGCGTCGGCGGTGCCCTGCACGGGCTCTTCGCGCTCCGGCGAGCAGGCGGCCATCATCGTGACGAGAACGAGCACG
>CAZKNF010000093.1:0-10459 GCA_964554105.1 uncultured Rhodothermales bacterium | reverse complement strand
CCGAGGACAGCGTACGGATCGGATGCGCAGAGTATCGTCATCCGGATGTTCTCCTCGATGAGCTCGTACGCAGCCTGGCCGTTGTAGGGCTCCAGCGGGGATGCGCCGGCCTCTATGACGGCTACGTCGCCTCCGACCCCGGCCATTCTGGAAAGGAGCCCGCGCGTCGCACGCCGGTAGGTCTCTTCGCTGCAGATCGTCGAGGGGAGTCCCCCATCCACGAAATCGAAGATATGATCGGCCCCCGCGTCACGCATGCTCAACACGTCCCGGTATCGACCGGCGCCTGTCAGCTTCGCGCCGATCACTTCCAAACCCTTTCGTTTGAGCAGCCGAATGAGAACCCGAGCCGCCGTCGTTTTTCCGGCCGACATGGAGGAGCCGATCAACAGAATCGTCGGCACGTCGAATCGACGATTCGGCACCTCTTCGACGAAATCGGACATGGATACCTTTTCTCCACTTCGTACGACGTGCCCGCGGTAGACGATTTCCATCATCTTCGGCAGGAGAGATGAGCGCGAGGTGCACTTCCCGAACAGCCCCGCGCCGGTCAGCGAAGCCATCATGCCGTCCGCTTCCACGGCCTCCCAGTCGCCCGTCGTCTCGAGCGTAGCGGCCCGCTTACCGAATGCGCCGACGACCAGGTCCCCTTCCGCGACCTCCATCATGCGGCCGTTCGGCAGCTCGACGCGGTACAGTTCGCTCGCGCCGCCGTACACCTCGCCCAGCACGTAGTCGCCGGTCGCCCAGCGGGAGCGATCTATCTTCTCGACTGCGTAGGACGCGTCGGCCAGATTCGAAATTCTCGTCAGCGAAGCAAGTATGTGTCTATGCATGCTGAGGGGCGGACTGTGCCGCTTTCGTGTCGCCATCCTTTGTATGGACCGCCATAGGAGCTTGCATCACCATCAGCGCCAGCAGCGCACTCCGCTCGACCATCTTTTCGATTTCGATGTATTCGTGATGCGCGTGCGCCCCGTCGCCGACAGGGCCGAGCCCGTCGAGGGTCGCCGTGAACAGGCTCGTCGTGTTCGCGTCCGAGACCCCGCCGGAGCGGCCCTCGTCGATATCGATTCCCAGATCGCGGGCCGCTTCCTGCGCCCGGCGCCAGAGGGCGCGGTTTCGCGGCGTGGCATCCATCGGATCGCGGCCGAAACGGCCGGTGATTTCGATGCTCGTTCCCGGCGTAACGCTCTTCAGTCTCCGGATTTCCTGTGTGATACGCCTCGCATCCTCCTTGCTCGCGACGCGGACGTCGACGACTGCAGTGCTTTCCGCTGCGACAACGTTGGAGCTCACGCCCCCTTGGATCATCCCCACGTTCACGCTGATGTCCGAAGACGGATCGTTGAGCGCATGGAGCGCCTGTATCACGTGCGATAGCTCGAGTATCGCGCTGGCTCCGGCTCCGGGATCCAATCCGGAATGGGCACTGCGGCCCTGGACCCGCACGTAAAATTTTCCCGAACCCCGACGGCTCGTCTTCAGCCTTCCCGAGGTACCCAGTGCCGGCTCCAAAACGAGTGCACGGTCCGCTCTCCGCGCAAGGCGCGCAATCTGCCGTCCCGACTCGCGGCTCCCGATTTCTTCGTCGGAATTAATGAGAATCACCGGGGTTACCTCCGGTCGCATGGCAGACGTGCGAAGCGCCCGCAGCGCAAAGATCAACTGCACCAGCCCGCCTTTCATGTCGAAGACGCCGGGCCCGCGTGCCGTACCGTCCTCGATGCGGAACGGCATCTGCGCGAGCGTCCCGAGTGGCCATACGGTATCGCAGTGCCCGAGGAGGAGCTGGTATGGGCGACGCTTTATTCTGGGTTGCTGAACAGCGTACAGGTACCCTCCCGTCGCCGTCCCCGGCACTCGCGTGACGTCAAAATCGAGGTCCGCCAGTTCGTCCTGCAGAATCGAGAGCACCGCATCCTGAGCCGCAGGATCCCTCGACGGCGACTCCGCCTGAACGATCCTTTCGAGCAGCGAAAGCATATCCCGGAGCGAGCCCCGCAGAACCTCCGAAATAGTTCGTGCCCTCTCGCTGCGCATGATATCTACACGTCTAGCGCTCGAAGCCGGCGGGAAATGGAAAGGCCTTTGTATCGTCGATGGCTGCGTACCGCCCCGGGCTGAGATAGGCCAGCAGCGGCGCTTCGTTGATCAGGCTGCCGTCATCCACCTCGCTCTTGCGCGCGTACGCCTCGTCGACGTGCGCGCTTTTCACGTAGCCTACAATAAGACTCTGATTACCGAATCCGTCGATGATGCGCTCCATCTTGCACTCCAGATAGAGGTACGCATCCTCGAGAAATACCCCGTCAATATCGTTCGCCGGGAACGTGGGTAGGTGCTTGAGGCTCGGCTTCTCCCCTTCTTCGCCGGTGCGCGGCTCGGCCGCGAGGGCCGCGAGAACGACCTGCGACGGCTTGGGGAAACTCACGGTGAAAAAGCCGCTCTGCCGAACATTCCGGTACGTTGCGTGCCGTCGCCTGCATACAAACCCGAAATAGTTGTCCCAACCCAACGGCATCGCCATGTTCTTTGGCGCAAGGTTGTAGCCGTCGCCTTCGTTCGTTCCGACGACGACCAGCGGCGAGACCATGAAGAACCGGCTCCAGATCGTCTCTGTGTCGTCGATAGATACGAGACCGGCTCGGCTTACTTCCATCTTCCTCTCCGTCGGACATCTTCAAGCATGGGTTCACAGATTCGCGCGCACGGCCGATTCCACACAGGGGGGATCTGCTGCACGCGGCGTAGGGGAATCCCCTCCGCAATCCGTCACAACCGCAAAATCATCGTCGGCACTGAACGTGACCGCTGATGCGCTCACCTTCCGGACGTGCCCGAGAGTTCAGAGTCTTGCGTCCGTCCGCCCTCAAAGCCGTGGATGGCGGTGCCATCCCCGTGTACCGGCTCGGATGAATCCGGCACGACTTTGTCGATGGCATTATTAATCCTGCCGTTCGCAATCTTCGTGGCGAGATAGCTGAGACCCATCGCGGCGAAGATGCCGCCGAGCCCGATCTTCCATCCGGACGTCGACCGCTGCCGACGGAAAGAATCCGGCGCATAATCTCCCAACATGTCTCCAATTCGATATCGAAAATCGCTGACGTTTGTCTTCATGGCTGTACTCCTTGGTCGTCTATGTCTAAGTCCGTCTCTGCAATGCTTACCATTCTTATGCGCCAAGCGGCCGGGTGATTGGAGACAGGTGTGATAGAATTGAAATAAGCGGATGTCCGGCTTTCGCGTCCGATCCTGCCGCGGCTATGCGACGTCCAAGCCGGGCGACAGATCGCGCCAATGCCGACCGCCCCGATCACTCACGACCGATCGGAAACGTGTCGCTGCCGTCGAGAAAGTAGAAGTGGTGCGTCGGACCGTGCCCGGCGCCGATCGCGAGCCCGTGGCGGATCGCCCCTGAAACGTAGCGCTTCGAACGCGCGATCGCCTCGCGAAGCGTGAATCCGCGCGCCAGATTTGCAGCAATTGCCGAGGCATACGTGCAGCCGGTGCCGTGCGTGCTGGTCGTATCCACGTAAGGTGCGGAAAATGTGTGCATCCTTTCTCCGTCGTACAGCACGTCCGTAGCTTCGGACTCCCCTTCGAAATGACCGCCCTTGACCAGCACCGCGCCGGGGCCCAGATCGAAAATCTTCCGTGCCGCCTCCTGCGCCGACTCGGCGGAACGAACATCCATACCTGCCAGGTGCCCGGCTTCGTGCGCATTCGGCGTGATCACCGTCGCCAGAGGAATCAGCCTGTCCTTCAGGGTTTCGACGGCGTCGTCGCGCAGCAGCTTGAATCCGCTCTTAGAGATCATCACCGGGTCGACCACGAACGGCCTCGCCTCGCGCTGCTCGATTTTGTCCGCCACCGTCTCGATAATCTCCGACGAGGAGAGCATGCCCGTCTTCGTGGCGTGGATCTGGATGTCGTCGAACACGGCGTCGATCTGCGCGGCGATGATCGAAATCGGAAGCTCGAATGCATCCGTCACGGCAACCGTGTTCTGAGCCGTGATCGCCGTGATGACGCTGGCGGCAAAAACGCCGTTCGCCTGCATTGCCTTGATGTCTGCCTGGATGCCGGCGCCTCCGCCGGAATCGCTGCCTGCAATTGTGAGGGCGGTTTTCATAGACCCTTGGGGCTGGTGTTGAGATGCTGCGGGCTGGAGGATCGCGCCGGCGGGATGCCGGTTCTACGGCTGGATGCCTTTGTGCGGCCGCGACGCCGGTGTGCGGCGGAATGCTATATATCGAGTGCCTCCAGATAGGCGGCGGCCGCGGCAGCAGGGTCGTCCGCGTACAGGATGCCGGAGAGCACCACCACCCCGCTGGCGCCCGCATCGAGGCAGTCCGCGACGTTTCCGGGCTTGATGCCGCCCAAAGCATATACGGGCGTCGATCCGACGCGGTCGCAGCATTGGCGGAGCGGCCCCACGCCGACGCCCTCGGCGCCGGGCTTGCTCTTGGTCTTGAAGACCGGGCTGAAATAGACGTAATCCGCCCCGCTCGCGACGGCGGCCGCAGCTTCGTCCGGCGAATGGGAGGAATAGCCGATCACGGTGGACGGCGCGAGGGTATTCCGCGCGTCGGCGATCGCATCCGGATGCGTGCGGCCGTGATAATGCAGTGAGAGGTTCCGGGCCGTCTCGGGACGGCCGCTCACCGACAGCGCTGCGTCGGTCGCTTCATCCCGGATCCGGGCAATCAGCGACGGCACGACCAGCTCGAAGGCGTTCGAACGTGCCTTGTGATCGCGCAGGTGAATCCACCGGACCCCGCCGCGCACGGCTTCGATGATCCGATCCCCCGTTTCTTCGTCGGTGAACCGATCTCCAATGAGAATGAGTCGAGGGAGCGCGTCGTTGTTTCGGATGGTGTTGGGCTCGAAGGTCATGCAGGCCGTCTCGTGCTCCGCGGCAAAAGCCTGCTCAGTTGGATGAAACGTCGATCCGGCCTTCCGCGGGTGAAGAGGCCTGCGCGTAAAACCGACGCGGGATGCGACCGGCACGATAGGCCATCCGACCGCCGTCAACCGCACGTCGCATGGCTGACGCCATGAGCACCGGATGCTGCGCGTCGGATACGGCCGTGTTGAGGAGGACCCCGTCGTAGCCGAGCTCCATCGCCCTCGCGGCGTCGCTCGCCGTGCCGATCCCGGCATCCACGATAAGCGGTGTCGCCTCGACGAACTCGCGGATAAGCTGAAGATTGTATGGATTGATGAGTCCCTGGCCGCTTCCGATCGGCGAGGCGAGCGGCATGACGGCCGCGCACCCGAGATCTGCCAGCTTGCGGCACGTGATCGGATCGTCGTTCGAATAGGCGTAAACCTGAAATCCGTCGTTGACCAGCTGGCTCGCAGCCCTTAGGAGCTGCTCGACATCCGGCAAAAGCGTTTCGTCGTCGCCGATCACCTCGAGCTTGATCCGGTCGGTCTCGAGCGCCTCGCGAGCGAGCTGCGCGACGAGAACCGCCTCCTTCGCCGTGTAGCATCCCGCCGTATTCGGAAGCAGGTTGAAGCCCCGGCTCATGAGAAGGTCCAGAAAGCTCTCCTCGGACGTGTCCTGCAGGTTGATCCGCCGGATCGCCACCGTCACGAGCTCCGTGCCGGAGGCATCGAGGGCATCTAACATCACTTGCGGATTGGGATAGCGACTCGTGCCCATGATCAGGCGAGAGCCGAGGCTCAGGGAGCCGATGTCGAGGAGATCGGTCACGTTATCCACCCTGCCTGGCGGTGATTACTTCTACGTTGTCGCCGGCGGAAATATGGGTCGCGCCCCAGGTTGACTTCGGCACGACCTCCTCATTTACGGCAACCGCGATGCCTTTCGGATCCGACGGATCGAGACCGCGCTCGCGAAGCACGTCCGCAATCGTGGAATCCGGCGCAATTTCGGCGGACTCGCCGTTCAATGTAACGGTGTGGAGCGTCTGTGGTGGCATCACTATACGAATTTAGACTCGTTCGAAGCGCCTTGGACGTTTAGACTTGTTCGAAGCGCCTTGGAGAAAACGGACCGATCCAATCGGAGGTTTCTTTGTCGAGCAGCAGGCGCGCGACCTCTTCGGAGGTCACGGGGGTGAGGAGGATGCCGTGACGGAAGAACCCGGTCGCCATCACCACTCCTGGTGCGTCGCCGTATCCGATGATCGGAAGATGATCACGGCTCGCCGGACGAAGCCCGGCCCACGAGTCGACCACGGGCAGATCGTATATTCCCGGCACGATCTCCCAAGCGCTTTCCAGAAGATGATACAGACCGCCGGCGGTCACGCGCTCGTCGAAGCCCATCTCTTCGCTGGTCGCCCCGACGAGCAGGCGCCCATTGGATTTGGGAGCGAGATATGCATCGGGACCGCGGACGACGTGGCGGAGGTCGAAAGGACGCTCTATGAGCAGCTCGAGCATCTGCCCTTTCACGGGGCGGATCGGCGGACGGTTTTCAGGTCCTAGCCCCTCGATAGATCGCGACCATGCGCCCGCGGCGACGACGACGGCTGATCCGGAAGCGCGCTCACCATTTTCCAGGATGACGTGCGGCGTCTCGGCATCCACCTCGATCGCGCGAACGGGAGCATGCTCGCGCAGGTCCCCTCCGCTGCGACGAAAGGCTTCGGCGAGCGCATCGACGAGGAGGCGGTTGTCCACCTGGTAGTCGCGCGGCGAATGCACGGCCGCAGCGAGGCGCGGAGCGACGAACGGCTCCAGGTCCAGCGCCTCGGTCCCGGACAGCCATTCGACAGCCAATCCCTTCTCCCGCATGAACTGGTAGCGGCGGCGGAGCGCCTCCGCTGCGTCCCGGTCGTCGGCGACGATCAGCGTGCCGTCGGTGCGCAGATCGACCTTCAGCCCGCTGTCGTTCTCGAGCTCTTCGGCGAATCGCGGCCACCGCCGTGCGCTCTCGCGATTGAATTGATAGAGCTCAGCCTCCTCAAACCCGATCTCGGCATCCGGCGCGAGCATGCCCGCGGCCAGCCACGAAGTGGCCCGTCCCGCGGCGCCGCGTTCGAAAATCACGACCTCGGCGCCGCGTCGTGCGAGGCGCCAGCCGATCGACAGCCCGATGGTGCCCGCCCCGATGATGATGATTTTATCGGCGGCCATTTCTACTTGTGGAGGTGTGGGGCAGTTGGGTCGGGCGCTCGGGCATGTGAATCAAACGTCAACGAATGGTTGGATGAGGGAGTTCGCGGTGTTTTTCGGCTTGTACATATGAAGGGCCACGCACCGTTTGCCGTCGCCCGAAGTCCACACCCACAATTTGACCGTTCAAACTGCCATGACTGAATTGACTGACACCAGAACCGATCGATTTGCACCGCTGGCGGACCGGCTCAACGGCAAGCTGGTGCTTCCCGGCGATGCCGCGTATGACGAAGCATCCAGCATCTATAACGAGATGATCGACAAACGCCCCGGTGCGATCGCGCAGTGCACCCAGGTAGACGACGTAATTGCAGCCGTCAATTTCGCTCGCGAAGAGGGCGTGCAGGTCGCAGTACGCGGCGGCGGACACAACGGTGCAGGGCTCGGAACCTGCGACGACGGGCTCGTAATCGACCTTTCAGGCATGCGCGGCATCGATGTCGATCCTGATGCGAGAACGGCGCGCGTCGAGGCCGGCTGCACCTGGGGCGAGGTCGACGAGGCCACGCATGAGTTCGGACTCGCAACCGTCAGCGGCATCATCTCGACTACCGGCGTTGGAGGACTGACCCTCGGCGGCGGCCACGGATATCTGGCTCGCAAGTACGGCCTGACCATCGATAATCTGATCAGTGCGGACGTCGTCACGGCCGACGGACGGCTGGTCCATGCGAGCGACGATGAAAATTCGGACTTGTTCTGGGCGCTGCGCGGCGGAGGCGGCAATTTCGGCGTGGTCACGTCGTTCGAATACCGGCTGCATCCGGTGAGCACGGTAATAGCGGGACCCATGTTCTGGCCGATCGAGGACCTGGAGACGACGATGCGCTGGTATCGTGATTGGCTCCCGCAGGCGCCCGAGGACGTGTACGCCTTCTATCTCACCGCCGAAGTCCCGGCAGGCGATCCGTTCCCCGAAGCGATCCACGGTAAGAAGGTCTGCGGGCTGCTCTGGTGCTGCACCGGAACGGAGGAGCAGGCCGAGTCGGCGATACAATCGGCCCGCGACGCCGCTGAACCCCTGTTCGAATTCGTCGGGGAAATGCCGTATCCGGCGCTGCAGAGCATGTTCGACGGGCTCTACCCGCGCGGCCACCAGTGGTACTGGAAAGGCGATTTCGTGGATGAGATCAGCGACGAAGCGATCGCGGAGCACGTACGCTTTGGCGAGGTGCCGACCTCCCAGTCCACGATGCATCTATATCCCATAAATGGCGCCGTCCACCGCGTCCGCGAAGACGAGACCGCCTGGAGCTATCGCGACGTCAACTGGTCCATGGTCATCGCCGCCGTCGATCCCAATCCGGGAAACAACGAACGGATGATCCGCTGGGCTCGTGAATACTGGAACGCGCTGCATCCGTATTCGGCCGGCGGGGCGTATATTAACTTCATGATGGAGGAAGGAGACGACCGGATTCGCGCGACGTATCGCCGAAATTACGACCGGCTGGTCGAGATCAAGACGAAGTACGATCCGGACAACTTCTTCTGCATCAACCAGAACATCGCCCCAGCGGCATCGGAAGGACTGCAAACTGCCTGACCGATGGTGCCGGCCGGAAACGGCGGTACCAGGCGTCTTCGGGCCGATATCCGCTTCGAGCGAAACCACTCATTCCAAAAAGGAGCTCGCTATGAACAGGATGACATGCGCGGCTGCATTGATTGCGGCTGCAATAATGGCCGGCTGCGCGTCCGCACCCGGACCGACGGCCGAGCAGCACGCGGGCCACGATGGAGCGGCGGCGACGGAAGGTGCCGTGCCGCTCTACGACAACCTCGGTGACTACCACTTCGAGATCAGCACGGACGTACCGGCGGCGCAGCAGTATTTCGATCAAGGGCTGCGGCTCGCCTATGCGTTCAATCACGGCGAAGCTATCCGCGCCTTCGAAGAAGCCGCGAGGCTCGATCCGGAATGCGCGATCTGCCATTGGGGCATCGCCTACAGCTACGGACCAAACATCAACGCACCGATGGATTCGGCCGGCGCTGCCGCTGCCTACGCGGCTTTGCAGCAGGCCCAGGCGCTGGCCTCTCACGCCAGTGACCGCGAGCGCGCGTATATCGACGCGCTGGCCGTGCGGTACGTGGCGGAGCCGTCCGACGACCGCGCGGCACTCGACTCCGCCTACGCCGAAGCGATGCGCGAGCTGGCCGACCAGTATCCCGATGACCCGGATGCCGCCACGCTGCGGGCCGAGGCCATGATGGACCTGCGGCCGTGGGCGTACTGGACGCTCGACGGTGAGCCGCAGCCGGGCACTCCCGAAATACTGTCCCGCCTGGAAGCCGTCATCGAGCGCGATCCGGACCATCCGGGCGCCTGCCATTTCTACATTCACGCGGTGGAGGCGGCGCAGCCGGAGAAGGCCGTAGCCTGCGCCGAGCGGCTTGCCGGTGCGATGCCGGGGGCCGGACATCTGGTCCACATGCCTGCGCACATTTACATTCGCGTCGGACGATGGGACGATGCGATCGAAGTGAATCAGCACGCCACCCATGCGGATGAGAGCTACCTGGCCGATCAGCCGGCGGGAATGCTGTACCGCGGAATGTACTATCCGCACAACTATCACTTCCTCGCGTTCGCAGGGATTATGAGCGGGCGAAGCGAGCTCGCGATCGAGTCTGCGCGCGCCACGGCGGAACGCGTACCCCCTGAAGCGGCGAAGGGCTCCTTCCTTGGCGAGCCGCTGTTCGCCTACCCGCACCTTACGCTCGCCGCCTTCGGGCGCTGGACCGAGGTGCTCGACGAGCCGATGCCGCCTTCGGAGCTGCCTCTTGCAACGGTACTGACGCACTACGCACGTGGCCTCGCCTACTCGGCTCTCAATCAAACCGACGACGCACAGGCGGCGCTCGACATGATCGTCGAATCGGCCGAAGCCTTCGAAGCGGCCGAGGCCAGCACCATGCTGGACATCGCCCGCTATTCGCTGGGCGGCGACATGGCGGCACGGTCGGGGGACGTCGATGTGGCGATCGAGCAGTTCAGTGAGGCGGCACGCCTGGAAGACGGACTCTATTACATCGAGCCGCCCATCTGGCACCTGCCGGTCCGGCACCACCTCGCTGCGGTGCTTCTCGAGGCAGGCCGCGCCGATGAGGCGGAAGCGCGCTATCGTGAAGACCTGAAGCGGTTCCCAAGCAACGGCTGGTCCCTCTTCGGACTGCAGCAGGCGCTGAAAGCCCAGAACAAGGATGCGGAAGCTGCCGAGGCGGAGCAGAACTTTCGAGACGCGTGGGCCGAGTCCGACGTAACGCTCACCGCCTCGCGGTTCTGATCCGGTAA
>CAZKNF010000092.1:0-10703 GCA_964554105.1 uncultured Rhodothermales bacterium | reverse complement strand
TGGATGCTCATCATCTTCTCGACAGGCATGCGCAGGCTCACTAGGACTGGCCCATGAGATTGGTGTAAATGCCGACTGCCGACTTCGAGTACGAACCGCATCCAACGGACACGGCATTGCGCCCTCCACATACCGAGATTCGAACTCAGTTCGAGACGGCGGGGTATGTAGGGCCCGTGTCCCTTTTCAGCAAGTCGGAATGCCGCTGCCTACGGCAGTTGATTGAGCACCTCCCTCCGCCGGTCGATTGGTCAAAGGGACAGGCCGTTTCTTCGCGCGTATTCTTCGAACTGGGGGCGCACGACGCCATTCTGAATCATGTGGCGGAGCTTCTAGGCGAAAATGTAATGCTCTGGGGCGCGAGCATTCTCCGGAGGCGGCCAGGTAAAATCCACCCGTGGCACACCGACATCGAAACCAGCGGTCCGCTGGGAGGCACGGTCAGTGTCTGGATCGGTTTAACCAACACGAATTGCCACACATCTCTTCAGCTGATCTCTCACTCGCATTCATTCGGGACCTCCGTACAGGAGCAGGCCTTCCGTGCGGGAAAGCAGCGCAACGAGCGGACGACGGGGGACGTGGAGGAGTGGGCCAGGGAGCGCGAGCCCGAAAGCGTCGTGAAGCAGTTCGACATGAGTGACGGAGATGGCATCTATTTCGATGGCCGGATCTGGCACGGTTCCGATAATACACATCCGCGCCACGAACGAACGGCTATCGTATTGCAATACGCCGTGCCCGAGAGATCCATCCGAATACCGGTGCATTCGTCGTTCGAATGGCCGTTTCGATTTTATCAGAACCCCAAACCTGCCTGTATCATGGTTCGTGGATCAGCTCGCCGCACGCCGAACCGAATCGTAGCTCCGCCCCTGCCCCAGCACGGTTCGAGGCCGTACGTCTCAAGCTTCGTCGAGGAGCTCGAGATGCCGCTGGAAGAAGACGAGGAGAGCGGATGGAAACGGTATCATCTCTTTCGGGGACCAACCGCCTGCATGCGTGATCTGAGCTGCCACGTTTCTGTGTTGAGTCCCGGGACGACACCGCACGAGCCCCACTCGCATGACGAAGAAGAGATCCTCGTCGTCCTGAACGGGGAGGCGGAGCTGGTAATCGTCGATGAGAAATGGACGGAGCGCATCGAAGAGGTCGAGGCCGGAAAGTTCGCCTACTATCCAGCTCATCAAGTCCATACGCTTCGGAATACGGGTGGTCAACCCGTCACGTATATGATGTTCAAGTGGGTGTCTGCTACCTCAACAACGAACGGCACACTGCTGAAGACGTCGATTTACGATGTCGACGCTCGATTTTCTGCTGACGATGGCGAACACGAAGACATCTCATCCCAACGGTTCGAATCCGATGGTGACGACTCCTCAGGGTTCAATCCGACGCGGATTTTCGAAGGTCCGACCAGATATCTTCATAAGCTGCAAGCCCATTTCACCACGCTCGCTGCCGGCCACGGCTATCCACCGCACGTAGACGCGTATGATGTTGCTATCGTCACGTTGAGCGGGATCGTCGAGACGCTCGGCAGACAGGTAGGACCCAATAGCATCATTTTTTACGCGGCTGGCGAGCCGCACGGTATGACGAACGTCGGCGATATTCCGGCCAGGTATCTCGTGTTCGAGTTTCACGGCACCTCACCAGGTCCCCGGCTCCCTTCGTGGAGGTGGCGAGTCAAGCAGAGTCTTCCCGAACCTGTGATCCGCTTGATGCGAAGCGTTCGGACGATCGTTCGACGCCTCTGATTCGCGTCGAGCACTTCAGGCGATCGAAGTGCTTGCTCGCAGGAGTTCACGTGCTCGCGCGCCTGGGTACGCGGCTGCTTCCCGCTCAAGCAGGATCCGCTTCCGTTCGATGCCCCAGCGGTAGCCCGAGAGTGAGCCGTCTCGGCGGACGACTCGGTGGCACGGAATGATGAGCGCGAGGGCGTTCGCCGCACACGCCTGCGCAACCGCCCGTACCGCCTTTGGTCGACCAATCCGCTCGGCAATCTCCGTGTAGCTTGCCGTCTCTCCAGCAGGGATATCGCGCAATGCCGCCCATACGTCGAGTTGAAAGTCGGTGCCGCGAAGGTCTAACGGTACCTCAATGCAGTGCGCCGGCGACTCCACGAATGCGACCACTTTGGCAGCAAGTGTCTCTAGCTCGACGTTCGCTTCCGCCAGTGTGGCGCCGGAGAATCGATCGCTCACCTCATGCTGCAGCAACTCGCGATCATCTCCGAGCATTATGGCACAGAGACCTCTCTCGCTCTTTGCAATCAGGACCGTGCCCGCGGAGGATTCGCGCATCACGAACTGGATCTCATCAAATGGATGCCGTTCCTTGTTCTGCATGGTGATTCTCTTAGAAGTATGGTTTTGCTGCCGGTGTAGGCCTCTTCTGTAAGCTGATCAATCAATCAGAAATATCTACATCGTATTATCTTTTATCGCGCCGTTTTCGGACATCAAAGGGTCGTAGGGGTCACGGTTTTGTACGGAAGCCAATCGTAAGCATACGGAGATTCAAATGGATTCGCCGCTGTCGTGCGCGCGAACGGACAGTTCCTTCCGCTTTGGTGATGGAGCCGTCGAATTGACGTGCTCAGCGAGGATCGGCATCGGCTTTCGGTGAGCGGTAGAAGTGGAACATCGTCGAGCCGGCTGGTGTCGTGAAGCCGTTCCTCATTGTAGGATTTTCTCGCCGGACGACATACGCCCCGCCGCCCAATATCACCCAAGCATGTGGGGAGATTCGTTCGTTATGCGAACGGGTACAGCACTTTCCGCTCACTGAAATCATTCAGAACAGACTATGCGAACACCCAACGTCGCTTTCCTCTCAATAATCGCTCTCGTCGTCGCATGTGCCGCATGCGGCGACGCCGCGGATCAGCCGCCGGAAGATGTGGATCAACAGACTTCCGACGAGCGCGTTTCCGCTGCGAACGACGACTGCGAGCCCCTCGAAACACGCGAGCCTGAAGCGCCTGATCAGGCGCCTGCGTATTCCGGTCAGACGCGCGCGTGCGAGGAGCAGTTAAACGTCGATTTCGATCTGGAAATCGTTGCCGAAGGGCTTGAACATCCATGGGCCGTCGAACCACTGCCGGGCGGCGACCTGCTTGTCACCGAGAAGCCTGGACGACTGCGCATCGTGTCGGCGGATGGTGAAATCGGCGAGCCGATCACCGGCACTCCAGAGGTCCACGCCGAAGGACAGGGCGGGTTGCTCGATGTGGCACTGAGCCCCGCCTTCGACTCGGACCGGACGATTTTCATGAGCTATGCTCAACCTCGAGACGGGGGCAACGGAACGGCCGTCGCTCGCGCTGTACTGTCGGAAGACCGACAGAGTCTCGAAAACGTGGAGGTGATCTTTCAGGCGATGCCCACATACGACGGCGATCTGCACTTCGGGTCCCGGCTTGCTTTCGGGCCGGACGAGATGCTGTACATCACGACGGGCGATCGCTCGGACGCTCCCATGCGGGAACACGCACAGCGGCTCGACAGCCATCTGGGAAAGATACTCAGGATTCAGCCCGACGGCTCCGTTCCGAACGATAATCCGTTCGTGGATGAGGCCGACGCACAACCGGAGATCTGGTCGCTCGGCCATCGAAATATTCAAGCCGCTGCCTTCGATCAGCAGGGACGGCTGTGGGAAGTCGAGCACGGCACGCGCGGCGGGGACGAACTGAACCTGATCGAGAAGGGTGAAAACTACGGATGGCCGCTCGCCGCCTACGGTATCGAATACTCGGGTGATCCTCTTCCGGGGACGACTGCCCTTCCGGACTCGAATTTCGTGCAGCCCGTCTACTACTGGGATCCGGTGATCGCCCCCTCCGGCGCGGAATTCTACTCGGGTGATGCATTCCCCGACTGGCGCGGCAGCCTCTTCATCGGTGCTCTCAGGGAGGCGCGGCTCGTGAGGCTCTCAATCGAAGACGAGCGCGTGACCGGTGAGGAACACCTCCTCACAGAACGAGGCCGGCGAATTCGCGACGTTCGGCAGGGACCGGACGGCGCGTTGTACTTGGTTACAGATCACGAAGGTGGTGAGCTTTTTCGAATCGTACCGCAGAACTGAACTCGCAAGTATGATCGAGATCGTCGAATCCCCGACCGCCTGGAACTGATCGAGCCTTTCATTGACGGAGCTGGACTAGAGGAGCGCCGCCGGAGATCTGTTAGCGCGAAATCGTCGCCGCAGAGAAAGAATGCATCCGATAAGCTGACGTAGAAGTTTGAACGGCTCTGATGACAAACTCGGACATCCGGCAGCATCGCCTCTGCAATCAGGGCATCCACACTGTCCGGAGTGAAACACCGCGCGACGTCGTGGCGCGGCTGGGCGCCGTCCAGGCACAGGATTTTCCGGGTGCCCTCTGGTCCATCGGACTTCGTCTTCCGGGCTGTACGATCGACGAAATCGAACGTGCCATCGCCGAAAAGGCGATTGTCCGCTCTTGGTCTTTGCGTGGTACCCTCCACATCGTGGCAGCCGAAGATCTAGAATGGATCCTCGCTCTCACCGCCCCACGCATTATCGCACGCAGTGCCAGGAGATATCGCGAGCTAAATCTGGATGAGGAGATCTTCGCCAAAAGCGACAATGTGCTTAGCCGCGCACTCCGCGGAGGCCGTCAATTGATGCGTGCCGAGGTGAACGATGCGCTGAGGGAGGCCGGCATCAATCCCGATGGACAGCGTTCCTACCATATCCTAAACCGCCTCGGCCTCGAACGACGAATCTGCTTTGGCTCGATGAGAGGCAGGCAGCATACGTTTGTTCTCTTCGATGAATGGCAGCCGAGATCCCGAGAATTGACGCACGATGAGGCGCTGGCAGAACTTGCCCTGCGCTACTTTTCAAGTCGCGGCCCGGCAACGCTCCAGGATTTTGTCTGGTGGTCCGGGCTGACGGTACGCGATGCGCGAACGGCCATAGCGGCGGTCGAAGCCGAGCTGAACGAGATATCGATAAACGAGAAGCGTTACCTCGGCCCGCCGGGCACCTCTCCTCCGCTGAAGAATAGACCGTCCATCGATCTGCTTCCCGGATTCGATGAGTATCTGCTCGGGTATAAAGACCGGACTGCTGCGATTGATACCGCACATGCGAAAAAGGTCGCCAGCAGCAACGGCATGTTCCGTCCGACGATCCTCGTGGAGGGACGCGTCGTTGGACTCTGGAAATCTACATTCCAAAAGGACGCGCTGCACGTCACGCTTAAACCCTTCCGGCAGCTGTCGGACCACCTCTTCGCATCCGCCAACGCTGTGGCAGCAAGGTACGCTCATTTTTTGAAGCACGAGTGCACGGTCGTTCAGCCGGACAACAACCCGACACCATCAGAATAGTATTTGCAGCACGCAGCCGATGCGCATCGTTATAACCTCGTCATAGCTTCGGACGAACGCTCCTTGTTGCCTGTGGTTACACATGAACGTTTCCGTTCAAACCTCACCGTCCTAAGGAAGGAGCAGCATGTCAGAGTCAGGGAAGAGCAAACACGAGAGTATGGAGCCGTTCCGCGAGCAGGGCGAAAACGGCGAAGACCGGTATCTGAGCACAAATCACGGCGTCCGCGTCAACCATACGGACGATTCGTTGAAGGCCGGGAAGCGAGGTCCTACCCTGATGGAGGACTTCCATTTTCGCGAGAAGATGACCCACTTCGACCACGAGCGCATTCCTGAGCGCGTCGTGCATGCCCGGGGCTCCGCCGCTCATGGCTACTTCCAGGTCTACGAACCGCTGACCGATCTGACGCGCGCTTCCGTCTTTCAGAAACCAATGGTGAAGACCCCCGTCTTCGTCCGCTTCTCGACCGTCGTCGGTTTCCGCGGCTCGGCGGATACCGTTCGGGACGTCCGAGGATTCGCGACGAAGTTTTATACGGATGAGGGCAACTGGGACCTCGTTGCCAACAACATGCCCGTCTTCTTCATCCAGGACGGCATCAAGTTTCCCGACCTCGTCCACGCCATCAAGCCGGAGCCCCATCATGAGATGCCACAGGCGTCCGCCGCGCATGAGAACTTCTGGGATTTCGTCTCACTCATGCCCGAAAGCGCTCACATGATCATGTGGGTTCTGTCCGACCGGGCGCTTCCGCGGTCCTATCGCATGATGGAAGGTTTCGGAGTCCACACCTTTCGATTTATTAATGCCGCGGGAAAATCGTGCTTCATCAAATTTCACTGGCGGCCGAAGCTCGGCACGCACTCCCTCGTGTGGGATGAGTCGCAGAAGATCGCGGGTAAGGATCCGGACTTCAACCGGCGCGACCTGTGGGAGGCCATCGAAATGGGGGATTATCCGGAATTCGAGTTGGGAATCCAGGTTGTGGAGGAGAAGCACGAGCATAAATTCGATTTCGATCTGCTAGATCCGACGAAGATTATTCCTGAGGATGACGTACCGGTGAGAATCGTCGGGAAAATGACACTCAACCGAAACCCCGACAATTTTTTCGCCGAGACGGAACAGGTGGCATTTCACCCTGGGCATGTGGTTCCAGGTATCGATTTCACGAACGATCCGCTCCTCCAGGGGCGGCTTTTCTCCTACATCGACACGCAACTCAACCGTTTTACCAGTGCGAACTTCAACGAAATCCCCATCAACAGGCCACTCGCCGAAGTACATAACAACCAGCGCGACGGATTCATGCGGCAAACAGTGAATCGCGGCAAGGTCAACTATTCCCCGAATTCGCTCGGAGGTGGTTGTCCCATGACAGCACCGGAGAACATGGGTGGATATGTGCACCACAGCGAGCAGGTGGACGGCAGAAAAATCCGCGAACGCTCCGACAGTTTTAAAGATCATTTCAGTCAGGCGACCATGTTCTGGAACAGCCTGACCCCGGACGAGCAGGATCGGCTTGTCGAGGCCGGCCACTTTGAGCTCGGAAAGGTCGAGAGCAAGGAGGTGCGGCAGCGACTAATCGATGAGTTTTTCAACAGGATAGACCATGATCTCGCGGTACGCATCGCGCGCGGCATCGGGATTGCGCCGCCGTCCTCTTTCGCCGGTAAGAAACACAAGAAAAAGGCACCGGAAGTGAGCGTCAAACATCGAGGCCGTTTCGATAGCATTCAGAGTCGCAGAATTGCTATTCTCCTGGCCGATGGATTCGACGCGGACCAGTTCATGAAAGTCAAAAACATTCTCGTGCATCGAGGCGCGCATGCGAAGGTCGTTTCAAAATTCAAGGGAATGGTGAAAGGATCGGACGGTGAACAGGTCGAAGTCGACAAGAGCCACGTCACGACATCTTCCGTTCTTTTTGATGCCGTTCTCGTCCCCGGGGGTGAGGCGAGCATCGATGCGCAGAAGATGCAAGGTGAGGCGCTCCACTTTATCTCAGAGGCTTTCAAGCACGGCAAGCCGATCGGAGCCACAGGCGAGGGCGTGCAGTTGTTGGCAGCGGCATTCGTTCCGGGCGTCGACTTGAGCAAGCGGAAGCTAGCCGACGATAAGGGAGTTGTGACGCTGCATGACGCCTCGAAAGGACTCGACGGCTTCGCGGAGAAATATGTCAATGCCGTCGCTCAGCACCGATTCTTCAGTCGAGACACTAGAAAGCAGGTGCCTGCATAACGTCTGACGAGACGTCTGACGGACCACCAGCTTCAGAATTATGGCAAGAACGTCCGAATCTCCGGCGGCATCGGCTGCCCGGCCGCGGTCGCGCTTCGCTCTGTTGGTCGCGATGCTCGCGGTAGTCCTGGCCCTGTTGGCCCTTCTCTCCAGCTTCGGCACTCGGTGGGGATGGTGGCACTTCAGCACCGGATTCGGGATGCTTCGGTTGGCTGCATATGGAGGCGTTATTGTCGCGGCACTGTCGATCCTCGCAATCTTTCGGACGCGGCCAGGCGCTGCCCGCCGTGGAATGCCGCTCGCCGTCTTTGCGTTTCTTGTGGCTCTACTTACGTTCCTGATTCCTTGGCAAGTCCAGAGACTCGCACAGCGGGTACCCCCGATCCACGACATCACGACAGACACAGACGATCCACCACAATTCGTCGACATCGCACCGCTTCGGGCCGATGCGCCGAATCCGATCGAATACGGTGGCGAACAGGTCGCTGCTCAGCAGCGCGAGGCGTACCCCGACATCCGGCCGCTCACGCTCGATCTCTCGGCATCGCGTGCATTTGAACACGCGCTGGATGCCGCCGGGGAGATGGGCTGGGAAATTGTAGCAGCTGACTCGGTGGAAGGCCGGATCGAAGCCACAGACGAGACATTCTGGTATGGTTTCAAGGACGATGTCGTGGTTCGAGTTACACCGGCCGATGGGCGCGCTGTGATTGACGTCCGCTCTGTCTCTCGCGTCGGCGGCGGCGACCTGGGCGTCAACGCGCGGCGCATACGCGACTACTTGGAAGAAGTATCGCCGTAGGATCTACCATAGAAACTCGGTCCACCTCACATCCTCCAAAGCACACCGAAGATGACAACGAAGATCGCACTGCTCAAGGGAATAAATGTCGGTGGCAACCGGCGAATTCCAATGGCCGACCTACGCGAGTTTTGCACGACGATCGGTTTCCGCGACGTCCAATCCCTGCTTCAGACCGGCAATATCGTCTTCGAGACCGACATCGATGATGGTGCGGAATTGGAGCGCGTGCTCGAATCCGAGGCCGATGAGCGACTCGGGCTTCGCACTGACTTTTTTGTACGATCACCGGAAGAATGGAAGGCCATTCTGGATGGAAACCCATTTCCTGAAGAAGCCGCGGGTGATCCGAGTCACCTGCTCATCGGGTTTCTGAAGGATACGCCCGAACCTGGCGCCGTAGACACTCTTCAGGCGGATATCAGAGGTCCTGAGAAGGTCCGAGATGCCGGTAGCAGAGAGGTCTACCTCGTCTACCCCGACGGTATCGGTCGCTCTCGCGTGACCGGGCCGTTCATCGAGAAACGACTTCGTGTGAGCGGGACCGCCAGGAACTGGAACACCGTCCTCAAAATCGATGCAGTGGCAAATGGCTGAGCCGCCAGAAAGGCTCGCGGATGCCTGCCGCAAGACGCCCGAGCGAGCGGCCTGGTACGAACGGTTGCCGGATGCCGTCAGCGAGCTAGAGCGCAGATGGTCGCTCACGCGTGGAATCCCGTTCGAGAGGGGAGAAGGCAGCTGCGCCTGGGTGGCGCCCGTTACGCTCGATGACGGTACCCCCGCCGTGCTGAAGCTCGGCATGCCGCACATGGAGGGTGAGCACGAAATAGCCGGCTTGCGCTTCTGGGATGGCAACCCTACGGTGCGACTTCTTGCAGCTGATTTACATATGAATGCAATGCTGCTCGAACGCTGCGAGCCAGGAACTGCACTTCGCGAGCGGCCGGAAAAGGAGCAAGATGTCGTCATCGCAGGACTCTTGCTGCGGCTCTGGCGAGTGCCGCGCCCGCCGCATGGCTTTCGTCCGCTGTCGACGATGCTGGAGGCTTGGAGCAATGAGACGCTAGCCATCTCCGATCGATGGACCGATCCGGGACTCGTCCGCGAGGGTCTGCTCCTATTCGAAGAACTGCCGCGAAGCTCACCAGGAGACGTATTACTGGCAACCGACCTTCATGCGGGCAATGTTCTTCGGGCTCAGCGAGAGCCGTGGCTCGTGATCGATCCGAAGCCGTTCGTTGGTGATCCTGCATATGACGCGACGCAGCACCTTTTCAACTGCGAAGCGAGACTGCGATCCGCGCCGGAGCGGACGATCCGACACTTTGCGGATCTTCTCGGCCTCGACCACGAGCGCGTTCGACTATGGACGTTCGCCCGCGCTGTGGCGGAGTCACACGGGATGTGGGCTCGCGCGGAAACCATCAGATTCGCGCGATCGATTGCTCCATAACGAGCGGAAATGTTGTCACGTTATCGACAAACTCGATCTTGAGATGGCAGATATCACACTCCGTTGTCCATCTTCCACCGCTTGAAGCGAACCACCCGAGAATTCTCCGACGAATAAACAAACTGCGAGCTAGCCATGAAAAACTTCTCGTTCATCGGTGCATCCACACTCCTAATAGCCGCGCTTGCGATCGTGTTCGTCATGCCCGCAACAGCCCAGCATGACGAGCACCACGAGTCCGATACTGCTGTCGCAGGCGGAGGCGAATTTCCAGAAGGTTGGGAGGCTCGAACCGACAGAGACCAGCCTGTTGACGACCTCGTCTTCACGACCATGGGCGACGGCTTTCACGCCACTACCGGACCCGCGGCCGTGTTCTACAATTCGGATTGGGCACACTCCGACGACTATGAAGTGTCGGCACGATTTACTCAGACCGAGTCCCCCGAAAACCCGGAATCCTACGGCATCATCATCGGCGGTTCTGACCTTTCGGGCCCGGATCAGGCGTATTCCTATTTCCTAGTCCGTAAAACGGGAGAGTACTTCATTGCTACTCGCGAAGGAGACGAGCGCAGCGTCATCGTCGACTGGACCGACCATGAAGCAGTCCAGGCTGAAGATGAGAGCGGCCGACAGGAAAACGTGCTGGGTGCGCGCGTCGAGGGAGATGATGTTGTGTTCACCGTCAATGGGACCGAGGTTGACCGCCGGCAGAAAGGGGAGATCCTCGCGGATGGCCTTTTCGGGTTTCGGATCAATCATCGCCTCGACATTGATATCGATCAGGTCCAGCAATAGTGTCGCGCTCGCACGGTGAGGGGTACA
>CAZKNF010000091.1:0-10839 GCA_964554105.1 uncultured Rhodothermales bacterium | reverse complement strand
GATATCCGGATCTCGAACAGTTCGCCTACCCCGGCAATGCGACGGGCGGCACGATCCCTAGACGACTTATGTATCCGACGCGCGAAGCCGTGCTGAATCAGGCGAATTATAATGCAGTCCTGTCACAGCAGGGACCTGACCTCCTGACCACGCGGGTCTGGTGGGACGTGGAATAGTCCGCTCCCATCGACATCTCTATAGATCGAGGCGCCTTCTCTACTGCGAGGAGGCGCCTCTTTTTTGTGGTCTTCACTGGCGAGGTGATTCGGAGGCGTATCAATCACTCCGCCCCCGAAGAACTCCATCGTACCCACTTCCCATGTAGCTTCCCCAGGTCGGCGGTACTCTTGCCTTGACGTTCGTACCGATTCGGCTGACCTCAAGGCCATTGAATACGTAAGTGCTCAATGTGTCCGGAGTGTGGCAGAAGATTACATCGAGAAGCCCATCCCCGTCGAGGTCGCCCAGCCATGGGGTCGATGCAAGATTGGATCCCGGAACGGGATCCCCGAACTGAATTACTTGTTGGTTCATGAAATCGATCACGACCAGCATGGTAAAGAAGCGCTTCTGAAGGTGCTGCGTCAGCACCTCGTGGTTTACACTTAGTATTGCATCATCCCATCCATCATGATTGATGTCCACAACCACGGGCGACGCCGTCTGATACAAGCCAAGTGAGTCGATGAAGGCGATTTGGCCGGTGCTCCCATCCACCATGAACTGGCGGGACCAACCGAGGTTGGGCCATTCACCGTCTGCATAAGACGCAAAGAAGTCCGGCACGTCATCGTCGTTAAAGTAGCCGGCCGCGATTGAGCTATACGCCTCCGTGCCGGGCAAGTGTGCCTCCCAGAGCATTCGATTGTCGTCGCCGTCGAACGCCACCATTCGACCTTCGACGGCGTTCGCGACAATATCGAGAACGCCATCACCTGTAATGTCGGCGACGACGGGCGGACCGATAAATCCGTGATTGCGAGACGAATCCAGTACCACGGCCCCCGAGATGTCGTTGGTGAGCAAATCGGCTAGAGTCGTTCTGAACAAGTGGCCACCGATGGTTTCGCCTCCCGACCCGAAAATGACGTCTAGCGATCCGTCGCCTTTAATGTCCGCGACTACGGCGGACATGTATGTTTCTCGTCCGTCCGGCATATTATCGGACGCGATCAGTAGGCCATTCCTGCCACTAATCGCCATAAGACGACCCGGCGGGCGATCGGGATCGCCGGGAGGCGCTAAAACGTCGCCTCCATTAGCGACGATGAGATCCACGACTCCGTCATCGTCCTGATCCGGTATGATCTGCGGATTGTAAAAATTGAACAGACCTCGTTCGCGCGGCGCATCCGTGTCGTCGGTTTCGAAGAATTCCCATATCACCTCACCGGTCCGCCCATCGATCAATTTCAACTCGGCCGAGCGCCCACCAATAATGACGTCGGGCGTTCCGTCGTCGTTTATGTCGTGAATTGCGGCTGAGCCGAACATCTGATCACGTGCACCTACGTGCCAGAGCAGCTTGCCCGTTGCACCGTCGAGGGCGACGACAGCCGAGTCACTAGAGATGAATTCCTCGCGGCCGGCGCCGATGACGATGTCGAGTACACCGTCGCCATTGAGATCGGCTGCTCGAGGCGAAGAAAATGTACCCAAACCATGGAGGTACTTCGACCAAGCGGTCGTCCGGACATTCGCCTCACCAGGAGGTGGCGTCGAGGTGGATCGGCCATCGCTCGGGTTGCCGATAGCCTTGCATCCGGCGACTGGAAGCAAAGCGATCGCAATCCATGCGTAGGACACGCTCTTCGTGGTGATTTTCGAAAAACCGGCGGTCGGCATGACATTGCGATGAACCGCGCTACCGGGCGACTGTTAGGGATCAAGAGCGAAGGTGACGGATCGTGTGACCTGCTCGGAGGTCACTTCATCAGTAGCTCGTACGGTGATTTGAACCTCGCCTGCCTCGCGCCACTCGCTCAGATCCAATCCGATTTGCTCGCGGGCGATTCGGTCGCTTCCCGAGAATGTCGTGCGCGCGCGTGTCGAAGTCGCTTCCGATGCGCGTCCTTCCTCCGTGGCGCGCCTAACCTCATACTCGATCGTATACTTCGTCTGGTCGTCGGGACCATAGTGAAGGTTGTATAGCTCGAAGTACAGGTTCGGAGGACTCGAGCGGTCCATCCGCTGAAGTGGATACGGTGCATCGGGATTCGTGGGGAAGACCGGTTTCAAATCGCTCATCTCAAGTTCCTCACCTCTGCTGTGGAGCGCTTCGAGTGAGTCGAGCTTGATAGTTTCGAGTTTCAGCATCGCGCCTTCGCGAATCTGGCCCTCATCGGTCTCCAGTGTCCAGTGCTGGCTCCATTCAGCGGCCAGGTTGTACTGCCCGGTGTCGCCGCGGACAGTGAATACCTGCGCCTGAACTGCATTCTCCAGCGCCGATTCGACCATATAATGTTTGGTGTGGACATCCCGTGTCTGGTAGTCTGGTGACTGCTGTGCGACGCTCACCGCCACGAGATAGCGGTCGGTCGGCGTGTGGCCTTGATCAACGAGCGTCCGCTGGAGGCGCCCGGATGGTCCCAGAGCGTCTCTATCCAGGCTCCAGTAGATCTCTGTTCGCGTCGATCCGTCAGGCTCCAGAAAGCGGGCCCAGCGCGTTTCGAGAGGCAGGTCCTCGGTCATTCCTTTGGTGTTGGAGAACGATGCAGGAACGATGTCGCCGCGACGGCCGGCAGATTCCGTCTCCACGGTGGATGCCGCTGCGAGTGCGCTGCGAGCAAACGAGGATGGACGAACGTCGCTATGCGTCGAAATCCTGAATCGAACGACCTCGTCATAGATGGAGCCGAAGATCGGATGCGCAAGCGCCAGCTGGCCATAGACCTCCTCCATCACTAAAAGCAGGACATCTGCCTTGTGTCGACCACGGCGATTTCGGTAATCCAGTCCTGCGGAAAGACGCGACGGGATCGTCTCGGATGGATGTGTGATTCGAAATGGTGCACGTCTGGTGTCGCGGGCAAAGAAATAATAGGCCTCGTCGTGAACGTGACGGTAGACCCACATTTCAGATTCGGGCAGTTCGGGAATGATAAGTGAATTGGAAAAGCCGTGGGCGTGGCGGCTCCGGTCGATGCGCAAGCGAATCTGTTTGCCCGGAGAACCGAATCGGAGATAAATCCGACCACGATCGTCGAAGCCCCTCACATCCTCGTCCGAGGTATTTGGAAACTCGTCCAGCGCGAAAGCCCATCGGGAGAGATGCTCTTCCAGACGTTCGTTTCGGAGTGTCGACGGAAACGGATCTTGTCGTCGCCACCAGAGAGCGACCTTGTCCCCCACCCGCCCAAGCGACTGCCGATTCAGTTCCTCCTCGGGCTGTTGATCCAGGGGCATGACGTCGAGGGCGGAACGCAGATGCCGCAGAACGACCGTTGTCTCACTCTCCGAGAGATCGCGTGCGGTGATCAGGCGAAGGTATGCCTCGGCACCTGCTTCGAAGCGACTTGAATCGCCGGATCCGAAGATGCGCCGAATAGCGACATCGTCATCATGAATAGTGTGGCCGCCCGATGCAGTAGATCTATCAGGAATCTCGTCGACCAGCGTTAGATCCCCTGCGCTGTCCGGCGCCTGGGCAACAGCGGTCGTTGCAAAGGTCGCGACGAACACGAGGACCATCGCGGCCGTCAGGACGACGGCTGCATGCGTTCTAGCGCTAGCGGCTGTGCGGAGGCGGTCGATCGAATGTCTCGTCGGCATAGACTTGCGACGCCGTTGAGGCGAATGTCGCAGGTCGTGATGGATGTGGAGCCGGCGCATGCCGTCCCTCCGACTGACATCAGGCTATTCGTCGGCAGAATCAACCGACTCAATCAATGTAAGCAACGTCCACCGGATCCGCCTGTTCTGAGTCGACTATCGAGATCACTAGACAATTACGGGGCGTTCGACGCGACAGGCGGCGACGACGTCAAGTAGTTGACTCCAAACGCTTCGAGTGCATCATCGTTATTCGCTACAACGACAAGGGATCCGAGCTGCGTCGGCAGTACGACAAGGCCGCGCACGTCACCGCGCGCGAAGAAGCCACTCTCATCCGGCCGCAGTGCACTAAAGCTCATATCGCCGTTGTTCAGAAGGAGCGACCCTCGTCCGGCCGTATGCGCTCCCCACTGCGCACGCGTCGTATAATCGTTACCTGCAAGAAGGATGTCCGTAAGCCCGTCGACATTTACATCCAGCGCGGCAGCACCGGTCACCGGTGCAAACTGCGCCTCCGACGGCAGGCGATGCTTGCGGAAGCTGCCGTCGCCGCGGTTCTCGAAAAGGCATGTGGCGAACTCGTACGCGTCGAGTCGATACGCATCAGCCAGCCTGGACTCGCCGAAGATTTCTTCGACGGTCGCGTTTGCATAGGACGAATAGGTTGGGAAATCCCGTACGAGCGACGGAAGCTGTTCGAGCAGCTCGTCCCGCCAGGCTACCGGATAACGCCGGCCATCGACTTCGTAAATGAGAATAGGATCAATTCTATCATCGTAGCCGAAATCATCTGCGATCAGCGTAACCGGGTGATCCTCGTCGGCGGTCAGCGTGTGGTTCAGGCCCTGGTTCCCCGCGAGAAGATCCACATTTCCGTCGCCGTTCCAGTCGTGTGCGAGCAAGGTGTTCCACCATCCGGACGTGTTCTCGAAGCCGGCGTCGTCACTGATTTCGACAGCATCGCCACCGGCGATTCGAAACGCTCTAATCGGCATCCATTCGCCGGTAACAACGAGCTCTTCACCGTCGTCACCATCGAGATTCGCCCAGACGGCCGTGGTGGTCATGCCGATCCGGCCGAGCGCCGCCGGCGTCACGTCTTCGAATCGTCCGTCTCTGTTTTCGAGCAGATAGCTCCGAGGAGCGATCGGGTATGATCCCGGTACGAGGCGTCCGCCGACGAACAAGTCCACGTCTCCATCGCCGTCGAAGTCGTGAGGGGCCACCGTTCCGCCGCTCACGGGCATGTCAGGCAGGATATCTGCGCTTTCGAAGCGTCCGAATCCGGCATTCCGGTAGATCCGATCCTGGTAAACCGACGTGTCGTCGACCTCCCAGCTGCCTCCGCTCACGACGTACAGATCGAGCAATCCATCACCGTCCGCATCGAAGAACTCGGCATCCACATCCTCATACTCTGCATCGTCTTCGAAGGCAGCGACGACTGCGCGCGTGAAGCTGCCATTGCGCTGCTGCAGGTAGAGCACGGCGCTCTGGCCGCGTGCTCCGCCGACAAAAAGGTCGGTAAGTCCGTCCCGGTTGACGTCGCCCGAAGCAACGGCAGGTCCAAGTCGGGAGAGCATGTGGGGCAGCAGCGGATCGCGCTCAAAATCCACAAAGTCGTCCTCCTCGTGGACGAAGTCGAGGCCGAGCCGATCGGGGACTGTGACGAAATAGAGTGGATCTGAGCCGGATTCCTCCTGTCGATCTTCGTGTGCGTTCTCGATTTGGACCGTGAGGGTCTGGTTAGTCTCAACGTCGCTAAGTTGCTGAACGCGGCCGTCGGGCCACGTCACGTGAACGTCAACGCGTTCATTGGCCCCGACACCGAAATGGAGCACCGGCTCAACGGAGGACAAGTAGCCGCGACTTGGCTGAAGCTCGGCCAGGTACAGGTCTGCATCCGTTCGGACCTCAACCACGGCGCCGGTTGCGAGTGTGTTCGGACGTTCGCCCTCCAGCCGAACTCGTAGAAATCGATTGGATGTCAGGCTTTCTGCATCGTTGCGATAGATGAACGGCTCCCGGTTGATGTTGCTCACGACCAGGTCGAGGTCGCCGTCGCCGTCGAGATCCGCATACGCCGCGCCGTTGGAAAACGCGGATTGATCGACGCCCCACTCCCGACTTCGCTTCTCGAACGTGAGCCCGTCCGTATTTCGGAAGATGTAGTTTGGAATCGGCGTCTGGGGCATCTCGCGAACGATGGCGTCGGCATCGATTGGCTCACCCGTCATTCGCGCCATCCGAATCGAGTCCTGGAGTACGGACATCAAAAAATCCATGTCCGTATAGTCGCGCAGATAGCCGTTCGTGACGAACAGATCTTTGTAGCCGTCGTTGTCGAAGTCAGCGAAAAGCGACGCCCAGCTCCAGTCTGTTTCGGCCACGCCGGCCAGGCGGCCGATCTCGCTGAATGTGCCGTTTCCGTTGTTGAGCTGCAGCATGTTGCGCATGTACTGCCGGTAGTACCCGCTCGCGCGCATCGATCGGTACCGCTCGTAGTCGTTCGGGCCCTGGAGCTGCTTCTTGCGGACCGGATCTTCAGGCATCATGTCGAGCGTGTAGATATCCTGCAGGCCGTCGTTGTTGACGTCCGCGATGTCTGCGCCCATCGATGAGTAGGACGTGTGGCCCAGGCGGAGCCGAAGTTCTTCAGTAAACGTCCCGTCGCCATTATTCATGTAGAGGTAGTCGTCCTCTACGTAGTCGTTCGCGACGAAGATATCGGGCCAACCATCGGCGTTGACGTCGCCGACGGTGGCGCTCAGTCCGAAGCCGATCGGATTCCCGTATATGCCGGACTCTCGGCTTACGTCGACAAAACGTCCGTCGTCGTTCCGATACAGCTTATCCCCCGACAGCGGATCGTGCATTTGTTTGACGAGGTCGACATCGAACCTGCTGTACCGTTCTACGGCATGATTCACGAGAAACATGTCGAGATCGCCGTCTCCATCGTAATCGAGGAAGCTGGCGTGGGTTGAATAGGATGGGTCGTCGAGGCCGAATTCGTCGGCGCGCTCAGTGAAGGTGCCGTCGCCGTTGTTGACGTAAAGCTCGTTGCGGCGACGCGGTTCGGAGACCTTGCCGGATTTGCAGATGTAGATGTCCAGGCGACCGTCGCCGTTCACGTCGGCCATCGTGACGCCGGTGGTCCATCCGGAGCCGCCCAGCACGCCGGCCTCCTCCGTAATGTCGCGGAATCGCAGTTCACCCTCGTTGAGGTAAAGTGCGTTCGGACCCATGTTCGCCGTGAAATAGAGGTCCGGCAGCCCGTCACCGTCGACGTCGCCGATCGCGACGCCTCCGCCGTTGTAGAAGTACTCGTACGTGAGCACGTTCAGCCCTTCTCGCTCGACGATTTCGTTGCGGAACGCGACGCCGGTCTCCTCCGGTTCGACGAGACTGAACAGCGCCTGGTCGTCAGCGGACGTGCATCCGCTCGCCAGGCCGACACATACTATCAGAGCGGCAAGTAGGTGGGGCAGGCACGACGGAGGGGCGCGGTGCTTCATCTCTGAACCGGCGGCACAGCTATCCGTCCGCAGCTCCTCGAATGACGTCCATCGCGAGCCGCAGCCGGACCGCCGAAGACGTGTACCGGGATCGTGAACTAGCATGCGTCGAAGCGAACGAATCTCGATACGTTCCGATAGTGCATCGCAATCATAGTGCATCGGACTTGAGGAGATCGGCGGCGCCCGATGAAGCCGCCCCTATTTCCAGCTGCCTATTTCGACGCCTGAATTTCCCGGTCGGCCCACGGATTGCGATTTAAAGCCGTCTCGCCCGGTACTGCCGCCGTAAACAGCGGTACTTCGTCGAACGCCCATGCCGGAGGCGTAAGATTCTGCGTCGAGGCGACGATGTCATCCCACGTCACCTCCTGGCCGGTGTAGGCCGCTTCACGCACCATGAGTGCCGAGAGATTAGTCTCCGCCATCTGCTGCGTCTCATTCAGAGGCTCACCGGCTCGAATGCTTGCAATGAGGTCTGCGTGCTCCTGCACGTACGGATTCCGATTCTCGCCGTCGAAGCGGAATGTTTCGGCACCGCGTATCCAGGAGGCGGCATTCGAGGTGCCCTCCGTACCCTGGAAGTGCTCACCGACGTGGGGCGCCGTGCCATCCTGCTGGCGGCACATGCTCAGGATCCGCGCACCGCTGGGATACTCGATATCCACAGCGAAATGATCGTAGACGTAGCCGTATTCCGGGGAGACGCGGGCCTGGCGGCCACCGACACCCACCGCTTTCGTCGGATGGTCCTGCAGCACCCAGTTCGCCACGTCGATATTGTGAATATGCTGCTCGACCACGTGATCGCCCGAGAGGTGCGTGTAGTAGAGCCAGTTGCGTAGATGGTGCTCCATATCCGACCAGCCGGGCTGCCGATCGGTCATCCACAGTGCGCCTTGATTCCAGTAGACCTGTCCGGCGATCACCTCGCCCATCATGCCGTCGTGGATGCGTCCGACCGTCTCGAGGTACTGCTTTTCGTGGCGCCGCTGCGTGCCCGCGACAATCGCCAGTCCTTTCTGCGTCGCGATTTCTCCGATATCCATCACCTGTCGCGCACCTACCGGGTCAATGGCGACCGGTTTCTCCATAAACACGTTTCGGCCCTTATCGACTGCATAGCGCAGATGTTCTGGGCGGAAGACGGGGGGCGTGGCGAGGATCACGATGTCGATCTCACTGTCGATCACATGCTGGAAGGCATCCCATCCGACAAACCTGGCATCGTCGGCGACCTGATACGCATCGCCGATCTCGTCCCTCAGCTTTTCAGTGGACTCGTCGAGATGATCCTCGAAGAGATCACCCATGGCGACGAGCGTGACGGACGGATCGGCCTCGACCGCATTAGCGACTGCACCGGTGCCTCTTCCGCCGGTCCCGACGACGCCGTAGCGAATGGTATCCGATCCGCCTGCATAGGCAAAATTCCCGCTGCCCATGAACGCGACTCCGGCCGCTGCCGCTGCGCCCGTCTTCACAAAATCACGCCTCGTGAAAGCAAGGCTCGAGCGGCTGTCGTTCTTCTTTGTCGCGTTCATGATGTTACCTCGTCTCGGGTAGATTGGAACGGTATGTCGGATCGGATGGATTCGTTTTTTTCGTATTCAACGTCGTCTGGTTGGGTCCACGGGATACTGCGTGAGCGGTCCCACGCCATATTCATAATTCCGGTACGCGAATCACCCGGAAACCCATAAACGGAGCGTCTGTGAGCCAGTGTTCGCTTTTCGGAATTTGCGGATCGGTTTCCTGCCATGCGCGTGACGGAGTCATTCGGGCGCCACAGTGGACGTCTTCGGCCTTGCTCAGAAAATGGCCGCCGCAGGCGATCGGTTCGCCGTCGAGCCCGGTGCACCATTCGGCCGCATTGCCCAGCATGTCGTGGATGCCAAAGGCGTTCGGTTCGAGCTCGCCGATCGGATGGGTTTCGTCGAAGGCGTTGTCCCAGAACCAGGCGTGCTCGGCCAGCTCGGCGTCTGAGAGGGGCTCTTCCCGGCCGGCGCGGCAGGCATATTCCCACTCGGCTTCGGTAGGAAGGCGATAGGTGTGGCCGGTACGCGCCGACAGCCATCGCGTGAATTCCTCGGCCACCAGGTAGCTCATGCTTATGGCCGCATAACCGCGGTGGCCAAACCCGCGGTCGGGCGCACCGTACGGCTTGCTTGGACGAAGGATCGCATCCTCATCCGACAACCCCTCGTCGTCGTCGGCCGAGCTGAAGGCATACAGATCGAACAGCTCCCACGGGATCTCTGTTTGACTGATCCAGAAGGATCCGACGTCAATGGACGCCTCGCCTTCGTCGGTCTCCACCTCAATGGAACCGGGCGAGATCGGAAGCATTTCGACCTCGACCATGGCCTCTTCAATTTCGAGGGTGTAGGGCTCGAGTTCGGAGGCATCTACTCCGGCGACTGCGCCGGATTCGGCCGCCTGTTCCTGTGCAGCCGGGGCACTCGTGATGCACGCCGATAAGACGATGAAAGAAATGAGGATTAAAGCGGGCTTCGGCATCCTGTTCGGAATATGCGTCTTACTGCTGGCTGACCGACCGAAGATTGCGTCCGGAGAGGCGGTAGAGAATCGATTTGACATTAAGAAAGAGCACCGATTTGAATATACGCAGGTGCATATGGGGGTACAAGCGCGGATCGTCCTGTATGCCCCGGACTCGTCTGCCGCTCGAAACGCTGCTGCGGCGGCCTTCGACCGCATCGCGTACCTCGACGGCGTGATGAGCGACTACCGCTCTGACAGCGAGTTGATGAAACTGACCGCCAGGACAGGTAGCGGTCCAATTCCGGTGAGCGACGATCTGTTCCACGTTCTTTCATTTGCACTCGACCTTGCGCGGCGTTCCGACGGCGCCTTCGACGTGACGATCGGTCCGCTTGTGCGGCTCTGGCGTGAGGCGCGTCGAACGGGGCGTCTCCCCCAACCCGGCGCGCTCGCGGAGGCTAAGGAAAAGGTTGGATGGCGCCTTGTTTCGCTAGACTCGCTGGATCGGACCGTCGAACTCAAGGTGTCCGGGATGCAGCTCGATCTGGGCGGCATTGCGAAAGGATACGCTGCCGACGAAGCCGTGGCCGCGATGCGGAAACGCGGCGTCGACCGGGTGATGATCGAGTTCGGCGGCGACATCGTGGTCGGGGATCGCCCCCCCGACGCAGACGGTTGGCACATCACCGCCGCGCTGGGCGAGCCGAATCAAAAAGAGCTCACGCTTTCGAATGCGGGCGTGTCGTCGTCCGGTGATACGGAGCAGTACGTCGTCATCGATGGGACGCGCTATTCTCACGTGATCGATCCACGTACCGGCCTCGGTCTAACCGATCGCGCTGCCGCCATCGTCGTAGCGCCGAAAGGCATTCTTTCGGATGGTCTAGCCACGGCGCTATCGACCATGGGTCCGGAGCGGGGACTTGCGTTCGTCGAGCGCGAATTTCCGTCCGTACGTGCCGTCGTTCGGCATCTGGATTAGTGTTCGCGCGCCATTCCGCGTCCCTTGAATTCCATCCAGTCCACCTCGGCGAGCCGGCCG
>CAZKNF010000090.1:7709-11082 GCA_964554105.1 uncultured Rhodothermales bacterium | reverse complement strand
CAACCCATGAAGATTCTCGTCCACATCACGCACGGACCCGAGGCCCCAACCCGTGCGGCACTCGGGTTCCACGTTGCCAAAGCGGCTCTCGATGAGGGCCACACCATCACCGTCTTTCTGGCAGGCGATGCCGTTCAGCTTCTGCGCCACGGCACCCTCGATGAACTCAAGGGACTCGGCACCGGCGACCTACGCGTGCTTTTCGATGCGCTCGTTGCGGGTGGGGCGTCGTTTTACCTTTCCGGCGGCTCGAGCCAAGCTCGTGGGCTCACGCAGGCTGATTTGGGAGACGTATCGGTAACATTCGGATCGCCGGGCGACCTCGTCCGGCAGGCTGTCGAGCACGACCGGATGTTTACCTATTAAACGCTGTGCTGCCGGGCACCTTCTACGTCGGCGTCCAGATCCATGTATCCATAAAACCGAAGGAGGAATCCTATGGCAAAAGTCGTTCACTGTAGAGACGTCGGCTTCGACTGCGACGGCGTAGTCCATGCCGAGACAGAAGAAGTAGCACTCAAGAAGGTTGCCGAGCACGCGAGGACAGTCCACGGGCTGGAGCAAGTATCTCCCGAAGTCGTGGAGAAGGTCATATCGGTTATGCGCGATGAGCCAGCAAAAGCGTAGCTGATTTTTCTCTGCGACTCTTCGATAAAGCTGAAGGCCGCCGAACCCTTCTATGGCGGACCTTCTGAAGAGGCAATAGTCCCTCCCGTATCAGTTTCGAAGTAGTCGAGACCGAGTTAGGCACGAACGAACCAATGTGGCGCCGCTGAGCGGCGAGCATTAGGCGTACTGGACGGAATCCAGCAACAGTTATCGGTCAATCTTTCTTCCGGAGGACGGGCTATGGGAACGAGAACGCTTTTTACGGTCACAGCCGCTTTGATGCTCTTTTTCGGCTTCGGCTTCATTCTCCTACCGCGCCTGGTCTTTTCGATTTATGGCGTAGCACTTGATCCTGGCGGAGTCATGCTGGCCCGCGTTGCCGGTGCGGCGTGGATGACATCCACGATGCAGTTCAGGCTGCGAGGGCGCTGATTTCCGGCTGGTCGACGGAGAGGCGCCCGTTCGTCTGGAGCTCGATCAGTCCGGCGTAATAGGCGTTCTCGCGCGTCAACTCTTCGTGGGTTCCTGACGCGACGGCCCTTCCGCTCTGCATCACGACGATCCGATCGGCCTCTCGAACGGTGGAAAGACGATGCGCGATGATGAACGTCGTGCGTTCCCGCATGATCGAGGTGAGGGCCTGCTGCACGGCCGCTTCCGATTCGGCGTCGAGCGCGGACGTCGCCTCGTCGAGGATGAGGATGGGCGGATCGACGAGGAGGGCGCGGGCGATGGCGATGCGCTGCTTCTGGCCTCCGGACAGCCGGTTGCCCTGTTCGCCGAGTACCGTATCGTAGCCGTCCGGCAGCATCATGATGAACTCGTGTGCGTGCGCGGCGGCAGCCGCTGCTTCGACGCTTGCGCGGGTCGCATCCGGGCTTCCGAAGGCGATGTTCGCATGTACGGTGCCGTTGAAGAGGTGCACGTCCTGAAAGACGGTGCCCATGTTCCGCCGGAGCGATTCGACGTCGACGTCGCGAAGGTCGTTGCCGTCGACGCTGATGCTTCCCTGCGTCACGTCGTAGTGCCGCTGGAGAAGATTGATCAGGGTCGTCTTTCCGGATCCGCTCGGCCCAACGAAGGCGATCGTCTCACCGGGCCGTGCTTCCAGCGTGAAATCGTGCAAGACCTGTTGTTCGCCGTCCGGATACGCGAAGTCGACGTTCCGAAATTCGACGGCTCCCGTCACGTCGCCGATATCGTGCGCGTCGGAATCCGCCGGACAGACGTAGTCGGCGTCTAAGACCTCATAGAGTACTTCGAGCGAGACGCCGCACCGGCGGACGGACTGATAGATTCCCGTGAGACCTTGCACGGGGCCGAAAAGGCCGCCGATGAATCCGAGGAATGCAACGAGCGTCCCGACCGTCATCTCGCCCTGTGAGATAAAGTAGGCGCCCACCCCGATAGCGACGATGCGAGCGAGCGTCGCAGAGAACTCTCGGGCTCCGTTCGTTACAGTATCGCGGCGAACACCGTTGTAGACGATCGAATTGCCTGCTTGGCTGCCGTCGAGGAACGTACTCATCTCGGATCGCTCCTGCGCGAATCCCTTAACGGTGAGGATGCCGCCAAGGGTCTCGTGCAGGCGGGCGTAGAGATGCGACCACGTCTCGATGAGCCGCCGCTCACGCTGCGCCTGCTCGCGAGCCGCCCAGGCGCCGATGAGACTCGGGAGGGGCAGGAAGGCGATCACGACCAGGGAAAGCCGCGAGTCGAGATTAAGCATGGTAATGAGTGACAGGATCAGAAACACCAGCGAGGGCAGCGTGCTCGTGCACAGCTCCATCGCTGTGTTCAGAAATCCGGAGAGGCTCTGGTTCACTTTGTTGACCAGTCCGCCGACGCGCTGTCCGCGGTGGTAGCCTATGGGCAGCGCGTAGATCCTCCCGTAGACCACCTCGCGCAACCGATAGTCGATCTTCAGGCGCACCTTCCACATGAGGATGGTCATTTTACCGTTCAGGAGAACCCGTCCAAGCTCCAGCACGATGAGTGCACTGATGCCGATGGCCAGCATGCGTAAAGGCTCGGGCGTGCCGAGGGCATCGAAGATGTACTTGGTTACGAGCGGCTCGGCGACACCGAGCGCAGCTCCGGCGAGGGCGAGCGCGATCATGATGATGAAGGCGCGGGTGTGTGGCTGCAGGAACGGAAGCGACCGATGCAGCAGCCTCCAGACGTTCTGCGGCGGGGGAGTCGCTGTTGACGGATGCGGCGATCCGAGAAGGCGGAGCACGATCGGCTTGAGGCTGAAGCTGTGGGAGGCTTCGGCTGCGCTGCTCGTCGCGGGGTCACCGGGGCGGGGACGGCGCGCGTCACTGGAAGGCGTGGGGGACGGCGGACGATGGCGGCTGCGCCGCGAGCCGGCGAGACGTGAGATGGACCGGAGCATCGTAGCGAAATCGATGGCAAGCGTGCTTCGTTACATTTTCGTTACGCCGTCCGCTGCGCAAAGCATGTGCCATACTGCTCCTGGATCAGGGCTGCCGGGTCGTCGTCTCTATCCGCGTCGCTCGATGACGGGATCGGGATGGAGTCAAACGGACGGCGGAGCCACGCCTCTAACTCGGGCAACCTGCCGGGAAATTCGCCCCGACCGGTTCGGCTCATCTTTGATGACAGCCGCGAACGGGCTCCAGCGAGCAGCCGCTACTCAACGTCGCGACGTGCGCCTCCTCACCAGTCAACCTGCCGGCACACGGAGGCGATTTTTTCCTTCCACCCACGTCAGACCGCCGTCGCTCCACCTCGCCACCAATGC
>CAZKNF010000090.1:0-7609 GCA_964554105.1 uncultured Rhodothermales bacterium | reverse complement strand
TCCGGGCGGCAGGTCTCCACCATGATTCCGAGAATCGTATGTTAAGCCTTTGAGGGGCCGTTGATATATTCCGCATCTCTGCGTTTCACTCCGCGCAGCTCACTGCGGCGTGCGTAGTTAGTTACCTGGTGACGTACGCGTCATCCACCACTTGTCGCGCGCCTTGATCTCCTTTTCCTCCGACCCTGACTTTACATTCTTCAACAAGCTTTTAAAGCATGCTCCAAAGCTTTTATCGCGTCTCCTATGGCCTCCTGTAGCCTGATCGGCGGGGTAGGCGGCCTTGCCGTAGCGATCCTCCAACTCCTCGGCATCCTCAGCGCGATCGACGCGGTGATGCACTCGCGGACGCCGCAGGGGTCTGCGGCGTGGGCCCTGGCACTCGTGCTGATGCCGATCATCTCCCTGCCGATCTACTGGGTGTTCGGACGATCGCGGTTCGGTAATTACGTCGAGGTTCTTCGCGTCTTCGACGCCGAGGTCGACGCCCGCCTCGAACGTGCGCTGGAAGGACTGACCGGCTGGATCGTGCCGCCGGAGGAGGCGGGGGACGTGCGAACCGAGTCTGAGCTTCGGGGATTTGCTCAACTCGCCAAGATTCCCTTTATGCGGGGAAATAGCCTTCGCCTGCTCGTAGACGGCGAGGCCACATTCGAAGCGATTCTCTCGGCCATCGACGCGGCTGAAGACTACGTCCTCGCTCAGTTCTACATCATCCATGACGACGACCTCGGGCGGACGTTTCAGAAGGCGCTTCTGGATGCCGCCGGTCGAGGTGTCAGCGTAGCCCTCCTCTATGACGAAGTGGGAAGTCAGCGCCTGCCGGCCCGGTATTGCCGGATGCTCCGCGAGGCCGGCGTCCGCGTGAGCGGCTTTAGCGGAGAGCGGAGCTGGCTCGGCCGCTTTCGGCTGAACTTCCGCAATCATCGTAAGATCGTCATCGCGGACGGTCGGGTCGGATTCACCGGCGGGCTGAACGTGGGCGACGAATACGTTGGGCGCGGCAAGCGACTGAAGCCGTGGCGGGATACGCATCTCGAAGTCCGCGGACCGGCCGTGCAGGGACTGCAGCTCTCGTTCGTGCGCGACTGGTACTATGGACAGGGGGATGTGCCCGAGACGCGCTGGACCATGGAGGCGAGCGAGAGGGATCAGCACGCACTCGTGCTTGCCTCCGGCCCGTCAGACCGTCTCGAGACGTGCGGACTCCTGTACACCCAGGCGATAAACGCGGCCGAGGAGCGCGTCTGGATCGCGTCGCCGTACTTCGTTCCCGACGGCCGCGTCCTCGGTGCCCTGCAGGCGGCGGCGCTCCGCGGCGTCGACGTCCGGATCATCATGCCGCGCATGGTCGACTCGTGGGTGTTCCGATTCGTGCCTTACGCATTTCTTCCCGAGGTGGAGCGGGCCGGCGGGAAGGTCTATCTCTACGAAGAGGGTTTCATGCATCAGAAGGTGATCCTCGTCGACGACGAATACGCGTGCATCGGGACGGCCAACTTTGACAACCGGTCGTTCCTCCTCAATTTCGAAATCACCTGCCTGGCCCACGACGCCGCGTTCTGTGCCGACGTGGAGGCGATGCTGGAGGCCGACCTCGTGCGGTCGACTCGGCTTACGGAGGAGGAGTTAACAGGGCGGTCGTTCCTGTTTCGACTGGCCGCCCAGGGCACCCGCATGCTCGCGCCGGTGCTGTAGCTGAATGACCTCAGCACCTCCTCTTCATCGAGCGCGAGTGGGGTGCCAGACAATGATGCTTATTCTCCACAATCAGGACTGAGGATGACGAAAGCCACCTGACGGACCCGACGAGCGCCGACTATGGGACGCCGTAACTAAAATTCCTCGGCGTCGTAGCGTGCCGGAAGAATCTAAAAATGAAGCCTGGGCCCGTCGGCCGGCTGCAGACGATCCGAGCAGTGCGGTGCGTTGGCGGCGGCGTCCCTTAAATCGGAACAACGTAATGATCACCGAACAGACACGGAGCGAAGCCGCTCGGTCTGCGACGCCTACGGATCAGCCCATTATTTTCATCGTCGTGCAGGAGCCTCAGGTGCTGGAGGCGCTGCGAGATGACCTCGCAAGGCGATTCGGCAGCGACTGCCGGATTCTTTCGGAAGCGACGTCCGAGGCCGCCCTCGATGCGCTTCGGATGCTTGCGGCGGAAGCAAGACCCGTCGCACTGCTGATCGCGGACCAGTACCTGGGCGCCGAGAGCGGAGTGGATTTTTTGGCGAAGGCCCACGTGACCTTTCCGGCCGCGAAGCGCATTCTGCTCGTTGAGCGGGACTATACAGCGGCGAATCCCACGGTCCGGGCCATGATGCTCGGTCAGATCGATTATCACCTCGTGAAGCCGTGGTTTCCTGACCAGGGATTGTATCCCGCAGTCAGCGAATTTCTGGCTGCGTGGTCCGCATCGCAGGAGCAGGGATTCAATATACTCCGTGTCATCGGGCCGGCGCGGAGTGCGCGCAGTCACGAGATCCGGGATTTGCTGACACGGTTGAGCATGCCGTATGCCTTCTATGACGAGGATTCGGACGCCGGACGTCGTCTTCTAGAAGAGGTGAAACACGATGGGGCCTCGCTTCCATTGGCGGTTCGTCACGACGGGCGCGTGCTCGTCCGGCCCTCCGATGCCGAGCTCATCGAGTCCGTCGGCGGCGGCACGCACCTGGAGGATGAGCTCTACGACGTTGCGATCGTGGGCGCGGGCCCGGCGGGATTGGCCGCGGCCGTCTACGCGGCATCTGACGGCCTCAGCACGGTCGTACTGGAGCAAAAGATCTCCGGCGGACAGGCGGGCATGAGCTCGCGCATCCGCAATTTCCCCGGGTTTACGTGGGGAGTAGGAGGCAGCGACTTTGCCTACCGTGCGTGTGAGCAGGCGTGGCTCTTCGGCGCCAACATGGTCTTCGCCCAGGAGGCGAAAGATCTCTGCGCCGGTGGGTCGCAGCATCGGGTGCGTGTGGCGGATGGCCGGGAAGCATCGGCGCGAGCTGTCCTGCTGACTACAGGCGTTTCGTGGCGTCGGCTCGGCATTCCGCGGCTCGAAGCGATGCTCGGCGCGGGCGTATTCTACGGCGCGGCCGGAAGTGAAGCGCGAGCGATGGAGGGGCAAGACGTGTGCGTGGTGGGCGGCGGCAACTCGGCAGGTCAGGCCGCTGCGCATCTCGCGAAGCACGCTCGCTCGGTAACGGTGCTCGTGCGCGGTGACTCGCTGTCCAGGAATATGTCGGAGTACCTGATTACTGAAATCGACCAATTGCCCAACGTGTACGTGCGCGTGGGCGTGGATCTGGTTGACGGCGAAGGCGATGGACACCTCGAGAAGCTCGTAATCCGGGATCGGGATACGGGCATGATCGAGCGAGTATCGGCGTCGGCCCTCTTCGTCCTGATCGGTGCGGAGCCGCGTACGGATTGGATGGGCGATGCGATCTTACGGGACAAACGGGGCTACGTTTTAACGGGCACGGATCTGATGCAGGACGAACGATTCGGCGGCGTGTGGCCTCTGAAGCGTCCGCCCCTCTTCCTTGAAACGAGTGTTCCCGGCATCTTCGCAGCCGGCGACGTACGGTATCGATCCGTCAAACGGGTTGCGTCGGCTGTCGGCGAGGGTGCCATCGCCATCCAGCAGCTCTATGAGTATTTCGACGAGCGAGCCGGCCTGCCCGAGCTGAAGCTGACCGATTCACATGCAGGCCCAACGCTGGCAAGAGAGAGCCCTATTGCAACCGGGCTGGCGCTTCTCGATAACACCGGCTAACAAGTTCGTCCTCGTATGCAATTAGAGAACGACGGTCTTCAGGTTGGCTAGCGATGCGCCGTGCACGTCGAGCCCGCTCCAGGTGTCGCCGTCGTCGCTTCTTGTGTAGAGCAGTCCGTTTTTAAGTCCTGCGTAGAGCCGCTGTCCGGTATGCAGCAGGGCGTACGGCATGCTGTCGAGCGGATCCGGCAGGCCGCCGGTGAGCGGATTCCAGGGACCAGTGCCGCGCCGGCGATAGATGCGCGCACGGGCATTTCCGCCGTAGTGGGCGTCGCGGGCACTCGGAGAGGCCGAGACGTACCAGAGATCGGGAATGTGGGGATGGACCGCCAGGGCCCACGTGTAGTGCCGATCCCGTCCATCATCGGCGGGCTCCCAGGATTCTCCGCCGTCTGCGCTCCATGCAGCGCCGCCTCCACCTGCTTCGTATGCCCGCTCGTGGTGGTCGGGATGCCATGCGAGGGCGTGGACATCCTTCTGCGCACCGGGACGATGATCCTGCCACGTCTCGCCGCCGTCAAAGCTACGCATCAGGCCGCCCAGCTCGATGCCGACGAGCAGGAGGCCGGCGTCTTCAGGATGAGGAGCGATGGACCGGACGTGGGAGGTCCACGGCCGCGGCGGAAAGCTCCAGTCGGGTCGCGACGGTATCTCTTGCAGTCCGGTCATCTCGTGCCACGAGCCGCCGCCGTCGGTGCTCTTGAAGAGTTTGCTCGGCTCGGTACCGGCATACACGCTGCCGTCGGCCCGACTCACCGCCAGAGAGAATACGTCCGGCTCCGGCAGCTCCGCATCCGCCCATTCCTCCCCGCCGTCCGAGCTCATCCACACGCCGCCACCACGCGAACCGACATAGATTAACGCGTCGTCGCGAGGGTCCCGGGCGAGACACTGCAGCCGGTCGTCTTCTCTGAGCTGCGTCACGTGCGCATGCTCGGCCTGCACTTCAATCCGAACGAGACCGTCGTCGGTCAGGGCAAGCATGTTGCCGCGCGTGGCCATATCGGACCGGTAGATGTCACCCACTTAGATGTCACCCACTGCGCTGATACGTGCCCATAATATCGGCCTGTTCGAGTATGTGACCGTCCATCGCCTTCGTGAGCTGCCGCTTCAAAGCACCCGCCCCGAGGTCCAGCGCCGTATCCAGGGCGTAGAGGCGGAAGAAATACCGATGGGCATCATCGTCCGGCGGCGGGCACGGTCCGCCGTAGCCTTGATTGCCGAAATCATTGGAGCCTTCCAGGGGTGACTGCGCGTCGTCTCCGAAATGCTGATCCACATTCAGATCTTCCGGGAGAACGTCACGATCAGGGGGTAGATTGAAGAGGATCCAGTGCACGAATGTTTTTCCCGGAGCATCCGGGTCATCTACGATCAGCGCCACGCTTTCCGTTCCTTCCGGAAGATTACTCCAGGTAAGCGGAGGGGAGATGTCGCTGCCGTCGCAGGTGTATTTCTGGGGGATGGCCGCTCCGGTGTCGAATGCCGCGCTCCTAAATGTGAGGGTGTCCGCCATCGTGCGTCCGTGTTGGTTCGTGATTTTATCTTGCCGAGATTCTCCCCCTGGCGAGAGGGGTTCCACTATATCGAGGCCATCTCTCGTCTCCCGATCGAGCGGCGGATTCCCACGTGATCGCTATGCGCAGGAGGGCCGCCGATACGCGTCCTGACACGTGATCTTCGCGCTCGTCGAGCGTGCGTCACGAGCGGACTATTGAATCTCGATTCGGCGTCCGGTTGGTTCGGCACGCTCCGGAGCGGGCATCCGGACCTCGAGCACGCCGTCCTTGAACGTTGCGTTCGCCTCGTCGGGATTGATACCCTCCGGCAACGGGATGCTCCGGTAGAACCGGCCGTAGCTGCGCTCGCTGCGGTAATAACCTTCCCGTTCCTCTTCCTGCTCTTGCTTCCGCTCGCCCTGCAGGATGAGCGCCTTCTCGCGCACTTCGACGTTCACGTCTTCCTTTTTCAGGCCTGGTAGATCGGCGCGCACGACGATGTTGCCGTCCCGTTCCAGCATTTCCACCTGCGGCGACCAGAGTTCCTTCGATAGCGGTCCGCGACGCCAGCCGGCTGCAGGAAATCCGAACGTATCGAATGCACGATCCATCTCCTCTGCCAGGCGTCGCACCATGGACACCGGGCCCCCGGTCCACGACGCCGGCTCTGCCTCGCGACGTGTGACTTCTACCTGCTCCCCGTTTCCTCGACCTTCTCCGTGTTTTCTTTCCTCAGCCATCGTTTTCTCCTCCTTGACACGGTTAGTACCTTGTTTCATCCCATCTGGCGCGGGCGAACGGAGGCGAGGGATTTGTTTCGCCGCCCCACGTGATCGGTCTCCCGATAGTCCCACGCTTCTCTTATATGCACGAGTGCATGCAGGGAGGGATCCATGAGGTCTGTAACGACCTGATCACGTGATGTTGTGAGCTCGGCCGTCGCTTCCACGTCCGCTGAAAAACGTAACTCAAAGCACCGCGTTGCGTACGTACGTTGAAGGCCGTCTAGCACGCACCGCGCCCCGAAAAGGCGGTCACTCGTTTGTTGCCGAACCTCCATTTACGCGGATAATCGGAGGTGCAAGTTGTTCTTCTGCCGACACGGGCTGCTTCGAACCAGACGAAGGTGGCTGTCGTGGACATTGCATCACAAGCATCAGGCATCAGGCACCTCGCAGCCCGGCCGATAGTGGCCGCGCTCGGTGTTCTCCTCCTCACCGTGTCGGCGCCGCCAGCCCCGGCGCGTTCGCAAATCGTCGAGCCATCCGACGCGCTGTTCGCCGACGACGACCCGTTGAAGGTGACGATCACGATGGACTTCGGCCTCGTGCTCCGGGACCGTGCGGAAGAGCAGGACTACAAGCCGGGAATGCTCAGTTATACGTCGGATGCAGGGCAGAACATCACCCTCGATCTGAAAATCAAGGCGCGTGGCTACTTCCGTTTGATCTATCTCGACTGCGACATTCCGCCATTGCGGCTCAACTTCAAGAAAAAGCAGGTCACGGAAACCGTTTTCGAGGGACAGGACAAACTGAAGCTCGTAACGCATTGCCGAAATCGAAGCGACAGCTTTCAGCAGTACGTGCTGCAGGAGTATCTCCTCTACAGGGCATACAACCTGCTGACAGACGTCAGCTTTCGCACGCGGCTCCTCGAAATCACCTACGTCGACAGCCGCGGGAGAGACGCGTCCGTCACGAAATACGGCTTCATCATTGAAGACGAAGAACGGATGGCCGAGCGCAATGGAGCGCATCTGGTCGAAAGCGGCGCGGCGATTCATCCGGAGGCGACGCACCGTGAAACGACGACCCTCCTGTCCGTCTTCCAGTACATGATCGGCAACACGGATTGGGGCATCACGAGTCGGCACAACATCAGGTTGATCTTCGCCCCATCGACGAGCGTCCTCTTCGCCGTACCGTACGATTTCGATTGGTCGGGCCTCATCAGCGCGCCGTACGCCGTCCCGGATGCGCAGCTTAATCTTCGCTCGGTGCGTGATCGCAAGTATATGGGCTTCTGCCGCACGGAAGACGAGTTCGCGGCCGTGTTCGACCGTTTCCGCGATCGGCAGGAGGACCTGATGCGCCTGTTCTCCGGCTTCCCGCTTCTCGAGGAAAAATACGCGAGGCGTTCCGCCGCATACCTTGAGGAATTCTTCGACGCGATCCGCCGGCCGGCGCGAGTTCGCCGCGATTTTGTGCGGGGCTGTTTGGGGTGACTACCGACCGCATCAATCACGCCCGCCCGCAGATCGATGCGGATCTTGAGAGGCCCCTACTCCCGCCCCAGCGCGATGATCGGGTCGAGACGGGAGGCTTTCCAG
>CAZKNF010000089.1:0-12063 GCA_964554105.1 uncultured Rhodothermales bacterium | reverse complement strand
GCCCTGCGGGAGACGCCATGGCATACGAGCACGACGGACGATGCGATCTCCTCACTCGACACGGACATCGAAGCCGGCCTCTCACACGACGAGGTGCAGCGGCGGCTGGATCAATTCGGCCTAAACGAGATCCGGTCGGGTGATGTCACTCCGTGGTGGATGATCCTGCTCCGCCAGTTCACAGACCCGCTCATCTACATTCTGATTATCGCGGGCGTCGTCGTGCTCGCATTCGGAGACTACACGGACGCCGCCGTGATCCTGGCCGTCGTCGTGATCAACGCGGCCATCGGGTTCTGGCAGGAATCTCGAGCGCGGAAGGCGATCCGCGCGCTGTCCGAGATGAGCGCTCCCAGAGCCGGCGTTCTTCGGGGAGGCGAGCGTAAGGAGATTCCAACCGACGAGGTCGTCCCCGGCGACATCGCACTGCTGAGTTCCGGCGCGCGGGTGCCCGCGGACATTCGCCTCATCGAAGCCGACGATCTTCAGGTCGACGAGTCCGCACTGACCGGTGAGTCTGAGCCCGTCAGTAAACAGACGGACCCCGTCGAGGACGAAAACGCTGTGGCCGGGGACCAGGTCAGCATGGCGTTCTCAGGGACGAATGTGAGGCGCGGCCGCGGACGTGGAGTCGTCGTACGAACCGGCACGGCCAGCCAGCTCGGGCAGATTGCGGAGAAGACGCAGGAAATAGGGCAGGTCAAGACCCCTATAAAAGAGAAGATGGACCGGCTCGGCAAGGTCATCGGCATGGTGATCGGCGTGCTCGCACTGCTCGTCGGCATTGTCGGCTTTTTGCAGGGGATGCCGCTTCGGGAGATCGTCGAGACCGCCGTCGCGATGTCCGTCGGGGCCGTGCCGGAAGCGCTGCCCGTGGTGCTCACCGTGGCGCTCGCCGTCGGCGTGCAGCGGATGGCCAAGCGAAACGCCATCATCCGGTCCCTCCCCTCCGTCGAGACCCTGGGATCGACCACCGTCGTCGGCTCGGACAAGACCGGCACGCTGACGAAGAATGAAATGACCGTTCGGGCGATCTGGACCGGCGGGCGGCGATACAACGTCAGCGGCAGCGGGTACGCCGTGGAGGGCGACGTGGAGCTAGCGGAGAACGACGATGGGGCATCGAGCACGGATGGCGACAAGGCACTCGAGATGACGCTGCTGGGAGGGCTCCTGGCGAACGAAGCCGAACGGATCCCGGGTGAGGAGGATGAGGACGAGGCGGCCGGCGGCGATCCGACGGAGCTTGCTCTCCTCGTATCCGCCGCCAAGGCGGGCAACGAGCTCAACGAAACACGCAGCCGTCATCGACAACTCGACGCCATCCCGTTCGAATCCGACCGCCGGTACATGGCTACCATCAACGAAATGCCGGATGGCCGCTGCATTTTCATAAAAGGGTCGCCTGAGGCGATCATCGAGCGGTGCAGCCGACAGATCGGACCGGATGGCGAGGAGCAGGAGCTCGATCCCGACGCTGCATTCGAGGCGTCCCACCATCTTGCCGAAGAAGGCTTCCGCGTGCTCGGTATGGCCTTCCGTTACGACGACATCGAGCGGTTCGACGACGAGGATGCCGGCTCGAATTTCGTCTTTGCGGGATTTCAGGGGATGGAGGATCCGGTCCGCCCCGAAGCGGTCGAAGCCGTGAAGGCCGCACACCACGCCGGGATCCGCGTGATCATGCTGACGGGTGATCACGCCGACACGGCTCTCGCGATCGGTAGGCGCCTGGGTCTGGCAGAAGCGGCCTCCGGCGTGAAGGAAGGACGCGAGATCGAGGAGCTTTCAGACGAGGATCTCGACGAGGTCGTGCGCACGGTCGACGTCTACGCGCGCGTCTCGCCCGAACACAAGCTGCGGCTGGTCGAGCACCTCAAGAACCAAAATCATATCGTCGCCGTCACGGGAGACGGCGTGAACGACGCTCCGGCCCTGCAAGCGGCGCATCTCGGCGTGGCTATGGGAATCGCCGGCACGGACGTAGCTCGCGAAGCGTCCGACATGGTGCTCGCCGATGACAACTTCGCCAGCATGACCAACGCGGTCGAAGAAGGGCGGCTCGTCTTCGCCAACATCCGCAAGGTCGCCTACTTCCTCCTCTCGACCGGGATTGCGGAAGTGGCGACGATTTTTTTCACCCTGCTCGCCGGATGGCCGCTCCCCTTCATCGCCGTACAGGTGTTGTGGATCAATCTCGTCACGAACGGCCTCCAGGACGTCGCCCTTGCCTTCGAGCGCGGCGAACAGGGTCTTCTCGACGAACCGCCCCGCGACCCCGGCGAGGAAGTGATCAACCGGGAGGTGCTCTGGCGGCTTGCGACGGTGAGCTCGTTCATCGCGGTGGCGACGCTCGGCGTCTTCTGGTGGATGTGGCAGCAGGATGTCGAGATGGAACTCGTACGCAGCGTCACCATGACCCAGATGGTGATGTTTCAGTTCTTCCACGTCTGGAACTGCCGTTCCATGCGGCGTTCCGCCTTTAGAATACCGCTCGCCGCAAACCCGTTTCTCGTCGTAAGCGTGGTCGTCGCCTTGCTCGCGCACGTCGGCGCGCTGCACCTGCCGTTCATGCAGGCACTCTTCGAAACAACACCCATCTCGGTGGAGCACTGGGCGATGGTCGTCGGCATCGGTGCGCTCATCATCGTCTTCGTCGAGATAGAAAAATATTTCCTGCGCCGCAATGATCGAAGCCGAACGCAGCATGAAGCAGCCTGATAGACCAGCGATTCGCCATCTATGAAACCGAATACGTTCAAAGCAGCCATCTTCGATCTCGACGGTGTCGTCACGCGAACCGCCCACCTGCACGCGCAGGCCTGGAAGGCGATGTTCGACGAATATCTCGAGCGCCGATCCGAAGCAAGCGGCGATCGGCTAGAGCCCTTTGACATTGATACTGATTACAAGCGGTTTGTGGACGGCAAGCCGCGCTACGACGGTGTCCGGAGCTTTCTGCAGTCGCGCGGTATCGACCTGCCCGAGGGCGGCCCGGAGGATGCTCCCACCATGGAGACCGTGTGCGGTCTGGGCAACCGGAAGAACGAGCGATTTCAGGAATTGCTTCAGAAAAAGGGCCCGCAAACGTACTCCGATGCAGTCGAACAGATCGAGTCCTGGCGCCGGAAGGGAATGAAGACGGCGCTCATCACGTCGAGCCGCAACGGATCGGCCATCCTGCAGGCGACGGGACTCACCGACCACTTCGACGCACGGATCGACGGCATCGAATCGGCGAGACTCGGCATCAAGGGCAAGCCGGCTCCGGACATTTTCCTCGAAGCTGCTCGCCGGCTCAACGTGGCGCCGCAGGAAGCCATCGTGCTTGAAGATGCTATTTCGGGCGTGGAGGCCGGACGCGCCGGCGATTTCGGGCTCGTCGTGGGCGTCGCGCGGGACGGCGGGGAAACGCTGGGCGACTACGGCGCGGACATCGTCGTGAGCGACCTTCGCACGATTGACGCGGCGCTTGCACGCGATGGAGAAACAGATGCCGGGGCGCAGCGGGCGCTCGACCAGCTCGACGACCTCCTCGAGCGCCTGACGGAGGGCCGACTGGCACTCTTCCTCGATTACGACGGCACGCTCACACCGATCGTGAATCGCCCGGAGGACGCTATCCTCTCCGACGAGATGCGCTCGCTCATGCTCGAGCTCGCCGACCGCACGAACCTTGCCGTCGTGAGCGGGCGGGATCTGGCCGACGTTCAGGACAAAGTTGGTCTGGAGAGCATTCACTACGCCGGCAGTCACGGCTACGATATTTCCGGTCCTGAGGGCATGCGGATGCAGCACGAGGATGCACGGGAAAGCCTTCCCGACATCGGAAGGGCCGAGCGGGAGCTCACCGAGCAGCTCGCGGATGTACCCGGTGCACACGTCGAGCGGAAGCATTTCGCCATCGCCGTGCACTATCGGGAGGCCGCCGAAAAGGACATAGGGCGCATCGAATCAGCCGTCGACGAGGCGGTCGCGAAGCACGGAAAGCTCCGAAAGAAGGGTGGAAAGAAAATTTTCGAGCTGCAGCCGGACGTAACGTGGGACAAGGGGCGCGCGGTCCTCTGGCTGCTCGAGCAGCTCGACCTCACCGGATCCGACGTGCTGCCCGTCTACATCGGTGACGATGTAACGGACGAGGATGCCTTCGAGGCACTGCACGACCGCGGCATCGGAATTCGCGTCGGGCCACCGGAAGAGGCTACGAGCGCCCATTACCTTCTACAAGACACTGAGGAGCTGGAGCAGCTTTTCGAGCATCTCGTGAAGCGGCTCCGAGTGCAGCCGCAGGAGACGCCGCGACATCGAGAGATGCACCCCTGGGAGCTGGCTTACAGAAAATGGGAATCCGAAGAGCAACCGTTGCGGGAGGCGCTGTGTGCGCTCGGCAACGGCCACATCGTCACCCGGGGCGCATTCGAAGAAATGAACGCGGGCGGACCCCACTATCCGGGCACGTACGTGGCGGGCGGATACAATCGGCTCGAGACCGAAATCTCGGGCCGCGTCATCGAGAACGAAGATCTCGTCAACTGGCCGAACTGGCTGCCCCTCACGTTCCGCCCCGAAGGCGGCGAATGGTTCGATACCGATTCCGTTGAGCTGCTCGATTTCGACTATAGGCTGGATGTGCGGTGCGGTGTGCTAACGCGAAGCATGGAGTTTCGGGATCGTGAGGGACGTGAGTTCTCGCTCGTCAGCCGGCGTATCGTCCACATGGCAAAGCCGCACCTCGCTGCCATCGAGTGGACGCTCCGCGCCATTAACTGGTCGGGCAATATCGAAATCCGATCCGGCCTCGACGGCTCCGTCGTAAACGACAACGTCGAGCGATACGGCAAACTCAACAACAAGCACCTGGAGGTCCTCGACAAGGGCTGGGTTGCGGATGATGCCATGACGCTGTCGGTGCGATCGACCCAGTCTCACGTGCGCATGACGCAGGCGGCGCGGACCCGCGTGTTCGACGGCGACACCCCTGCCCCGACGCACCGCGAGAACGAAGAGGGAGAAGAATCCATCGCGCAGCGCCTGATCGTGCCGTGCGAAAGGCAGAAGGAGCTGCGCGTGGAGAAAGTCGTTTCGATCCGCACGGGCTACGACTCCGCCATCAGTGAGCCGCGGATCGCCGCGACAAACGACATTCTCCGTGCCGGCACGTTCAAGGACCTTTTTCGGTCCCACCACACCAAATGGCGGCACCTCTGGACGATCTCGGATATCGAGCTAAAGGGAGACGTTCGGACACAGTTAATCCTGCGGCTCCACATCTTCCACCTTCTGCAGACCACCTCGACAAATACGATCGATCGCGATGTGGGCGTGCCGGCACGCGGCTGGCACGGCGAAGCCTACCGAGGACACATCTTCTGGGATGAGCTATTCATTTTTCCGCTCCTGACGCTGCGTATCCCGGACCTGGCGCGATCTCTGCTGATGTACCGCTACCGCCGCCTTCCCGAGGCGCGGCATATGGCGCGCGAAGAAGGCTACGGGGGAGCAATGTTTCCATGGCAGAGCGGCAGCGACGGCCGCGAAGAAAGCCAGGAGCTTCACCTGAATCCGAATTCAGGTCGCTGGCTGCCCGACACCACACATCTCCAGCGGCACGTCAATGCGGCCATTGCCTACAACGTATGGAGGTATTACCAGGCCACCGGCGACAACCAGTTCCTGGCGTATTACGGCGCGGAAATCGTGCTGGAAATCTGTCGCTTCTGGTCCAGCATAGCGACGTACGACGCCGGCCATGACCGCTACGTCATCCGCGGTGTCGTCGGTCCGGACGAATTTCATACGGACGATCCTAATACGGACGAGCCGGGACTGAACAACAACGCCTACACCAACGTGATGGCCGCCTGGGTACTGCGCTGCGCAGGCGACGTGCTGAATCGGCTGGACGAAGAGCGCAAAGCAAAGCTCATAGAGGAGCTCCAGCTCGAGGACGAGGAGTTCGAACGCTGGGACGACATCAGCCGGAAGCTCCTCATCCCCTTTCACGACGACGTCATCAGCCAGTTCGAGGGCTATGAACGGCTCGAGGAGTTCGACTGGGAAGGCTACACGGAAAAGTACGGCGACATCCACCGTCTCGACCGCATTCTGGAAGCGGAGGAGGACGACGTCAACCGGTACAAGGCGAGCAAGCAGGCGGACGTACTCATGCTGTTCTTCCTTTTCTCGATGGGAGAGCTAAAGAGTATATTCGGGCACATGGGATACGACTTCGACGAGGACCTCCTCTCTCGGAGCGTTGCCTACTACATGAAGCGTACCTCCCACGGCTCCACCCTCAGCGCCGTCGTACACTCATGGGTGCTGGCCCGCGAAGACCGCGAAAAAGCATGGATGTTCTGGCAGGAAGCCCTCCACAGCGACATTCAAGACGTCCAGGGAGGAACCACCCCCGAGGGCATCCATCTAGGCGCGATGGCAGGCACCGTCGACATCCTTCACCGGGGCCACACCGGACTGGTCGTAGAGGGCGACACGCTCTGGCTCAACCCGCACCTCCCCGAAGAACTCTCTGAAGTGAAGATGCGGGTCAGGTACCGAGGGCACTGGCTCACGGTGGTCATCGATCAGTACGAATTCACCGTCTCCTTCGATCGCGGCCAGCTTCCGGCCGTCAAGATCGGATTCATGGACGAGGTCGTCGAGATGGCGCAGGGCGAATCCCGCACCTTTCATATCCCTCCGAAATGAGCCAGCAAAAGACCGGAGTGACGCGATCACATCGATGAAGGGGGGACGATGTCGTTCATGCGCATGTATGTGACGAGATTGCCGTAGTGCTCATAATTGTGCGCCGTGTTGAACGCCAGAATGGCTGATGCGGCCATCTCCATACCGAAAATGGGCCTCATCGTCGCACCGGCTTCGTCGGTCATGCCATCGTAGACACTGGAGCAATACTCGGTGCTTGCTTCGAGCGCCGCGATGATTTCTTCCTTCGATGTGGCCGTCTCCTCGTAGTTTTCCTGAGAGGGGCTGTCCCTGCCGTCCGCGGCTGAACAGAACATAAACTGCGCGCCGGCGATGTGCGACAGGAGCTCGCCCATCGTGCGTACCTCCGCGGTCGGCTGATACGCATACAGTTCCTCGTCGAGCATCTCTGCCGTCTTTATGACGTTGGTCGACGTAAGCTCATGGAGCGACTTGAGTGACGATGTTATGGCCGATGCCGAGTCGTCGTCATTTTGCGCGAGTGCCGACATCGGCAGACTAATGAGCAGAGCGGCGGAGAAAGTGAGAGCGTACAAAGTTTTCATGGTATCGGACTCCTCCGGAGCCGTCCTTCGTAGAGTAGATGAGAGTCGAACCCCGTCCGCGGGGCACTTCTTATTCGATGAAATTACGGCTATTCCAGCGTTGGAAGCAATCACCAGATGGATGCCGAAGTTCATCGGTGTCAAAAATCCATCGGTGTCGAAAAGAGGTCCGGTCGGTCGCAACGCGTCCGCCGGTAGTGAACGCACCTGCTAGTTCGTCAACGGCTGCCACGGAATTTCCGGCGCGCGATAAAAATTAACGCCCAGGGCTGTCCAGCGGGGCCCATGCCCACCGAGGCGGAGGCGGTACTCATCCCACGAGCGGTCCGCTGCCGGCGACCAGCCGATCTCGGCCACGCCGGCGAGGCGCGGGAAGGCCATGTACTCAAGATCGGAAATGGATGCCAGCGACTCCGACCAGTGCGGCGCCTCGACGCCGAGGATTCCCTCTTCCGACACGCCGGGCACGAGATCCGCGGGATCCCAGTCGTAGGCATCGCGGACGTCATTGTAGCCCGCCCAAGCGAGTCCGAGGACCGTCGTCGAATCATATTTCATGTCGAGATAAATGTGGTCGGCGGGCGAAGCGATGATCGAGGCGCCGTCGGCCACCGCGGCAGCGACAGCTTCAGATGTCGCAGGTGTCTGCGGGCGCCAGACCTGGATGACGGTTTCGGGCAGCAGATTCAGGTCGACCTCCGCGATCTCGTCCCACCCGACGACCCGCTTGCCGTGCTCCGCGACGATCTCCTGGGCACGCTCCATAAACGTCACATACTGCTCCTCCGTGAGCTGATGTACCTCATCGCCGCCGAGATGGAAGTACGGCCCCGGCGTAATCGCCGCGATCTCGCGCACCACGTCGTCGATGAATTCGTAGGTCTCTTCCTTCTCGACACACATGAAGGAGAAACCCACCTCCGTGCCGGTGTACAGGTCGGGTGCCTCGCCGTCACACGTAATCTCCGGATAGGATGCGAGCGCGGCGTTAGTGTGCCCGGGCATATCGATCTCGGGCACGATGGTGATGAAGCGCTCTTGAGCATAGCTGACGAGATCCGACCATTCGGCGGTCGAGTAATAGCCGCCCGGGCCGCCTCCGACCTCGGTGCTCGCGCCGTGCTCAGTGAGCCGCGGCCGGCCGGGAATCTCGATTCGCCAGCCCTGATCGTCGGAAAGATGGATATGGAGGCCGTTCAGCTTGTACAACGCCATCAAGTCGATGAAGCGCTTCACGTCAGCGGGCGGTATAAAATGCCGCGAAGGGTCGAGCATCGCACCGCGCCACGCAAATCGCGGCTCATCCGCAATGTGCCCCGCGGGCATCCACATCGGAAGAACGTAGGCGGCACTGTATTCGACGTAGGACGGCAGGAGTTGGCGGATCGTCTGCACGCCGTAGAAGAGTCCGGCGGGTTCCGCAGCCGTGAGCGTCACATCCTCCGACGTTATCACGAGATCGTACGCTTCTGCGCCCATCCCCGCATCCGCGCCCTGCCGGGTGAGGCGAATATGTGGCCCTACGTCCTCCGCACCTGCTTCGACCACAGGAGGCGTCGTTGCGACCGTATTGCCGATGAGATCCGCGAGAAACCGCCCGATGCGCTCGCCCTCGGCATCCCCGGCATCGACGACGATCTGCGTAGATGCCGTCACGGTGAACGTATCTGCGGTGGAGAGGTCCACCGAAGCGGGGATGGGTATCACGGTATGCGGAGGGGACACGGCGGAAGATTCGGATGGCACGGCCTGGGCGGAGGCGCTCTGCAGGGCCGCGCACGCGATGACGACCAGAATGACGACGACAGCGAAGCAATGCGCGACCAGTCGCCGCACGATGTCGGAGCATACAACGTGCCCGGTATGCAGTCGGCGATTGTATTCAGCGTTCATATAGCTAAGGCAGGATGCGGAATGATACGAATGATGACGGGGCCCGGCTCGGATCGACCTGACTATGATTGATCCGGCCGGCCGTCGGTAGGCTCGAAGGTACGCTCGGCCCCGGGTCTCCTGCAACGTCAGCCGGGTCGGGATGGATTCCCCTCGTCCTTCGCAGAAGCATCAAGCCGGGCGGCTTTTGTGATGAGATAGTTCCGCTCCGGGATGCTTGCGGTGCGATCTGCCGCAGCGCGGTAGTGTACGATCGCACGTTCGTGGTCGCCTCCCATCTCGAAGAAATGTGCTCGAACGGCGTCGAGGCGGTAATGCCCGCGGATGCGCTCATCATCATCGAGCGCCTGCAGGAGCTCGAGTCCTGCCGCCGTGCCGTGCACCATTCCGCCGGCGATCGCATGATTCAGCGCCACCATCGGATTGTCCGACATCCGCTTGAGCAATCCATACAATGCGAAGATCTGCGGCCAATCCGTGTCTTCCGGCGTCGCTGCTTCGTCGTGCACGGCCGCGATCGCCGCCTGGAGTTGATACGGGCCGATCGACCCGCCGGAGAGTACATCCGAGATGAGCGCGATCCCCTCCGAGATCAGTTCCTGATCCCATAGGGATCGATCCTGCTCGTTCAGCGGGATGAGCTCGCCGCTCGTGCCGGTGCGCGCCGGGCGGCGGGCGTCCGTGAGGAGCATGAGCGCCAGCAGCCCTGCGGCCTCCCCGTTGTCCGGGAGCATGCCGTGGAGCATGCGGGCAAGCCTGATCGCCTCATCGGATAACACGGTGCGATGCAGATGCGGCCCGAAGCTGCTGGTGTATCCCTCATTGTATATCAAATACAGGACGTGCAGCACGGCACGCAAGCGCCTGTCGCGCTCGGCGTCCGACGGCATGCTGAACGGTACACCGGACGATCTGATGCTTTGCTTGGCGCGGCTGATTCGCTGCGCCATCGTCGCTTCCGGAACGAGATACGCCTTCGCGATTTCCGCCGTTGTGAGGCCGCCCACGGCACGAAGGGTGAGCGCGACGGCCGTCGGGGGTGTCAGTGCGGGATGGCAGCACATGAAGAGCAGGACGAGCGCATCATCCTGATTCGACCCAAGGTCGCTGTCGAAATCCGGTTCGATCGCCTTCTCAGCCTCTCGTTCGCCCGCGATGAGGACCTCTCGGCGGCGTCGCGCCACCTCGCTGCGTATATGATCAGTCATGCGCCGTTCCGCGACGCGAAACAGCCAGCCAGACGGATTATCGGGAATGCCCTCGTCGGGCCACTGCGTCGCCGCTGCGATAAGTGCTTCCTGAACCGCGTCCTCCGCCGCGGAAAAGTCGCCGGAACGACGCGCAACAGCACCGAGCACCTGCGGCGCCTTTTCACGCAGCAGGTGCTCGACGGTGCTTTCACCTGACGTAGACGTCATACTTCGACGGGAGGTGCATCCATTACCTGCCGCACTTCGATCGGGAGAATCAGCGGGGCACCTCCCGGTCCAGGCGCCGCCGATGCCTTCCCGGCGATCTCGTATGCCCTCTCCGGCCGGTCGACGTCGACGATCCAGAAGCCGGCGAGAAATTCCTTCGCCTCCGGAAACGGACCGTCTGTTACCGCCGGCACGCCGTTCTCTCCCGCACGCACGACTTTGGCTTCGCCGGGCGCCGCCAATCCCTCTGCGGCCGCCAGCTCACCGGATTCTGTGAGCTCCTTGTTCAGCTCATGCATAAAGCCGATGTGGGCCTCGAGATCCTCCGGCGCCCAGGAGTTGATCTGGTAGTCACCCGTTCCCATGGGCGCTTGCATCATCAACATATACCTCATGATTCGTCCTCTCGGTTTGATTCTCTTGATTGCGCTTTTGTAGAGTAGTCGGAGCCGACGGCGCATTCTCTACATCGCCGCAAAAAAATCCGGAGAACCCGGCGGAAGGTCAATTCAATCCACGGGACGGATGCTGTCGATGATCTGCTGAAAATCGGACCGGCTACTGGCGAAGAGCTCGTCGGGAGCGCCGAGATCCGCCCTGTAACACCACTGCTCATCCACCCATAGGAAGCTGTACGCGCGCATGGTCGCATTCTCGCGAGGGGCACTCAATTCGAACCCATTGTGTGATCCGAATTTCACCGGAGCGGATTCCGGCAGCTCGGTGAGGCTGTCATTTTCTGAGATCTGGTTTCGCGCGATGTCTCCACGGGCCCACGAACGCTGCTGTTCCGTCGTGCGGCACTCCTGCCGATGAAGTGCTACCGATTGTCCGGTCCCGTTTACCTGGACGTGATAAAATGCCATGGCCGGATCATCTGCTGACAGGTTCGACATGGTCGTATCCGTCCACTCGGCAGGCGGGACGAGAGACAGGCCCACATCAATCAACTCGACCCGTTCTTGCGCTTGCGCGGATGCAAGCGAAATCGTCATCATCGCGAAAATGCATGTCGTGAAGAGTGCGATTTTCATTGTGACCACCTTAGACAGGTTATTGTGGCATGACACCTTCGCCGTAATCGCCTTCAGTCCCCCGCCGCACACTTCTCATACGGGAATGTCTTTCTTACATGGCTCTCGACACTGCATGATACGGCACGCAGCGTTCAATCCGTTAACGGATATACGTTACTCTCATCCGGACACGTGCAGCCGCGCAGCAGCCGGCGTGTAAAAGCACCATCAGAAGTCGCCAAAAGCTGCGTGGTACTTCACCTTTCCGGAAGCACCGTGCAGGTAAGCGGGCGAGCACAGACAGGTTGGCCCGAGTCACGTCGCCACCGGGATGCATATCTCGAAGCCGCCCGCGCCGGTTCGTGCATCGTACTCATCACCGTATCGCTCGAAATAGTAATCCGCACCGTCCGCAAATTGCTCGTCGGATTGCGGCAGCCATTCATGAAAGATGGCATCGAT
>CAZKNF010000088.1:2047-12174 GCA_964554105.1 uncultured Rhodothermales bacterium | reverse complement strand
TCGGCGTCGCAGCGCTCGTGTTCTCCGTCGTCAGCAGCGATCAGCTCGTGCTGCTCGCGCGCGTCAGCTTCAACGGCACGGCTCTGGTCGGCCCCATGGTCTTGGCCGGCGTACTTCTGAAGAAGGCGCCCGGTATGGAAATCGTCGGAGCGACTGCCGCGGCACTCGTCATTTTCTTACTTTCGCTCATCGGGATGCTTCCTGATATGATCGGCCCCGCCCGCCTCGATCTCCTCCTCCTGTTTCTGCTCGGCGGACTCGCCGCGGCCGCGGCCTTTTTCCGCCACCGGGCCGACGAGGCCGTGGAGGTTCCGATCTAGCACGGATCAAAGGACTGGAGGGTATACATGCATGTCTACGATGTCATCATTGTCGGCGCAGGGCCCGCAGGAAGTGCGCTGGCGATTCAGTTGGCCCGCGCAGGGTACGACGCGCTGCTGCTTGAAAAAGGTCGATTTCCGCGGGACAAGATTTGTGGTGATTTTGTCAGTCCGCGTGGACTCTACTTTTTGCGAGATTTAGACTGCCTCGGCGCGGTAGAGGCGGAGGGCTGCGTCCGCATTAAGAAGTCGTCGGTCTATTTGAATGGCCGGAAGATTTCTGAGGGATATCTGCCTCACCTGTCCGGCCATCCGGCCTACGGTTACGCCGTGCCACGGAAACGGCTCGATGAGATCATCTTTAGACGGGCGCAGGCGGAGGGAGCCTCCACGGTTGAAGGTTGCCGCGTGATGGATCTGAACTTTGGCGAGGACTTTGTACGCGTGGAGGCGAAGGTCGACGAAAGATTCCAGACGTTCAGCGGCCGCCTTATCGTCGGAGCGGACGGAGCGCAATCGACCGTTGCGAGAATCGCGGGTTTGAGCATGCAGGACCATCGCTATGTTCTGGCCTCCATGCGTTCGTACTCCACGGGCCTCCCGCTCGAGGAGACGATCCTGTCGTTCGAGGAGGAGTTCTTCCCTGGATTCGCGTGGGTTTTTCCTACGACCGCGACGACGGCGAACGTCGGCGTAGGCATGGTTTCCGAGCCGCTGACGAGAAGTAGAATCCGTCTCCGGAAATTTTATGATAGGACGCGGCGGTTTCTCGAAGAAATAGCCCGCTCCAGGGGCGCTGCGGTCGAACTGTCCCGCCCGACGGGATGGCCGATCAAGACGTACGGTGGGGCTCGGAAGAACTATTTCAACCGAGGTCTTCTCATCGGCGAGGCAGCTTGTCTAGTCGATCCGATTTCAGGGGAGGGAATTCCCCTGGCACTCGAATCGGCATTTCTCGCGGCGGAGGTCATCCACGAAGTATTTGACCACGGCGACTTCACGGCAGACAGTCTCTCACGCTACGAATCAACCTTGCGCAAGCGATACGATCCGGACCTGCAGGTATCCGATCTGATCGTATCGATGATCCGAAACCGCCACCTCGTCAAGCTGTGGCTCACGTCATTCGAGATTATGGGAAAGACCGCAGTCCAAGATGAGGAATATGCACTGAAGACCGGCGGCATCCTCGCGGGGCTCGTTCCCAATCGCGAAGGTTTCTCGCCCGAGGTTGTCTGGAAATCCATCGCCCATTCGCCGAGATTCTGGATGGAGGTGTTTCGTGTCCGTGATGATCATTTCCTTTTGGATTCGGCGACGCGGATGCTCGAGCTGACCCGGTGGCAGTCCGAGACAGCCCTGAATGTGCTCAGGGATTTCGAGTGGTTTCGGGACTGGCTTCGCGAGATCGACCGGAAGCAGCGAAAAGTCGTAGCGACGCTGGGTAGGAATGAGGGGTTCTCGATGTCAGAGACAAAGTACGAGAGCACCCGCACGACGGATGAGAACGGCTTGCGGATGTATCCGGATAGGATGCACATGCGCAAGGAGAGGGCCGAAAGGGTCCCAGGTGCGGGCATGTAAATTCCGATGCGAAGATATCTGCCATGAAGGAATCTTTCGACGGACAGCGCGACGTCTGGGGGCCGGTACTTGCCCATCAATTGAAGGCATGGAGCGATCTGGTCTTCCGCCCCGCGGCCGTGATGCGAAGCATGGGGCTCTATCATCCGCCTGAGATCGGTACGCGTCCGACTCCCCATCCCAGGGGCGGCGGCCCGGAATTGTCACGTACCCATCCGAGGCTCAACCTGCTCGAGCAGGATCCCGAAGATTACGGACGCCTGCGGCAGTTTGATCTCGCGGCGGCAGAATACCGCACGGCCGTGGAGCCGTACGTAAAGGTGCTCTTCGATGCTGTCGAGCCGTTCCTCAAATCGCACCTGGTGGACGACGCGCGCATTTTCGATGCGGGTTGCGGACCGGGACGCGAGGCGCATCTGCTTGCAAACAGCTTGCCGAATGGCGAGGTGATCGCGGCGGATCTCTCTCGCGAAATGGTCAAGGAAGCGGGGCATTCGGGGAAGCGGATGTGCATCGAGAATGTCGCCTACTTTCAGATGGACGTGGGAGATCCATCACCGGAATTTGCAGAATACTTCGATTTGATTTATTGCCAGCTCTCTTTCCATTTTTTTGTTGACGGCCGCGGTGTGGCGGAGGCGTTTCGGAAAATGCTCGCGCCTGGCGGCGTTGCCGTGATTGCCGATCCCGGCCCGGCATGGTTCAATATGCTGAGCGCTCCCCTGGTTGCACTCGCCAATCCGGCCTTTGTGAAGTACCGAACCGGAGAAGAATTCCGGGAGCTCTTCCGCCGCGCAGGGTTCGAGGACGTGTACTGGACGGAGGTCCTGCCGGGCATGGGACTGACGATGGCCGCCCGATGAGGTCGTCAGTTGGGGCAAATCCAAATGCGTGTTGGGTCGATTATCCGGACGTAGGTCATGTATGATCACGAGATTATCAACCGCTCTCTCGACTATACGCGCACGGCCGTTGGAGAGGCAATAGAAGCGCTCATCCATGAAAAGCGGGAGATTCCCGGCGCCTATGCGCCGCTGTATGATCTGCTCGCCGACTACCCGTTTCGTCGCGGTAAGTCGCTGCGGCCGACGATGTGCATCAGCATGGCACGGGCAGTTGGGGGACACGGCCACCTCGCACTGACCGCCAGTTCTGCGCTCGAGCTCTATCATAATGCTTTCTTGATCCACGACGATCTGGAGGATGGGTCGGAAAGCCGACGGGGAAAAGGGACGCTCCACGAGCTCGTCGGCGTGCCCCGCGCGGTCAACGTCGGCGACGCTACCAATGTGCTCGCGGTGAGCCTTCTCGTAAAGAATCTTACCGTCATAGGTGTTACGAGAGCGCTTCAGGTACTGCACGAAATCGAGAATATGGCGCGGCAGTCCGTCGAAGGCCAGGCTATGGAGCTGGATTGGGTGGCGACAAACGCGGTGGACCTCACCGACGATGATTATTTTCGGATGTGCGTAAAAAAGACGTGCTGGTATTCATTTATCACGCCGTGCCGCATCGGGTACATCGTGGGTTCATCCTTCGCCCGGGAGGAGGACATGGAGGAGCACCTTGCCGCGATAACACACTTCGGCATGGCGCTCGGGATCGCCTTTCAGATACAGGACGACCTTCTTAATTTAGAAGGCGATCTGGATGCATATGGAAAGGAGATCGGAGGCGACATTTACGAGGGCAAGCGGACGCTGATGATGAATCACGTGCTGGCACATGCCGGCGAGCGCACGGCGGACATCCAGGAACTACTCTCCCTTCCGCGGCGGGATAAAACGGCTGACCGCATCGCATTCGTCCTCGAGGAAATGGAACGTGCCGGGAGCTTCGAACACGCGAGGGCGATCGCGCGCACGCAGGCGTCGAAGGCGGCGGACCTCCTCGAAAAAATGACGTTCCTGCAGGAAAGTACACCGAAAAGGCCGGGGGAAGATTGGGACGTCGACGTTGTTTCGCGAAGTTTCCTTCGGGAACTCGTAAACTACGTAGTGGACCGCAATCTTTGAGTGTCTCGCCATCCATACTTCACCACACGCATGGCCAATGCATCGGCATCTGCTATTCCGGAAGCATCCTTCCGGCTGACCGGCAGGCCCGGCGGAGTGCTGGCGATACGTCTCGCGGTGCAAAGCCGGATGGTCGCCCCGGCTGTCGTGCGTCCCGAGATGGATGATTGGGTCGGAGCGGATGGAAGGATACATTCCGCCAAGTTTCGCGTGGCTCCGTCCTATACGTATCTGCGCCAGGGAGAGGCGGTCCGGCTGACGCTCAGCACGACGCTTCCTGACGACGTCGAAGCCGGCGATTCGCTCCGAAGCATACTTCGGTTTCCGGGCATCGAAAAAGAGGTGCTCCCCGTGGTGGTGGAGCTGCTCGATGCGGATGCTGCGCCGGAGGCGTCGGAACACCAGATCAGCGTGATGCTGCCGCTCTCGGGATACGATCGGACTTCGGGCGGCGACGAGGAGGGCAGCGCGAAGGCTATCGTAACCCTGCTGGCCGGACTCGCGGGCCTGGAAGTCATTCCTGCACGGTGGGTCGTCGCCGAGCTTATCGTCACGACCTGCGAAGTAGGCGAGCGATACCGAGAAACCGAAGAGGGCCGTTCGTTTCTATCGGCGCTGGAACGGACGAGATTCTACAAAAATGGCGCACTCGCCTTCCGAGGCGCGCACATAATGGAGTGGATCATGGTCGGTGTCACGGTATCGTCGGGACTCCATTCCGCTTTTGGTGGAGGAGCACCGCGCGGGCGCATGCTGCATACGTGGGAGCGGTGGCTCCTTAATCTCATCGACATGGACATCGAGTGGCCTGAAGGCAGCGAGGGCGACGTGCGCATGCCCCCTCCGCGCGTCGAGGAGACGCTCGAGCGGCTCGGCACGGATTCAGAGCGCTGGTTCAGCAGCTTCGTTCTGGGCCTGACGCAGCTCTCGCCGCGAATTCGTGATCCGTTGTTCTCGCTGTGTGAGCATGTGCCCGAGCAGGCTGTGCATGAGGAGGACAGCGACACGGGCGAAAACGTGCAAACGGACGTTCTCTCGGAAGGGGGGTCGCTGTTGCGATGAGAGCAGGCGACCACATGCTTTATTTGCTCGAAGATCTCCGAACGCCGATCGAGGATCCAGAGGCACCGAACGACTGGAAAGAGTGGTACCACTTCGTGCTGTTCGACCCGGACCGCCGACTTCGAGTCCTGGCCAACTGCTCGCTGTCCGGCGTTCCGGGAAATGGGCAGCTGACTTTCAGCACGCTCGCCACCGTGGCCGATGCGGACGACCGAAACGAGACCTACGGCTTCGTTCGTGATGTAGACTGGAAGCCGGGAACAGTGATGCGCGTGCCTTTCCGCGTCGAACAGCCGCGCTTTACGTGTGTGGTTGACGGACCACTCTCGCGCTTCGATGCCGAGGATGAGCTATCCGGCGTCTCGCTCTCGCTGCGAGGACGCGCCACCGCGCAGCCGCTTCTTATTCCCGAGCACCTTCCGTTCGGATCCGGATTCATCGGCTGGGGGCTCGTCCCAGGCGTGCAGTCTGAGGGTGAAATCAGAATCGGGGAGCGTGCTTTTTCGATCGATGAGAACTGGTTCTGCTATCACGACCACAACTATGGACGCTTTAGATGGGGAGAGGATTTTGGATGGATCTGGTTCGTGATTTCGGCTCACACTCCGAGCGGTGACGACCTCGTCTTCGTCATGCATCGGGGGAACAGCCGCGAGCATTCGAAGATCGGCGCTCCATATCTTTTCGTGTATGTTGGTGGACGCATGCGGAAAAACTTCCTCGGTTCGGCGATCGATATCCGATGGACGTGGACGGACTATCCCACGCGCCCGCCACGCATGCCCGGAAGCATGGCCTCCCTCTTCGCAGGGCACGTGGCGCTCCTGCCGACCGGGTTGACGATCATTGCAGCCGACGAGCGGGACCAGATCTCACTGGAGATGTCGGTCGACTCACTGATGGAGCTGGTCCTGCCGGACAACCGACAACGCCAGTATTCCTTTATCGAAGAAATGAACGGTAGGGCTGTAGCATCCGTCCGAATCGGAGAATTGCGGCTTGAGACGGAGGGCGTATTTTATGCCGAATTTGTCCACTAGCAGCAGCGAGCGTCTCGCCGATTTCCTGCATCGGTTCGTCGACGTAGTGCGTAGAGAGGAAGGTTTCACGTGGGATCTTCTCGTTCGAAGCACGTCGGGGCGCGTCGCCACGATAGATTTCGACGGATGTCGGCTGCGGCTCGAAGCGGACGAAGGGGACGTGTATCGACTGGTCACATCCTCAGCCGACCAGGATGCGCCGCTGAACTTTCGCACCGACGCGGCTACCGTGCGGGACCTCATCGCCGGGCAAGAGACGCTCGATCGAGCCCTAGTTAGCGGCCGCATCTTCGTACGAGGGAGCCTCGACGACCTCCTTTCGATGTACCAGCTTGTTATGAACGTGTTGGCCGATGCCCCGCGCGATGCAGCGCTGCGTCGGCTCTTCCAAGAATTCGAGGCGACCTGGCCTGGCGAGACGACGGAGGTGCGGCCGATCGAGGCGCAGGCGGCGCGTCACGGCTATCTGATCTCGAGAATCCCAGAGGAGGTCCTGCGCATCGACGTCGAGCACTGAGGCCTCGTCGAACTACCGGCCGGGCTTCTTGGGAGGCTTTTCTCCCGAAGTCCGCGCCGGCTTCCCGCCAGGTTTTTTGCCGGATTTCGTGACCGGCTTCGTGCCCGGTTTCTTGGCGCGAGCCTTGTCGGCTGCACCTCCGCTGGTGCTCGCCCGGCCCTGCTTGGATGCCCCTGCGTCGCCGGCCTTAGGCTGCATCTCCTGGTCATTCTCACTATCCTCGGCGCCTGGCAGCTCAGCCGCGTCTCCTTCCGTCTCGGCTTCAGGTGGATCAACTCCAACCACCAGCCGGAAACGCTTCTCCGGACGGGCATCGAGTGAGACCACGGAGTGGTATGCTCCGGGATCAGCCGATCCCGGAATCTGGATCCGAAGAACGATGCGCTCTTTCGTACCCGGCTCCATCGTAACCTGCCTCGGCTCAAACGTCACGTCGAAACCTTTCTGCTCGGCTCCCGAAGCGTCCACGACCGGCGTCATGGAGAAGGCGGATGACATGGATTCACTACGGTCGCTTTCCATATAAAAAGCGGTCTGGCACACCGCGCCGGGCTTTCCGGATACTTCGAGGTCGAAGAGCGGGCCTGTCGCGGCCGTCACGGCGCCGGTCCTCGAGGGATCGACGGAGGCCAGGATGCTTCGCGAAACATCCACGCCGAGGTCGATCAGCCGAGATGCGTGGGCCGAGCTGAGCCGCACGTATTCTCGGACGGCGCGATTCAACACGTCGTTTCCCTTCGCAGTCAGCTCAGACAGATCGACGTCACCCTGCGATAATTGCTTCAGGACCTCGGCGCTGTTCTGAGCTACCAGAGTGTTCGCCTCCAGCGACTTCTCCACGAGTGCTCGGAGGTGCTGCAGCACGTCGTCATCGATCTGTTTCCTTTCCGTCATAGTGGTATTCCAGAATTACAGAGGGGAATTTGCCAAGCGACCGCGCGTTTAGCCTTCCGGATCGGCTGGACGCATTATCACATCCTCCCGTCCGGAGTGCGGCTCGCAATAGAAGTGCTTATCCCAGCCGACAAAGTGGACATCGAGACGATCCTCTTCGATCGGTTCGGCAGTGGGTACGTTGGCGAATGGATCGATGTGCAGCGTGAAGCAGATATTCTGATTGTATTTCTTCTCCCTGACGACGACCTCGGTATCGAAGGTCTGGCCGGTCTGATAGCCGCTCGTCAGATCGAGCCGCATTTCGACGAGCCGTGCCTCATGTGGAGCGAGCTGCACCGTCGTCTTATCGACTGTCGGTTGCGAGGGCGCTGCATTCCCGTGCACATCCGTCATCGGGCGTACGCCGATCTTGTAATTTCGAGGCTTTCCGGACGGATTTCGAATCTTGAACGGCACCAGGATAACCTCACCCGGATGCGCACGCCGGGTGATCGTCAGCATGCACGCGGGCGGGCAAAGGAGTTCGGGTGGACAGCAGGCCGTGCGCTTGGCCGTGCCGGAGCCGGTTCCGCGCGTCGCCGGCGCGAGCACGTCGGCCAGGGTCGTGAGCTGCGATCCGATCCGCCGGCTGCTCGCTACGACATCCGAGAACATCGACGAGGTTACTTGCTGAGCCTGCTTGATCGACGTCGAAAGCTCTTGAGGGCGTGATCGTTGCGTCATGGCCTTCCCCCGTAGGAATAGGTGTGTTGCTAGCGTGACGATTCTGGGGCTCCGTCTTGATCGGCCTCCGGCACGATCAGGTAGGAAAGGTGCTGGTCATAGATGCGAATCTCGCCCTCGTACATCCTGTCGGTGTGTACGTCTTCGGGCATGGTCATCGAGATCTGCATCAGGGTGGCGTCTCCCGGGGCTACGGCGGTTCCGGCGTTCTCGATCGACAATCCTATCCAGTCTGCCAGATCATTGGCCACGTTCCGAACTACGGCGTCGAGCGTGGCTTCCGAACCCTCTTCTCCATGGCTGCGGATCGCCTGCGCGACACTGCGGCAGACGAGATCGAGGTCCATCGTCGTACCGTGTCGAACCGACGGCACCACCACAGGCACGTTACCGCGGTTCAGGAGCAGCACCTCGGCCGTGTGCGTCCGACCGGGCTGCACCCCGACGAAATACAGCCGGCGCGGCGACAGCTCGACATCCACGACGGAATGGACGATCATCTGAAGGGCGACGTCCTTCCCTCCGACGGACATCACAGCCTCGTATGTGCCCGGCGGAGTTTGTGCTCCCAGAGCAAAATGAACGTCATGCATCCGCGACTCCCTGCCGGCCAGGCGAGCTCGGACCGTCAGTCGATCGGCACCGATATCTTTAAACTGGGCGGACTTCTTTCCCTTTGCCGCGCGCAGGGCGACATCCCGTACGTAGACCTTTTCGTCTGTCTGATTTCGAAGCGAGAGCCGTCCGTGTAGCGCGTATGGTGGGCCGCTCAAAACGACGGCGTCACTGGGGCCGGCGACGCTCTCGGCGGGCGCGCTCGTTCCTCGTGTAGTGATGGTCTTCATATCGACCTCGTGTCCTGGTCAGACGCTCACGGTTCTGTGCGTGCCCGTATCCTCCGGGAAGGGGCGCACGTCCAGGTCGGGACAGTCGGGCTCGCACCGCTCGTACTTGTTCGGCCGAAACGGCTGCGTGATGACCTGCGATTCGCCGCTCAGACATAGCGAGAAGACCTCCATACCGAACAGCTTGAAACAGAGCTGCTGATAATTGGGCATTTGGATGCGCAGCTTCGGCGTCAGCAGGTCCTTAATATCGTCGAGCGACAGGCGCGGGATGTTCAGCATCTCGATCGTCGCCGCCATCGGTTTATTAGGATCACCGGTCAGCAGGGTCGAAATCGGCTTATCCGGATCGCCGGTCAACAGAGTCGCGAGGGGTTTTTCCGAATCACCGGTCATCAGCGTCGTGACCGGTGCATCCTTGTCGCCCTTCACGAGCGTCGTGAGCGGGCGGCTCGGATCCCCCGAAATCTCGACGGGATCCAGTTCAAGCCCTCCGCCGAGCGTAATAGTATATTTATCCGGAATGTCAACGGATGCGCTCACCGAGACGTACCTCCCAGAATGTTTGGATGTGAAGTGAATTGCGATGATTAACGCGGCACGAGTCCGCCGACGCCACCAACGAAGTTCGCTTACGAAATGTACATCTCTCGTGCCGACGACCGCATGATCGCCGCCTAAGATCGGCGCCTAAAACGCGTATTCGACTATATAACTAACGGTATGATTCAGTCATCTTTTTTGCAACAGGCAGATAGTAACAAGTTGGCGTTGCCGCCAGCTTGAGACAGCACCGGAGCGTTACTGGCTCTAACCGATGTCGGTCTATGCTGCCGGACGCATGGATGCCAAATCGTCTGACAGCACGTTCACCGTTTCGGCTACCCAATCCTCCAGCCGGGTCAGTTCGAACCCGAATCGTTCCTGAATCGGTCCGGCGTCGAATTGCTGGGCAACGGTATCATCTAATACTCCCGCCAGCATAATCTGGCTGAGTCCAGGATGCACCCGCCGCATCAGCCGGCTTGCAAAACGAAGCATGCCGAGCGGTACGTGTGTGACGGTGGCCGTTCGGCCGCAAAGCTGTTCGTAGAGCCGCACTACGTCCATACTGGTGAAGTCTT
>CAZKNF010000088.1:0-1947 GCA_964554105.1 uncultured Rhodothermales bacterium | reverse complement strand
TCACATGTTCCATATCACTGAATATCATGGTACGATACATCACTCTAAGGTGGACGCTCGCGATGATCTTCACAGCTGCCGGCTTGTGCGAGGCGGAAGGGCAGCGATCACACTTCGACGGACTACCGGATTACATCCTATCGCGCACGTTCATTTTCGAGGACGCGCCGTTCCCCAGCAGCCACGCGTCAACGATTGTCGAAACGCCCGGCGGGACGCTGGTCTCGGCGTGGTTTGGGGGTACGGATGAAGGCAATGACGACATGGAGATCCGCGTGTCGCGGAAGGCACCGGGGGAGGCGTGGTCCGAGCCGGAAGCGGTGACGAACTACCCCGAGATGCCGACCTGGAATCCTGTTCTATGGCAGCAGGAGGATGAGACCTGGCTCTTCTTTAAGGTCGGTCCGAGCCCGCGGGAGTGGATCGGAGCCTACCGCATCTCTGACGACGCCGGTCGCAGCTGGGGACCGACGACGTATCTTCCGGCGGGGCTCACCGGACCCATCCGGTCCAAGCCGATACAGCTTTCCGATGGCTCCATCCTTGCCGGTACGTCGTTCGAGGCCGGATACGATGGCGACTCGCCCGCAGACGCGCCCTACCGCGCGTGGACCGTGTGGATGGAGCGTAGCGACGACGGGGGACAGACCTGGACCAAGCACGGTCCGATCGTCGCCCCCGAGGAACCATTCGGCGTGATTCAGCCGACGCTCTGGCAGTCCACCGACGGTACCGTGCACGCGCTGATGCGATCGACCAGTCGCATCGGGCGCATCACGAAATCACAGTCGTCCGACGGTGGCCGCACCTGGACGCCTGCCGTGCCCACACATCTGCCAAATCCAAACAGCGGCGTCGACGCTGTTCGCATGCGGGATGGTCGGATCGCACTTGTCTACAATCACACCGAATCCGGGCGCAGTCCCATCCACATTGCTGTCTCCGACGACGACGGGGCGAGCTGGAGCGAGCCGCTGGTGCTGGAGGAGGGACAGGGTGAGTTCTCCTATCCCGCGATCATCCAGACGGAGGACGAGCTCCTGCATGTAACGTACACCTGGCGGCGCGAGCGCATCCGGCACGTTATTGTCGATCCGAAACTAATTGGCGAGCCGGATTGGCTGCCTGACGCATCCGAAGAACGGTGGACGCTCGTCTGGTCCGACGAGTTCGAGGATGAGGGACTGCCGGATTCCTCGAAATGGACGTACGAAGAGGGCTTCATTCGCAACGATGAATCGCAGTATTACACGCGAGCCCGCCCCGAGAATGCCCGCGTAGAAGACGGAGCGCTGGTGATCGAGGCAAGAAAGGAGGTGTATGAGGATGCCGAGTACACGTCGGCGAGCGTCACGACCCGAGGGCGGGCGGATTGGCGCTACGGCCGGGTCGAAGTCCGCGCGAAGCTACCTACCGGCCGCGGCATGTGGCCGGCCATCTGGATGCTTGGCACGAACATCTCGGAGGTTGGCTGGCCGGAGTGCGGCGAGATCGACATAATGGAGAATGTCGGCTTCGAGCCGAACCGCATCCACGCATACGTGCATACCGACGCATTCAATCACGTCGACGGTACGGCAAAGGGGTCCAGCATCATCGTTGAAGATCCGCACGCGGATTTTCACGTCTACGCCATCGAGTGGCATGAAGACCGCATCGACTTCTTCGTCGACGATCGGAAACATTTCACGTTCACCAACACAGGCGGCGAGGTCGACGAGTGGCCGTTCGACCAGCCGCATTACCTCATCCTGAATGCCGCGATCGGCGGTGCGTGGGGCGGGCAGCAAGGCATCGACGATTCCATCTTCCCGCAGCGATATTACGTCGATTATGTCCGAATTTATGAGCACGAAGGCAGCCGATGAGATCGACTTCGCAGAGCAAGCGAGGATTACCGCAGCCGTTCCCAGAGCCCGGATCTCTCCAGGTGCAGGCGCGCCGGCA
>CAZKNF010000087.1:0-12217 GCA_964554105.1 uncultured Rhodothermales bacterium | reverse complement strand
CCCGTGTTACCAGCGTGAGAGGCTGGCGTCCTAAACCCCTAGACGAACGCGGCATATTACGGGACGGCGGGAGCGAGGAATGGCGCAGGTTGTTGCATATGCCACCAGGACAACAGATTGCCCAAGCAACTGATTGGGGGCTCCCGAGGGCGAGAAAACAACGCGTCAAACAGGCGGGCGACAAATGCGCTGGAACACCAGCGGCGGCGTCGTCCGAACCGCGTGGCCGCCAAATGGCAACACAGCGCCAAAAAATGTACTCCCGAACCTCCGTTAAAAAACGGGATCCATCTCAACGCGAGGCTATATACCAGGTTTCGAGTTCACAAAAATTAAAAGGATAGGCAGGACCAACCCCCTATCATCCCTGTACAACGGACCGAATTTGCCCTTCCTGCGACAGGCGAACGCCTGTCTTCCGGACCTGTCTCCAGGGCGATGTCTTCTACTCACATTCACGGATCGAGCGAAACGCGCTAACCGAATGAACACACTTTCTCTTGCCACACGCACCGCCCTTAAGCACGTCCTGTTTACGGCGCTGCTTCTCCTTTTCACCTTCTCTCTCGCGGCCTGTGGCTCCGATGACGATGCGACCGCACAGGATGGCGACGACGACGCTCGCATGTACACCATGGGCGAGGAGCTGGAGGATTCCACACTCGCCGCCGTGGTCACCTCCGAATATGGAGCCGACTCGCTGACTAGCGAACAATTTCGCACGCAGTTCCAGATGATCGTCAATCAGATGCCTCAGATTGCCGGGGACCCGAATCAGGCTCGCGAGCTGCGGAAGAACATCCTCGAGGACTTCGTGATCACGCACGCACTATTCGGAGAGGCCGAAAAGCAGGGCGTCAGCGTCGATTCGGCCACGGTCGATCAGCGGATCGAGCAGATTAAAGCGCAGTTCCCGGATGAGGAGTCCTTCCAGCAGGCGCTTGCCGCGGATAATCTGACGATTCAGCAGCTGCGCGAGAACATCAGCGACATGCTTCGCCAGGAGCAGATGATTGCCCGCTTGTCGGAGGATGTGTCCGAGCCGAGCGAGTCCGAGCTAACGGATTTTCGGGAAAGCCAGTCGCATCAGGTTCAGGCGCAGCATATCCTGTTCCTTACTCCAGACGATGCACCTGCCGAGACGCGCGATTCGATACAGCAGGAAGCGCAGATGGTGCTCGACAGCATCCAGGCCGGAGCCGATTTCGCGGAGATGGCGCGACGGCACTCGGAGGACGGCACGGCAGAGATGGGCGGGGATCTCGGATACTTCAGCCGCGGACAGATGGTGCCTCCGTTTGAGGATGCCGCATTCGCGCTGGAAGACTCGGGAGACGTGACCAACGATCTCGTGGAGACGCAGTACGGCTACCACATCATCCGGAAAACAGGCGAGCAGACCGGCGAGCTGATGGATACAACCGAGGCGCGGCAGATGCTTACGCAGACGCGCCGCCGGGAGGCCGTAGAAGCAGCTGTCAACGAGCTGCGCGAGAAGGTTACGGTGAGGCTGAATCCGGACGTCGTCGATACGGAGTTGAATCCCCGCGGGTGATCGTTGAATCTGAATCATCGCGGGTGCTCGGGCGATCGATTCGCAGCATCTTGACGTGCTCGATCCCCGCCTCTTTAAAGATGCCGCCCTGGCGCTCGAAGTCGAAGGCCCGGTAGAATGCTTCGAGATGCTTCTGCGCGTGGAGAACGAATGCGTCGAATCCGGCGCGTCGCGCATCGTCGATGAGGAAGGCGACCATCGATCGGCCGAGTCCCCGACCGCGATAGTCGGGCAGGACAGCGATACGCTCCAGCTTCGCCGCGCTCCGTTCGTCGATGCGCACCGTGCGCCATCTGGCGACGGAGACGGCCTCGCCATCCACATACCCGACCAGATGACGGCTCTCCCCTTCGTGATCGTCCCACTCGAGCTCGGGCGGACAGGCCTGCTCTTCGACAAAGACGCGCGTGCGAATGCGCCTGGCGTGTTTCCATTCCTCGTCGCTGCTCACCGGACGAATCTGCATCAGGCGATCATCGGTCGTGGACATATACCTCCACCTCGGGCCACATGCGGTTGACATACGGATTGTGGTAAAACGTGTCGGCCGCTGCGGGGTTTTGCGGCATGATTTCGGGGAATCGTCCGATGACCATCACGCTCCCTGGTAGCGTGTCGAGGCGCGCGCGATCCGCCTCGTCCTGGATCGACAGGAAGTCTGCCTCGATGTTCTGGGCCGACAGATAGAAGTTGACGAGCGGAATTGAGACGATCGTCTCGGGGCGCTTCTCTTCGACGTACTCCTTGATCTGCGCGATGGCGGTCGGTTCGCGGTGCTGTACGACGAGTACGAGCGTAACGGCGGCGTACGCAACAGCAAACACGCCGGCAAGGGTCCGGGCGGCAACGCGCTGCACCGCCGTCCTGAATGCGCCGCCGCGTGCGAGTCGGGCGAGGCCGATCCCCAGCGGAATACACGCGAGCGCGACGAGCGGCAGCACGTGCCGGCTCTTGTAGATGATGTTCTGAAAGAAATAGATCCAGATCGCGTAGGTGAGAGCCGAAGCGGTAAGCAGCAGGGGAATCGACGTCGTCCGGCGACGCGAGCTGCCGGGCGCGGACGTTCGCGCACGCACGGCTTCGACTGTCAATAACAGCAAACCCATCGCGACCAGTCCGGTGAGTGGATGGCGGCCGCGCCACCATGCACCCAGTCCATCGGACCACACGGCTTCAAACATGCGCTCGGCGCGCGCTGCGAGATTGGGATCCGTCTCGACCGTGCCTCCGAATTCCGTGAAGTGGCCTTCGGTCTGCTGAGTGGCCGCCTCCAGAAGCGCATCCCATCCCGTGTCCGCCGTCATCGGAATGAACCAGATGAGACTGCCGGCGAGCGTCCATACGACGAGGTGTCCCGCCCGACGGACCTGCCAGCGACCTATAGCGTGCAGGTACGCGGGAAGCAGGAGCGGAGCATACGAAAGCCGAATTCCCGCCAGGAGGCCGGTGAGAAATCCGGCGGCGGCAAGTAGCGGCAGTGTGCCGGCGGTTGGGTCAGATTCCCGCCTGTGCGACGCGGAGAACATCGATAGCGCGGCCAGGGCGACCGCCAGACCCATGAGATCCGGCATGTAGCGGTTGCCCATCAGCCAGATCATCGGGTTGAAAAACAGCAAAAAACCTATCGCCATACTTTCTGCGGAAAGCGGATCGCGTCCCGACAGTCGAATGCCGAAGATGACCACGGCAGCGGTCGCCAATCCGCCCACCAGCGAAAACGAGGCGGCAAAGCTGCCCGTCATCTCATAGAACACGCTGGCCGCCGCCCAGAATACCGGATACCCCGGAAAGTGCGGCTGCAGCGCGACGAGATCGAAGCCTTCGGAGACGCTCAGCGCGAAGCGGAGGCTGTCCGTGTCCTCTACGTAGTAGATCGTGGATGCGAGCCGCGTCGCCACGGATGCAGCGACGAGCCCGCTGCATGAGAGTCCGACGACGATGCGGCGTCTGCCTACCATCCGGCCGCGTTGGCGTCGGAAAAGTCATACGCCGCCTGCAGGATATCCCGTGCAGCGAGCAGATCCGCCACCGCCGCGTCGTAGTCGTCGGTGCCGGGGAGCACGTAGGCTGGCGCATCGCCGACGAGCGCATGGAACTCCTCGAGCTGCCCATCGGTGAGCGCCTTGAATGGATTGTACTGCAGTGCGAAGGCGTACCCCTTCATCTCGGCCCAATGCGTATTCAGCGCGGTGTGATTCTTCTCGTCGATCCGCTCCTGCGTGAGCGCACTCATATCGTCTACGGTGTCGTTAATGTAATGAACGACGGTCGCGGCGATGACCTTCTCCCATTCAGAGACGATGATGTCGCGCTGCTCGGCGATCTCCTGCGCGGTCGATTGGTTCGCGATCGCGGTGCGTCCGGCGAGGAATGCGTCGAAGATCTCGCCGGTGAAATCGACGCCGCTGCCACCCTGGTCGCGCTTCGCGGCATTGCGCGAGAACGCAAAATTGTATTCACTCTGGAGGTCGATCGCGCCGTCGCTGTTCGAATCACGCCAGAGCATGTCGCTCGCGAGCTCCTCATCTGAATACTGCGCGTAGTCGCGCGCGGCTCCGAAGTATCCGAACGCCTCATCCCAGCCGTGCTCCATCGCGGTGAACGGATTGTCACCGCTCGGCGCAGTGTTGTCGCGATCCAGAATCCCATTCAGATACGTGCCGGTCCCCTGCGAATACACGACGGCACCCAGCAGGATCTTGTTGATCATCTGGCTCATGTCGACCCCTTCGTCGGTCGTATAGACGGCCGGCGTTCCGCGCTTCGACGCGTCCTGCGAGTTGGCGGCGATCTGCTGGATGTATTCACGAATCACGTCGTCGGCTGTGCGGTCCCAGCCGATTAAGATCGCTCCATCGAGCTTGCCGGTGAGATCCTTCTCCGTCGCGATTGCCGAGTACCGATCCTCTTCGAGCGGGATCGTGCCGGTGGTGGTCACGGTTGCGAGATTGTCCCCGTCCTCATGCTCGTACAGACGGAGCAAATCCTGTTCGCTGATGGCGGTCGCGCCGGCTTTGCCGAGGCCGTCGACCCCGATCTTCAGGTCGTTTATGAGCAGATTGCGGACGACCTGTCCGCCGTAAAAGACAGAGCTCTCGCCTTCGTCGAAGCGACTTTCGAAGGCGTAGGCGGAGGGAACGGGGATTCCCTCACCGCCTGGATCGTCCGTGATGCCGCCATCATCGCAGCCGGCTAGTAGTACGAAAACGGCGATCAGGAGGGTATAAAGCGCATGTGTTTTCATTGGGATCTATATAAAAGTGCTCGGCCAGGCGAGCGTTAGTAGTTATAGCGAAGGGCCAGATTTATCTGGCGTCGGGTGCCGGGCATGATGCCGGAGCTCAGATGCGCCTCCGGCTGCCCGGGATTCGAATGGAGGCGCGAGCCGATGTAAATCTCGTCCAGCACGTTCTTGGCCAGCAGGACGACCTGCAGTCGCTGAGATACGCGATATCGCGCACTCGCGTCGATCACGGAGTACGCCGGGACGGGCCCGGTGTCACCTCGATTTGATGTCGTTTCGATGTTCTCGAAATCGGTATAGACGCGGTCTACGAACCGGACATCCGCCCGAAGGGCCAGACCGAATCCAAATGCTTTCTCGAGCCCCGCCGAGAGCGTATGGGCCGGTGCATACGGCAGTTCGTTTCCAGCGATGTCCACCTCGACGCCGGCGCGCTGCGCTGATCGGATGCGGCCTTCGAGGACCTCCGTCTGAAGCAAGGTGTAGGTCAGATGGAGGTCCGGCAGAACGCCGGCGATCGTCGATCCGCGGAGCGTACTGCTCCATTCGACCCCGTAGGTCCGAACGCGCCCCAGATTGTTGAAAGCGGTCCCGCGCCCCGCCGCGACGATATCCACGATGGCCATGTGGAAAGCTGCGGCCTCGAAGGCGATCCGGTCACCGGCAGCCCGAATGCCGATTTCGCTGTTCCAGCTCTTTTCGGACTTCAGGTCGAGTCCGCCTTCATCGGCCTCCTCGCCGAAATTGACGACCTTCAGCGCACCGCTCGACGGCGGCGTGTAGCCGCGATGAATGCCTCCGAACAGGTTGGCGGCACCGAGTGCGTAGTTGACCCCGACGCCGGGGAGAACCACGGCCGACGTCCTGTCGAGATACGTCGAACCGTTCAGCCGATCGATGCGCTCCTGCTCGAATACCTCGAAACGCATGCCGGGCACGACGGAGAGACGGCCGAAATCGAGCCGTTCCTCGGCGTACAGCGCGAGAGCTGTGGTCTCGTAGTGATGACTCTGCCCGACGATGTCGAGCGTGGCCGGATCGTCAGGGTCGCCGGTATAATACACGCCGTCGCGGGCGTCTGGAGCGTTTCCGACCTTCTTGTCGTCGACGAACCGCTCCCAGTGGACGCGAGCACCCGCCTCGAGGTGCGCCGCCGCGCCGAAAAGCACGTGGCCGACGTCGTACGAATGCTCCACACCGCCGGTGTAGAAAGTGCGAAGGATGCCGAAGTTTTCGCCACGCCCACCTACGCGCACGAGATCGCCTCCGGTGTACCACGGCAGGGGCTCGAACGTCATCGGAGGCTCTTCGGCGAGAGCGGACGGCCGCACGAACACGTCCTGCTCGCGCCACCAGCGGCGATCGAAGAAGCTGAGATATCCGCGAGTCGTCGAGTTAAGCCGGCTCGAATGCCGGCGGGTCGAGATCAGGTCGATGGACGACCGAAACACATCGAACGCATCGTCTTCTTTGGGATTGAAATCGGCCTCATTGCGGAAAGAATACTCCGTCAACCCCGTGTACGTGGCGTTGGAATGCTCGTAATTGACGTTCGCCTTGACGTAGTATACCCGCTCGGCATCAGGGAAGATGCTGACCTTGGCCGTCCCATTGTACTGGATGAAGTCATTGTTCTGCCGAAATCCGTCGCCCCGCTTGAAAAGCATCTGCACTTCCGGCTTGAATGTCTCGTTGCCCCAGCCTCCAATCTCCGTGAAGAGGCTCACGTAGCCGTTCGTGCCGGTGGTGGCCCGGGCGCTGTATCCGAAGGAAGGGCGCGGACGGCTCGTGATGTAATTGACGACGCCGCCCATCGTCTGCGGACCGAATTTAATCGCTGCACTGCCCTTGATGACCTCCACTCGGTCGATCCGCTCGACGGGCGGATTGTAGTACATGTTCGGATAGACATACAGGGCCGGCTGGATCGGAATGCCGTCCTCCAAAACAAGCACGCGAGAGGAGCGCCGCGGATTCAGACCGCGAATCCCGATGGAGATGCGTGAATTGCCGATACCGTCATCGGCGAAGCCGTGGATCCCGGGAACGTAGCGCAGCAGCTCCTGGGTGCCGAGCGGGTTGATTAGCTCGACCTCACGCGCATCGAGGCGCGTAGCGGTGCCGGGGAGCTTCCGATATACGTTGGGAGATTCGCCGATGATTTCAAGCGCGGAGAGTGTCACCGGCTGGGACTCCAGCCCGACGAAAAGCGTGTAGTGCTCCCCTGGGGTCAGTTCGAGCCTTTTCTGGTGCGGAGTGAATCCGACAAATCGGACCTCGACGACGGCGGGTCCCGGCTCGAGGCCGCGTACCTCGAACCGGCCGTTAGTGTCCGTCGTCGTGCCCAAAACCACCCTGTCGTCCCGCTTCACCGCGATCGTCGCGCCGTAAAGGGGCTCGCGCGTCTGCGCGTCACGAATCTCACCGGTGAGGACCGCGTGTGAGGTCGCATCCTGCCCTAGGGCCAAAGAACACGGCCCGATACTGATAAGAATGCAGAACAGGATCCCGGCAACACGATACAACATGTTCAGAAGCGCTTCGGATTATCGTTTCTTGCAGGCTCCGGCGGACGTACGAATTCGACCGATGCGCTGTCGAGCGGTGCTACAGGCGGGGTATTGAAATGAATCACGCCGTAACTGCCTCCTCCGTTGTCATCTTCACCGCCCGGTCCGACGATCGGGTCGTCCTCGCATGCTGTGACGAGGAAAAGAGCGGAAATCAGTGCGAATGTTTTCCAGCGCATGCCCACATGAGCGATTAAGGCTTATTTAGATTGAGTCTAAATATAGAACCTGCAGCAGTTCGGGTGCAACTGCGAATGTGAAGAAGATTGAAAAAGATAGAAGCGCCGCGATTTTCTCGATGCCGGATATTGGAGCCTCTGATCGCGTAACAAGAGCCGACCATTAACACATCCATTGAAGCCATGGACGGTGTCATATACCTCGATTACAATGCATCCACCCCGGTCGATCGTCGCGTCGTCGACGAGATGCTGCCCTTTCTAACAGAGCAGTACGGTAACCCGTCGAGCAAGGGGCATCCGTACGGATGGGCGGCGGATGAGGCCTGTGAGCGGGCTCGCGAGCGGCTCGCAGCGCTCATCGGCGCTGAAGCCGGCGAAATCACCTTTACCAGCGGCGCTACCGAAGCCGTCAACACGGCGGTGAAGGGCGTCGCTCGCGCGTATTCGTCGAAAGGAAAGCACGTCATCACGGTGGAGACCGAGCACCGTGCCGTGCTCCATTCGTGCCGGGCTCTCGAGCGCGAGGGATTCGACGTGAGTTACCTCTCCGTCGACCACCAGGGATCGATCGATCTCGACGAGCTCGCGGATACGATTCGGGATGACACGATTCTTGTCAGCGTGATGTGGGCCAACAACGAGGTGGGGACGATACACCCGATGCAACAGATCGCCTCCATCGTCCGCGAACGGGGGGCCCTACTGATGAGTGATGCCACACAGGCGGTCGGCAAGGTGCCCGTCAACGTCGCGCACGTGGATCTGCTAGCCTGCTCGGGCCATAAGTTTTACGCGCCCAAAGGCGTGGGGGCGTTGTATTTGAGCCGCCGGAATCCACGCGTGCGCATCGTGCCGCTGCTCGACGGCGGCGGACACGAGAACGGTCGGCGGTCCGGTACGCTGAATGTGCCCGGCATCGTCGGACTCGGGGCCGCAGCCGCCATCGCCGGCGATCATCTGGAGGTGGAATACGAAAGATTGTCTGCCCTTCGCGACCGCTTCGAGCATGAGATGGCCGCGCTCGGCGGCCTGTATGTCAACTCGGGCTCCGTCGATCGCCTGCCGCAGACGTCGAGCATCCGATTCGATCACACCCGCGGCGCCGACCTGATGATGGAAGCCCGTGACCTGGCCTTTTCGGCCGGAAGCGCCTGCTCGTCAGGCTCGGGAGAACCCAGCCACGTGCTGACGGCGATGGGCCTTTCGCCGGACGAGTCGCTCGCCACGCTGCGAATAAGTCTCGGCAGATTCACAACGGAGGATATGGTCGACCACGCAATCGCGCGGCTGCGCAGTGCGATATCCACGGTGCGAGGGAAAACGGCGATTGCAGCATCCTGATAGGAGATCCGCCGTCTTTCAGACGATCCGCCTCCGCTCCGAGACCGTGGTAACTCACTCCAGTCGCGACCGATTAAAAGGCGCTGCTTCGGCCGTTGCGGCTCCACGCGGCGACAGCGGCCGCGCCTGCTCCCAGCGCCAGCAGCGTGGCTCCGGTGATGACGGGATGCAGCACCGCCTCGGTATAGAGGCTCGTCTCGGAGACGTAATGTGGGTAGCCGCCTCGCTCTTCGCCGTCCAGATACGGCTGATTCAAGTTGTGATTGTCGATGGCGCCGGCGGGATCGTCGGTCAGCTGAAGCTTCGACATCGTACGCTCCATGACGAAATCCGTCAGGCGCGGAAATGTCATTCCCAGAACGGAGATGGCTATGCCTCCGCCCCCGATGATTACGTCGCGCCTCGGGTGGACCGCGCAGTGCAGGATCGCCCGCGCCACGGCATCCGGTGCATAGACTGGAGGCGGATTCTTGGGTGCACGTTCGAGATAGTTCTTCGCGTTGCCTTTATATGGCGTATCGATTGCGCTCGGTTTGATGAGCGTCACCGAAATCGGCAGGTCGTCCTCTTCGATTTCCATGCGCAGGGCGTCGGTAAATCCTTTGATCGCGTGCTTCGACGCGCAGTAGGGACCTTGCTTCGGAATCGATCGGTCGGAAAGCACGCTGCCGACATTGATGAGCGCGCCGCCCCGTTCGCCAAGCTCCTTTACGGCCACCCGTGATCCGTGAACCGTGCCCCAATAATTGGTCTCGAAGAGACGACGCTGGTCGGCCAGATCGATCTCCATGATCGACCCGTAAATCGAGACCGCGGCGTTGTTCACCCATGTGTCAAAGCCCCCGAAACGCTCATGGGCCTTATCCGCGATAGCGCGAACCGTCGACTCGTCGGCGACATCGCCGGCCACATACGTCGCCTCCGTGCCGCCGGCCTCGACCTCCGCGACGAGATTCTGCAGCGCCTCTTCGTTACGCGCTGCCAGTACGAGGCGTGCGCCGCGCCGCGCCGCCATGCGAGCGGTGACAAGACCGATGCCGCTCGTGGCACCGGTCAGCACGATTACCTGCTTGTCTAAATCCTTCTTCCTTCTCATCGTATGTCCTCTCCTCCTTCGGATAAATCCTCAACCCCTGCAGATAGAATGCACACGCAGGTCGGATGCATAGTGCTCGAAGGTGCACATGATTGCGATCTCGTGGGTTCCTGCCGATTCGTCACGATCCGGGTTGATGCGGAGGCGCATATGCGGCTATTGCCTACATTACAGTCGTGGCTCTCCTGATGCGACACATCATCATGTCCGGACTTCCGAAGATCTGGGAGACGATCCGGTACAGCTACTGGGCTATCCCGTCTGCTATGGCACTGGGAGCACTCGGTCTCGCGTTCGGCCTGCTCGAATTTGATCGCGTGGAAGCGGAAGGCCTCCTGTCGGAGCTGGGATGGTTGTACACGGGCGGGTCGGATGGCGCGCGCGAAGTCGTCTCGGTGATCGCGGGCTCGATGATCACCGTGGCCGGCGTCGTGTTCTCGATCACGATGGTCGCGCTCACGCTCGCCTCGTCACAGTTCGGTCCGCGCGTCCTGCGCAATTTCATGCAGGATCGCGGCAACCAGTTCGTCCTCGGCACCTTCATCGCCACGCTCGTTTTCAGCCTCATGGTACTGCGAACCATCGAGGGCGGCGACGAAGGCTTCGTCCCGCAGCTCTCCGTGACGACGAGTGTGGTCATGGCACTGGGGAGTCTCGGCGTGCTCATCTATTTCATCCACCACGTCGCCCTCTCCATTCAGGCCTCCAAGGTGGTGGCAACGATCGGCAAGGAGCTGTTTTCGTCGATTGACCGCACCTTTCCAGAGATGGAGGACGACTCTGATCCGGCAAACGAACCGGCGCTGCCTGAACGCTTCGAGGAAGATGTGCACGTGGTGTCCGCCCGTGGAACCGGTTATCTGCAGGCCATCGACCTGAGCGGCCTCGTGGAGCACGCGCGAAAGGCGGATGTCGTGCTCAAGCTGGTCTGTCGTCCGGGCGATTTCATCTCTCCCTACAAACCGCTTCTCCTTTGCCGACCTGCATCCAGATGCCATGATTCGCTGTCCGATCATTTGCATAGTGCATTCACCACCGGGCAGGAGCGGTCTCACACGCAGGATGTGCTCTTCGCAGTTGATCAGCTCGTTGAGGTCTCGGTGCGGGCGCTCTCGCCCGGAATCAACGACCCCTTCACGGCCATCCGCTGCCTGGACTGGCTCGGCGCCGCCCTGTCACGCTGCCTGACCCGCGGCCAGGCGCCGTCCGTCCGAAAGGATGAGGACGGAAACATACGCGTGGTGCTGGACCCGGTTACGTTCGACGACATGACGGACTCCGCCCTTCAGCAAATTCAGGAGTACGGCGGCCGGAGCGCGACCGTCACCCTTCATGTGCTGGAAATCATCGGTGACGCGGCGCGGCATACCCGCATGGAAGCGGAACGCGCCGTACTGCGCAGGCACGCGAATCAGGTGATCGAAAACAGCCGGAGCGAGCTGCCTCAGAATCAGGATCGGGAGCGCGTGGAGGTCCTGTACGAAAAGGTGCTCTCCGCGATCGCCGGGCATGACGGGTCGGCCGAAGGCCGCAGGCAAGCTGGAGAGGGCGGACGCTGATCGTTTCAGGGTCATCGTAGAAAGATGGTTGCAAATAGGTGCACACAATATTATGATTAGCCGAAGCTAACTTTTATATTAAGCGCAAAACAGTACCGATCATGGTCCGGTTTTGCCTCCCATATCAGATGCGTCTAGCGGCACTCCTGTCGTTGGTCGCGCTTTCCGCAGTCGGATGCGACGGTTTTCTAGATCCTTTCCCCGATCTGCCTGAAGAGAACGCCATTCTCGACGCTCCGGTCGAGGGGCTTACGGCCGACCAGCTCTCTCTGCACCTGATCGGCGATGAAGAATTCGGCCGTCGCTTCTCTCAGGCGGACGGCGCCGGGCCGCTGTTTGTGGCCACATCGTGTGATGCGTGCCATCCCGGCGAGGGCAAGGGGCATCCGGCATTCGATCTGACGCGGTTCGGGAGGATGGTGGACGGCACATTCGATTCGATGAAGGAGTTCGGCGGTCCTCAGCTTCAGCATCGCGCGATTGGCGGTTATCCTCCCGAGCAGATACCATCGGCCGCTACCGGTGTGGCTCGATTTACGGCACCGGCGATTACGGGGCTCGGATATCTCGAGGCTGTGGACGATTCGACTCTTCTGGCGCTGGCCGATCCGGAAGACGATGACGGCGACGGCATCTCCGGACGCGTCCAGTTGATCGATTCGACGGACTT
>CAZKNF010000086.1:0-12252 GCA_964554105.1 uncultured Rhodothermales bacterium | reverse complement strand
ATCGGAGGATCGACGACGCCTTCCGGTACCCAGCAGGGCTCATCGTATCCGACTTCGTCGCACACATCGCGGCCTTCGAGGGTCGCTTTGTGAAGTCCCGCAGAGTACGCTCCCTGGTTTGTGCCGGAGAACATATCACCACCCCAGCTAATGTCCACCAGCGCGCTCAATGAGAGGTTCCTATAGCGAACGGTGTTCAGGACGCCGCCGGTCCAGTCGGGGACGCCGACACCGAGCACTTCGTAGGGACCCTGCAGTGGCTCTCCATTGCCGTCGAGAACGATGTCGCCGTTCGTGTCGCGCACGTAGCTGCGACCCTTGAGCGTGCTGAACGGTTCGCCCTTCTCCGCAACAACGAAGATATTCTGCGTTCGTGCCTCGTCCAGATTCAGCGATTCAAGACCTTCGGTAAGTTCGACGACTTCGTTCGAGTTCATACCGAAGTTGAAGTCGAGATCCCAACTCAGGTCCCCTGTGCGGACAGGCGATGTGGTCAACATCAGCTCGATGCCGCTGTTCTTCATCTCGCCGGCGTTAATAACCTTCGAGCCGAACCCACTGCTCTCGACGACGGTCGTGCTGAGGATCTGATTCGTGGTGCGCGAATCGTACCACGCGAAGTCCACTCCAATCCGGTTAGAGAAGAAGCGCATCTCGAACCCGGCTTCGACGCCCTCATTCTGCGAGGGCTTCAGGCCGGCGAGCGGAATCGCGTTCTGCGTGATTTGCGCCAAAGGCACACCCTGGTGCGTGTGGTTACGAAGGCTGTACGTCAGATTTAAACGATACGGGTCGGTGTCGCCGCCGACCTGCGCCCATGAGCCTCGGATTTTACCGAAGTCCATCCAGGAAGGCACGTTGAATACGTCGGAGAACACAAAGCTTCCGCTGAAGGACGGATAAAAATACGAGTTGTTGTCCTCCGGAAGCGTGGACGACCAGTCGTTCCTTCCCGTGACGGTCAAGAACAAGTAGTCTCTGAAGGAAAACTCGGACGAGCCGTACAGCGAGTTAATGCGCTTGGACGAAAATCCGTATCCGCTGGACTGATTAGCCAGGTTGCTGACAGTCAGTAGCGTCGGAATGTTGAAGGCCGATCCTCCGAGCGAGAGCTGCTCGTAGCGCCGATCCATCCGATTTCCACCGACAGTCACATTGATGCCGATGTCCGACGTAATCCCGCGGTCGGCGGCAATCAGGAAGTCCCAGTTTCGCTCGAGATTCGTCACGTCCCGCTCGTTCATGCTGCCGTCACGTTGGTAGGCCGTGCCGAACGGCGTAACGCTCGTCAGTCGAGTGTTGTACCAGTCCTGGCCTACGCGACCTTGAATCGAGAGCCATTCCAGAGGCTGATACCGGAGAAGGCCGAAACCCATGAAGCGGTGCTCGAAATCGCTGGCAACGAAGTTGCTCGTCGCCCAGTACGGATTGGTCGAAAACACGTTGTTATCGAACTCCTGTTCGGCGAGCGGATCATTCGCCACGTGCCCGGGCGCGAGGGTTTGTGGATCCACGTTCGTGGGCAGTCTTCCGATCGAGTAATTCGGATTACCCGGTGAATCGGACAGCCGCGAACGATTTTCGGCATCCTCGTAATTATAGGTGAGCTTCACATCCGAGCTCAGCTTGCTCCCGAAGTTGGATGTGCCCCGCAGACTGAGCGAGTAGCGATCCAGTGACGAATTCGGCACGATGGCATCATTGGCGAGATAAGAGCCGGAGGCGCGAAACGTCGTTCCACCGACACCGCCGGTGAGAGCGAGCGAGTTCGTGGTCGTTAGGCCCGTCTCGTAAAACCGTCCGAGCTTATCGTCGACCAGCGAGTACGGACGCATTTGCCCGTCGAACTGGACGACATCCGTCCCGTCGAGTGGGGCTCCCCAGCTGGACGTCCCGGAGGAGCGAGCCTCCGTCACATCTTCCGGTTTTTCACCCCCAAAGCCCTGACCGTAACGGGTCTGAAAATCCGAATAGCCGACAAGCGCGTCCTCGAAGGTCGTGTTGCTGTTGAACTCGACTCCCAGCATGCCGCTGTTGGCGCTGCCGGTCTTCGTCGTGATGAGTACGACGCCGTTCTGTGCGCGCGTACCATACAGCGCAGCCGCCGACGGACCCTTCAGTACGGAGATGTTTTCGACGTCATCCGGATTGATGCTCGAAATGCCGTCACCCTCGTCGACACCGCCCCACATGCCCGCCTGGCCTGTGGTGGAGTTGTCGATGGGAACGCCGTCGACTACGTACAGCGGCTGGTTATTCCCCTCGAGCGACGTGTTTCCGCGAATCACGACGCGGCTGGATCCCGCCGGACCGGTGGCCGGCTTGCTGACCACCACGCCGGCAATCTTGCCGGAGAGCGAATTGGCGACGTTGGTCTCTCGCGCCTCACGCAGATTCTCGCCGGAGACGGTCGAGACGGAATAGCCGAGAGCACGCTGCTGGCGCTCCATGCCGAATGCGGTCACGACGACTTCCTCGAGCTGCCCGACATCTTCCTCCAAAACGACGTCGATTTCCGATCGGCCTTCGACGTCAATCCTTTCAGTGAGAAAGCCGATGAACGATACGGCAATGGTCGCATTCGGGTCGGTCAATTCTAGTGAGTACTCGCCCTGAAGATTAGTCGATGCTCCCGTCTGGGTGCCGACCTCCACGACGCTTGCACCTGGAAGTGGTTCGCCGTCGGACATGGACGTCACGGTACCCGTGAGCGTATAGGTCTGCGCGAACGCCGGCGTAGACGTCAATACGATGCACCCCCCGAGTAGTAGGGGAGCGAACAGACGAACTAAGAATTGCTTGGACAAAGCGGTCATCATGCCTGACCCGTACATTGATTTAAGGTGATCGCGAAATTAGACTCTAATCCATGGTCGGCTCATTGCGCCGCATGGACACACGAAAAATCCGCACTGAGCGTGGTTTTCTCGATGGGACACCAAGTTATGCAAATGAGACGGACTTGTAAAGAACCATTCGCGTGCCCTAACATAATAGCTGGTTCGACCAGGTACCTCGCCACCCGTCAGGTTGTGAGAGAGCTGGCGTAACTGTGACTCACCTGATTGAGAGGCATTTGGCCACCACGCTAACGAAATCGGATCGCGAGGCGAGGCGTTCTCCATTTCGCCATTTTTCGAGAGAGGCCGTGCCGGGGGCGCGCCTCGCGTCGCTGGACGCGCTTCGCGGCTTCACGATCCTCGTGATGATCTTCGTAAATGACGTGGCAGGCGTCAGCGGCGCACCGGCCTGGATGAAGCACGTGCAGCCGGCAAATGCCGACGGCATGACGTTCGTCGACCTCGTCTTTCCGGCCTTCCTGTTCATCGTCGGCATGTCGATCCCCTTCGCGCTGGAGCGGAGGCTTGAGAAGGCGGCATCGCCTATGAGCGTGTGGATTCACGTAGGTCTACGCACCCTCTCGCTGCTCATCATCGGCGTCTTCATGGTCAACACGGAGCAGATCTCCGATGCAGGCGTGATGCATCGATCGCTCTGGACGCTGCTCATGTATGCAGGCGTCATCCTCGTCTGGCTGACGCCCCCGGCAAGCTGGTCGGTCTCGGAGCGGACGTTGACGGCCATGCGCATGGGCGGCGTCGCGATGCTGCTCGCGCTCGCTGTGATCTATCGCGGCCCCGACGCGCCGGGAGTGATCGAGCTGCGGCCGTACTGGTGGGGAATTCTCGGGATCATCGGATGGTCGTATCTCGCCGCGTCCGCAGTCTATCTTCTGGCTCGACGAAACACGACGGCCCTGCTCGGTGCGATGGGTCTGTTGTACTGCGTCGCCGTAGCGGATGCATCCGGCTATTTTACCGGACTGCTCACGCAATGGATAAATCCAGGTTCGATCGGAGCGCACGGCGGACTCACCGTCTCAGGCGTCGTGGTAGGTGTCATGCTGCTTCCGGGGTCTCGTCTTAAGACGCACGGTGAACGGGTAAAATGGACGATCCTCTATGGGCTCGGGCTGGCGGCCGCAGCCCATCTGTTGCATGCGGCGGCCGACATCCACCAGATCTTTATCATCAACAAAATCTACGCAACGCTGCCCTTCTGCCTCTGGAGCGCTGCAATCACAGCCTGGATATGGGTAGGTTTTTACTGGCTGCTGGACGTGCTGAATCAGCGAAATTGGACGTATGTTCTCGAACACTCCGGACAGAACGCCCTTCTGGCGTACATAATGGCCCCGATCTTCTATTCCGGACTGGCGTTCGCCGTTTTTATTTTAGGAACGTCGAATCCGTACGCGGAGCTCGGCTCGGCATTCATTCCCGGTCTCATGCGGGCAATCATTTTCTCCATCGCCGTCGTCTGGTTCGCGGCATTCCTTCGCCGCAAGCGCTACCTGCTGAAGCTGTAGCTTGTGACCGTAACGAGGGCACGCGCAGTGCCGGCTAACCAGACTATCTGGCCTTCGTAGCGAACAGGACCGCCCGTAATCAAGCTGGGCACCCTTCGACGAGTAGCGGCCGGCAGCTGTTGGACGCATCCGTCGTTCATGACTCCCGTCCTCCCATGGTCTCAGCCATTTCGCGCAGCGGTTCGCGCCGCGCGTGCGGCATCCGAATCACGGTCGTACCGGTACGTCCGAAAATGATCTCCATGCGGGGGGAATTCGCCATCAGCTCGAAATGACCTCTCGAAACGGGTACGCGAATGAACTCCCCGCGCGGCACGCTGTAATACGCCGGCTCGGTTTCACGCCCTTCGTCCTCCCAATTCATGCTGCCTCCGACGAATTCGAAGGCGATGCGTCGGTAATCCAGATTGAGATCGGCGCTGCTGTCATTGAAGAATGCAATTTCAACTTCGGATGGGGTGCACTCGCTGCCCGGGCAGGAGGCGAATGCCTGTATCATGACGCGGTGGCCGCTCGCGAGCCCCCCGCTCATACCGACGCTGCCGGCATACAGCTTCGGCGAGACGAAGGTGGTCCGGTCGGCGGACTGATCATAGGAGACGAGCTCCGACCCCTGAGACGCGCAGCCGCAGAAGATGACAAGGAGAAGGATGCGGAGGGGCTGCATGAATGCGCCTGTATATTATGGTGGTGGACTCGGGACGATCAGGTGGTGACGACCCTTACTCCCGATACGTGCTGAGTATGTGGTCAACGCGTCGGATGTCCTCGAATGCAAAATCGGTATCCGATTGTGTGAAATCGCCCCATGCAATTCGGCCGGCCTCCATTGGGTAGATGCGGTATATAGAGTAGAATGGCGCTTGTTCGACGGTTGGAAGCCACCCTTCGTTGCGCGCAGCGTGATTTGCAGCGCCATACCGGTACATGCCGTTCGAGAGGAGCAGCAGATATGAGCGACCCTCTTCAGGTCTGATGTCGCGACGACTATTCTGCCGGGCCTCTCGCTGCCGGATTACGACGGTGTCCGCTGAGGCTTGCCCTTTCAGGGTCCAGCGAACATCCACCAGCGTACTCGCATGATACCCGTCGTCAGTTCCGTAGAGGTCAGATTCCTCTTGAGCGATTTCTGTCTCGATAATGTCACCCACGATCACGAGATCCGCCAATAAGGATTGTTCGCTGAACGGGCGCGCGTCGGCCGTAATGGCGTGAATGATGTCTATGCCGCCGGCCTCGAGAGCGTCGGCTGAGCCGGCGGTGAGTCCGGACGCCGTCATGATGAACGCGAAAAAGCGAGCCGTTTGCTTCCGACGATCCTCCGGCCAGTCGGGTCGCTGCTCGGCCAGGCGAATCGCCAGAAAGTCATCGAGCGCGGTGAACTCGTCGTCCAGCTCGAGAAGCCGAAAGTATTCGTCGCGTGGAATCCGCTGTTCCTGGGCGAATGCCGGCGGTGGAGCGGCAGTCGCCATCCATGCAATCGCGATCGCGAATATCAAGGCGCGATGTGGCCGTAAAGATGCCATGACATGCCCCGCGGATGTTGCTATCGTGAAAAACGCACACAGACTGGCGACGGTATTTCGAGATCACTACCCGTCGGCGTTATCCGCCCCGATTCGGAATCGATCGAGAAGACGACGACGTTGTTCGTGTTCTGGTTCGCGACGAGTAGGAAGGCGCCCGTCGGGTCGATTGCGAAGTTGCGCGGCCATTCGCCGCCTACGGATTCATGCTGTACCGTAGACAAATCGCCGGACTCAGGATCGATCGAAAATACGGCGATGCTGTCGTGTCCGCGGTTCGAGCCGTACAGAAATCTGCCGTCTCCCGAAACGTGGATGTCGGCGGGATAATTGTCGCCGTCGAAATCGTCGGGAAGCGTGCCGATCGTCTGGGTCTCCTCCAACGTGCCGCGGTCGTATTCAAAGGCCGTAATGGTCGAGTCTAGCTCGTTTATCACGTACGCCCGACGTCCGCTCGGATGAAACGTGAAATGCCGCGGCCCGGCGCCGGGTTTAACGCCGGCGTAGTCCGCCGGCGTCAGCGCGTCGCCCTCCAGCCTGTAGACCAGTACCCTATCGATCCCGAGGTCTGCAGCAACGACATGTTCGCCCAGCGCATCCGGCACGATGCAGTGCGCATGCGGGGCCTGCTGCCGCTGCTCATTGGCGCCGGATCCTTCGTGCTGGACGACGTCGGCCGCCTCACTCAGGCTTCCGTCCGACCGGATCGGCAGGAGAGCGACATTCCCGCCCGAGTAATTCGCCACGAGCACGTGGCCCCCCTGTGGCGGCACGCTGACGTAACAGGGCGCCCCGCCGCGCGACGATGTTGCATTCAGCTCCTGCAGATCCCCGGAGCCCTCGTCGATGGAATAGGCGTAGACGCCGCCTCCCGGTTCACCCTCGAATTCTCCTGTTTCGCTGGCCGCATACAGGAAACGACCGCGTGGGTCGAGTGCAAGAAAAGATGGATTCTCAATCCCGCCTGTGGTCGCAACGATTTCGAGCGCGCCCGATTCCGCATTCATGCGACACCGGTAGATGCCTTCGCTGTCGCCGTTGGTATACGTGCCGATATACAGCGTTTGCGGATTTTCGTACACAGGCCGAATCACCTTAGATAGACTGTAGCCCAGCGGCGCTAGCCCGGCGATGCGCAGGAAGTCGCGGCGTGTTGAGGTCATCCTCATATGAATATGCTCCGTTTTTCAAGTTGGTGCTGCAAGCTGCTGCTTGGCGCCGCGGAAAACAGCTTGTCTGAAACCGCTGCGTGTCAGTTGCGGAGATTTTGGTAGATCGCATCGAGAAGGATCTGATCCGGATCGTGACTCTGCTCCCAGTACATGATTCCCCCGATCCCTCGGTCACGAACGAAATCCGCCTTGTGGCTGAGAGATTCCGGATCATCGTACGAAATCATGATAGTCGAATCCGGATTCCATAGATACGGCGCCTTTGCAGCATCGTCCCAGTGGCGCTCGTAGCCGGTTGACTCATTGAATTCCCGCGTGATCTCATCGTATCCCCATGCCCCCGCAAAGCGCTCGTAAGGCTGGTATAGACCGTTGTTTTCAGGTTCCACGCCGGCCCAGCCGCGTCCGTAGAAAGCGGTCCCGACGACGATTTTCCGCGGAGGAATGCCGGCATCGAGATGGCGTTGAATGGCGGCCTCAGTGGTGCGGGTAGGGGCATTCGGTCCAGCAGATTGATACAGCCCGGTGTGGTGTCCCGTCGTGCTCGATCCGCTGCTGAACATATCGTACGTCATCACATTGACGAAATCGAGATAGACGTGGAGCTTGTCCATCTCGGTATGATCGAAGAACCGCTGGTTGTCATTGCTGGCGATCGTGAGCAGATACCGATCATCCCCTGTCAGCCCGCGCTCATCGCTGAGCGCGTCGAGGTGCTCGCGCAAGCTCTGCAGCATGAGCGTGAAATTTTCTTTGTCTTCCTCTCTGAACACGATGCCAGGACCCGGCTGACCCGGAAATTCCCAATCGACGTCGAAACCATCCAGTCCATAATTCTTGACCATCTCGACGGCGCTCCGGGAGAATTTTTCACGGGAGGATTCGGTGAGCGCCGCATCGGAGAAGCCGTCGGCCCCCCAACCGCCGACCGAAACGAGCAGCTTGAGGTCCGGATTCTTCGCCTTCAGCGCCTGTATCTGGGCGAGATGGGCAGGTGTATTCGGATTGCGAAAGTAGGCCTCGCCGCTGTCATTCACCTGGGAGAACGCATAATTGATGTGCGTCAGCTTCTCGGCGTCAACGGTCCAGATGTCCGTGCGCCCTCCGACGTAGGCTAGAATGCGGTACGGATAATCTGCGTCGGAGCCGGAAACCGTGCCAGGAGCAGACGCGACGTCCGCGGGCGCGCTCGTCGATTGGCAGGCGGCGAACAGGAGTGCTGCAAAGAGAAAACAAGTTGGAATGGCCAGGACTGTTGACGCCCGGCGCGTTTGATAATCGTTCATCGGGATCGATTGCAGATACTAATGGATCTAGGAATTCAGTTCGAATGAGATATCGGGAGAAATAGGATACCGGAGAGGATGGGAGATCAGTGCGTACGGAAGGTCAGCCGCGAGTGCTGATCGACCGTCAACGTGCGTTCCCCGTCATCGGAGCGTACGCTTATCGAAGCGGTCCAGCCGTCTTCATTTTTCGACAGCTCGACGCCGTCGGGCAGCGGCTGGTCGAGCTCATCCGGCGCGGTAGCCCATCGGTCGTTCTCCTGATGGAATGCCTTCTGCGCGTAGTATACGGACATCAATGCATCGCGCGCAGGCAGCGTCGGATCAGGGCGAAACTGCGCCTCGCCTGGTTCTGCTCGTGAGAACTGCACGAATCCCCACCGCTCCGGTCTGTGCATGTCGACGACGCCCTGCGGGGACCAGACCCAATTGTTTTCGGGCGTGTCGGGCACCTTTACGTACGAATTCCCGTCGATCTCGTGCTGCCATGCCACGCGGGAAAAGTTCATCCGCCACTGCTCGCCGTCCGCGGGCGGTACCGGCAGCCGGCTGTAGCGAGCCAGCCCTTCCCAGGGAATCGCGACTTCAACAGACCACGAAGCATCGGTGTCGTGCGGAGCATTTAATGTGCCGTCGACGTGAACGGCAGAGAGCAGTCCGTCGATGTTCGTAGGAGAAACGGCCGGCCCACCATCGCGATAGGGCTTTTCCATTGTCAATTCCCAGATCGTGTTGAGGGCGTTGATCTCGAACTCGTAGTAGTTGTGATGGTCTCCCTCAGGATCGACGAAGATCTCGAAATCGTTGTCCTGGAAGATTACGCTGTTCTTTTCCGTGAGCGTACCCCAGACGTGCGGCTCGACCATGCGAGCGGCGATGTATAAATAGGAGTCGTCCCACCGGATAGCTGCGCGGGTTTCATACGGAGGTTTCGGCTTGACATCACCCTCTATATCCACGAAGGCGTCGGTCCACTCTGCACGCTGCCATGCTTCATCATCCAGCTTTCCGTCGATCACGGGCGCCTCGGCCGTGAAGTAGCTCACGTAGCCGCGGGGAATGATGGATGCCATCCTATCCCATCCCTGTGCGCCGACGTCCTGTGGAAGCTGCCATGCTGCCAGTAGAAACAGCGCTGCCGCGGTTAGCGCGAGGTCCGGTATCCAGATAATTGAGGCCGGCAGAACCATTGGCTCACTCCCCCCAAACGGATCCGGCAATTCCGTTCAGGTCCCATACGACGCGTCCCGCGCGAAGCGTGAGCTCGGCTTCCAGCTTCTCACTGCCGGGCAATCTGTACCCACGGGTATCCAGAAATCCAAAATCTCCCTCACGCAGGCGGAAGACCGCCAGATCGGCTTCAGCACCCACGTCGAGATGGCCCAGCTCCGTACGCTGGATCACCTGCGCGGGCGCCCACGACGTGGCTTCGATCACGTCGACGAGGGGCATGCCCAGAATCAAAAACTTCGACATCACGTTCGCGACAGTTTTCATGCCGCCGTTCATGCTTCCGGTGTGTAGATCGGTGCTGATAACGTCTGGCCAGAACCCGGCTTCCGTCGCAGGCACAGCGGCGGAATACATGAAGCTCCCTCCGCCGTGGCCGACGTCGAACACGATACCCCGCTGCTGCGCGTCCAGAATGAACGGCCTGAGCGTCCCGTTCTCGTCGACAATCGACTGGCGCCCGTTCAGATTCGCGTAGGCATGGGTAAAGATGTCGCCGGGGCGAAGGTGGTCGAAGAAGAGGTCCTCGATCGCGAGCGGGGGATCGGCACTGCCGAAGTCGATCATCACGGGCAAGCCGGCCTGGCGTCCGGCTTCCACAGCGCGGTCGGTCGGCTCCCAATCATGCCCCTCGTAATGCGCCAGCTTCACGCCGACGACGACGTCCGAATGGCGCCGCGCCGTCATCGCCGTCAGCTTCGGATCCATATCCGTCAGATTCTGCTCGATGGCGCCGCCCTTCATCCCCGTGCCCACGATGTTGAGAAAGGCAAGCACGCGCGTGTCGGAGTTGTCGACCGTCTGGGCGATGAAGTCTCGGATGTTTCGCCATCCCGAACTCCCGACGTCGACCGCCGTCGTGACCCCCGATCGAAACGTAAAGGCGTCAGGCGGTACGCTGGTGAAGCTGTTGCCGATGTAGTTGTCCTGCTCGGTTCCGTGAAACACGTGCACGTGCATGTCGACGAGTCCCGGCGTGACGTAGAGTCCGGACGCGTCGACGACGGTCTCTGCGCGGCTCGGCGCGATGTCGAGTGCCACTTCGGCGATGCGCCCATCCAGTATGCCGACGTCCATGACGGCATCAATGCCATTTTTCGGATCGATCACGTGGCCGTTGTCGATCAGCATATCTAATTCCTGCGCCGACGCGCCGGATGAAGCCGCGCCAATAGCAAAAAGCACCATGATGGTTGCCAGTCGTAACATGTTCATATCGAAATGTGAATTAAGATGGCGTGTGTGAGTCGCGTCGGAAGGTTTCGTTCAAAGGCGTCTTCAACACGCCGTGGGGATCGTGCTTGCCGGTGGCGTCGTCGAGATGGCCGGTCCGATCAGGTCGAGGCTTCCGTCAGGACCTCCCGAATTCTGCGTCCGACGATTCGCTCCTCTCCGGGACGCATCATCCACGTGGAGAGGCTCAGGCCGTCCGAGCCTCCACCCATCTCTATGGACGGATGTCCGTCGCGCAAGCGGATCTTCGCCTCAGCGGGCGCGAGCGGGATGCGGTCTTCATCCCAGGTAATCCGGAGCGTCGGAACGTGATTGGCGACCTCAGGGACGTAGTGCTCCGTTTCCGTGCCGGCGACGCTCGCGACGGCGTCACTGATGTGTTCGATCTGTGATTCCCAGAGGCTCCATTCGCGTTCATGATCCTTCTCCAGATACATTTCTAACGCGACGAGCATGGCGAGGACTTCTTCCTTGTTCACCTTCATGCCCCGGCCGATTGTGTCACCTCTCGGCGGTGCATGCAGGCGGGCGGCCGCGATCAGGTCTCGTCGACCCAGTAGCAGTCCGGCACTCTGCGGACCTTTTATCCCCTTTCCCCCCGAAAACGCCACGAGATCATACCCCATGTCCGTGTACTTCCACAAGTTCTCGACCGGTGGTACGTCGGCTGCACAGTCGTTGAACGTGGGGATGCCATGCTTCTTGCCCGCCGCGACGACCTCTTCATGCCCGATCTGGCTGTCGTTGTAGGCATTCAGAACGAACAACATCGCCGTTCGGTCACTGATCGAATCTTCGAGTTCCTGCAGCGTATCGACTTCAATGACGGTTGCACCGGTGTTCAGGAGCGCGTGGACGTAGCTGATGTAGTGCGAAGACTTAAGCTTGATAACCTCGTTCTTCATGCCGGTCACATCCGGCAGCTGCGAAACCTTATCCGTATCCATTCCGCACATGACGCCGGCAAGTCCTAGGGTCATGGCGCTGAAGGCACCAGAGGTGACCGTCGCCGACTCGCATCCGAGGAGCTCCGCAATGCGTTCGCCGACTCTGTCCTGGATTTCGTCGAGGCCCACATAATGCCGGCTAGCGTATTCGATCGCGTCGACGACCTCTTCGGGCATGAGGCAGCCGGTCAGCGAAGTCAATGTTCCGGCGGCGTTGATGAACGTTCGGACGCCGAGCTCCTGGAAATAATCGCGATTGCCAGGTATGCCGTAAGCGATCTCGGAGGCGCCGCGACCTGCCGCGAGTCCGCCTAGAAATCCGCCCAGAAAGGGCATGCTCATGAGGCGCTGGAGGACGATTCGTCTGTTCAACATGGCAGATTGGAGATGTTTAGGCGTGTGACGAGCTATTGGATACTGAAATATGACCGGATGAACGATCGACCTAACGTCGGGGCCTAACTGTTCAGGGCCGCGATGCAGTCGATT
>CAZKNF010000085.1:0-12444 GCA_964554105.1 uncultured Rhodothermales bacterium | reverse complement strand
CAGCAAAAGAAGGAAAAGGAGCAGCGGAAAAAGTCTGCCAACGTTCAGCTAAAGGAGGTTCGCTTCCGGCCGCAGACTGACACCCACGACTTCGACTTCAAGACGCGGCACGCGCGAGAATTCCTGTCGGACGGAAACAAAGTAAAAGCCTGGGTCCAATTCCGCGGGCGAGACATCATCTATAAGGACCAGGGTATGGACCTGCTCCGCCGGTTCATCGAAGAGCTTCAGGACGTGGCGAAGATCGATCAGCCGCCTCGCATGGAGGGCCGCCGCATGACGACGATCCTGGCTCCAAACAAGAAATAGATATCCGACGCGCACCGGCATGTCGACTCTAAAGTCGCTGCTCTTTGGATAGTTGCTGGTGAGCCGTGCTTGCGGATCAGCATGGCTCGGTGTACCATCAGAATTAGTCATTCCTTGACGAGCGGAGGGCTGTTCTGTGGAACGCCTCTTTTTTTCGTCTGTAAGACACGCCAATTTAGCGAAAAGAGTCGACCACGTCAGATTTCAGGAGACGGGACCGTTTTCATGCCAAAGATGAAAAGCAACAGCGGCGCTAAGAAGCGATTCAAAGTGACCGCTACCGGAAAGATCAAGCGCAAAAAGGCCTACACGAGCCACATCCTGACCAAGAAATCGCAGAAGCGCAAGCGCAACCTCCGCAAAAAGACGCTGGTCGACAAGGCCGACAAGGGTCGTATCTCAAAGCTCATATAGAGCTGAATGGTCGACCGCCCGTTTCACTACTCGATCTAAACCAATCCCGCATCCATGCCTCGCGCTACAAACAAAGTTGCTTCCCGCCGGCGCCGTAAAAAGGTGCTGAAGATGGCCAAGGGTTACCGCGGCAGTCGCAGCAAGGTCTATACGGTCGCCAAGAATACCGTCGACCGGGCACTCAAATTCGCGTACCGGGACCGTCGCCAGCGCAAGCGCCAGTTTCGTCGTCTGTGGATTACGCGAATCAACGCGGCCGCACGACTGAACGGCACCACGTATTCGCGCCTGATGGGTTCGCTGCGGAAAGCTGACGTCGAGTTGAATCGGAAGGTTCTTGCGGACCTCGCCGTACATCATCCGGACACGTTCAGTCAGGTCGTCAAGCACGTTTCCTGACCTTCATCACCGTTTATTTTTGCCTATACGGCGTGGCGTTTCGTTTACGATTACGCCGCCGGCATCTGACCCGCCATCATGAGCCGCCGCTACAAACAGCTTCGTTTCTTTAGCCGTCATCCCTCCTTCCTGTAATCCGGGGGAAGCCGGCAGACCTTATTGGTAGGCTGCGCGCTCCAAAGCGTCAATTCCCGCCCCTGTATTACAGGCCAGGCGGGTTTTTTTATACCCTCGATCCGAATTCCCATGCTCGATATCGTCGAAAAGCTCCAGGAAGAGCTCCAATCTGAGACTATCGACTCCGAAAGCTCGGCCGAAGCGTTCCGGATCAAATATCTGGGTCGGAAAAGTGGTCGAATCACCGGCCTTTTCAAGAGGATCAACGAGGTTGAGCCGGAGGAGCGCCGCGAGTTTGGCCAACGCGTCAACGCACTAAAGGAGCTGGCGCAGATGCGGCTCGACAGTTTCGAGAACCGACGCAACGGCGATGGACAGGGTCCCGAGCAGCCCATCGACCTTACGCTTCCCGGCCGCAGGGCGGTGCCTGCCGGGTCGATTCATCCGCTTACGCAGACGCTCGAGGAAATAAAGAGCATATTCGAGCGCATCGGATTCGCCGTCGCGGAGGGACCGGAGATCGAGGACGACTGGCACAACTTTTCCGCTCTGAATTTTCCACCCGATCATCCGGCGCGGGACATGCAGGACACGTTCTTTATCGAGCCCCCGGGGCCGGACGGCACAGGGGGCGTCGTGCTGCGGACGCATACCTCTCCTGTGCAGATCCGGGTGATGATGAACGAACGCCCTCCTGTTCGCGTGATTGTGCCGGGCCGAGTCTATCGCAACGAGGCAATTTCCTATAAATCATTCTGCCTGTTCCACCAGGTCGAGGGCTTGTATGTGGATGAGGGAGTGACGTTTGCGGATTTGAAGCACGTCCTCCATATGTTCGCTCAGGCGATGTTCGGAGACGACGTGCGGATGCGTTTTCGGCCGAGCTTCTTCCCTTTTACCGAGCCGAGCGCGGAGGTGGATATCTGGTGGGCGGATGATTCGCTTACCGAGGGGGGGCGCTGGCTGGAGATCCTGGGATGCGGAATGGTCGATCCGAATGTGTTCGAAGCGGTCGATGTAGACCCGGAGCGCTACACGGGCTACGCGTTCGGCATGGGCGTGGAGCGCATTGCGATGCTCCGATACGGAATCGACGATATCAGGATATTTTACGAGAACGACATTCGGTTTCTGGAGCAGTTCTGATCCAGCGGCTTAGCGCCTCGAGTTTGAAGTCAAGAGTTCAACGTTATCGAGTTGAAAGTTGAAGGTATCCTACAACTGGTTGAAAGAGTACGTTCGCCTCGGGCAATCCCCTGAGGAACTGGCCGAGACACTGACCATGGGCGGCCTCGAGGTGGAGGACGTCGAGCGGACCGGATCCAGCATCGACGGCGTCGTCGTTGGACGCGTGCTCGACGTTCGGGCGCATCCGAATGCCGATCGACTTCGGCTTTGCGATGTAGATATTGGTGAGGGCGATCCGGTTCAGATCGTATGCGGTGCGCCGAACGTGGCAACCGGTCAGAAAGCGCCGGTTGCGAAAATCGGAGCGACGCTGATGCTGCCGGATCGCGACGATCCGGATAAGCGCACGGCGGTGAAGATCAAGCGAGCGAAGCTGCGAGGTGAGGTATCGGAGGGCATGGTTTGCGCCGAGGATGAGCTCGGACTCTCCGACGATCACGGTGGAATCATGGTACTCCCCGACGAGGCGAAGGTGGGCACGCCGTTCGAGGAGTATCTCCGGCGCGAAGGCGTCGAGGCATCGGATGCCGTCTTCGACGTCGCCATCACCCCCAACCGTCCGGACGCGGCGAGCCACATCGGCGTCGCACGCGACCTCGCGGCCCTTACCGGCACTGCGCTCCGGAAGCCGAAGATTGAAATTCCACGGGATGGCGGTGAAGCAGCTGCTGAAATCCGCGTTGAAATCCTGAGCCCCGAGACGTGTCCACGATATGTGGCGATGGTCGTGCGAGGACTGACAGTCGGTGAATCGCCGAACTGGCTGAAGAGCCGGCTTACCGCGATCGGCCTTCGCCCGCGCAACAATCTCGTCGACATCACAAACTTCGTGCTCCACGAGGTCGGCCAGCCGCTTCATGCATTCGACCTCGACCAGATTGGTGGGCGAACGATTCGTGTGCGTCTTACCGAGGATGAGACGCCCTTTACTACGCTCGACGACAAAGAACGTAAGCTGCCTCCCGGCACGATGATGATCGCCGACGCGGACCGCGACGTCGCGATCGCAGGCGTTATGGGTGGAGAGAATTCGGAGGTCAGCGACAAGACGACGAACGTCTTGATCGAAAGCGCCTATTTCGATCCGACGAGCATCCGCAAGACCGCGAAGGCATTGGGGCTCCAAACAGACGCGTCGTACCGGTTCGAGCGGGGAGTCGATCGGGACGGCCAGGTCTGGGCCGCAGCGCGGGCCGCACAGCTCATGGTGGATCTGGCCGGCGGCGAGCTTGTGCCGGGCCTGGTGGACGTTCGAGCTCGCGAGTTCGAAGCCCGGGTCATCGAGGTGCGGTCCTCCAGGATCGACGCACTCCTCGGCATTCACGTGCCGATCGACGAGGCGAAATCCCTCCTCGAAGCGATCGGATTCCATATCGAGCAGCGCACGACGGTCGATGATGCCGTTTTGGCCTGCACCGTTCCGTCGTTCCGTCCGGATGTCGAGCGTGAGGTCGACGTGATCGAAGAGGTCGTACGGCTGTACGGATTCGATCGGATCTCCGAACCGAAGCAGTCAGTCGCGCTGAACAAGACGCCTCGAGCGCCGGCCGAAGATCGCCTTCGACGGTCATGCCGCTCCCACCTGAGCGGGCTCGGCTTCCGCGAAATCTATACGAACAGCATGCTGCGACGAGATCTCGCGGAACGGTTCAGTGTCACACTTCTCGATCGGGCGGAGCCGCCGTCAGAGAACGGCGTGGTCGAAACGCTGAATCCAATCTCTCGCGAGATGTCGGCCATGCGTCCGAGCCTGCTGCCCGGCGCGCTGAACGTCACGAGCTACAACCGAAAGCATGGACGACGCATACTGCGCTTCTTTGAGTTCGGGCACGTCTATCGCAAGTCGAACGGAAACGACACCATCATACCCGGATACTTAGAGCACGAATCAATGATCGTGACGGCGAGCGGGCCGACGGCTCCGAGCGGCTGGGACGTCGAAGAGCGGCAGGCCGACATTTTTGACCTGAAGGGCGTCGTGACGTCGCTGCTCGAATTTTTACGGCTGCCGGACATCGGATTCGAACCCGATTATCACGAGACGGCGATAACCAGCCGGCACCTGACGATTACCTCCGGCGACCGGCGGATCGGCGTGCTTGCTCGACTGGCTGATCGGGTCGGCAGCGATTTCGATCTTATCGATCCGTTGTATTTTGCAGAGATCAACTGGGAGGCGGTCGTCGCACTGGCGGCGCCACATCTTCAACGGCGCTACCGTGCCGTCGGCCGGTATCCGGTGGTCGAGCGTGACCTCGCCGTGGTGGTCGATCGCCGCCAACCTGCCGGACCAATGATGCAGACGATCAGGGAAGCGGCAGGCGAGCTGCTGCAAGCGGTCGAACCGTTCGACCTGTACGAGGGAGAGCATATCGGCGAAGGCAAAAAGAGCATTGCCTTTTCGCTCCGGTTCGGCGCGGATCGTACACTGCTCGACGAAGAAGTAGACGAGCGCGTGCAGGCGATCCTCGACAGAATGGAGGCAGATTACATGGCGCGACTCCGAGAGAAATGAAATGCGTCAATTCGACCGTCGGAGCGGCTCCGGGTGAAACTAATCAGATGTCGTGACGGGCGTACGTACCTGGGCGTACAAGCGAAGATGAACTTCTGCGGCGGATTCTTATATTGATTGTACGGCCGCTGATGTTATTCCGGCTGAGGGCGGCAGGAATTCAGAGCTTTCATCAAGGAAACTCCGTAAGTCGATGACAGAGAGGCCGAACCCTTCCTCCAAAGAGCGGGAGCGTCGAAGCACGGAGTCTGAATCGGCATCGGAAGCGGACGCCTCCTCCGAGAAGCGCGCCGGTCAAGATAAGGTCGTATTGAAGAGCCTGAATTCTCTCGAGCGGCTGCGCGACCGCGTCGAGACGGCAGCTCATGAGCTGAAGCGACTTCGGGACGAAAACCAGGCATTATCCGAGCGCATAAAGGAATTGGAGTCCCGACCCCACGTCGATAAACACGGAACGTATCTCTCGCTCGATCATGATCCCGAGATACTTCGCCGCAAAATAAGCGGCTTCATCGAATCGATCGATCAGTATCTCGAAAAGGAGCGAAAGAGCTCTTGAACATCGTCTGACTCATGGCAAATTCGCTCCGCGTTCGCATCCTCAATCGCGATTTCTCGCTCCTCGTCAAGGAAAAGGAGGAGGAACGTACACGCGAGATGGCGGCGTACGTCGACGGAAAGATCAAAGAGTTTCGCCGCGCCCATCCGGAGCAGCCCGAGATCACCGCGGTCATCATCGCGGCGCTCGCCGTTGCTGAGGACCTTTTCTCCGAGCGCGAGCAGCGCGACAGCCTTGAGCAAGCGATTCTCTCCGAGACAGGTGAGATGACCGCCGCACTGAATGCGGCGCTTGCGGTCAACGGATCGGGCGGTGAGCGAGGCGAATAGGCACCTCGCAGCCTGTGCGTGCAGGCGGGCTGAGAATCCGTTTCCTTGACTTCGAGCGTGCGGCGTTCTTAAATAGGCGCACGGAACAGGTCGCAAATTTCCCGATTTAAGGGGACATACTTACCCCCTGATGGGGAGGATTTGCACGCACCTGTAGTGCATCGCATAAAAGAACCTGACAACTTCTTTCAAGGGAGCCGGTCTTCGTGTTTGGACGGCAGGCCCCAGCCTTCGGGCTTCATCCGCCTTGCGGATGGACAGGGGACATCGGAAGAACGCGAGTGGTGCCCACTCATGTAGAAAGGAGGTTCTTCTATCCGTCGCTATGGGTGGGTGCGAAATTCCAACGCCCCGGTGCACCTGGAGGTTTGACGACCTGTTTGCACCGGGGCGTTTTTCGTTTTTTTACTGCGTCGATAGAATTTTAAGCAGGATAGATCATGCTTACGGTCGGCCAGGTTATCGCCGTCGTGGTCGCTCTCGGCATCGGCATTGCGATCGACAGGTTTCTCCTATCTCGTGCCGGCCGCAGCCGTCTCGTAGAGGCCGAGAAGGATGCCGAACGCATCGTGCAGCATGCGCAGCGGGAGGCCGAAGCGTATCGTCTCGAGCATATCGACAGAGCAGAGGCCGATCTGGCACGCACCAGAGAAGCGGCGGAGAACGAATACGGCGAATCGAAGCGCGCGCTCCAGCGCGCACGCCACAAATTCGAATCGCGGCGCGAGAAGCTGAACCTACGTGCCGAGCGGGTGAATGAGCGTGAAGCCCAGCTGCATAAGGCGGCCGAAGCCATCGAGGCGCTGCGGAAGGAAGCCGAAGAGAGCCGGAAGATCGCCGAGACGCTGCGAGCGAACGCGGAATCACATCTGGAAGAGGCCCGATCCAGGCACGACGACATCGAGGAAAAAGAGCGGGAGATCGGAGAGATTGAAGCCCGGCTCAAGAGCCGGCAAGAGGAGCTGGATCGCATGATCGCTCAGCAAATCCGCAAGCTCGAGCAGGTCTCCGGGATGACCGTTCGCGAAGCGCGTGAGACGCTACTCGAACAGTTCGTGGACGAGGTAAGGCTCGAATCAGCGTCGCAGATCAAAGAGATACGAGACGAGGCCAAGCTGAGAGCGAATCGCGAAGCGCGCAAGATCATACTCACGGCGATTCAGCGGACGGCCGCGAGCCACGCGATCGAAAACACGGTCTCGGTGGTCAACATTCAGTCCGACGAGATGAAGGGCCGGATTATCGGACGTGAAGGCCGCAATATCCGCGCATTCGAGGCCGAAACCGGCATCGAGGTGATCGTGGACGACACGCCCGAGGCGGTGATCCTCTCCGGCTTCGATCCCGTGCGCCGCGAAGTCGCCCGCATCGCACTCGTGCGCCTGGTTCAGGACGGGCGCATCCACCCGGCCCGCATCGAGGAAGTCGTGACGAAGGTCCGGGAGGAGATCGAGGAAGAGGTCGTCGAAACGGGCGAACGCACCGTCATCGACCTGAATCTACACGGCCTCCACCCGCAGCTCGTGCGCATGGTCGGACGCATGCGCTTCCGCACATCCTACGGGCAGAATCTGCTGAGCCACTCGATCGAAACCGCCCGCATCGCTTCATTGATCGCTGCGGAGCTCGACCTGGACGCCGCCAGAGCGCGCCGTGCGGGGCTGCTCCACGATATCGGCAAGGTGGTTGAAGAAGACATCGAGAACCCGCATGCCATCGTCGGGATGGAACTTTGCCGAAAGTATAAGGAAGATGCGGACGTCTGCAATGCGGTGGGCGCGCATCACGACGAGATCGAGATGACGTGCCTCATTTCGCCGATCGTCCAGGCTGCCGACGCCATCTCGGGCGCGCGGCCGGGAGCGCGCCGCGAGGCGCTCGAGGCTTATATCAAGCGCCTCGAGAAGCTGGAGGAGCTCGCGTCGTCCTTCGACGGCGTCGAGCGCGTGTACGCAATCCAGGCGGGCCGCGAAATTCGCGTGTTGGTCAACCACGACCTTGTCACGGACGCCCACGCCGAGCAGCTCGCGATGGACGTCTCGAAGAAGATCCAGACAGACATGCAGTATCCCGGACAGATCAAGGTGACGGTGATCCGCGAAGTCCGGAGCGTGTCGTATGCGAAATAAAGTACGGGTTTCACATAGCACGAGCGCAATTCTTCTAACGTCGTCGTGAACGTCGCTCCTCATTTCGCCGATCGTGCAGGCGGCCGACGCCATCTCGGGCGCGCGGCCGGGTGCGCGCCGCGAGACTCTCGAGGCCTGCCAAACATGCTTCGGAGCGTGCCTATCAGCAGCATCGCTGTAATCCAGATCGGGCCTACAAGTCCGAAGAGCAGTCCGTTCGCTTCCGTGTAGGAAAGTCCCAGGAGGTTGGCCGCATTGATCATAAAATCACATCCGTACCAGTAGAGCCACTCTACGATCTCTTCCGAAAAGCCCATGCCGTGCTTGCAAATAGAAGGAGCGGAAACAGGACGGCCCACACGATCAAATCGGTGGCCTGCCTGGTGAATGGAGGGTCGAGCGCCTCGTGCACCTCATCGAGGGCTGCTACGAGATCGTAGGACAGGCCCTCCACGGCATTGTCGCGGCCGTCGCCGTAGCGTTCGTTCCATCTGGTCGCCTGGCCCTCTACGAACTCCTGCGTGGGCGGCGGGGCGGTCTCGTTGACCAGGATGATCGTCAGAAGCGAGAGAAGCGCGAGACTACTTGCTATTTTCAAGGTTCTTCAGGTTGATTTCTACCGGGACGCGTCCGTGAAGCTCGGTGCAAATCTCGCCTGCCACGTAGCCCATGTCCGAACAACGTCATTCCCAGGCTGTTGTCGCGTGCTGCCTCGATCGTCCGGTAAAATGAACGAAAACCCTCCATCGGTTGAGACCTGCGGACGATCGGGCTTCCGGCTACCTCCCATATGAAAACTCTCACGTCCTCGCCTGGATGGTAGTCAATTATATTTTCGTTCTCAATCGTGCATGGTTGCCGAACGACCAGCAATAATGGAAGCAAATGGCCGACTTGGCACCACATTTCTGATCTTTCTACTTCTGCGCGCTTTTTTGGCCGTCTCATCGTCCGCCGCAGCTTTCAACGCCGCTCGTGTGGCCAGGCCAGCGTGAATACACATCGAAGGCGAAGAAGTGGGTGGCAAAATCCGGAACCGCTTCGAGACAATTCGTTTTGAAGGTTCGTACCCACACCACGCCCTCATCTAGCCGTCAGTCGAGCCGCCTATGCTGGGCGCCACCGGACAACTCCTGATTCTCGTCGCGTTCGTTGCATGCGCGCTGGCCGGGTTTGCCTACCTGCAGGCCGCTCAGACCGAGGGCGCGGAATGGCGGCGGATCGGCCGGGCGGCATGGATGGTCGTTCTGGCCGGGCTAGTGGGCGCATCCTGCGTCCTCTTCTATCTGCTGCTCACGCACCAATTCCAGTTCGCGTACGTGTATGAGCAGACGTCCCTCGATCTGCCCACGCACTTTTTAGTCTCATCGTTCTGGGCGGGTCAGGAAGGTTCGTTTCTGCTCTGGACGCTGATGATGGGTGCCACGGGCGTGCTTCTCATCAAGACGGCGAAGAAGTACGAGGCGCCGGTGATGACCGTCCTCTCGTTCTGCACGTTGTTTTTGATTTCGATGGTCGTCGGTCTGAAGCTCGGTCCGGTCCAGATCGGGTCGTCTCCGTTCACGATGCTGGCGGAAAAATTTCCGGATGCGCCCATGCTGCAGGTCCCGGGCTTCATCCCTTCGGACGGCTCCGGACTCAACGACCTGCTCCAGAACTACTGGATGGTGATCCATCCACCCACCCTTTTTGTGGGGTTCACGCTGATGGTGGTGCCCTTCGCGTACGCCCTGACGGCCCTCTGGAAGCGGAAATACACGCACTGGGTGCGGCCGGCACTTCCCTGGGCGTTGGCCGCCACAATGATTCTGGGCTTCGGGATCGCTCTCGGAGGCTATTGGGCGTATGAGACGCTTTCGTTCGGTGGATACTGGGCGTGGGATCCGGTCGAGAACTCCTCGCTCGTGCCGTGGATCGTCGGCATTGCGGCGATTCATTCGATGATCATCCAGAAGAGAAGCGGCCGTGGACACAAGTCGGCGCTGCTATTGAGCATTCTGGCGTATCTGCTCGTCATCTATTCGACCTTTCTGACGCGGAGCGGCATACTGGGCGACGTGTCGGTTCATTCGTTCGTAGACCTGGGCATGATGAATCAGCTCCTGCTGTGGATCGGCTCGATGATCGCGATCGGTTTTGGACTGTTCGCCTACCGGTACAAGGAGCTTCCCACGCCGGACAAAGAGCCGAACGTGCTCTCGCGTGAGTTCATGATTTTCTGCGGCGCGATGCTTCTGATGGCGATCGCGGCCGTCATCGGCGTGGGCACGAGCTCGCCTATTCTGGGGCGGCTGTTCAGGGAGGCGCCCTCGACGGTTCCGATCGAGTTCTACAACAAGTGGACGCTTCCGCTCTCGATCTTCGTGGTCTTCCTCGCGGGTCTCGGGCAGCTCTTCTGGTGGAATAAGATGAACGTCGCGAGCGTGAACCGGGTGCTGCTGAAGCCGATCGCGTTGTCAGTGGCGAGCACGCTCGCTATCCTCATGTTTACGCCCTTCGTCGAGAAGACGGTCATGCCCCCCGGCGCCGGATCCGATCCGACGCAGCTGACGCAGGCCGGACTACTGGGCGGACTCGAGCAGTTCTGGGGCGCTTACGGCACGGGGCTCCTGCTGTTGCTGTTGGTGTTCGTGACGTTTTTTGCGCTGTACGGCAACGGTTTCGTGCTGTGGCGCGTCGGGCGCGGAAATCCTCGCCTGGCCGGCGGTGCATTCGCCCACGTCGGATTCGCCGTCATGGTGCTGGGCATCATTTTCTCGAGCGGATTCAGCGAGCCGCTCGCTCGTGGAACGGGCGTTCAGATCGGGGACGCGCGTGACAACTTCGTGCTCTCGCGCGGTGAGACGCGTAATGTCAGCGGATACACGGTTACGTACGTGGGTCAGGAGCGCACCAATCGAGGGAGACCCCTCTACGTGCTCGATTTCGTCGACCCCCGCGGCCGCAGCTTCACCGTCAAGCCGGAAGTCTACAAGAGCAATCAGGACCAGTGGATTCAGCATCCCGATCACAGGATCCAGCTCGATAAGGACGTTTTCGTCGCGGTCGCCCCGAGCCCGATGTTTGAAACGCCTGCCGAGGATGTCGAGGATATCAGTGAGCTGCCGGGAGGCGAATTGACCCTGGTCCGGGGTGATTCCGTCGTGATCGGCCACGACGAGTACAGTATTCAGTTCATCAACTACGAGACGGATTTCGATTCGGATCTTCTCCCGGATTCCACTGAAATAGCCGTCGCTGCACTGCTCGACGTGACGCACCTCGAAAGCGGGCAGACCCGGCGATTGAGTCCGATTTACATGATCATGGAGGATCGTTCGCAGCAGTACATGCAGAACCGTGTCGGTGAATGGGATCTGTCCATCACGTTTTCGGGGATGAATGTGGACACCGGCTCGATCAATCTGTACGTCGAGGGCGTCGACGTCGCGCCGGATGACTGGATCGTTGTACAGGCGTACGAGAAGCCGCTCATCAATCTTCTCTGGATTGGAATCCTGATGCTTACGATGGGTTTTGGACTCGCGATTTTCCGGCGAGCCGGGGATGTCCGAACGTCTCGTCAGTTGGATGACTGATCGACCATGCGCTTAAAAAGCGTCCGCGATTGCCGATACACTGATCAACGCATGATCAAACGGCAAGCGAACCCATGGACGTCACGACGAACGGCAGTAGGAGCCTCTCAGGCTTGAATGACTATGTGATCGACTCCCTCCGGGCGGAGGTAGGCGGGCATGAGCGGCTGGATTCCCTCACGTCGATGATGAACGCGGCGGGCAACGAAACCCGCATGCGGATTCTCTATCTCTTGTGGCGGAACCGAGAGGTGCGTGTCAATGATCTCGCATCGATCCTCGACGTTACGACGCCGGCCATTTCACAGCAGCTCAAGAAGCTGCGATCGCAACAGCTTGTTCGCACGCGTCGTGATGCCCAGACGGTCTACTATCGTCTGAATCCCGAAACACCCTTCACCCACCACCTGATCGACTTTTTCGAGGGCCTCCCGCAGCCCGGGATGGCCATGCGGCGAGCCGTCTAACAACGGCGCTATCGACCCGCAGCGCGCGGGATTTGTACCGCAGCACTCCTGAATTCGCAAATAACCATGGAGTCCGTCTCGATCGCGGATAATCTCGCTGCACGGGGGCCGCAAGGTCAGGCTGCAGTAGAAGCGGTCGGCCGTGCAATTGCAATTTCTGATTACATCCCCCATTTCCGAGGCGTTTTCGAGTCTGCCCCGTTCGCGCTAAGCATCGCCGACCGGGACGGGCTCATCCAGCTCTGCAACGAGGCGTTTCGCACGCTCTTCAGGCTGTCGGAGGAAGATGCCCGCGGCGTCGCATATCAGGACCTCACGCATCCGGACGATCTCGGATCGAGCTGGACCGAGCTCCATAAGCTCTGGTCGGGTGAGGCGGAAAGCATCGTAATCGAGAAGCGGTACGTCCGGAACGACGCGACGGTTTTCGGAGCCCAGGT
>CAZKNF010000084.1:10797-12647 GCA_964554105.1 uncultured Rhodothermales bacterium | reverse complement strand
GATCGATGTGACCGTCCGACCACCAGATGCCGCTTTTCCTTAGATCCAACCAGTTGGTCCCGTTGATGTGGAATACGTGGTGCTCCGCACCCCTTACATCCGCTGCCTTACGGGCAATGCGCACGTCGTCACAATGTGAATTGCCGACGGTCATGGCGTGAATCGGGTATCCCAGCTCGGGCAGCGCTGCCAGTATCGCCCGGGAATCTCTTCCCCCGCTCAGGGAAAGACCGATCCGACCACCCCCCATGCCGCTTCGTCTCCGGACCGAATCGATCCACAACCGGCCGACCTCTTCGGTAAGCGCCTCTTCGTCGATCGGTCCGGTAAGCGGACGAATGTCGCTCCACGACCAGTAGGTCCTCCTGCGGAGACGTTTCTCATGTAGCTCCCACGAAAGCACGCCGCCTGCCGGCACCAGCTCGACGTCCTCGAACCAGGTCTTGCTCTTGTACGGATATCCCGCACTCAGGAAGTGCTCGAGCGTCTCTCGATCGATCGTCGGCTCGAACCGCGGATGAGCGAGAAACGACTTCATCTCGGAAGCCCAGAGGAGCGTGTCTCCCTGTATGGTCCAGTATAAGTAGCTGAGTCCGTAGCGATCCGTAATTAGATGTACGGTCTTCGTACCGACATCGTAGAGCACTGCTGAATAGATGCCGTCGATTCGGCGCAGAAACCCGAAATCCCTGTCATTACGGTACATCCGCAGAAGCAGAGCGGGATCCGAAAGCCCGCGAGCGCCGGGTCCGGCATCCTCGAGAAGTGCATCCTGATTGTAAAACTCGCCTTTGAACCAGACGTGCACGCCATCATTGATAAACGGCTGGGCCTCCTTCTGTACAATGCCTTTGTGCGTCCGCGTTGCCAGGAGGTGCGCGTCGCCGAAAATCCGGTCCTCGATGTAGAACGGCTGATGCCAAAGCATCTCTTGCATTCTCTCCAGGATGGCCCGTTCGCCGTCCCCTCCGCGCCTCGTAAAGCCGATTAGACCTGGCATAATCTCGCCGTGTAACTGATTTGTGATATCGGCTGATATGTCCCTGGACAGCCTCGCTGCGTCCCGTAACCGGTCCGGAAACCGGTGTGCCCCATCCAACAAACAGCGGTTTTTCCCTTGTAGAAGCAGCATTCTCGTTCCGCCCGCCACTTCCTGTTGATAGCTACCGTGGTACATTGAAGGGGTTTCAACGCCGATTTGACGTGACGAAGGGTCAGATCCACGGTCGAGCGAAGGGGACGTCGTCTGATCCTGAAGCGAAGCGGCGCTGTTAGAGGGGCAAATCATCGAAGTCGACGCCGCTGCCCGTCGACTTCCTCGCACCCGAGGCGTGCTGCGGTGAGACTAGGGGCAGACTCACCCGAACGGACGTGCCGACTCCCTTTTCGCTTTCGATCGCGACCTGGCCGCCGGTTCGGTCGAGGAGCCGCTTGACGATCGTCATCCCCAGCCCCGATCCTTCGAATTCGCGGCCGATGCCTTGCGATTCCTGGCGATACTCGTCGAAGATGTGTGGGAGGAACGATTCGCTAATACCCGTTCCAGTATCCTGGACATCGACATATGCGCGGTCGCCGTCCGCAGAGATCTCGACGCTGACGCTGCCCCTGCGAGTGAATTTGACGGCGTTCGAGATCAGGTTTATCACGATCTGATCTAAAGCCGCCGGATTCATCTCAGCGGCAGGAGTACGTTCTGATTAAGCCTTCGCTACATCAGACAAGAGAGGAATGGGGGGCGGCCGCGGCCGTCACACGTACGGAAGGGATGAAAGCGACGAGAAGTGTTCGTTGCGGGCACTGAGATCGGCCATATCGGCCTCGCGGATCTCGAAGTCGAAGGCACCGAG
>CAZKNF010000084.1:0-10697 GCA_964554105.1 uncultured Rhodothermales bacterium | reverse complement strand
GAGCTCCCACGTACCAAGCCCCAACACGGGCATCGAGCGGCCGGTGTGGAGTGAATGCCTGGACTGAATCTCCATCGCTCCACTACAATCCTAGTTCATCACACTGGCTGTCCATCCACTGGGCTACATTTTCACTCTCTGATACGCCGGCCGCGAACTCCGGCTCTGAAAGGACGCCGTCATCATCGTCGTCCCACGAGTCGAAGTCGCCCGACCAGTCTTCGTACACGTCACTACGATCGATGCCGGCCTCAAACTCCGCTTCGGTCAGGGCATCGTCACCATTCGTGTCCCAGGTATCGAACAGGCCGGCGCTGAGCTCTGCCTCGGTAATCGTCTCGTCCTCATCCGTATCGAGCAGCGAACAACCGCCCACGGTAGCTCCGGCGGCAGCACCGAGTCCAAGCAGCGTACAGCCGGACATCATGGCGGCGAGGGCCAGCGGCAATATGAACGTGAGTAGACGTGAAGGGTGAATCGTAGGATTTCGCTTCATTGGTTCCTGAAGGATTATCGATAAGAGAACGAGCGGCAGTCAAGCCGCAGTCCGGAGGCAACTTCGCAACGCAGGGTTGCCGCCGGCCACTAAACCGTATAATCCATCCGGATGATGGTTTCGTCGAAATGTACCCGCTCATGTACTTTCTACGTGATCGAGACGCTTACACACGCGGACTCCAGAGGCATTTTACAAGTCTAGGATATCTGTAATTGTTCAGGTACCGCTGCGGCAGCGAAACCGTTATCTACGAGCCGACCCCGCGGCGGCGAGGCTGCATGCGCGGGTGGTGCGCGGGTGGACGGCTGGTACTCATGCGACAAAGCACGACCCGCCGCTCACGAGATCGCTCGTCTATTCCGAGGTCGGAATCGCATAGCGCGGTGGTGAACCGACCACGTCCCGGCGCCGCTGCACGTCACCGTCGGGAATCACGACCGCCACCCAGGGTGCGTCGGTGGAACCCATCGACGCGCTCCACGCAGTCGTGATGGTGCTGTCCGGATGCAGCTCGACCCGCTTCGAGGATTCATCAACGTCGAGGTTGTCCCCGCGTATCTCGAACGTGTGCGTACCGTCGCCCGAAGCTGTCAGCAGGATTCTCACCTCGCCATTATCGGCCGTTTCTGCCGTCACCGTGAAATCCACCGAGCGTCCGGGCCGCAAGTCGACGAGATGCGTGCCTCCGGACAACGCGGTGATGCCCGTCTTTGCGTCTCCATACCGAATCGCATATTCGCCCTCAGGCACAAAGGTGCGGAAGCGCCCGTCGACTCCGGTGTCTATCCCGATAATCCGTCCCGTGCCCTCCTCCGCAAACTCCACCTGGCGACCGGCTCCAGGGGCGACGCGTCCCTCGACCAGCGCAGGCCCGGACAGATCCTCCATCAGCCACAGCCATCGGGCGGAGGGGTGCACCCAGACTTCTTTGTAGACGTACATATTTTGCGAAGGCCAGTAGGGCACGTCTCCGGCGTGACGGGTCTGCATCCCTACCGGAAGAGAACCGACGATGTCTCCCGACGAGACGCTGTACTGCTGCGCCCAGTCGTACCCCTCACCGTACATGGTGCTCTGCACGAACGGATTACGGCCAACGATCCACTGCGCCTGCCGCTGCGCCAGCTCCGCGGCGTCCCTGTCGCGGCGCACATGGGCGGCTGCAGACAGGCCCTTCGCCTGCGAAAGAAGCACGCCGTAGTTGCCGCGGCGATTAAACCAGACCGGAAACGACCGGAGGTAGTACCCGTCGCCCATTGGCATGCCTCGCACGACCTGCTCGCGAAAGGCGTCCGGCGTGGCCGCGTACCGCTCGAGTGCCGTCGGCATATCGAGGTACTCCGTATCATGATACACGTAAGCCGGCAGCACGCCGTAGGGCGCGGTCGATTGTGCACTCCGCTTCTGGTACTCGGAGTACCGAGCGACGACCGAATACCAGGCCATCCAGTCGTCGTGGTCCGGAAATGTCTCGACGAGCCGCGCCATAGCCACGATCGGCGCTTGATCGTTGCCGCGATGGAACTGGTGGAAGAGCCGTTCGCGGTCCGGACCCGTGTAGAAGAAGCCGGCAAGGGGATAGTCCGGTCCGACGTAGCCCTGCTGCTGCGAATCGACGATGATCTGCGCTAGCTCGATGGCCTTCGCGGCGTATCGCTCGCTGCCGGTGGCATCGAACAGTTCGAGAGAGGCGAGAATGCCGATCCCGGACAGTTCGACAGGCGACGCCGCATACGCCGGCGTGCTCCACGTCTCCGGTCCCTCGACACCGTCGATGGCGTAGCGCCAATCGTCCTCGGCGATGCGCAGACTTCGAGCGGCAAGCGCAGGCTCCCGATCCTTCAAGACGCGGTAGGCAATCGCTTGCGCTGCCGCAGCAATGTAGTTCACATTCGGATTGTTCAGCGCCTCGCGCGAGCGATCGTCGGCATCACCCAGAATGCCGTTCGTCCACAGATTGTTGCTCGCAAATCCGATGCGATAGCCCCCATCGAAGCGGACCCTCATCACCCAGTCAAGCCCCCATTTCGCCTCCTCGATAAGCCGCTCGAGCAGCGCTGAAGCCTCGCCCTGCTCCTGCAGACGCTTCGCCAGGGCGAACATGGCATAGGTCGCCTCCCCCGTATTGATCATGCCCTGCGAAAGATCGCCCGCGTCGTGCCAGCCGCCGTTCATCACGATGCTCTGGTCGCCTTGGGTGGCCGTCCAATCGCGATGGTTGACGTCGTGAGATCCGGGAACGGCAAATCCGCAGCGCTCGCCATAGAAAAAATTGATCGACTTCCAGATCGTCTCCTCCCACGCATCGTCGCCGACGCGAAACGGCGGCGTCCGGGTGCCTCCTGCGCGGATCACGTACCGGCCGGGCTCCCGGATCTCGGAGAAGTCGATGCGCTGGTACTCGCCCAGCCGGGTATCGACCGTCTCGATGCGCTTCCTCAGAGCGATCTCACCCAGAGGCCTGTCGTCGACGCGCAAAAGTTCGAATTCGGCAGCGTCGAGACCGCTGGCCAATGCCGTCTTCGACGACCCCGTTTGATAGCCGCTATGACTGAACGATATCCGTCCCGGCGCCACATTCCATCCCAGATAGTGATCCGGCTCCACCCGCTGAAGCTCCAATCGCCCGATCTCAAACGCGACGCGGTCGCCGGGCGCCGCCAGCATCTTGTTCACCCAGTATCCGATCTCGATCGCAGTCACCCGATCTCTTCCGAGCGGAGTGATCTCCCACACAACCTGCTGCCATGCGTCGTCCTCAAGCGTGACGTAATGGACCCCCTCGCGATGGTACATGTCCGGCACCGTCTCCTCCCCTTCGTTGTGGAGGACAATCTGGAGCGGGAGCATCGGAAAGCCCGACACTTCCGGACGGATCCACATCGATATGCGGTTGTATCCGCTCCAGTCCTCACCCGGAAAGACCCGCTTCAGGTTTACCGCCGAAAGACCCCTGCTGGTAGGCGCAGGCGAATCGGTGAACATGTCCACTTCTACCCGCAGAACCTGGGTACCGCCGGACGCTGCCGCGGCGTCGCCGTCCACGCCTGGCAGGTCCCGGGGGATTCCTGGACCGTCGGCGGCAAGAAACCGCATCCTGCCCGTCCCCTCGAACGTCCAGTCGTCCGGATCGCTCAGATCGTCGAGCATTCGGCTGTCCAACACTGTCTTGTTTAAGGCGCGAAATTCGGCCGAACGTTCAAAATCGATGGACATCGGCATCTCAGGCACCTGGCCCACGCAGACGTGGGTAAAAAGCAGCAGCTGAATGAGTCCGGTAATACGCAGGACATTCGTAAACATGTGTTCGCAGTAGTAATTTCTGATTCGATAGACGGACGGTGATCCATTAAGAAGATGGCCATAGAAAGGATGATCCGTCAATTAGGTGGCCATCAAAAGTAGTAGCAAAGTAGCGGACGGCCGGATGAATCCCATTCGAAACGCCAGGTCCCGCCAGATCGAGCCCGCAAGCCCGAAGGCCACGATCGATTCCATGTCTAGACTTCGACCGAAATCTATGCATCGGCAACGCTGCAGCAGCGTCCTCCGTGCACAATTGGAAATCTGGGGGCATTTTGGCATACATTGTGTTCCATCTATGCCCGATCGCGGAAAGTCTTCTTGAATCGCCTGTCACGGTATGGAAAAGGGCGATCTTACCTACCTATAATGAGGATCTTTCCGTACCTAATAGTTTGCCGGCAGGAAGAATAAGTATGGCAACAGATCCGTCACTATATCGAGGAAGCCGCGAGGCCGTGTACGGAGGAAGTCGCAGGGACATCCTGCGCGAGGTGTACGAGGAAAACCTCAGAGTGCGTGATCGAGCCGAAAAAGTCCGCATTCCCGACCGCACACCCAGGCGACGGGATACAGAGGAAGATGGACCGGACGCAACCGCGAATCAATCACCTCATGTCAGGTGGAAGTTTCTCGTCGTACTCGCCGGCCTCTTCTTCGTGGTCGCAGGCGTCGTCGCGCAGTTGAGCGACACAGAAGCAGATCCGTTGACCGCGAACTCGGACGATCTGACGACGTTGCGGACTGGCACGCCGGCGGCGATGCTCACAGCACCGGCAATGGTGCCGAGGCGTACATTAGCCGCCCTGCCGGTGGACCGCCCCTCGGTATCAGACCTATACGGATTGCAGTTGAAGACGATCGTCATCGACGCCGGACACGGAGGACGGGATCCGGGGGCCGTCGGCGACAAGGGTCTCACTGAAAAAGAGGTCACGCTTGACGTAGCGCTGCGCCTGAAGGCACGGCTCGAACAGTATCCTGAGTATCATGTGATGCTGACGCGCGAGGAGGACGCGTCCATGTCGCTTCGGGAAAGGATCAATTTCGCGAATGAGTACGGCGCCGATCTTTTCGTCTCGATTCATATAAACTGGATCCCCGACAAATCGGTAGCCCCGATTGAGACGTTCTTCTACGGACCCAACTCTGATTCGCGGATCGTGCAGCTGGCACAGCAGGAGAACAAGAATTCAGGATTCTCGCACGCCGACTTCGACGATCTCACCCGGCAGCTGGGGATGGAACTGAAGATCGAAGAATCCAGCAAGGTCGCTCGCTCGATTCAAGACGGTTTGTATCGTAATATGCGCCGCATCAACGATCAGGTCAGCGACTGGGGCGCTAAGTCCGGCGACTTCATGGTGCTGTTGGGCGTACGAGCGCCTAGCGTTCTGGCCGAGATCGGAAGCATCAGCAACAACGCGGAAGAACTAAATCTGAATACCCCGGCCTACCGGGAAAAGCTTGCATTCTTTCTCGAAGAAGGACTGGTCAACTACCTCAGAGAACACGATCACGACGACGAACGAACAGAATATGTCGGCCAAGAAAGCAAAGAAGGAATCTAACGACGTCCTGCGTATCGGAATCGATCTGGGAACGTCTCGGAGCGCCGTCTCGGCGAGCAACGGCAAGAAGAATTGGATCGAAAGCTACGTCGGCTGGCCCAAGGATTTCATCGCCCGCAAGCTGCTGGGGGACAACATTCTGTTCGGTGAAGACGCCCTCAAGAACCGGATGTCCCTCGAAATCGTGCGGCCACTCGAGTTCGGAGTCATCCGCGAGGGCACGGAGCGCGACGAAGAAGCAATTCGGGAGCTGATACACCACCTGATCGAATCCGTAGAGCCGGCAGACGGTCAGAAAATCTACGCCGCCGTCGGCGTTCCCGCGGAAGCCATGACCGTAAACAAGCTGGCGATCCGTGATGCCGCCAAGGAATACGCCGATTCGCTCATGATAGCCTCGGAACCGTTCGCAGTCGCCTACGGCCAGGGCAGCCTCAACCATGCGATGATCATCGACATCGGCGCCGGTACCGTAGACTTCTGCGTCATGCACGGCACGATGCCCGAGGAGGAAGATCAGCGTACGCTGAATTCAGGTGGCGACTATATCGATCGCATCCTTCAGGAGCGTCTACAGGAAAAGTATCCCGAAGCGACGCTGAATGAACTCGTTACCCGGCGGTTCAAGGAAGAAAACGGCTTCGTGGGAAAAAGCTCCAGCCGCATCAAGGTGAAGTTCCCCGTAAACGGCAAGATGGAAGAAGTCGACATCACCAACGAGCTTCAACTTTCCTGCGAGCGCATCCTGCCTCCGATCGTCGAAACCGTCACTGAGCTAATCGGCCGCTATGAACCCGATTTCCGAGAACAGCTCGCTCGAAACGTCTTTCTCGCCGGCGGAGGCAGCCAGATCAAAGGCATTGCCGAAGCGCTCGAGGATGCGCTCAAGGATTACGGCACATTTCGGATCTCGAAAGTCGACGACCCGCTCTTCGCCGGCGCCGACGGCGCCCTGGCACTCGCGCAGGAAATGCCCGAAGAGTACTGGGAAGAAATGTAGACGACCCACCGGTCAAATCTGCACGAGCATCTCGACCGCACCTGGCCTTGGACGCGTTCGTTACATGGCGGACAACCCGGCGCTTGCATCGGGCGTCCGCTTCGGCCTATCCTCCAAGTAACCGAATCGACTATCACCCATCCTGAATGCAACCCATGGAAACACTCTCGACACCCGGCGTCGACACCGATGATCTCAGAGGCCAGGTCAAAGAAATGTATCGCAAGGTCGCCGATGAGCCCCGTGGGGAATATCACTTCGAGATGGGCCGCGAGCTTGCAGAGCGACTCGGCTATCCACCGGACGACCTCGATCGTATCCCCGAAGCAGCCGTCGAGTCGTTCGCCGGCGTCGGATACTATTTCGATCTGGCAAACCTGCGCGAAGGGGAAATCGTGCTGGACCTCGGCAGCGGATCCGGCATGGACACCTTCATCGCAGCGCGCAAGATCGGTGACGCCGGAAAGGTTATCGGCGTCGATATGACAGACGCACAACTCGAAAAGGCGAAACGCGTCGGCGACGCAGCCGGATTTCAGAATGTCGAATTCGTTCAGAGCGTTATTGAAGACCTGCCTGTCGACGACGCAAGTGTCGATGTCGTAATATCAAACGGTGTCATCAATCTCTGCCCCGACAAACCGGAGATCTTCCGCGAAATTAGCCGCGTTCTCAAACCGAAAGGTCGGATGGCCATCGCGGATATCGTCACCGAATCGGATCTGCCCGAAAACGTCAAGTGCGATGCGTCGCTCTGGGCCGCATGCATCGGCGGCGCCCTGAGACAGGATCGCTACACGGATATGATGGAGGCCGCCGGAATGCGCCTCATATCGGCGCGGGACCAGTCCGAGTATGGCTTCGTATCGAAATCCGCCCAATCAGCGGGCGAGCAGTACGGCGTAAAGAGCGTGTGCATACTGGCCGAAAAACTCGGCTGATCGCAAGCCGGATACGGACGTCCTATCCAGACCCGCATACGGACGACACATCAATACAATCCCCGCCGTAAGCGGCTGTTTAGACGTTTCGCATTATACGGCCTATCGACTTCCGTCGGCCCGACGCGGGTGATGTGGAATGTGGGCGTCGGATACAAGTTCTTGAGGAACAACCTCGCGGAGGTCCGGCTGACCGTCACGGACCTGCTCGGTCGAAATTCGCACGTCGACCGATCCGTCACCGGGCTCTATATTCAGCATAGCGAATCGCAGGCGCCGGGGCGATACGTGATGCTGAACCTCATCTATCAGCTGCGTCATTTCGGTATATAGAATCCGATTCCGACTACGAGCGTGTTGCTTCAACACCGACACTATGGCCATATCAGCCTCGAATCGCATATCGATTCTCCAACCTCTGATGCGAATGGCGGTGCTTCTTGTGCTCGTTCCGGCCTCGGCTACACTGGCGCAGGATTACGAGCTCGCCGGCGAACTTCCGGATTCCATCATCGTGACCGCGAATCGATACCCGGAGCACGTGAATCGATCCGGCCGCCGCGTGTCGGTATGGACGGCCGAGGACATCGCAAACCTGCCCGTATCGAGTTATGACGAATTGCTTCGAACGATCGGGGGCGTCGAGATCATCAGCCGCGGCGGCTTCGGCGTTCAAAGCGACATCACCATGCGCGGATCCACATTCAACGGTGTGCTCGTATTACTCGACGGCGTGCGCCTGAACGATCCGATGACCGGACACTTCTTGACGGATATTCCGATCCCCATGTCCGAAATAGCCCGTATTGAAATCGTGCGAGGCCCGGCAGCTGCAATTTACGGCCCCGACGCCGTAGGTGGCGTAATTCAGATTTTCACGCACGCGGCTGTCAACGGCGGCATACCGATACCACAAACCGACCAACCTGCACGTGAAGCCGGCACAGGAGCCGACGGCCTCAGCCTCGATGCACGCGCGCAAGCGGGTCAATATGGGCTTTACGGATTCGACGTCGCCGCGCGTCGGCCGCAGGGGTCCGGACCGTACGTCGGATTCGCCGGCTCGCTGGAAACAGCAGACGGCCCGCCGATCGAGAATGACGGCGGCCGGCCGATCGTCGGCTCGTCCGGCATCCTGACCAGTGACTTCCGACGGCACTCGCAGACCGCCTCGGTCGTTAGGGACGTGGGACCTCATCGGTTCTCTGCTCGACTTGGTCGGGATCATCGCGATTTCAGCGCCTACCATTTCTATGCGCCTTTCCCGAGCGATACGGCGCGCGAGGCTACGACCACTTCGTGGAGCCATGCGCGGCTTGACCGTACGGGAGGACCGAATCGATGGACACTCCAGGCTGCCTTTAAGCAGCATGACGATCACTATGTCTACAATCCTGTCACACCCGCCAACGAACACGTCAGCCGAATCGGACAAATCCGCGGTTCTATCGTACGAGCGTTGTCATCCAAACTGTTGACGACCGCCGGTGCAAGCGCGGCCTGGCGATCGATCGACAGCAACAATCTCGGCCGCCATAGCGATGCCGCAGCAGGGATTTTCTACAGCTTGCGGTGGAATCCGATCGCCTCTCTGGCCGTTTCCGGAAGCGCCCGCGGAGACTATGATCAGAGCTTCGGCACCGCGTTTACTCCACAGGTCGCCGCGGCCTTCTCGGCGGGTCGTTTCGGTCTTCACGCGATTGCCGGTCGATCTATTCGAGCGCCGAACTACATCGAACGGTTTTTCAATACCACGCTCGAGGTGCCTCGTGGCGGCAGCGTTGGCAGTCCAAATCTTGATCCTGAACGGTCGTGGTCATATGAAGTGGGAACGTCGACCTACCTGATGGACGGAATGTCCCTGCATGCCACGGGCTTCACTCGTCTCACACGCGATCTGATCGATTACGCGAGATTGAGCCCGGCCGACACGATCTTTCTGGCTCGCAATCTTCATTCCGTGCGAACATCTGGCATCGAACTCGACGCCTCCGTAAACCAACGGGTCGGTCCCGGCCGGATGCGCTCCGAAGCATCCATCACGTTCCAGGAGGCGCACCTCGGTGATTTAGCTGAAGATGTCGAGTACCAGTACGTGCGAACTAATGCCCGGCGGCTCGCACAGATCACCTTCACCTACCATCTCTCCGCCATCCACGGAAGTCTTCAGGCACTCTGGCGCGATCCGCTCGATGGCGACGAATACGGCGTCGTTAATGCGCGCGTGGGCTTCGACTTGAGCGTATCCCACGGCGTTTTACGATTCAACACCGAGCTCCGCAACGTTTTCGACCACCGATATAGCGAAGTTTTCGACGCACCCATGCCGCCAAGATGGTGGCTGGTGGGCATTCGATACATGCAGTAATGACGCGAACCAAATCGACGTTTTCGCTCTGGTAAACATCCTGCCAGAATCCCTCTTGATGATTCCGATTTTAGATGCGTACATTCACGTGCCACTACCAATCACGCAATCGTAAGCACCTATGAACCTCTATCGTCCTTCCGGGATCGGCTCGCTCGCCGCGCTACTGGTCGCATTTCTCTTCGTGAACGATGTGGCCGCGCAGGATCTTCATCCTTCCCGGCGCCCCAGCCCGATCGGCATAGCGAAAACGCACGTCGGCGACGCGTACGTGAAAGTGACGTACGGCCGGCCCTACATGCGTAATCGCGACATCTTCGGCGCCGACAACGAGGACACCGAGTACCTCGTGCCGTACGGCGAAATCTGGCGGACCGGCGCCAACGAGGCCACGGAAATCACCGTAACTGAAGACGTAATCATCGCCGGCGAACAACTCGAAGCTGGAACGTACTCCATCTTCACGGAGCCGAATCCCGACTCGTGGGTCATCCACATCAGTCCGCACCTCGGTCTCGACGGAACCGGCATATTCGATCCACAGACCAATTCGGTCACCGAAGTCTTTGACCCGGCAGACAACGTCGTCACGGTAGATGCACCAGCCAATCGCATCGAAGACACCGTCGATCAGTTCACCATCCGGTTCGACGAATCCGAGTCGGGCGCGGATCTCGTGCTGGCGTGGGAGAACACAGAGGTGCGTCTTCCCATTCAGCCTGTGAATTGATGTATTTGCGATCCCTTTTAGGATTCGCGGTCGCGCTGTGTCTGTACGGTTCAGCTGCGGCCCAGGACGATGTTGTCGAGATCCTGGCCGTTCAGGCCCACCACGACGACGAGCTGACGTATTCCGCCAGCCTCTACGCCATCACGCACTTTCTGGACGGTGCGGTGGACGTGGCGGTCCTCAGTGATGGCAGCGGAGGATTCGATTACTCGATGCTCGCAGAACCCATCTACGACAAAACGATCGCCCGCGAGCCGGAGGCGCGTGACGTGCTCCCCGCAATTC
>CAZKNF010000083.1:0-12759 GCA_964554105.1 uncultured Rhodothermales bacterium | reverse complement strand
AAGAACGCTTGATGCCTCCCGGCACGACCTTCGACGAGCCCTTTCTGTATCGATACGAACTGATGAATGCACCCGATCTGCTGGAAATCGCGCTTTACGCGGCGGACCTCCAGGCAGCCGAGCAGTTCTATGTCGATGTAATCGGACTCGAGGTCGTGTCGCGCTTCGACGATGCAATCGCCCTGGCGTGCGGGCCGCGCGTGATTCTCGTGTTCGATCCGGCCAGATCGAGGGCTCCGGGACGCAGCGTACCGCCGCACGGCGCTGACGGTCGAGGCCATATCGCGTTCTCCGCGACCGGTGGCGAACTCCCCGACTGGCGCCGGCGCCTTGCTGAGAACGGCGTCGAAATCGAGGCGGAAGTCGCCTGGCGATCCGGACGGTCACTGTATTTCCGCGATCCCGCCGGCAATCTGGTCGAGCTCGCGCCGCCGGACCTCTGGGGGCGTCGCAGCGCTTGATGAACTCGAGCATTCGGAATACGTTGGTATGAGTGATCTTATACGTCCGATTGCGCATTTCAGATGTCGGCCATGGCGAGCGCGTCAGCGGAAGACCAGAATACCAGCAGTGCAGCGGAAAACTCGAGCACGAGCGCCGTCACACGATTGCTCCGGGCGTACAGCGAGGGACAGGATGATGCGCTGGACTATCTCGTTCCACATGTCTACGAATCGCTTCGACGCGTCGCGCACGGCCAGCTTCGCCGCGAGCGTTCCGATCACACGCTCTCGTCCACTGCCCTCGTGCACGAAGCATACCTCGAGCTCTCGCGCTTGGGAGATGTTCGCTGGGAGGATCGGCGGCATTTCTTCGCGGCGGCCGCCCAGACGATGCGCCACATCCTGGTCGATTACGCCGTTCGCCGCAAGGCGCAGAAGCGAGGTGGAGATCGCAGCAAGGTGCCGTTCGAAGAAGCGATCCTTCAATCCGAACATAATCTGGATGACGTAATCATGCTCAACGAGGCCCTCACCCGGCTGCAAGAGCTTGACGAACGGCTGGTGCGCGTCGTCGAGTGCAGATTCTTCGCAGGCTTCACGATAGAAGAAACCGCCGAGGCCCTGGATATTTCGGATGCAACCGTAAGCCGCGACTGGACCCGGGCGCGCGCATGGCTCAATCGCGAGCTCACTTCCGATGCGTAAGAATCCGACACATCAAATTAACCCCTCCGATTGGCAGCGTCTGTGGGAGGTATTCGACTCAGCTCTCGATTACACAGATGACGCGGATCGGAGAAGATTCGTGCACGACGCGCTGCACGAGAGCGCCGATCTGGAAAAGGAGGTGCTGTCGCTCCTCGACTCGCACAAATCCGCCGGCATGCTCGACGATGCGGCTCTGACATCCGCGTTACCGCCGGCTGCGAAGCGCACGGACCAGGATTCGCCGGCTGTGAAGCGCATGGACCAGGAACCGCCGAATGCGAGCATCTCGTCGAACGCGAGCGCTTCGTCGAAGGACGGCGAGTGGATCGGCCCGTTCGAGTTGGTCGAAGAGATCGGTCGCGGCGGGATGGGGGTCGTCTTCAAGGCGCGCGACCAGCGCCTCGACCGCACGATTGCGCTGAAGATGCTCCCGCATCACCTGAGCGCCGATTCGTCCGCCAAAAACCGCTTCATCGCCGAAGCCCGGGCGGCCGCGGCACTGGAGCATCCGAACATCGCGACCATTTACGACATCGGCGAGGCGCCCGACGGCCGCCTATACATCGCCATGGCGTTCTACGAGGGCGAGACGCTGCGGGACCGCATCAATCGGGGTCCGCTGGACATCGGAGAGGTGATCGACATCACGCGTCAGGTGTCCGCCGGCCTCGCACGTGCCCACAGCAAGCAGGTCATACATCGGGACATCAAGCCCGCAAACATCCTTCTTGATGCGGACGGCACCGTCAGAATTCTCGATTTCGGGATTGCGAAAGTGGCGGACACTAAACTTACGAGATCCGGCGAGACGATCGGAACGGTCGCGTACATGAGCCCGGAGCAGGCGCGCGGTCGGAACGTCGATCATCGTTCGGATCTGTGGTCCCTGGGCGTCGTGCTGTACGAAATGCTTGCAGGCAAGCGCCCGTTCGACGGCGCGTACCAGGACGGCGTCATCTACTCGATCCTACACGAGGACCCTCCACCGCTGGATTCGGTGCGGAGCGATGTCCCGCCGAATCTCACGGGTGCGATACGCCGGCTGCTTCGCCGTGCACCGCACGAGCGCTTTGCCTCCGCGGGTGATCTTTCAGCCGCCCTGGAATCGCGACAGCACGCACCCAATCTCCTCGCCGGCGAGCCGAAGGCATGGACCTCGCCGCTTCCCTCGTCCTCCGAACGGATGCGTGCGACGGTGCTCGTCTTGAAGCTGCACGGGTATTCCAGTTTGATGGAGCACCTCGTACAGGAGGAGCTTCAGACAGTCGCCGACGAGATCCGGTCGGTGGTGGACGAGCGCCTCGGCGCGCTTGACGGCCGATTGCATCAGTTCGAGGGCGACACGCTCGTGACGTTGTTCGGCATTCCCGAGTCGCATGAAGATGATTTCGTGCGGGCCGTTCGAGCAGGCCGGAGCATCCACGCGCGGCTCAGCCGTCTCTCCGACGAGCTCGAAGCCAGGACGGGATGTCGACTGAAGCCGGCCACGGGCATCGATACCGGTATCCTCGTCGTTCGGATGCAGAACGGCCATCTCGATGTAGCGGGTGATACCCTGCAGATCGCCACCCGGCTATCCCTGCATGCGGGTCCGGACGAGATCCTGATAAGTCCGGGCTGCGAGCGCCTTGTGCGCCCCTTCTTTGAAACGGAATCGGCCCTGCCCGTGCGCATGCAGGGCAGCGCGGACATGGTCACGCCGTACCGCGTCGCCGCCGAAACCGGATTGGCGACGCGTCTGGAAGCATCGGAAAAGACCGGGTTGACGGCGTATTCCGGGCGCGAGGCGGAGCTGAATAAGCTCAAGGAGGCCTATCGCGATGCAAGCGTCGGGCGGGGCCGGTTCATCGCCGTCATGGGCGATGCCGGACTCGGCAAAAGCCGACTTCTCTATGAATTCTGCAGGGCGGCCGAAGGCGAGTGGAACGTGACGGTCGTCAAAGGCCGCTGCCAGGCTTACAGCGCGAAGGTCGCCTACTTCCCCTTCATCGAGCTGCTGCGCACGTACTTCGGAATCTCCACCGAGATGTCGAACGAGGAAATGGAGCGAGCCGTCGTTGCCCGAGTCCACGCCATCGATGCGAGTCTGGATGTATTCATCCCCCTGTATCTCCACGTCCTGTCTATTCACAGCGAGAAACGGCCGCTGTCGGATCACCTCGAGGGCGAGGACCTGCGAATGGCGACCGTCGAAGCACTCGCGGGCGTGATTACGCTCGGCGCCCGACAGAAGCCAACTGTCGTGCTTTTGGAAGACTGGCACTGGTCCGACGACGCCTCTCTGGACGTGTTGAAGCAGATTGCCGAACTAACGTCATCCTATCCCCTCCTGGTCGTGGTGACCTCCCGTCCGGAGCATCAGGGCCGATGGCCATTCGCCGGCCGTCATCCGCAAATTCAGCTGCAGCCGCTCGATGAAAACGCCTCCGCTGCCATCATTCGGTCTGTACTGGATGTCCGCGACGTCAGCGGCGATTTGAGATCGCTGCTCCATGAGAGAACGGGCGGAAATCCGTTCTTTCTAGAGGAAATCTGCCGTACGCTGCTGGAAGAAGGCGTCATTACGGTCGAGGGCAGTCGGGCGGTACCTGCGCAGTCCATCGACGACGTCAGTCTGCCCGATACGGTGCAGGCTGTCATCCGGTCGCGAATCCACCGACTCGAGCACGACGTCCGCAAGGTGCTGCGCGTCGCCGCCGTGGTTGGCCGCGAGTTCTCCCGCCAGGTCCTGAGTGAGATAGTGGACGACCACATCGATCTTCGTCGCGCCCTCGATACGCTGCGGGATCTCGGCCTCATCCGACAGATCCGCGTCCTGCCGGATGCCGGGTACCGATTCCAGCACGTGCTGACGCAGGACGTCGCGTACGATTCGCTGCTTCAACATCAGCGAAAGTCGCTGCACCTGCAAGTCGGCGACACTGTCGAGCGGCTCTTTTCCGATCGGCGCGACGAGCACCTCGATCTGCTCGTCCACCATTTCGCCAAGGCCGAGGACTGGCAACGCGCCGCCCTCTACGGCGAACAATCCGCAAAACGCGCCACACGGATGAGCCAGTTCACCGAGGCGTCGACGATGCTGTTCGAGGTCCGCGCCTGGCTTCAACGACATCCCGACAAAGAGCGCCGCCGCACACAGCTCATCAACGTGCTGCTCGAGCACGAGAAGGTTTGTGAAACGATCGGCGACCGCGCGGAGCAGCAGCGAATCATCGACGAGGTGCTGGAGCTTCTCAGCTCGGGTGACGAGCCCGCAATTCTTGCCGAAGCCTACCGAAGACAGGGTGACCTCGAGATTCTCACGCGCCGTTTTTCCGACGCCGAGCACACCCTGCAGACGGCAATGTCGATTGCGGCAGACGTGAACGATCGAGAGGTCGAACGGCGCACCCTCCGAAGTTTCGGGTTTCTGCGATGGAGACAGGAGCGGAGCGAGGAGGCCATCGAAATCAACGAAAAACTGCTCGACCTGCACAGGGAATGCGGCGATAATCACGCCCTCGTCGGAGACCTGGTAAATCTCTGCATCATCCGTCGCGACAACAGCCAATATGAGGAGGCGCTGGCCTACCTCAGGCGGGCGGAGGAGCTGCTCGAAGGGCTGGATAATGCGTCCGTCAATGCCTACATCGCACACAGCCTGGGTACTATTTTTCAGATGCAGGGCGACAATGAGGAGGCCCTGACGCACTTCGAACGAGCCTATGAGATTGCCGAGAGGCAGCGGCTACCGCTTCAGCTCTCATTCAGCATGATGAGCGTAGCCCATCTCAATCTCAAGCTGGGTCGAGTCGACCGCAGCATCACGTGCTATCAGGAAGCGATCGAAATGACGCGCCGGTCGCGGTATGCGGATGGCCTCGCGAAGTCACTCCTGGTCTTCGGTGAAGTACTCTACGGCCTGGCGCGCTACGATGAGAGTCTCGGCTACCTCGAGGAGGCCGCGGACTGGTTCGGCAAGCTTGAAGACGCCACGTCAGAGGCCGAAACGCTCAAAAAGATCGCCGCCATCTATGAAAGGCAGGATCGCATCACCGATGCGGAAGCAGCCTGGCACCGGATGACCGAGCGGCTGGACGCGCTGGATGTATCGTACGAGATCGATGCACTGGAGGCCTTCGCAGGTCTCGCGCGGCGACGAGGAGACGACGCGGAAGCCCTCGCGCACTATCATGATGCGATCGATCTGTCGCAGCGTGCCGGTGATGCCGCTCGAGAAGCCCGACTACACAATAGTGCGGGCATTCTTTCGTGGCACGGCGGCGAGTACGGCGATGCGCTCGATCATTATGAGAAGGCACTCGAACTTTTTCGTCAGGTCGACGATGCGGAGGGAATCGGCCTGATGCTCAACAGCATCGGACTGACGCTCCACAAGCTCGGCTGCGGGGAGGAGGCACTCCACCAGCTCCGCGCCGCGATCGACGAACATCAGGCACACGACGACGCTCGGCTCGAAGCACATGCGCGTGCCGTCATCGGCGACATCCACGCGAGCGCCGGTAGGTTTGTCGACGCGCTCGATGCGTACGCCGCCTCGCTTCAGCTTCGATGGGACCTGGACGACCGGCTCGGCGAGGGTTGGATGCTCTGCCACATGGCCGAGACGCATGCCGCGCTGGACGAAATGGAGCGGGCACGCGAGTACGCGATTCAGGCATCGGTGATCGCGACCGAGCTCGACGACAAACGTCTCGCCGCCGCATGCGACGCCGTCAAGAATGCGATACCGTAGAAAGTCAAAAATGCGATACCGTTGAAATAGGCATGCCCTTACAGTTGGAGTAGTCTGGCTCCGAAACCCGTAGAGCGCGCGATGCTCTACCGTGAAACTCTTCGACGCCGCTGCGTTACAATTCTACCACCCTATCCACGACTCCAATAAAGATCGCGGGCTGCGACCCGCTGGAGGCCTGCATGCCGCGCTACATCATTGAACGTGAGGTCGGAGAACTCAAGCCCGAAGAGCTGGACGCGATTGGCCGCCGCTCGAATGAAGTCCTGCGCGACATGCCCGATGTCGTATGGATCAAGAGCTACATTTCCGAGGCCGAAGGAAAGATCTACTGCGAGTATGACGCGCCCAATCCCGAAGCTGTCGCCGAGCACGCGCGCCGCGCGGGCATGCCCGCAGACCGGATCTCGGAGGTCACCCTGGAAGTGAGTCCGGAAATGTTCGTCTGATCGCGAGTAGCGCTGTTCGTCCGACTGCGAGGATCCGTGCCGGATTGTGAGATCATCATAGCCGGCGCAGGGCTGGCCGGCGCCTGTGCGGCGCTTCATCTGAGTCGAGATCACTCCGTCGTCGTGCTTGAGAAGCATGCCCCCGCAGCGGGCGGCTCCGGGGCGGCGGCCGGACTCATCAACCCCATTCTGGGCTTACGAGCGCGTTCTGTCTGGCGGATGGACGAGGCGCTGCCCGCCCTTGACGAGCTAGTGGAACTCGCCGGTGCTGCTGACCTCTACCGGCGAGGACCGACGCTGCGACCGGCGTACGGCCGCGATCAGATCGAGCGGTTTCAGAGTGCGGCGATCGACCATCCAGACCATGCCGAATGGATCGGCGCCCAGGATTGCCGAGAACGCTTTCCGGATGTCGTTGCCGCCGACGGTGCACTCCTCATCACGACCGGCGGCGCCATCGACATCGGTGCATTCGTCCACCGCATCCTGTCAGCCGCAGAAGCTCGCGGAGCCGAGATCCGAACCGGCCGCGCCGTGGTTAAGTGGGACGATGGCGGCGTCGAACTGGACGGCGGCGAGCGTCTCTCCTCGAAGCGGACGGTCCTCGCACTCGGACGTGCATATGCCGCATTCCCCGAGCTCGAACGGCTACGCCTGCACGGCGTGAAGGGGCAAACTGTGCGCCTCAAACGGCCACCCGCACTGCCGGAGGATCTACCTCATCTCGCTGGGCACGGTTACGTCGCGCACGAGAACGGCATTCTCATCGCCGGAAGCACCTACGAGCACGAATTCGAGCACGTCGAGCCGACGCCGCGCCGAACGTCCGACATCATCGAGAAAATCAGGACCATGCTTCCCGCGGTTGCCGACGCGGCCATCATCGACGAGCGCGCCGGCGTGCGCGTGACGGTGCCGGGCATCCGCCTTCCTATGGTCGGACCGCTGCCCGGCCGCGACAACGTGTGGATTTTCACCGGATTCGGCGCAAAGGGCCTCCTTACCGTGCCCCTCGCCGCGCGCGAGCTCACGAGTTACTTCGAGGACGCAAAGCGCATTCCGAAGGAGACGCGGGTACGATTGGCAAGGCGGTAGCCGCCGTTGGGCTTTCGAAGCAGAACGTGTGAAGAAAAGCGCTTCGCCCTCGACTACTCGAGTGTAATGAATCCAGCGTTATGAGGAACGCCTCGCGATTTAATACTTTCTATCACTACGGGTTTTGATGATTGGAATTCCACTTTGATTGTTTGAATAACTGAGATCGAATCATGGCTGAAGTCGCAATATCGCGCATAGCCGATATCCTCGGCAGCGAGGCATCGGATCTGCTCGACCACAAGAGTCGAACCATTCCGAAAGAAAATCTCCATCTCCCGGGTCCCGATTTCATCGATCGAGTGTGGGCACAATCCGATCGCAGCCCGCGCGTTTTGCGGTCCCTGCAGCAGCTCTTCGACAACGGCCGCCTCGGAGGTACGGGATATCTCTCGATCCTGCCGGTAGACCAGGGCATCGAGCACGGGGCCGGCGCTTCGTTTGCGAAGAATCCGGCCTACTTCGATCCGGAGAGGATCGTCGAGCTGGCCGTCGAAGGCGGATGCAACGCCGTCGCGTCTACGTTCGGCGTGCTCGGCGCCGTGTCGCGGAAGTACGCGCACAAGATTCCGTTCGTACTCAAACTGAATCATAACGAGCTGCTGACGTACCCGAATACGTACGACCAGATCCTCTTCGCGCGCGTCGAGGATGCCTACAACATGGGCGCCGTCGCCGTCGGCGCGACGGTCTACTTCGGCTCCGAAGAATCCGGCCGTCAGCTCCAGGAGATCAGCGACGCGTTTTCGCATGCTCACGAGCTCGGTATGGCGACGATCCTCTGGTGCTACGTGCGCAACCCGGGCTTCAAGCAGAACGGCGTCAATCACGAGGCGAGCGCGGACCTGACAGGCCAGGCCAACCACCTCGGCGTCACGATCGAGGCCGACATCATCAAGCAGAAGCTGCCGGAGCAGAACGGCGGACTCAGAGCGCTGAACATGGGCGGATCGAGCTACGGAAAGCTCGACGAGCGCATCTATTCGGAGCTCTCGAGCGATCATCCGATTGACCTGACACGCTATCAGGTCGCGAACTGCTACATGGGAAGGGCCGGTCTCATCAACTCCGGCGGCGGCTCCGGAAAGAACGACCTCCAGCAGGCCGTGCGTACGGCCGTCGTCAACAAGCGCGCCGGCGGCACGGGCCTGATCTCAGGACGCAAGGCCTTCCAGAAGTCTCTGGAGGATGGCATCGAGATTCTAAACGCCATTCAAGACGTATATCTCGATGACGGCGTGACCGTGGCGTGATTGCCTAGAATAGCCTTGGCGATTCAGGCGGCACGGTTTTGGATGGATGTGGCGATGAAGCAAATCGGCTCGGTGTCGTACCTGCAGGATGTACGAACTCCCGACAGGGAGTAATTACGTACTGGCAGGCATGCGGGTACCCGCGTGCGAACGAACGAGCCGATGAGCTTTGTGCGCCCAATTGGAGTTCGTTGCGGCATGCGAAGGCCACACACGGCGTACGATATCCATCCAACAACCCGACGCTCGTGAGGTATTCTGTGATGCGCACCCTGATTCGAACGCTTCCCCTGTTGCTCGGAGTAGTTCTCCTTGCGGGCTGTGATTCCGCGGACGACGACACCGATGCCCTTCTGTTCGACGGCACGTGGCGCCTCGTGGAGGCCGGCTCGGAATCCACGGACTTTTCGGCGCTCGTGCTCTCGAGGTACGACGACGTCCTGATCACCTACGTCGCGGATGAGGACCTCTTCACGCTGCTGCTGGACGTGAGCGGGTCCCCAGACGACGACATCTTCAACGGGGAGTTCAGCGTCGACGGGGACGACAGGGAGATCGACTTCTTTTCATCACAGTTCCCCGAGACTTTCGATTTCGACTACGAGTTCGTGAATTCCGAGAAGGTGGTATTCACCTCGGATGACGACGAACCGATCCTCGAAACGCTCTTCGGGGTCGAGCTCGATGTAGATGAAGTCGTTCTGGTGTTCGAGCGGACGTGATGAAGCCGGCGACGTGATGTACGAGGTGACGTCATGAAGCCGGAGACGTGATGTGCCGGGGACGTGCGACGTGATGTGCCGGCCACGAGATCATCTTCGGAATCCAAATGGCTCCTAACGAGAAGGGTCTCCATCTTCGTTGATGGAGACCCTTCTTTTTAAGCAGCTGCCGCATCGGGCACGGCGTGTTGCGTTTACGCAGAGCGAGCCAAACTCGGTCTGCGTTCGGCCATTACTTCATGAGCACCATCTTTCTAGCGAGGCGCGCGTCGCGCGATTCGAGCGTGTAGAAGTACACGCCGCTCGCGACCGATCCGCCGCCGTCGCGGGTAGCGTTCCACTCCACGCTGTACCGCCCCGGCGCATGCGCCTCATCGTTGATCAACGTCGTGACCAGACGGCCGACCGAGTCGTAGACCCGCACGGACACCGTGGCAGCCGACTTCAGCTCGAAGTCGATCGTCGTCGTCGGATTGAACGGATTCGGATAGTTCTGCTCGAGGACGTAGTCGGACGGCAATTCTTCCGGCCGATCCACGGCGACAGGTCCGGCGTCCGTTGCTTCGAGTATGAAGATCACCGGCTGGCCCTCGGCAGAGGCATATCGGTTCGTGATGACCACCTCATTCAGGCCGTCGCCATCGAGGTCATCCGCTATCCTCAGGGGATAGATGTACTCGCTGGGGCCGCCTATCGTCTCGAACAGAATTGACCACTCATAGCTCGTCGAATCGGCCGGATCCCCCACGCCGTCGTAGTCGATGCGCGAGACTCTCTCGCTGTTGCCGTGCCCTACGATGATGTCCAGATTTCCGTCGCCGTCGAAGTCTCCGAGATCACCGCCGCGAGCCTCCGCCGTCTCATCGAAGGTACCGACCTCGACGAAGCTGTCACCCGTGATCGTCGATACGTCGTCGACGCCGTCCAGGAAGTAAAGCTTACCGTCCGTCATCGGCGCATAGAGCTCAAGGTCGCCGTCTTCCTCTACGTCGGTGAAGAGCAGCTTGTGGCGATTGTAGGAACCCGGGTCGTTTACGGGAATGGCGGCGTCAATCTCAGCCTCCAGCGCGTACGAATCGGCGCCGGTCGCCTCGAAGACTGCCCAGCTGAAGTTGTCCCAGGTGTTCACCCATATCTCACTCATGCCGTCGCCGTCGAAGTCGGCAACGTCTACGTCATACACACCGCCGCCTCCGAGTACGGTCTCGCCGACCTCGAATTCGATCGTGAATGCCGTAAACTCGTCGATCTCACCCGTGAGGGAGATTACGACCAACTCGCGCGCACCGGCTGTTCTCGAAACCGTAATGAGCTCGATGTCCCCGTCTCCATCGACATCCTCCAGCGCGAAGCCGGCTGGACGAAAATCGACGCTGGGATCGCGCTCGTAATCGTAAACGCTCGTCGGATCATCCGGAAAGTTGCCTTCCTCGTCTTGCTCGAAGATGTAGAGCTTATCCGGATCGTCGATCGTGGGAACGCCCATGAAGATCTCGTACAGTCCGTCTTGATCCATGTCGCCCCAGGCGAGCGGCGGGAACGAGTTGGTAGCCTGGGGATGCGTCCAGTGCCACACATGCTCGTACGAGTCATCGCCCGTGGCTTCGTAGAGGAATACATCCAGGAAGCCCGGATCCGGACCGTTCGGTGCGACCGTTTCGTCGGTACTGAACAGGAATTCCTTGTTGCCGTCGTCGTCGAAATCCATGCCCGTCAGCACCGTGTTCGTGCCGAATTCAGGTCCGTGGTCGAACAGGTCTGGGAACTCTCGCGGATCGAGCGTCCAGGCAAGCGTCGCATCATTACTGGTCACGTAGTCTGTCGGCTCGACTGTCGATTCAAGGACCAGAATCAATGGCTGGCCTTCATTGGTTGCATTGATGTTCGTTACAACGACCTCATTCCGTCCGTCGCCGTCCAGATCGTCCGTAATACGGAGCGGATAGTATCGATCGGCATCACCTTCCGTGCTTTCCAGAATGGTCGTCCACGTATAGCTCGTCGAATCAGCGGGGTCGCCGGCGCCATCATATTCGATCCGCTCGAGCGTCTCCGCCGTACCGGTCCCTGCGACGATGTCAAACCGGCCGTTTCCGTCGAGGTCGCCGATGTCGCCTCCGCGCGCGGAGGCGGTTTCATCGAAAATGCCGACGATTTCGAAGCTGTCGTTGTTGATCGTCGAGACATCGTCGACATTGTCCAGGTAATACAGCTTGCCGTTCGACATCGGGGCAAACAGCTCGAGATCGCCGTCGCCTTCCACATCGTGGAAGAGCAGCTTATGGCTGTTGAATGATCCGGGATCGTTGTCCTCACGGGCCGCATTGATCTCGGCCGCCAGAGCGTAGCTGTCATCGCCGGTCGCTTCAAAGATGGCCCAGGAGAAGTTGTCCCAGGTGTTCACCCAGATTTCGTTCATCCCGTCGCCATCGAAATCCGCGATGTCGACGTCGTGAACCGCACCGCCGCCGAGCACCTGCTCGCCCACTTCGAACTCGATGTCGAAGGTGGCGAAGGCGTCGAGCTCTCCCGTGAGCGAAATCACGACGAGCTCTCGTAAGCCGGCGGTCCGGGACACGGTGGCGAGCTCGATATCACCGTCACCGTCGATATCTTCGAGCGCGAAGCCTGCCGGTCGAAAGTCGAGGCTTCCTTCACGATCGTAATCGTAGGTAGCTGTCGGCTCATCCGGAAATACGCCCTCCTCATCTTGCTCGAAAATAAAGAGATCCATCGGATCATCATCGATCGTCGGGACGCCGAGAAAGATTTCCCACAGACCGTCCTGGTCCATGTCGCCGTAGGTTAATGCCGCCAGCGAATTCGAAGCCTCCGGCATCGTGTAGTGCCAGACGTATTCGTACGTATCGTCGCCGGTCGCCTCATAAAGGAAGACATCCAGAAAACCCGGATCCGGACCCTCCGGCGCCAGCGTTTCGTCCGTCGTGAAGAGAATTTCTTTGTTTCCATCGTCGTCGAAGTCCATCCCCGTTAGTACGCCGCGCGCGCCGAAGGCCGGTCCACGCGGAAACAGGTCGGTATTTTCGTGGGCACTTAGCGTCCACGCGACTTCAAAATCATCGCCGGCGTTGTACTGCGCCTCGGCGGTCTGGACGGCTGTGAAACAGAAAAGTACGAGGGCGGCGCAAAGGCCGGATGAGAGCAATAGCAATCGTTTCATAAAACGACACCTGAGTTTGTGGAATAGCTTGAGTGGGGTCGTACCCAGCGCACGGCAGGGGAAGCCCGAGCGGCTCGGATCTGGCTTAACGCCGTTGCACCGCGGTCGAGAAGCAAACATAGACGGTCTGCCAATGCGATGCAACGTAAAATGAAGATGCTATGAACGGAGCA
>CAZKNF010000082.1:0-13052 GCA_964554105.1 uncultured Rhodothermales bacterium | reverse complement strand
GCTGACGATTCGAAATAACTCAGGGCGAACGATACTCTACAATCTCTGCAACGCCGAGCTTGATCGGCAGGACGACGGCGAGTGGGTTCGAGTGGAGCTCGATAGCAGATGTCCGGACTCCCTCGACGCGCTGGGACACAGTCGTGAGGCGACGCAGGAGTATAACCTCGATCCCACACTCCCTGCGGGGACATACCGCTTCGTGTACACATTCGCGCCGACCGGCGACGACGAAGAGCTGACACTGATGACGAACCGGTTCGACATCGATCAGCTCTAAATCGTGCCCCGCTGTGGCCTCCAGCGCGGCCTTCGAAGTAAGTTCGAGCTAAAAGAGTACGCGTACTCCGACGGACACCCGGTTGCGAACGAGTTCCTCTTCGGCAACCGGAGGCGTGCTCGCGACATCGCCGTAGGGCGCGTAGAGGTCATCAAACCGCTCCTGCATCCAGCCCAGATCGATCAGGAACCGGTCCGCAAACTGATACCCGACACCCAGGGAGAGAAAGGTCTTGGATCGATCCGTTTCGGAACCGTTGTGTTCGATCTCAAACGTTCGCGGATCCGGCTGCCATGCGAAGCCGCCGCGCACTGCCAGGCTGCCAAACTGATACTCTGCACCTACACGTGCATTCCAAACGGCCTCGAGGTTCTCTCGGATCATACGATTCTCCTCGTCGAAGCTGGTGTCATCGGAATCCAGCTCCAGCTGCGACCAGTCTACGTACTCGAGGTCGCCGGAGATCAGGAGATCATCGTTGCTCCATGCAAGACCTGCGCCGAGACGCCAGGGCGTGTAGACTTCGTATTCGAATTCGCCACGTTGCGAATCGCTCAGCGATCCCCCTTCATCGAAGAAAGTTTCGATCTCGCGAAAGTACGTCTCATTGACGTTATAGAAGGTCGGCGTCTCAACTGTAGCCCCGACTCGAATACCCTGTGCAGCTTCGCTGGAGATGCCCGCGCGGAGATTGATGCCCGTCAGATCCGACTCGAATCCCTGATCGTAGCGAAGGAAATCGAAACCACGAAGTTCGCCGTCGCTGAGGATGACGATGTAGTCGTCAGGCAAATTTTCATTGTTTGCATCGTCCTCTTCGAAGCGGCTGTTGAACTGATACGTACCGAACGAAAAGTTTGCGGATGCTCCGACCATCACGTTCTGTGCGGCCTCCCAGGCGCCACCGACGTTAATCTCATTCATCTGCCCCTCCTCAAGCACATCCCCGAATTGCTCGATGGTAGTTCCGGGTGCGACCGCTTGGTAGAACAGCGGCTGATCGGTCCCGACATTCTCCGTCAGGAATTCGATGGCGCCGCCATTATATGCCAGCGCCGGAATATCGTTGAAAAAGATCGGCTGTGAACCACTATTGTCTGTTTCGACCTCGAACTCGCTCGGGTAGGGAAGAAACGAATCACTGATGGAGTTCTCGGCATTGGGACCCGTAAATCTCAGGTTCCGATCAAACGTATTTACCTGATTGAAAGCTGCACCGAGCACCAGCGCACCCTGAGCGGTCGGCGCCTTATAGAGGTATGCCAGGTTTCCGAGATTCGTAGATGTGAGGTCGCCCTCGTCCAGGGTCGTGAATCCAACCGTCTGATAGCGCGACTCATCGGTCGCCGACATCGAGTTCAGGGCTCCGGCGAAAAGGGATGAGCCGAGATAGCCGAGACCGGCCGGATTCGTCACGAAGGCCGAATAATCGGCGACGCCTGCGATTCCGACGCCCGCCATGCCCATCATGCGTGCACCTGTCGCAGGAGATCGCTCCGCGAAGCGCAACGCATCCTCGCCTGTCTGCGCCGATGACAGCGACGGGAAACAGGCGAGAGCGAGAATCGGGACTAAACTCGCGATGATATGAGGAAAGCGGCTCGCATTCATGGCATTAACATGTTGTATTTATGAGACTTAGCAAATCCCCCGAGCTCTTCCGGCCAGGCAAAAAAAAGGCCCGCGCGCAAGCACGGGCCCGGACCCGGCTCTCCAAACAGCTTGCCTGGCAACTGGAAAGGAGCGCACCAAAACAGGCCACGTCATGCGGCCCACGCCTTCGATTGGTAATTAATTGCGACCGCGGCGATTGCTGGAACTCGAGCGGCCGGTACTGCGAGACGAACCTTTCGACGAGGAGGACCGAACTTTTGGCTGGCTCCGTCTTGATGGAGCACTTCGCACGGTACGCCCGCTGGAGCTCGGCCGCGATCTTACCTGCGGACGTTTGCTGCTAGGGGTGCTACTGACCGTGCGTTTGGGAGCTTGATTCACCGACCGGCTGGGAGCGGATCGCTTCGGCGGTGATGTGTGCGCTGATCCCCCGCTCGAGGACCGCGTGCGGACGTTATTGTCCGGCGAAGAACTGCTTCGACGTGGATCGTCGCTCTGCGTCCGTCGTTGTGCGGGGGCGGCGGCGCTTCCCGTTCTCGACGACGATCCACTTCGGGTCCGCACGTACGGATTACCGGTCGACCCGCTGCTGCTTCTCGTCGACTGCGTACTTCGATCGCGCCAGGCGTCGATCGCCGCATCGTGATTGCTTCTGCTATCGGAATTGTCCGACCTCGGCGAATCCGAGCGTCCGGACGACGAACGCGTCGAGCCGCGACCACTCGATTCACGCGTGGCCGGCCTATTAACCGACTCTCCACCTGTGCTTCGCGTCGGCCGCTCCGGTGCCGAATTCACAGTCCCGCGGCTGCCGCTCGACGAGCGGGTACCCGTGTCTCCTCTATCCCGTCTCGGTGCCGGCGAGCTGGTACGACCGTTGTCGCCGTTAGAGTCCGACGCTCTGCTTCCAGTGTCGCGCGTCGCGTCACCTCCGGTGCGTCCTGTAGTTCCTCGCTCGGTACTGCCGGACCTACTTGCGTCATCTCTTGCTCGCGTACCGGAAGTACCTCGACCTGTGTCCCCTCGATTCCCTGAGCCCGTCACTGACCGGCCGGTATCCGTGGATCGACCGGTATCGACGGAACGTCCGCGGTCCGTAGCCGATCCCGCCGAAGAAGAACCAGAACCGTCACGGGTCACGCCGCGCGTCCGAGTGCCGTCTGGATACCCGCGATCGTCGATCCCTCCACGTCCGATCGAACCGCGGCTATTATCTGGATTGATACCTCGTCCTGTTCCGCCTCGTATGTCAGTAAGAGCACCTCGGCCCATCGTTGAACCGCGCGGCTCAAAGGCACCGCTGCGAGGACGTACCGTGTATGGCCCGTGATAAGACCATCCGCCATACTTCGGACCGTACACATGCGCATAGGACGGATAGTACGGTCGATAGTGGTAGGACGAGTAATAGGGCCGGTAGTGTGAATGGCCCCACCCGAATCCGAACGACAGATGAAAGCGCGTGTAGCTGTCGAAGTAAAACGGATCGTAATACCGATGGTAGAAGGGATCCCGATAGAAATATGGATCCCAGTACGACACGCCGGAATAGAATGGGTCGTAAAATCGGTCGAAGTGCCGACGGTATCTGTACGGCTCGTATCGATCGTAGTAGTAGTCGTCGCTATAGTAATGCTCCGTCACGACGGTCGATTCGTCCGTGCGCTGAACTTCTACGTGATCCGGACCCCGGTCAACCGTCGAAAGTTGCGTATAACAGCCGCTCACAGACAGAAGCACGACCGCAAGCACGACCGTAGCGGCGACGTAGGACCTTGAACCTTTAGTATAGTCGGAGGCGGTTTTCGGTCGTTCCATGACGCGAGGAATTATAGATTCAAAGGTTCTATGATGTCGGCTCTATGACGTCGGCGGCGATCTCGGCGGCTCAAAGAGCCTACGCACGATCCATGTCCCGGTTGCGGCTCCACGATGTATGCGGTCCACCCTTTGGCATCGAAAGAGCATCTTAATCGACACTTCAACCCGCGACGTTTGGTTGCCGCACTGGTTGCCGAATATATTGCTCGTCCGCCTGCCATGTGGCTTCACAAATATCGCGCCGGAGGTGGTTTTGGCACTAAACGCCTTTAATGCACCCGCGCCGGCAGGATAGCGCTAGTGTTCCGTACTCGCCTGTATCCGATACTCATCACCGACTGTACACAATGGCCGACGCTATAACGCCCCGCTCTGAGGACTACTCGCAGTGGTATCTGGATGTCGTAAAGAATGCGAAGCTGGCTGATTATTCGCCGGTGCGGGGATGTATGATCATCCGGCCGAACGGATACGCGCTGTGGGAGAATATGCGCGGCGAGCTCGACCGCATGTTCAAAGAGACCGGACACGAGAACGCGTATTTTCCGCTCTTCATTCCAGAGTCGTTTCTCGCGAAAGAGGCAGAGCACGTCGAGGGATTTGCCAAGGAGTGTGCTGTGGTCACACACTCACGACTGAAGGTGGCGGAAGACGGAAAGGGGTTAATGCCCGACCCCGATTCAAAACTTGAAGAAAACCTCGTCGTGCGTCCGACGAGCGAAACGATCATTTGGGACGCCTATCGCGGGTGGATCCAGTCCTGGCGCGATCTGCCGATCAAGTTGAATCAGTGGGCGAACGTGGTCCGATGGGAGATGCGGACACGGCTTTTCCTCCGGACGATGGAGTTCCTCTGGCAGGAAGGCCACACGGCTCACGAGACGCGGGAGGAGGCGATCGAAGAGACCGAGCAGATGCTGGAGGTGTACGCGACGTTTGCGGAGAGCTTCATGGCGATGCCCGTGCTCCGCGGCCTCAAATCCGCCAGCGAGCGCTTCGCCGGTGCCGTCGATACGTACTGCATCGAGGCGCTGATGCAGGACGGACGTGCGCTGCAGGCGGGCACGAGCCACTTCCTCGGACAAAATTTCGCGAAAGCATTCGACTGCAGGTTTCAGAACAGGCAGAACGAGCTCGAGTACGTCTGGGCTACCTCCTGGGGCGTTTCGACGCGCCTGATCGGCGCACTGATTATGACACATTCCGACGACCAGGGCCTCGTGCTGCCTCCGCGGCTCGCGCCCACGCAGGTGGTCATCGTACCCATCTTTCGAAACGACGCAGAAAAGGCGACGGTACTCGAAAGGGCGCGCGCTGTGCAGGATGCGCTGCAGGAAGCCGGTGCACGCGTGAAGCTGGATGACAGTGAGGCCCAGCGGCCGGGATGGAAGTTCCATGAGTACGAGGTCCAGGGGGTACCGGTGCGGCTCGCCCTAGGCCCGCGCGACATCAAGAACGGAACAATCGAGCTTGCGCGGCGAGATACAAAGTCGAAAGAGACGGTGGATCAAGATGGGCTCGATCTTCGGGTTATGAATCTGCTCGAAGAGATCCAGAACAATTTATTCGACCGTGCCTTGCAGCATCGCGAGACTAATACGACGCATGTCGATAATTACGACGAGTTCAAAGAAGTCGTCGATTCTCGCGGCGGATTCATTCTTGCCCACTGGGACGGAAGCGACGAGACCGAGCTAAAAATTAAGGAGGAAACCAAGGCAACCATTCGCTGCATTCCCTTCTCTCCCGCTCACGAGGAAGAAGGCGTTGACATGGTGTCCGGACGTCCTTCGAAGCAGCGTGTATATTTCGCGAAAGCGTACTAACAAAACGGCCGTTGTTAAATTCCTCATCTCTGCGTTGCACGGCGCGCGGCTCACTGTGGCGTCCAAATGTAACGGTGGGGATCTGCGTGCACTATGGAACGCGGGAAAGGAGCCGACGTAGTTGGATCGCATCCCTCCTGTTTACAATCCTATACTCGGACGCGCATAAGGTCACCGGTACTACGTTCACTCCGCTTCCCCTCATCGATCGTAGTTCGGCATGCGCGCGTGCCTTGTCGCCATCATCTGGACCATCCTCGTCCCGGCTGCCTTCGCGCAGGGCTGGGGCGACGTCCGAGGCCGCATCATCGAAGATGACTCGTCACGCCAGGTCGTACCGGGAGTAAGCGTCGTCGTCCATGGGACGAATTTCGGAACGGCTAGCGAGGCAGACGGCGGATATCTCCTGAGGCTGCCGGCCGGATCGTACCTGCTTCGCTTCTCCGCCGTCGGATACGAGCCGCAGTTCGACTCCGTTGCCGTTCGATCGGGTGAATCAACCCGGCTAGACGTCGCGCTCCAGCCGGGTCTTTACGAGCTCGAAGGGATCGTGGTGGAGGAGGCGCCGACGTCCATCGAACCCGGCATCTATGAGCTGACGCCGGATGATGTTCGGAACATCCCCTCACCATTCAAAGGCTTTCAGTCGCTGTCGGTCTTGCCGGGCGTGGCGACCAATAATGAGATGTCGAATCAGTACTCCGTTCGAGGCGGCGGCTTCAACGAAAATCTGATCTTCATCAACGGCTTCGAGGTGTACATGCCGTTCCGCCCGAGACAGGGTGAGCAGGAGGGTCTCGGGCTCCTCAATCCTGAACTCGCCGATCGCATCACGCTCTACACTGGGGGGTTTCCTGCCAGATACGGGGGGAAGCTTTCATCCGCTCTGGAGGTCGTCTATCAACGGCCGGAGAACAACCCGCTCGAGGGTAGTGTCTCGATCTCGCTCCTCGACGCGGATGTGGCCGTGCGATCGTCCGCGGCGGACGGCAAGCTTGGTTGGAGCCTGGGTATTCGGAAGGCGCGTGCGCAGCACTTTTTCAGTACGCAGGAGCTCAAAGGCGAGTACCGACCGGATTACACGGACATTCAGGGGCTGGTCGGCTACCGAATAGCGCCGGGCCACGAAATCGAGGGTCTGGGCATCTGGGCCGACCACACGTTCCATCTGCAGCCGCAGGGGCGCAAAACGTACTTCGGTATTGTCAGCGCCAATCCCAACGCACCCTCCGATCTTAGATCGTTGTGGATTCGCTTCAACGGTCGAGAAGAAGACGGCTATCAGACCCGCTTCGGCGGAGTTCGCATGTCGAATCGACTTTCCACCAATCTGCGTGCTGAGCACGATATCTCCTATTTCGGCACCACCGAGGACGAACGATTCGACGTCAGCGGCAGCTCCGTCATTTATCAGGTGAATCCGGAGACGGGGAATCCAGAGACGGGCTCAGGCCATTTCCCGACCGGGAATTCAACGCAGGAGGAGTTCGCCGACAACCAGATTCACGTCCACTCCTGGACCGGCCGCGGACGGTGGATGCTGAACGCAGGCCGGCACGCCGCCGAAGCGGGCTGGTTCGTTCGCGCGCTCAATTTTCGCGATCGCATCGAAGAGTACACGCATCTTTCGGGCAAGAACGTGGACGGCGATGTCGTCCGGATCGTCGCCGACGAGATTCGAGATGAAGCATCGGTCTCGACCTCGCAATCCGGCGGATACGTGCAGAACACGACCGATCTTCTTCCGGACCCAGGCCGGCTTCTCCTGACGGCTGGGGTGCGTGGCGATTACTTTTCCTTCAACGACGAGTGGGACTTTTCTCCCAGACTCTCGTCGCGGTACCGTGCCTCAGAACTGCTGACGTTGATGGGCTCACTGGGCGTATACCACCAGACGCCGACATACCGCGAGCTGCGCGGCAAGCCCGAGCCGGGAGAGACGCTTCTTGGCACGCTGAACCGGGGCATCAGGTCACAGCGGGCGATTCAATACGTTGCCGGAGGCGAATACTTCATTCCGTCACGGCGGCTCTACATCCGGGGGGAGCTGTACTATAAGGATCTGGACCACCTCATCTCCTACGACATCAAGAACGTACGCGTCTTGTATTCGGGGCAGAACGATGCCAGCGGTGAGGCCTTCGGCTTCGATCTGCGAGTGCGAGGCGAACTGGTCCCCGGGCTCGAGAGCTGGTTGAACTACAGCTATCTCGATGCGACTGAAAATTTCTTACAGGATTACGAGACGGATCGCACGAGCGGGCTCGTGCCACGTCCGTCGGACCAGCGACACACGATATCGCTTTTTGTGCAGGACTACGTCCCGGGTGATCCGACGTGGAAGCTTCACCTTCGCGGGCTCTTCGGGAGCGGCCTTCCATATACCCCGCCTGTGCCGGGCGAACGAATCGGCATGTTCGTAGCCCAGATTCCCGGCGACCGCCATTCGGAACGGTATCCGGAATACCGAAGATTGGACCTGGGCATCACGAAGCTAATCGAATTTACCGGTTCATTTCCGGTCGGAGTAGAGCTTACAGCCGAGCTATTGAACGTCTTCGACATGACCAACACGGTCGCCTTCACCTGGGTGCCGGATGGAGACGGAATCTGGCAGCGCGTGCCGACGCGGCTCACGCCGCGGACGTTCAATGTGAGGGCTCGGATAGAATTTTAGTCTTGCACCAGCGCGCGGCCGATTGTGTTCGTATCGGCGCCGAACCACACCTGTCCGGTCTGATCGTGGTAGTACATGTGTCGTACGGTTCCGCCGCCGCTCGGTATCGCGCTCGCAGCCGTGAACGACTCCGTCGACGGGTCGAATCCCACGAAGCGGTTGGGATTGCTGCCTGTTTCGACGAACCAGAGCGTGCCGTCGCTGTCCGCGGCCATTCCGTACGGCCGAGAGTCGGCACCGCCCGGCATCTGCCATTCAGCGGTATCCCCTGAGCGCGGGTCGAATCGTCCCAGATAACCTTCACCGTAATCCACATACCAGATCATGCCGTCGGCCGTGATCTCTAGGCGGCGAGGACGCGTTTCCTCCCGCGGCAGGTCGAATTCCTCGATCGCCATGGTCTCCCGGTCCACACTCGCCAGCTTGTTCGTCGCAAGGAGAACGATCCACGCATTGTCGTCGGCATCTACTTTCAGGCCGTAGGGCCGAGCGGAGGCTGTCGGTACTTCGACCACCTGCACCTCATTCGTTTCCGTATCGAGATAGCCGATGCGGTTGCTCACCTGCATGGTAAACCAGATGTCGCCGTCCGACGTGAAGGCCATGGTGTGGGGATCAGTCGCCCTCGCATCAGGCATCTCGATTTTTTCGATTACGCCAGTCGACGGATCCATCTTCCCGATATAGGCGCGCTGATTGCCGGCGATCCATACGGTGCCGTCATCGCCCACGATCACCGTATGCGGACCGGTGCCGCTTTCGAGATCGTATTTTTCGAACTCACCCGTCTCCGGGTCGAATGAGGCAACGTAATCAGATCGCTGGCCGACGAACCATACAAGCCCATCCGGACCCACGTACGGGTCTCTCGGACGCGAGCTCTCATACGGTACGTCCCACTCCTGAATGTCGACCGTCGCCGTGTCGACCGCTGCCGTTGATGGCGTTTCGCCGTTCGCCGCCGATTCGGAATCGATCGAGCATGCGCCGAGCGTGAGTAACAGGCTGAGTAGAAGAGTCATAATGAATCCCTCGCGACAATCTCGCCGAAATGTCTGTACATGGAAATTCCGCATGGCGAAAGGTAATTTCTGGCCGAGCGGGGCTCAAGCACAAACAGGTTCGAGCTCGTACTGTTGCAATCAGGCCCTGCTCACCTGGTGTGCTCGTCTCGTCGGTTCCGGAATCTTGTATCGAGGTGCACACGCGAGCGTCAGATCGACGGCCTCTTCGAGCGTGATGCGATGCCCGATGCTCACGTAGACGGGCTTCACGGCCTTTCTTGTCCGGAGCACGGCGCCGACCTGCTCCCCTCGATGCATCAGCGCGGTTCGGGAGCCACGGTCGTCGTCGAGGCCTGCAAAATCCCCGATCAGCTTCGTCTTTGCTACCCCGATGACCGGCGCGTCGAGTGCAACACCGAGATGGCAGGCCAGTCCAAACCGGCGAGGGTGCGCCAGGCCCTGTCCGTCGGTCATGAACACGTCGGGCCATATCATCAGTCGTTCGAGTGCTTCCAGAACGGCCGGAATCTCTCGAAAACTCAACAAACCGGGCACGTACGGAAACGTGACGTCGCCCACCCAGCTCGCCTCGTCGATCACTTCCAGATCGGGCAGCGCCAGCACCGCGACACCGCACTGCGCGGCGTAATCCTTGTAGCCCCGCCGCCGAAAACTCACATCGACGCCGGCGATGGTTTGCGGGGTGGACCGCAGCGGCACCTCGGCCACACGGGAGGCCAGATCCTTCTGGATCCGGATAGCTTCCGCCGTCGAAACATCCCAGTCATGGCTGTGGTTTAGCTCGAACTTCATCCATCCTGATCCCGTCTAGTGCGGCCCGCCAAGCGCTCCCTTCTTGCATGAAATACACCGTCGTCGCCGTGCTTTTGTTCATCTTCTCGGCGGGAGGCGTGCAGACATCGGTGGCTCAGGACGACGTCGAGCGTGACGTTTCATCCGGCAAGGCCTTTGCACTTAGCCTGGTCCTGCCCGGACTCGGGCACAGGTACGTACAGGGAGGTGATTGGGATGGATGGGCGACAATGTTCGCGCTTGCGGATGCAGCCATATGGGGCAGTCTCGCCGGTTCTGAATATAGAAGAGATCATCTTGTGGATAATTACACCACGCTGGCAGCGACGCGCGCCGGCGCGGATGTTGAAGGCAAGAGCCGCGACTTCTTTCTGAACCTTGCATCGTACGCCACATCGGAAGAGTACCTATCTACGCAGCTCCGTAATCGCAACTGGAGCGACGTCGAATCCATTGCAGATCCGGCAAATCAGTGGGCGTGGTCGACGGAAGAGGATTTTCAACGCTACCGCGGTCTACGCGAAGATGCTGAGTCCCTGCGACGCCGCCGCTCATATCTCATCACGACGCTCGTCGCAAATCGCCTTATCTCAGGCTTTGCTGCGCTTCGAGGAGCGCGAAGTGGCGCAACGGCTGCCGTCAGCTATTCGCTGAGCACTCCTCCTGCCGGGTCGCACGCTCCGCTGCTGAACCTACGCTGGCGCTGGTAAGGGGGGGTCAGGGGCGCGAATCCAGCATCTCACTGACCGGTTTCCGCGGTGGATCCGGGACTGCAGCAGGATACCCGTACCATAGCATCGAAACCAGCTTCTCTTTCTCGGGATCGATGTCGACCAGATCGAAGTACTCGGCCGTCGTGGTCACGCTGCCTGTAGTCCACTTGGTTCCAATGCCGCGGCTCCAGAGGACGAGCTGCAGATTCTGAACACCACAGCAGCAGGCTGCATAGTCTTCCTCCTGGCGGCGTTCGTCGTCGGAGCGCCGGCAGGTTATTATGAGCCATCCCGGGATTTTGAGCCAGCGAACGAGCTTGGCCTCTCCGGCTGCTTTTCCCCTCGTTTCGGCGACCTGTGATGCATTCAGGCGGGCTATTGCTTCAGCGGTCTGCCTGCCGAGCACGTAGAAGCGCCACGGCTCCGTGAGATAATGATTCGGCGCCCATCGCGCCATGTCGATCGCATGGAGAATCTCCTCATGCGGCGGCACGGGTGACGGCTCGAAAAGATGGATCGTGCGGCGCGTCCGGATGACTTCGTCGACGGAATCCTGCGCCGCGTCTGAGAACGTGATATGTTGCATCTCGCCACAGACTACGCCGCTCGTCGGAGAAATGAAAGACGTAACGCGCGCGCCGAGCTGCATACCTAGTTAGCATACCGGCTATCTACCGGCTGATTCAGCGAACTCGTGTCAGGAAAGAAACGGATCGCTTGGTGCTGACGTGCTATATCGTCCATATCGAGGTGATGCAGCCCCTCTGCGGACGCGCATACCACGCTGAACCGCATACTGCGAGTGCACAGACTTGAGTACAGCGGAAGCGAGCATCTATCCATTGAATATCGACCTTCCCATGGCCGAACCCGGATATCCGGCTGCACGAACGGTAGCCGCGACGGTAGAGACTTTTTTTGCACGGCATCACGCGGCAGCGAGCGGTACCCAGGAGCTGGGTCCGCCTCCTGAAGCACCGATCGTGGAGACGATGATCAACTCAGCCTTCTGGGCCAGCCTGCGTCGCGAAGAGGGCCGCAGCCCGAGAATCTCGCTTGCTTATCTGCCGCCCGGACAAGCGGAGCGGCCGCTGGTGTTCGAACGGCGGCTTGCCCTCAGCGCGAACACCCTTACACATCTTGCTCCGGCGGTCGAGCGCCCAGGCATTCATCTCGGCGTCTGGCGCGACGCCGACGGACTTTACGTCTGGGGCGCGACGCGAATCGTTCCCATATTGAGCTTCGTCCTCGAGGTCGTCGAGCCCGGATTAATCGTCGTGAAATACAGTAGAGGTGAATCGCTCGGGAAGTACGGCAACATCGTGGTGCTCCGGGGTGAAGAGATCAAGGTAGTAGACGAGAACATCGCGAGTGATCCGGACTGTCCGGGACTGCTCAGCTCCCTGGTCGGGCTCAATCCACCCGTGACGTGGCATGATTCATCGAGCGTGCTGGTCCAGCTGGCGGTCTCGATGCGGGCGCACGCTCGTGGTGGCACTTTGCTGGTCGTCCCTGCGGACAGCCGGCGCTGGCAGGAATCCATCGTGCGACCTTTTTCATACCGGATCGAACCCGTGTTCACACGACTTTCAGAGACGGCGCTGAACCATCCCGGCGACAACAGTGATCAGGAAAGACGGCAGGCGATGCAGGCGGCCATCGAGGGTGTTGCCGGGCTGACCGCAGTCGACGGTGCGACCGTGATGAATGATCGCTACGAGCTTCTGGCATTCGGGGCGAAGATCAGGCTCACAAACGAGAGTACGCCGGTCGAGCAAGTGCTCGCCAAGGAGCCGGTCCTGGGCGATGCGGCGACGCTTGCCGAGATGGCACGGATAGGCGGAACCAGGCACCTTTCGGCGGCGCAGTTCGTGCACGATCAGCGCGACGCGCTCGCCCTCGTGGCGTCGCAGGATGGTCAGTTCACGATTTTCACCTGGTCGGCTCACGACGACCTTATCCACGCGAATCGGGTGGAGACGCTGCTCCTTTAGCGAGCGGCCGTACGTCGGCCAGGAGCAGGGCCGACTGCACCGTTTGGTTCTGAAATGAGGGCATTTTCGTGCTGAATACCTGCTGCACACCGAGTGTCAAATCGTATCCCTCCGATTGCGCGTAGAGATAGAGATCGCGGCACACCTCCTGCAGGTCGCAGCCCCGCCGATGTGAATGCATGCAGACTGCCTTGAGCTGCTGTCGAAGAGAAGGATTTACGTCCGTCAGAAATTGGATCACTGGGGGGAATCGCCTGGTCTCCGGCGCACCGCCGCGGGCAATGCGTGCAGAATCACGGAACGCGCCATC
>CAZKNF010000081.1:6466-13052 GCA_964554105.1 uncultured Rhodothermales bacterium | reverse complement strand
ACCCTCCGCCAGGAAGCTACCCGACTCTGGGCCGATCGCGCAACGCAGTATCCGGGTAGGCGCGACATCCTATTCACGGGCGACGTACTGGTCGTCGAGCGCGGCGATTCGCTTCGTGCAGATACCGTTCTCTACAACGAACGCACTAAGACCGGACGAGCCCGCGGCCGCGTACGTCTCTCGGACGGCGACGTGCTCGTTTTCGCCCCGTCCGGCCTCTACTTCACGCGGGAAAAACGCGCGCAGTTCACCGAGGGCGTTACGCTCATCGACAGCACGGCAACGCTTCGAAGCCGCGAGGGTGAGTACTGGTCGGATGAAAAGCGGGCGGAATTCTACGGCGACGTGACGCTCGACGAGATTCGTACCCACCTTGAAGCCGACTCCGTTTCATACCACCGAGAAGATGACGTCTCCATCGCACGAGGACGCGTTTTCATCGATCGCATCGGGGATGAAGAGGACGCGGACACGGATTCGCTCTCGCGCACGATGCTGTTCGGCGATTATGCATTCAATGACGAGAAAGCCTCCTTCAGCCGCATCCGGGGTCGGGCTTTGATGGTACAGCTTCGGACCGACACCACCGAAGCGGAGGTAGACTCGCTATTGATCAGCGCTGCACTTCTTGAGGTTTCCACGACGGACTCGCTTCGCCGACTCGTGGCTGTCGATTCCGTGAACATCTGGCAGAGTGATCTGGCGGCTATCGCAGACTCCGTCGTATACGATCGGATCACGACCGACGACGACAGCCTGTATGAGGAGGTGCGGATGTTTAAAGGTCCACTGGCGTGGTTCGAGACTAGCCAGGTGAGCGGCGATACGCTCCTGATTGAAGCACGCGGCGGCTCCGTAGATACGCTGTATATGCGGAACGACGCGTTCGTTTCTCGGATGGATACCACACTGCAACGCGTGCAGCAGCTCAAGGGCCTGCATCTCACCACCACCTTCCGGGATGACTCCCTGCAAACCCTCTCGATAGGTCCACGAGCGGAAGCGATCAATTTTCTCACCGGTGATGAGGACGAACCCGCCGGCGCCGTGAGAATGTCCGCAGATCGCATAGTTTTCCATTTCGATGAGAACGAACCGTCGCGAATGTCGGCAATAAGGGATCCGGAGAGCACGTACTACTCGGAAAATCTTCTGCCGGATGACTTCCAGCTCGACGGTTTTTACTGGGCACCGGAACGCCGGCCAACGCGCGAAGGTCTGCTGGACCATGCCATTCTGCGCGTGCGACGTGAAGCTGTCGCGCACACGCGGCGCGAAGCGGTCGACGAAATTCAGCTGAAAACCGCAGAACCGAAATCGACTGGAGATCCAACTTCGGATCCGGCCGAGGAGTACCCTTCCGAATTTGCCGCAGACCCGAACGCGTCCGCAGAGAAATAGGCCTATCGTGCAGACAACACACGAAAATAGCGCGGAACGCCACGTGTTGCGTGCGGACAACCTGACCAAACGCTATAAGAAGCGAGAAGTGGTTCAGGATGTCAGCATTCAAGTAAGCCAGGGCGAGATCGTCGGACTCCTGGGCCCTAATGGTGCCGGTAAAACCACCACATTCTATATGATTGTCGGAATGGTTCGACCGAACGCCGGCTCGATCCATCTTGCCGACCGTGACATAACGAAGCTCCCGATGTACAAGCGCGCTCGGCGCGGCATCGGATATCTTGCCCAGGAGGCCTCCATCTTCCAGAAGCTCTCAGTCGAAGATAATCTTCACGCCGTGCTCGAATTTCAGGACGTAAGCCGTGAAGAACGCAGACGGCGTGTCGAATCTTTGATTGAGGAGTTCGGTCTCGAAACCGTGCGAAAATCCAAAGGGTACGCGCTCTCCGGCGGAGAGCGGCGGCGAACCGAAATTGCACGCGCAATGGCTGCGCGGCCCCGATTCTTCCTGCTCGATGAACCCTTCGCAGGCGTCGACCCCATCGCGGTCGAAGACATCCAGACGATCGTGGCCGGACTAAAATCCCGCAACATCGGCGTATTGATCACCGACCACAACGTGCACGAGACGCTCGCTATCACTGACCGCGCCTACCTGCTTTTCGAGGGACGAATCTTGAAGCAGGGCACGTCGGAGCTGCTGGCAGACGATCCCGAGGTTCGTAAGAGATACCTCGGGGAGAAGTTTACGCTCGAACGATATCGGTAGCACCCTGTTCTTGCCGAAGAGACGAAAAAATGCGGTCGCACTGCCTGTCAAATGGCGAGACAACCGACGCCGGCGATACGCGCTTGAAGAGGCCGGATGGAATCTCTTCGAAGCCCGCATCGTTAGCTTTTATCCCATCAGCCAGTCCCGCTTAGATTCCGCCACAGAGCGCTTCTAACACATAGCGCCTCTAACACATAGCGCCTGTCGTTCCATTCTCGTCAAATATGACCCTATAATCCTCATCGCAGAACTTCCCTATGGTAGTAATAATGAATCCCGGTGCTGAAGAACGGGAAGTCCAGGCGGTAATCGAGCGCCTGAACGGCTTCGGGTTCGACGTGCATCGCTCAAGCGGTGTCAGCCAGACTGTTCTCGGTGCGATCGGCGTGAAGCCGGAATTCGACATGCGCCACATTAAAGTGCTCGATGGCGTGGCCGACGTATACCGCGTAACCGAGCCGTACAAATTCGCTAGTCGGTCCTGGAAGAAGGAGAGTACCGTGCTCGAAGTAAACGGTGTTCGGATCGGCGCCGAAGAGGTGGTCGTGATGGCCGGCCCGTGCTCGGTAGAGGATGAAGATCAGATCGAGAAGAGCGCGGCCCATGTCGCCGAGCACGGCGCGACGTTTCTTCGCGGCGGCGCCTTTAAACCCCGAACGTCCCCCTATTCCTTTCAGGGATTGGGTGAAGACGGCCTCAAAATGATGCGCTCCGCTGCCGATCGTCACGGCCTGAACGTGATCACCGAGGTAATGGACATTGGGCAGATCGACCTCATAGATCGGTACACGGATGTTTTTCAGATCGGCGCCCGCAACATGCAGAATTTCCCACTGCTCAGGGAGATCGGAAAATCGCGGAAACCCGTTTTTCTAAAGCGTGGTCCGTCGGCGACGATTGACGAGTGGCTGATGAGCGCCGAGTACGTGCTTTCCACCGGCAATGCCAGCGTGATGCTCTGCGAGCGGGGTATCCGAACGTTCGAGACCTACACCCGGAATACGCTAGACCTCTCTGCCGTGCCGGTGATCAAAAAGATCAGCCACCTTCCCATTATCGTCGATCCAAGCCACGGTACGGGCATTCGCGGCAAGGTGATACCGATGGCTCGAGCAGCCGTCGCTGCCGGAGCCGACGGAATTATGGTGGAAACTCATCCGGATCCTGCATCAGCTCTCAGCGACGGTCCGCAGTCCCTTTTCTTCGATCAGTTCGTCGACCTGATGAAGCAGATTCGCATTATTGCAGAGGCACTCGGGAGGACTGTCCGCCAGCCGCACGTATCCGCCTGAGTCTGACCCGAGCCGCCCAGTTGTAACATTACGGCGAGATGGCACGGTATCCCGACCACTTCTCCGGTCGTCAAGTATAGTCTATCGTCTGCCTCGCCGCAGGCGAACGGATACGGATGTCCTTACGACCAAGCAGGCCTAACATGTGTGGAATTGTTGGATACATAGGAGACAAACAGGCGCCCGAAATCCTCGTAAACGGACTGCAGCGCCTGGAATACCGCGGATACGATTCGGCTGGCATCGCCGTCGTCGGTGACGATGGGCTCCTCGTGCGCAAGCAGAAGGGGAAGGTGGGGGAACTCGTCTCTATGCTCGAATCCCGTCCCGTCACCGGTACGATCGGAATCGGTCATACCCGATGGGCGACCCACGGGGTACCCAGTGATCAGAATGCCCATCCGCACATGGACGACCATGACGCGTTTGCGCTCGTTCACAATGGAATTATCGAGAACTACGGGGCCATCCGCGAGCGCCTGAAGAAGAAAGGCATCAAGTTTCAAAGCCAGACGGACACAGAGGTGCTGGTCGAGCTCATTGCTGACGTGCAGCGATCTACGGGACTCTCACTCGAAGAAGCCGTTCGCCAAGCATTGACACAGGTCGTGGGCACGTACGGCATCGCGATCATCGCCGCCAGTGATCCCGATATGCTCATCGCCGCGCGAAAGGGCAGCCCGCTCATTCTCGGTGTGGGCGATGGCGAATATTTCATCGCTTCCGACGCGGCGCCGCTCGTCGAGCACACGCGGCAGGTCGTATACCTGAACGACGGTGAGATGGCCACCATCCGCCGGTCGGGCTATGACGTAAAAACCATCGACAACTCGCCGCTCGAAAAGGAAATCCACGAGCTGGAATGGGATCTCGAGCAGATCGAAAAGAGCGGCTACGAACATTTCATGTTGAAGGAGATCATGGAGCAGCCGGAATCTCTCGAGAATTGCATTCGAGGGCGTATTCGGCTCGACGAAAACACCATCAAACTGGGTGGATTGATGGATGTCCTCGACGATTTGCGCTCGGCCGATAGAATCATCATCGCCGCATGCGGGACGTCGTGGCACTCCGCGCTCGTCGGCGAATATTTGATCGAAGAGTTCGCGCGTATTCCGGTCGAAGTCGAATATGCCAGCGAATTCCGCTACCGTGATCCCATCCTTCGAGACGGAGATGTGGTGATCGTAATATCCCAGAGCGGCGAGACGGCGGACACGCTCGCTGCCGTTCGTGAAGCACGCGACAGGGGAATTCCGTGTTTCGGGATCTGCAACGTCGTTGGCTCGACGATTGCGCGCGAGACGGATGCAGGCGTGTATCTCCATGCAGGCCCGGAGATCGGCGTCGCCTCCACGAAGGCATTTACCGGACAGGTCATGGTGCTCGCCATGATCGCCCTCAAGCTGGCCGAAGGACGGACGCTCACGGACGCTGAGCTCTCGCAGCATTATGAAGCCTTGAACGATATTCCGGAGAAAATCCGGCAGGCCTTGTCGCTGGACGATCAGATCCGCGAGATGGCCCGTACGTACCGGTACGCCTCAAATTTTCTCTATCTCGGGCGCGGCTACAATTTCCCGGTCGCTCTGGAAGGTGCCCTGAAGCTCAAGGAGATTTCGTACATCCACGCGGAGGGCTATCCGGCAGCGGAAATGAAGCATGGACCTATTGCTCTGATTGACCGCTTTATGCCCGTCGTATTTATCGCGATGCACGACCGCACGTACGACAAGGTCGTCTCGAATATAGAGGAGGTTGCCGCACGGCAGGGGTCAGTAATCGCGATCACTGACGACGGCAACGCGGAACTGGACGAGTTGTGTGAGTACGTACTGCGAATTCCCAGAACGGAAGAGTTCGTTTCGCCGCTCATTACAGTCGTGCCGCTGCAGCTGCTTTCGTATCACATAGCCTTGATGCGCGGGTGCCACGTCGATCAGCCTCGGAATCTTGCGAAGAGCGTAACCGTCGAATAATTCTAGATTCCAACCTCTGAACGCTAGACCTGAAGAATGATCAAGCTCGACACGCTCGCGGAAATCCGGGAGCGATATGGGGAGATTACTCGCCTGATGGCGCAGCCTGAAATCGCGACCGATCCGAACAAAATGAGGGAATTGGGCCGCGAGCACACCTCTCTCAAAGAGGTTGTGGCGACGATCGAACGTTACGAGCGTCTCTTGCGCGAGCGCGATCAGCTCCGGCAGATGGTGGAGGAGGAGTCCGACGCCGAGCTGGCTGAGATGGCTCGCGTCGAACTCGAAGAAATCGAAGAGAAGCTGCCTGATCTCGAGAAGCGTCTTCGATTTCAGCTCGTCCCGAAGGATCCGGAGGACACAAAGGATGCCATCATAGAGATTCGAGCCGGCACGGGCGGCGATGAAGCTGCACTATTCGTCGGAGATCTATTTCGCCTCTACCAGAAGTACGCCGAGCAGCATGGATGGCGTGTCGAAGTGATGGATTCATCGCAGGGTACGCAGGGAGGATTCAAGGAAATCATCGCCGGCGTGCAGGGCCCGGAGGCCTTTGGCAAGCTGAAGTACGAAAGCGGTGTTCATCGCGTGCAGCGCGTACCGGCGACCGAGTCGAGCGGCCGTCTCCATACGTCCGCTGCAACCGTCGCGGTGCTGCCAGAGGCGGAGGAGGTCGACGTCGCGGTTAATCAAAACGAACTCAAGATCGACGTCTTCCGCTCCAGTGGACCAGGCGGACAGTCCGTCAACACGACCGACTCCGCGGTTCGAATAACGCACATCCCGACAGGCCTGGTCGTGACGTGTCAGGACGAGAAGAGCCAGCACAAAAACAAGGACAAGGCGCTGCGCGTACTGCGATCTCGCCTCTACGAGCAGGAGCTCGAGAAGCGGAGCGCGGAACGAAGCCAGGCCCGCCGGTCGATGGTCGGCACCGGCGATCGCTCGGCGAAAATCCGCACGTACAACTATCCGCAAGATCGAGTGACTGACCACCGCCTCGAAGGCGACGACAAAAATTACCCGCTTCATAAGGTGATGGAAGGAGACCTGGACGGACTCATCGGCGCCCTCCGCACACTCGAGAATGCGGAGAAGCTGGCAGGTCTCGGCGAATCCTGAGCGACCGTTTTTCCCAA
>CAZKNF010000081.1:0-6366 GCA_964554105.1 uncultured Rhodothermales bacterium | reverse complement strand
AGAATGCGGAGAAGCTGGCAGGTCTCGGCGAATCCTGAGCGACCGTTTTTCCCAATTTTCCGTCTGCGCCAATCTTTCGCCTGAGATCGGCCGCTGAGTGGCAGGTGCACGGTTTTTCATGACCCGGAAGCGTTTCTGGTCCGTTCGGTGCTGGATCATTGCGGAATCAGAGATGTATCTGTCGTTCGTTTTTTCGGGACCAAGATCTTCGCGATGCCCAGTTCAGATACACCGGATGTCATCCCCGTCGAGAACGTCGACGTGATCGAAGAGATCACGATCCAGATCGCCGGCCCGCAGCACTATGGGTACGCAGACGCGATCTGCCGCCTCATCGAAGAGGCTGCGAATGCCCGCGGTACCGGTATCGCGAAGCGCCGGGCGGAGTACGTGCAGTCGAAGATGGAGGAGGGCAAAGCGGTCATCGCTCTCGCCGGCGAACGCCTCGCAGGATTCTGCTACATCGAAACATGGAGCCACGGAAAGTATGTGGCCAACTCCGGGCTCATCGTTGCGCAGGATTTCCGGAAGATGGGGCTGGCCAAGCGAATCAAACGGCACATCTTCGAGCTCTCGCGCGTGCGGTATCCCGACGCCAAGATCTTCGGCATCACGACGAGCCTAGCGGTTATGAAGATCAATTCAGAACTGGGATATAAGCCCGTCACCTTTTCCGAGCTGACTACCGACGACGTATTCTGGCAGGGATGTCAGAGCTGTCCGAATTACGACGTACTTTCGCGCACCGATCGAAAAATGTGTCTCTGTACCGGCATGCTTTACGATCCGAAAGAAGACGAGAAGAAAAAGCAGGAGCCGCCTGACAAACGCCCATAGCCCTGGAACGTAGCGCTGCAGGACACGTAGACAGGGCCGGTTTTCTTGAAGGCGTCTCATCTCATTCACGCCGCTCGAACTCCGGACATACTCTCCCTGCTCTTCGCCATGCGCGAAGGGCATAATCCAGAATCGATTATCCCATAGGGAACATGGCGAAACAAACGTACGAGCTTACGTACATCGTAAACGGCGTTATCAACGATGACCAGATCAGAGGTCTCGTGAAGCGCGTCCATAAGTTCATCGAAGAGAACGGCGGGGACATTCTCCAGGTGGACGAATGGGGAACCCGACGGCTGTCGTTTCCCATTAACAAGAAGCGGAACGGCTTTTATGTCAATCTCTTTTTCGAGGCCGAAGGCGAATTGATCGTGCGTCTCGAACGTGCCCTGACGCTCGAAGATGACATCTTGCGCTATCTCACCCTGAAAATGGACGCCAAGATGCTTCGAGCCTGGGAAGAGTCCAAGAAGGAGGGAAGGCGGCGTCTTGAGGAAGAGCGAGTCGAAGAGGAGCGGCGCCAACAGGCTCTCGACGAGGAAGAAGACGAGGATGAGGAAGAGGAAGACGAGGAAGAGGAGGAGGAAGACGAGGTTGAGGTGTAATTCCCTTTCGAACCCCCATGTATTTTTGAGCGCATATCCTGGAGAACAATGGCCGAAACACGCTTCGACACTGATTCAATTGAGTACATCGACTACAAGGACGTGGATCTGCTCAAGCGATATCTGAATGAACAGGGCAAGATTCTGCCACGGCGGATCACCAACGTTCCTGCGAAATTCCAGCGCCAGCTGACACGGGCCGTAAAGCGTGCCCGACATCTGTCGCTGCTTCCGTTCGTGTCCGACAACATCCGATAGCTTCACTTCCCAACTCGCAAAAATCCATCAGTTCACTACCGCAATGCAGCTGATACTTCTGAAAGACGTCGAGAAGCTCGGCGAAGAAGGCGACATCGTGACGGTCAAGAATGGCTATGGGCGCAACTATCTCATACCGCAGCGACTTGCCCGCGTCGCATCCGAAGGTGCCATTCGTCAGCAGCAGGAGATCCAGCGACAGAGCTCGAGGAAAAAAGCGAAAGTGCGTGAGGATGCAGTTGCATTTAAGGAGCAGCTCGAAGGCGCACAGGTGGTCATCGCGGCCAAAACCGGCGAGGAAAACCGGATCTTCGGAACGGTAACCTCACAGCAGGTGGCTGTCGAGCTCAACAAGCAGGGCTTCGAAGTTGATCGCCGTGACATCGAACTCGAAGAGGATATCCGAATGATCGGTGTCTATTCGGCAACCGTTAAGATCCGGCAAGACATCTCCGCGACGGTCAAGATCCAGGTGATTTCGGAGGCTTCGGGCGAAGCCGGCTGATCCGCTGCGGACGGACACCCGTTTGTAGACGTTGCCATCGTGTTGATGGATGGCGGTTACCGGCTGCGGCAGTCCACTCGAGTGAACGGATTAGCCGTTAGACTTTGCGGCTTTTCTGGACCGCGGATTGGTCGAATATCGAAACGCTGCGCTGGCAGTCAATTGAGCGGATCGACCAACGAACCCGGTGGTCATTCGTTCGGATCCGCCGACTCCTCTACGGGCAGTACAATGGTCGGCCGTCTCGATCTACTTATCACGTCCTGCGCTGTGCTGCCGACGAAAAAACGTTCGATTCGGCTGTGTCTCCGTTTTCCAACGACGATGTAGTCTACATCGTGTTCGTCTGCATCCTCAAGAATGAGCGGAGATGGATCGCCCCGGCGAATGCCCGCGTGAACAGGTAAGTTGAAGCGATCGATCAGGAACGTCTTAAATGCGTGCTCCTCCGCCTCGTCGATATCGGCTTCGAGTTGGGGATCGTACAGCGTATAGGGTGCAAATCCGCTCAAGCCCGTCATGGGATCGACAGGAGCGAGTGCAGCGGTCGAGGAGTGTGAAATGACATGGAGGACGAACAACTCGGCGTTCAACAGACGCACGAGTTGTTCGACCTCATCAGTCAAGGATACCGGCTCTGACAGATTCGTCGCGAATAAAACGCGCATCAAGAGGCGTCCGGATCGACAACGACATCGTCGTCATCGAAGCGTTCCCAGGCCGTTTCCACGTCGGATTCGAGATCGTTCAGCCCAGCCTCGATGTCATTTCTTATGTTATCGAAATTGACGTCGGAGGCGAGATCCAACTGCTGAATCTCCTGCCCTACGGAATCGCTTCTTTCACGAAGGGAAGCAACTGTGCTGTCGAGTTCGGCCGATACGTCGCCGGCGGCCTCGTCTGCACGCATGGCCAGGGAATCAATTCGTGTGTTGATGTCGGCGAGATCCTCATCGACATCGTTGCGAAAGTCCATCCTCTCCTCCTGAGTGCCTTCAGCACCGAGTGTATCGGCATCAAGATCTAGCCCCTCTTCTTCGGCGGGACCGCAGCCGATTACGAGAAGGAGCGGAATAATCGCTAGTGTTAGGATAGAGCGTTTCATATTCTTCGACATTCGGTTTTCTGTTCGATGGGGGTGCAGCACGGTCCCCAATTTGGGGCGCCGTCGTATCGCATCCTCGTGCACAGATGTAAACCTAAATGTGCACCCTGTTCCGCTAATGCCGGGTGACTATTATGTAACATATACATATAGGAATTATGGGATGTAATCTTCACACCAGGGTTGCCATTGCGTTACAATCTGGGGAGCAGCGCGGAGGGTTACTAGGATTGGACGCTCGCTATTTATTGAGCGCATAAAGTTGTACATATTGAAAGTAACATCGCCCATGGACCTGAAGTGCCTCGTGGTGGTGATCCACCTCTTTATCTTTTCGGTGCCGGTGCTGGCGGCTGTTTCGCAGGTGTCGCCGCATGTCGACGATTTCAAAGCGAAGACGGGCAACGGCGATCTAGTCGAACGGGACGATCTCGGTAAGCACTTCAAGTCCGCGGGCGTGGAGGGTACGTTTGTGCTGTATGATGCACAGCAGGGCGGTTACCTGGCCTACGACCGAACACGTGCTGATTCCGGTTTCGTCCCCGCCTCTACATTCAAAATCCTTAACGCCCTCATCGCGCTAGAGACGCGGGCTGTCGAGGACGAGAATGAGACGATCAAATGGGACGGCGTCATTCGGGGATTCGATGCGTGGAATCAGGATCACAACCTCCGATCGGCTGTCAGGTACTCGGCAGTATGGTTCTTTCAAGAGATTGCACGGCGCATCGGAGAAGCGCGGATGTGGCACTACGTGCAGGCAGCGGAATATGGGAATACCAACATCGACGGCGGAATCGATCGGTTCTGGCTTGACGGAGAGCTTCGGATTTCCGCGATCGAGCAGATTCAATTCCTCAGGAAGCTGTATGATAATAATCTTCCGTTCTCTGACAGCACGATAGATGTCGTGAAGCACATTCTAATTGTCGAGGAGAAGGAGGCATATACGCTTCGTGCTAAAACCGGCTGGGCCGACCTGGATACCGGCGGGATCGGATGGTGGGTCGGGTACGTGGAGCGGGGAGATGACATTTATTTCTTTGCCACAAATATCGATATTCATAGTGACGAGGATGCCGCAGCAAGGGTGGCCGTGACCCGCGCTATATTGCGCGATCTCGGCATCATCGGCACGTGATCACGGATGAAGCAGGATCAGGTAGGAAATTGGAGGCGCACCGCGAATCGCTCATCATGGAAAAGCAAAGTCCATCCTCCTTGAACACTCCGCTGACGCGCCGCGGCTTTCTGGGACGGGCAGGCTCGCTTGCCTCGGCCGCCTGGATGAGTACGACGCTGCCTGCGGTCCTCGCCACTTCGGCTCACGCCCGCGAAGCGCATCGGTCGAACGCGGCGTTCGAGGTGCTCACGGAAGAAGAGGCCGCGATGCTCGATGCCTTCTCGTCGCGAATTATACCGTCCGGAGACGGCCTCCCCGGTGCACACGAGGCCGGTGTGGTTCACTTCATGGATCGGGCCTTCGAGACCTTCATGGCGCCCGCGCTTTCGGAGGTCAGAACGGGGATTATTGCATTCGAGAACGACGTGAGCACCGTGCACCCGGACGCGCCGTCCTTCGCCTCACTCTCTACGGAAAAGCAAATCGAGCTCATGTCGATGCACGAGGAGACGCCGCTCTTCGGAACACTTCGCTTCCTTACCATCGCTGGTACATTTGCAGACCCGTCCTACGGTGGAAACCGCGATAAATCAGGCTGGACACTGATCGGATTCGAGGATCGGCATGTATGGCAGCCGCCGTTCGGATACTATGATGCCCAGGAGGGAGACCAGTAATGCACATTCGCGAGGGTTCGGCGCCGGCTATATCAGCCGCGTCACGTAAGTCGCTGCACTACCAACCCGAAGGTCCGCGCTACCCGCTGCGTGAGCCGGTCGATTTTGTCGTGATCGGCTCCGGTGCCGCCGGCGGTGTGGTCGCAAAGGAGCTCTCGTCAGCCGGATTCGATGTAGTCGTGCTTGAGCAGGGACCATACATCCGATCGGAGGATTTCGGGCACGACGAGTTGGCGCACATCTTTAACCAGGAGTTTATCGGCGGTGCCGCGGGTGAATTCCCGCAGACTCTGCGCCGGACCGAGCAGGACGAAGACGAGATTCGAGATTTGCCGCCGCCCCTTCTCTACGCTAGAATGGTCGGAGGCAGCAGCGTCCATTTCACCGCCAACTATTGGCGATTCCGTCCAATCGACTTCCGTGAACGGAGCGCGCTTGGCTCGATTCACGGAACCGGATTTGCCGACTGGCCGATCACGTACGACGACCTTGAGCCCTATTACACAAAGGTGGACTGGCAGATCGGGGTGTCTGGAGCACCGGGGCCGTTCGATCCGCCTCGTTCCAGGCCGTATCCACTCCCGCCGCTGCCGAATAAATCGGCCGGCGTCTTGCTGGAGAAGGGTGCGGCGAAACTGGGACTGCATGCGCAGCCCGCACCGATGGCAATTCTTTCAGAACCTTTCAATGGTCGATCCGCATGTGGCCACTGTGGATTCTGCATGCTTTTTGGATGCGAGTTCGGAGCGAAGTCATCTACACTGGCGAGCATGATCCCGTTGGCCGAGACGACCGGCCGCTGTGAAATCCGGCCGAACAGTACCGTCATCCGGCTGGAAACCGACGACGCCGGTCGCATCAACGACGTCCTCTATCTGGATAAGAACGGAAACGAGCACGGGCAGCAGGCGAAGGTGGTCGTCCTGTGCGGCAATGGTGCCGAAACGCCTCGCCTCCTGTTGATGTCGAATTCGAGCCGATTTCCTGACGGTCTCGCCAATTCCAGCGGCAAGGTCGGGAAGTATCTCATGTTCAACTGCCAGACGCTCGCATACGGGATGTTCGAGCATCCGCTGAACGAACATAAGAGCGTACAGGTCACGCGAATTATTCTGGACTACTACAACACGGATCCTTCGCGAGGCTTCTATGGAGGTGGGGGGATGGACGCTCGGCCGTTCCTCGGAGCGACTCCCATCGGATTCGCCTTCTCAAGCATGCCTCCCGACGTGCCTACGTGGGGTCCGGAGTTC
>CAZKNF010000080.1:0-13105 GCA_964554105.1 uncultured Rhodothermales bacterium | reverse complement strand
TATGACTGGACGCAGGTGCGCAAGCGCGATGGGACCGCGATTCGCCCGTAAGCCGGACTCGAACTCGCGATGTAGCAGTGTCTACGCCATCTTCAGATGTTTGTAAGATGGCTGATGATACGTTTTCGCATTTGTTTGCGATAAGGGGGTGTACGTTGACGTTCATCATCCCTCCTGCTTCATCCCTCCGGCTTCATGCCTCGAAGAAAGTTCTACTTCGCCGCCGCCGTCATCGGCCTTTCGATCACCGTCAATGTTGCGCGAGCCCAGCCGGTCGTGGTAGAGGCCACGACCGATCCGGCGCTGGAGCAGCTTCCGATTCTCTTCCATCACGGATTTAACGACGACGGCCGCCTATGGGCGGAGGGGCCGGGCGGCGGCGCAAGCGGATCGGCCGCTCAGTACTGGGAAACGCTCGAAATCCGTACGGCGCAGGGCGAGCTGCGTCAGCAGGGCGTCCCGACCTACGTCGTGCAGTACTGGGCCGGCAGCGACGCAGCAGGCTTCGTCGACGGCGACCCCAACGCCACGGCCGATGAGGGATGGGCCGCCTTTAAGACGCCCGAGCAGATTCGTTCGGGCGGCGATAACTACAACTCGCCCGATCCCATCGGCTACTTCATGGAGAACAGCGATGCACTGTTCGAGGTGATTCCGGAGTGCGAGTTCACAGCCACGGGCGTTTCCTGCACGTTCCCGGCAGCCGAGTTCCTCGTCGAGCTGGACAGCAGGATGATCACCAGCAATTACAATCGGAACGGGCTCGTCGAGCACCATTCGCAGGACCTCGCCGACTTGCTCGAGCACGTGTTTCTTACGGACAGCCGATTCGAGGGCCTTCGGCAGGTGAATATGATCACGCACAGCGCCGGCGGACTCGATACCCGCGCCACCCTGCACCGGCTCAACGAGTCGGACAATCAGCTCGTCCGGGAGACCGTGTCCAACGTCATCTACACCGCCCCGCCGTTCGGCGGCAGCACGGCCGCCGTTCTGGCGGCGCTCCTCTATGAACCCAACATCAGTTCGTCCATTTTTCAGGATCCCTGGCTTCGCGAGGGCGCGGGCGATCTCACGCTGAGCGAGCTCTTTGTAGCGATGGCCCGCTCCTTCGTCAATACGGATGCCGAAGCGGCCGTCGAGATCCTGATCGATGCCACGCCGAAGCCATTCGGCTTCGATCCGACCGCGGTGACGATCGACCAGATCGCTGGCAGCGGGTCGTTGAGTACTTCCGCCATCGCCTTCGTAATTGCCCTGCGGCCGCTAGTGACGGGTCTCATCGGATTTCCGGGTGAACCGAAGGTTTCGCTGGACCTCACACCCTGGGGGGCGCTCGACAACCTGAATCAGTATCAGCCGAATTTCGCCACCCAGCAGTTCGTGACCTGGGGCGAGGGAGGAGGGGGAATCAATCTGACCCCCTCCCTGGCGGCAGCAAAGGCGGCCTACACGACCGACGGAAACTGCTGCGACGAATTCCTGGATCCACTCACCTTAAATCGCCTGACCGACGACTGGGCGGTTTCGAGCGTCAGCGCGAGAATGCTGGCGACTCCCACAGGTGGAATGGAGGAGCTGCAGGGCTATGCCGATCTGTGGCACGGAAACATCAATGCAGCCATGGACAGAGTGGGAATGGATTGGGTGGGGACGCTCCTCACGCCGGTAACGGCCATCGAGCTCAACGGCCCCGTTCCGACGGCCGACGCGAGCCAACGGTACTATCTGGTAGGCCCGGAAACATCCGCCCGCTTCACCCCCGCCACTCGTACGATCGAGGACCGATTCGGCGATGGAACCACCGTGGCTGCCGCTGCGGTCGAGTACCGGATTGTGACGTACGCCGTCGACAACGAGCCTACCTTCCACGAATGGATCGAGATTGATGAAGTCGAGACCGTTTCGTTCGGTGATCTGGCTGCGGGCGTGGGAATTGCCGCCGAGGTCGATCTTTCCGGCGAGCGGCCGTTTCGTCTGGAATGGCGAGCGGTGAGCCTGACCGGTTCGAAGGAGGCCATCCGCACGGCCACGTTCGTAATCGACGATACGCCGCCGAGCGTCGCGCTCATCGACGTATTTACGCCGGGCTTCGAGGATTCGCCGGAGATCATGGGCAGCAGTTTCACCGCACCACGCGGACCGTTCCGGCGCAGCGATTTCGTGACGAGCCGAATCGACCTGCAGAATTTGAGCCAGCTCCTCGGGAGCCAGGAATCCGAGTGGATCATCCGCAATCCATCCAACAAACTCCTCCGCATCGACTTCGACGAGCCGGAGGCGATCGTGCGGTATCAGTGGGATGAGTTCTTCACGGACCCCGTCACGAAGGATCTTCTGAATGTGTCTCTTTCCTTCCCGTTGGCCGACCTGGAGCCGGGTCCGCATACGCTCTACTTCGAGGTGTCGGATGCGCTCGGCAACACCACAAATGCCATCCGGTCGATAAAAATTCTGGTGGATGACCAGGAACCGGTGGTCGGATTGAACTATGAAGCAACGGGCGGACTCGGCTTCGTGGTGGGTCCGGAAACGCCGCTGGAGTTCATCGCAGAGGACGTCGAGACCGGGGTTGTAACCGGCGACCTCTTCGTCCCGGGTCTGGATCCCGTTCCCGTCAACTCGAATTTCCGGCTCGGCCAGACGACAATCGCCGAGGGCGCCGAGGGGACCGGCGTACTGGGAACCATCGTCACCATGCAGTCCGACGTGGAAGACGGCGTCGGAAACCGCCGGCAGGAGTCGTTCGACGTCTACTATGATTTCACTGCGCCGCGGCTCGAGCTGCAGCACGTCGACAACAGCGTACTGACGACCGACGGCAGGTACCGCACGACGGAATCGTCCGTTCGCGTGGAGGTGCGGGTGACGGACAACGCCGGCTATCAGCTGCCGACCTGGACTTCCGCGAGGCCGGGCACGGATCAGGTGCGCAGCGGCGCACCGCTCATTTTCGAGACGCGTGACGGGCGACTGGCGGCCAACGGCGGCAACATTCCGCTCTTCGATGGGACGAATGTGATCGTAGTGACGGTTGCCGATCTCGTCGGCAACACCGAATCCATTGAGATTATTGTCGAGAAAGTTCAGACGCTCATCGAGGATGAGTCGAATCGTCCGATCGAGCTGCTGTCGCATCATATCGAGGGTGGAGAAATCGGTGAGACGGGGCCGCAGAATGTGGCGACGAGCGACGATGGATCCGTTTTCGTCTTTGACTCCAGCCGGCGCGACCACGTCGACGACGACACGAACGACCTGCGCGACATCTTCGTCTGGCGCAACAGCAGCCTAACGCGAGCCAATACGTCGGCCTCCGGTGAAGAGGCCCTCGGCGGCGATTCGCGCGACCCGGCGCTGAGCGGTAACGGCCGATACGCCTATTTCGCTAGCGAGGCGACGAACCTGGTGAGTGAATCCGCCAGCGGATTGAACCTTTATGTCAAAGATCTTTACACCGGCCGCATCGCCCTTATTTCGAGGGATCAAAATGGAGATCCGATCAATCTCAACCCCGTTTTCGGACGGCTTTCCTTCCTCCGCATCAGCGCGACGCAGAGCGGGCGCTATGTCTTTTTTGAAGACCGCTTTAACGGCTATGTCGAAGGCGATGAGAATGCAAATTTCGACGTCTTCGTGGCAGATCTGGACTCGGATGTCGATGGCGACTTTTTTGATGCCGCGCCGGTGATCCGCCGCGTGAGTGTGGCCTCGGATGGAACGGAGGGGACGGGTGGCGGAACGACCGTCGGATCACGATACCCATCCGCATCGCGCGATGGTCTGCTTGTCGCCTTCCAGACGACCCATGAAAATCTGTTTGAAGGCGACGACAACGGGTCCACGGACGCCGTGCTCGCGCGGTTCGGCGGGGTCGACGCGGAAGGGACCATCGATTTCAGCAGCATCACGACCGTGCCTGTCGGCGTGGACGCGCAGGGGAATGTAGCCGGACAGGGAAGCGAGCATCCGACTATCGATCGAACGGGTCGAGCGGTGGCCTTCATAACGTCCGCAAACCTCCTGGCAAATGACACAAACAGCGAGGGTGTCGACACGGACGTGTACCATTCGACTGGATTCCTGGAGAACTGGCAGAACCGTGTGCTGGCACTGGTGAGCACGAATTCTGTGGGCGATGTTTCGACGGGCCGAATCCCCCCGAACCATGCTCCGACTTTATCCGACTACACGGCCGAGGGCGTCCCGCGCACGGCCTATCTGGCCGAGAAGACACTCCTGTTAGACGGTGACGTGAATGACGCAATCGACCTCTTCGTGCATGCGGATGACGTCGAGGCCGTCAACTGGCTCAGTCCGTCTGTGCCGACGTCGGAGTCCGTCCGTGACGGCGGCATCACGCCGGACGGCGCCTACGCGTGGTGGGTCACGTCGGAAGAATATTCGACGGTTGTGGGAGTAGGTACGGGATTGGATCTATACCGGCGCCGCATCGATCCGGAGTCCGAAAACGAGGCTCCGACGATCGTCACGTCACCTACCGACCTTACGGCATTCGTGGGCGAAGATGCCGCGTTCTCGGTGGCCGCGACGGGGCGCCCGGTGCCCGAATATCAGTGGATACACAATGGGGTAGACGTCGAAGGAGCGACGAACCCCACGCTTTTTCTCTCCGACGTGTCGTTTGCCGACGAGGGCACTTATGGGGTGCGCGTAAGCAACGAGACCGGGTCGACCGAATCGGGAGGCGCATTCCTGACGGTCACCTCGCTTGTACCGGTATTTATCACGCAGCCTGAAGCTGTCGAAGTGCCGGAGGGTGCCACAGCCGAGTTTGCAGCGGAAGCGATCGGGCTCGATCCTCTCGTCTTCCGGTGGCGTCGCAACGGAATCGACCTGGAGGACGACGACCGGATAACGGGCAGCGGCACAGATACGCTGCGCATTTTCGGTGCCGAGTCAGCGGATGCCGGCTCATATACGCTCGCTGCCGCGAATCCGGGAGGGACGGCACAGAGCACTGCCGTCGACCTGACGGTTGTGGTGGCGACGGGCACAGAGGATCATGGGGCGATTCCGACATCATTCGCGCTCAACCAGAACTATCCGAACCCGTTCAATCCGACCACGACCATTCGATACGCCGTGCCGACGCAGGAGCACGTCCGACTCGAAGTCTTCGACGCGCTTGGACGCCGCGTGGCCGTTCTCGTAGATGACGTCCTTGCGGCGGGATTTCACACCGTGACGTTCGATGCAGGCAGACTGGCGAGCGGCTCCTACTTCTACATGATGAGCGCCGGATCGTATCAACATGCCCGGCCCTTTCTCTTGATGAAGTAAACCCTGAGGTCAGGAGCGCAGATCGGCGACGTTGAATTTGGAAGATGAAGCATAAAGGCATGACTATGCCACTTGTCAACAGGAGTCCCCGTCGTTATGTTGGCGCCCCGTCGCGAAGTATCAATCGTACTTCCTTCCGAAGTGCCAGATGGCGTCCAGACCCAACATCACACGACTCCTGCACGAGGCAAAAAAGGGCAGCAGCGAGGCGTATGACGACCTCCTGCCGCTCGTCTACGATCAGCTACGCGAGATCGCCCACCGGCGGCTGCGCCAGCATCGCCCCGGCGAAACGTTGAACACGACGGCTCTCGTACATGAGGCCTATCTAAAAATGGCTGACCGGGCGCAGGTGGACTGGCAGGACCGCGCCCACTTTTTCGCCGTATCGTCTCGCGCCATGCGCTTTGTTCTGCTCGATTACGCGCGGGCACAGACGGCTGATAAACGAGGCGGACGTGCGGCGCATGTCTCGATCGACCGCCTTCAGATCGCGGCGGACGAGCGCGCATTGGATCTCTTGACGCTCCATGAAGCGGTCGACCGGCTTACCGAAATGAATCAGCGGCTTGGCCGCCTCATCGAGTACAAATTCTACGGCGGCCTCAACTATGAGGAAATAGCGGAAGTCACCGGCCTTTCCACACCCACTCTGAAGCGGGATTGGCGCCGCGCACGAACGTGGCTTTATCGCCACATGAAGGAGGATGCACGAGACGACAGGACGTGATCCTGACGACCTGGGTGGTCTGACACGCGAGCTCTGGGAGAAGGTCGACACCCTTTTCGCAGCCGCTCTCGAACAGCCCGCCAGGTCGCGCCACGCTTTCGTCGCGGAGGCGTGCGGCGACGACAGGGATCTCTACCTGCAGGTCTCGGCGCTGCTCGAACTAGATGACGAGGCCGAGCGCGTGTTGGGCGATTCGGCCGAGGTCTTCGCGCAGCCCGTGCTGGATGCAGCGGTCCGCGACGAAGACATCGACGAGGAGGTAGTACCTGAGGTGGTCGGGTCTTACCGCATCCTATCGGAGATCGGCTCGGGAGGCATGGGCCGCGTCTTCCTGGCTGAGCGGGACGATAAGTTCTTCAAGCGGAAGGTCGCACTCAAGATTATTCGGCATGCCGTCGCAGGAGAACAGACGACGCAGCGATTTCGAAGTGAACAGCAGATTCAGGCGAAGCTCGAGCATCCATCGATCGCGCGGCTCTACGACGCCGGCGCGAGCGAGGAAGGGTGGCCGTATCTGGCAATGGAATACGTCGACGGGAAGCCGATCGATGCGCACTGCGACGACCATTGCCTCGCAGTCGACGCGCGGATAAAGCTGTTCATCGAGGTCTGTCGGGCTGTCCAGTACGCGCACCAAAATCTCGTAATACATCGAGATCTGAAGCCTTCGAACATCGCCGTGACCGCGACCGGCGACGTAAAGCTGCTGGATTTCGGGATCGCGAAGCTGCTCGAGGACCCCGGTGTTGAGCCGACGGACCCTGTTACCCGCACCGGCCTTCGTGTCATGACGCCGGAGTATGCAGCGCCGGAGCAGGTGCAGGGTGCGACGGCGACGACCGCGACCGACGTGTATTCTCTCGGCGTAGTGCTCTACGAGCTCCTGACTGGCCGCCGACCGCTCGATCTCAAAGGTAAATCACCGTGGGAGGCACAGCGGATCATTCTCGAAGAGGAGCCTCGAAAGGCATCCACGGCCGTCCTCGACGCGAAGCGCCGATCGGATACCCATGCGAAATCGGCCGATCTCGACGCGGATGCAATCTCGCTCCGGCGAACGACGACCTCGGCTCGACTCCGACGGCGGCTGCGCGGCGAGTTAGACGTCATCCTTTCTACGGCACTGCAGAAGGATCCGGGGCGGCGTTACGCGACGGTCGACGCGTTTCAGGACGATCTGGAGCGGTATTTGTCCGGCGCGGCCGTCCAGGCGCAGCCTGATACCGCGGCGTATCGCGCGAGAAAGTTCGTCCGCCGCCATCGCTGGGGTGTCGCGGTGACGGGATCGTTCCTCGCCCTGCTGGTCCTCTTCGCCGTCACCACCAGCATCCAGCTAGCTGCAACGAGCGAGCAGCGCGACGAGACCGCGCGGGCGCTGGCGAAGTCTGAACAGGTAATGGGTTTCATGACGGACCTCTTCCGCGAGGCGGATCCGCTCGTGGCTCAGGGCGACACGCTGAACGTGTACCAACTGCTCGAGCGGGCATCGCGCCGCGCCGAGGCGGGACTCAGTGAGCAGCCCGATCTGTACGCCGCCATCCTGCAGACGATCGGAACAGTATACTTGAACGTCGCCGAGTACGATACGGCCGCGTCGATGCTCGATCACGCCCTCGCGCTGCATCGGCAGACCGGATCAGACCCTGCCCGCGAGGCCGCCACTCTGGAGCTCATCGGACGAGTCTATCGCGAGCTAGGGGATTTCGAGCACGCCGTTTCCATCAATGAGGAGGCGCTGGCGCTGCGGCGGAGCGTACAGCCGTCGGCACATCCGGATATCGGCACCAGCCTGAGCGAGCTGGGGATCTCGCTCCACCGGAACGGCGACCTCGAGCGGGCGGAGGCAGTCTTGCTTGAGGCGATCACGACCTTTCGTGATTCCGAAGGAACCGGTGCTCGGCTCGCCGATGTGCTCGAAAATTTGGGCGTGCTGCGGCACGACATCGGCCACGTCGCGGAATCCGAACCAATCTTCCGTGAGGCGCTGGCCCTCGCCGAGGAGCACTACGGGAGCCGACATCCGAAAGTCGGTATGACCCTCAGCAGCCTGGCTTCGACGCTGCAGTACACGGGAGATCTCGTCGCGGCCGAATCCCTCTTCACCAGAGCTCTCCAGATCCATCGTAGTGCGTTCGGCGATGTCAATCCGAACGTGAGCGTCGTGCTCAATAATCTGGCGACGCTCTATGACGAGCAGGGCGCGCACGAGCAGGCCGACTCGCTCTATCGCCTGGCAATTCACATCGATTCGGAACTGCAGGGTGCAGATCATCCCAATGTGGCGATTTCCAGACACAACTACGGCCTGATGCTGCGTGAGGACGGTCGTCTCGATGAGGCGGAAGTGGAGATCGGGGAGGCTGTCGACATCCTGCGTGCGGAGTTGTCCGAGGAGCATCTCTACACGGCCATTCTCAGCTCAAGCCTGGGCCTCGTCGTTTGCCAGAATGGCCGATTCGACGAAGGAGAACGCGTGCTGCACGGCAGCATCGCCACGATGCACGAGCAGCTGCCATCCGACCACTGGCGGATCGCGATCGCCAATCGTAATCTAGGCGCCTGTTACGTCGGCCGAGGTGCATTCGTCGAGGCCGAGTCGCTGCTCACCGAGAGCCACGCACGTCTCGTCGCCGAGCGGGGCGCGGACTCGGAAGCTGCTCAGGAAGCTGCAGCGTATCTCGCTGAACTGGATGCACGGCGCGAAGCAGCAGGACGCGACCGATAAGTCGGACCGATTGATACCTTTTCGCGGCCTATTACGATAATGATAATGACCCGCAAGTCAGCTCCTGCCTGAATGACCGAATGCTATCCCAGACACTACACCCCTGCCGTCATCGCTTCTGCCATCATCGTGCTCTTCGCCGTACTCGTATTGGGTGCGGGAGGATGTACGTCGGGCGGATCGTCCCGTTCGGATGACGGTGGGGCACCGGCACAACCCGGCACTCCGGATGGGGCCGGCGGGGTAGACGCCGGCGCAGCGCCCGAAGACTTCAGCATGTTTTTCGGAGAGGGCGGCGGCATCGCAGGACGCTGGGACGGATATGCCATTCGTTCGGACGGCGCCGTGCTGACATGGTCGGGGCCGACGGCGGACGAGGAAAGCAGCCGAATCGGCACGTTGCCCGCCGAGGAAATGAACGACCTCTGGATCAGGATTCAAGACGCCGATTTTTTCGACCAGAACAGCAGCGAAACGGGCAATGTGACCGCCTTCATGGAGGTCACCGCACGCGACCAGACACACCGCGTGTCGTGGATTCCGGGGGCGGAGGGCTTTGAACCACCGCTGTCAGAGGTCGACGCGCTATATCGACACGCTCTTCAGGTGGCAGGCGATGCGGCGCAGTAACGACGGCCGCCGCGGGACCTGACCGACACCCACAATCGAACAAGGTAGAACGATGACGGCAAATGGAATACGACTCTTCTCCATCTTCTTCTTCATTGCAGCTGCTTTTGGTCTGGCTCTGCATCCCGTGGCCGCGCAGAAGGTGTCGGAAGATCCCCGGCCGCTCGAAGGGCTCGATCGAACCGAGATCCCGTTGTACTCATCTGTCGCGGCATTCCTGAGTGCACATCCACCGGCGGATTTACGCAGCGCAGCGACAGCCGTCGGACAGGCCGCTCGGACGGTCCGGTCACTGCCTCCGCTTCGGACGGTCGGCACCGCATCGGCGTCCGGCTGGATGACTCCCGAAGAAGCATTCGGCGACATCCGTATCGAGCGGGCACCGAACGGTACGGTCAGGTGGATGGAGGGAGAACTCAGCCATGCCGACCTCGCGATGGCTGCGGCAGGAAAGGCCGGCAGCGTTCGCGCCTACCAGGAGGCCGCCGTGCTGACGGTTCAGGCGCATGCCGGCGCGCTCGCACTTGCCGATCCGGTTGAGGAGCTGCGGCCGCTTGGCACACACGCCGACGATTTGGGCTACGTGCACGCTCGGTTCGAGCAGGTGTACAACGGCATACCTGTCTGGGGGCGTGACCTGTACGTTCACTTCAACGACAACGGTGCCGCGTACGCTATCAACGGGTCATACGAGCCCACGCCGAGCGGCGTCGCAACGACTCCGGGAGTATCCGCCGCCGACGCCCACCGTGCCGTGATCGCCCATCTTCGGGAGGACGGCCGCTGGGCTCCCGTTCCTGAACCTGCTGCGCGCCGGCTGGGTCTCGACGCAGTCGAGTCTCGGCTCGTCCACTACCCGGACGAGGATGCGGGCATGCGGCTCGCCTACGAGATATCGCTGCACCCGAATATGATCGAATGGTACAGCTACATCGTGGATGCTCGGACATCCGAAATCCTCACCCGGATCAGCCGGCACTGCAGCGTCCTTCCGGACGACGATGCGCTTCCTCCGCCGGATGTAGACGGGCTCCGGCTGCCGCCCGTGCACGCGCCGCATTCGACGGAGCGCGGCGTCTCAGGGGCTGCACCGTCCCCGTACGCAACAGGATCCTTTCTCGATGCCGACGGCGATGCGCTCGACGGCGCCGGACGCGCCTTTCGTGTTTACAGGCATGATGACGGCGGCCACCACTTGATCTGGGACATCCCCAACCTGGATCCCGACGCGTTCCAGTTTCCGGAATTTTCGACCGGCGGCGTCATGACGTTCACGGCTGAGGGAACGGACGGCGATCAGGACGGGCAGATCACGACCGTAGTCTCCACCGACAACACCTGGGCCGATCCTACCGGCGTCTCCGCGCACGATAATTCCCGCATCCTATACGAGTACTACAAAGACACCTTCGACCGCAACGCCATCGACGGCATGGATTCGCCGATCTTCTCCGTCGTTCACATCACGCGGGGCGGGCAGCCGATGGACAACGCCTACTGGAACGGCCGATTCATGGCCTACGGCGACGGTGCACAAGCATTCACCCCACTCGCGGGAGCGCTCGACGTCGCCGCACACGAGATGTCGCACGGAGTCGTCGAGCATTCGGCCGGACTCGTCTACCAGTTCCAGCCCGGCGCGCTGAATGAGTCCTTCGCGGACGTCTTCGGCGTGATGCTGGATCGCGACGACCTTCTCCTCGGCGAAGACATCTCACGCCCGGAATTCGGGCCGGCGCTTCGCGACATGCTCAATCCGGACAACGCACAGCTCAGTCAACCGCAGCCCGCGCACATGAGTGCGTACAATAACCTCACGATCGAACAGGACAACGGCGGCGTGCATGTCAACAGCGGGATACCAAACCGGGCCGCAGCGCTGCTGATTCAGGAGATCGGTCATGACAAGGTGCAGGAGATCTACTACCGTGCACTGACGAGCTACCTGACCCGAAACAGCCAGTTCGGCGACGCCCGCAACGCCGTCGAACAATCCGCAAAGGACCTCTTCGGTGACGGTGCGGCTGAAGTTGCCGCCGTACAGTCAGCGTTCGATGCCGTCGGGATCACGAGCGACACCGGCACCGGCGGCGAAGGCGGAAACGATCTGCCACCCGTGACCGGGGGCCAATCCCTGATCACCTTCCTCCTGGCCGACGGGAGCATCGGCTTGATCGACGTGACCGATCCCGAAAACCCGCTAATCGGCATATTTGAGGATGCGGCTGCCACCGCGCGCGTGAACGAGGAGACGCAAGACTTCGCGCAGGTCACCGCGTCCCGTAGCGGCGAACGGATCTGGTTCGTCAATGCGCAGGGCCGGCTCGCATACGTGGACGTGCAGAACGGTGAGGTCAGCGTCTTCACCGACCTGCAGATCGGCCAGCCGGGTGATCTGTGGAACGCTTCCGTATCGCCTGACGAATCATACGTCGCTCTCGTGTCGGCGTATGCAGACGATCCGACGCTCTATATTTTTGACGGGGAGCAGATCGGCGCCGTCCCGCTGATGGCCGAATCGAGCCAGGAGGGCATCGCAACCCAGACGATCCGGTATCCGGATGTCGTATCGTGGTCGCCAAATCCGCAGATCCCGCGCATCGCGTTCGATGCCTATAACGAGGTCGAGCTGAAGTCGGGAAGCATGAGCTTCTGGGGGATTTACGAGATCGATTTCGGTGTCGATCGGATCTACAATCTGATGCCTGCACAGCCCTCCGGATTCAGCGTCGGCAATGTCGCATACAGCAACACCAATCCGGACATCATCGCCTTCAACGCCATCGACGCGGCCAACGAGTGGGACGTCGTCCTCGGCAACTTCGCAGGCGGACAGATCTTCGCATTCGAGCTTCCGTCGATGGAGTTCGAGGGCGGCGTCCGGCTCATCGATGCACAACGGCCAACGTTTTCACCGGACGATGCCGTACTCGCCTTCAGCAGCCCGGAGCACGGCGTCCTTGGATTCGTCGACCTCGCCTCGGAGGAGCTGGCGTTTCTGGACATCGAAACATCCGTCTACAATACGCGCTGGTTCACACTGGGCGGATCCGGCGGATCGGCGAATCAGGCGCCGTCGGCTGATTTCACTGTGAGCGAGACCTCCGGCGAAGCGCCGCTTCACGTAACCGTGGACGCAGCCGGTTCTTCGGATCCGGACGGTGACCCACTTACGTATCGGTGGGACTTCGGCGACGGGACCATCGGCAGCGGTGCAACCGCAGAGCACACGTTTCCGCAGACCGGCGTCTTCACGATCGCGCTCACCGTGACCGACGGCGGCGGCTTGAGCGGGACGGCGTCAGAGCAGGTGGATGTCTCCGCGGGCGTAGTTTCTGCCGAGCGCGGCGCCGAGCTGCCCCGAGTGGTCGCGCTCCATCAGAATCACCCGAATCCGTTCAATCCTTCCACGGTGCTGCGTTTCGACCTGCCGGCGGCTGCCGAGGCGAATCTGACCATTTTCGACATGCTCGGCCGTCCGGTAAGCCGGCTCGTGAACCAGACGATGGAAGCCGGGACGCATGAAATCCACTTCGAGGCGCATGATCTGCCCTCGGGAGTCTATCTGGCGCGGCTGACGGCCGGCGAGACGGCGCAGACCCGCAGAATGCTGCTGTTGCGGTGAGGGGAAGGGGAGGCTCGTTGCCGGATCGGACCTGATATTCGGCGCTTAGCGCGGGCGACTCCGCAGCTCAAGCGCGAGCGTGAGGCCGCTC
>CAZKNF010000079.1:5386-13257 GCA_964554105.1 uncultured Rhodothermales bacterium | reverse complement strand
TCGCCGCCGGAGCCTGCTGCGCGTGTACACAGCGGTGAGTCGGTATCCGACCTTTTGTGGGAGGACGGACGGCTCCGTCTGTTCTTAGTTCGAAGTCTGGCTATATTGAACTTCGACCAATTCAATAAGATGTCCCGACGTGACCGGCTACGTCGCAAATACAGACTTCGAGTGGTTCGATTTTCTTCAGAATCGACCGGATATCGACGAAGCAAATTTCTGGCGTCCGGCCGCCAGCACCGCCTTTCGTGTCCTGAATTCGGGTGAGCCCTTCATCTTCAAGCTTAAGTCACGGCACGGCAACAAAATCGTCGGTTTCGGCACGTTCGTTCTCGGCGTGAACCTACCAGTGCACGAAGCATGGACCGTCTTCGGACAGGCCAACGGCGTTTCGACGGAAACTGAGATGTGGGAGCGCGTTGGCCACTACGTCCGAAAGCTTAGAGGCACTCCTCCCCCGCGAAACCACACGATCGGATGTCTCCTCATCGCCTCGCCGGTGTTCTTCCCCCGCGAACTGTGGCTCGATCCGCCAGGCAATTGGAGTCCGAACATCGTTAGTGGAAAAAGCTACGATCTCACTCAAGGTGACGGCTATCGTATGTGGCAGGCGTGCCTTGAGCGTGCCGAGCCCCTTTCCCTCTCCGAAACGGCCACCTTCAACCTCAAAGTGATGGAAGAGCGTCCTCGCTACGGCAGCGAGACGCTCGTCAAGCCCCGCCTCGGACAGGGAAGCTTCCGCTACGTCCTTCAATCCGTCTATCAGAAGTGCGCCGTCACCCGCGAGCACTCCCTCCCCGCCCTTGATGCCGCCCACATTGTCCCATACTCCCACGGCGGCATCCACGAAGTCCCCAACGGCCTCCTCCTCCGCGCCGACATACATAAACTCTTCGACCGCGGCTTCGTCACCGTCACTCCCGACTACCGGTTCAAAGTAAGCCGCCTCCTCGACGAACAATACCACAACGGCCGCGCCTATTACCAGCTTGACGGTTCTACAGTCTGGGTCCCCAACCACGAGTCCGACCGGCCACGCGAAGAGTACCTGGCGATGCATTCCACAGAGGTCTTTCTCGGGTAGTGGCCCCGCCCCGTACGAGAAGTACATTAAGAGGAATACGCGAACGCATTTGATCCAGAGTCGCGGGTAACGTCACTTTCGTCTTTGCCAACTCACCGATGTCCAGCGGAGACGATGACGGCTATCAAGGCCATGCCGCCGGGCGCACGGACGATTGCTTGCTTGCAGACTTGCGTCACGTGGTGCTAGGCGGCTTCACCCACTCGAACTCTGGAGGCCATCGACGCGGCAATGCGATCGGCGTCTCGCTCTACTCCGTGTATCATGGATGAGGTGAGGGCATAGAGGAAATGCAAGCCGACGAAGTAGAGTCCGGGTACGTCGGGTACGATCCCGCATTCGTGCGCGGGCTGCCCGTGGGCGTCTTGCAGGCCCGGAATGTCGATCCACGAGAATCCCGGATGGAAGCCCGTGCACCAGATGACGTTGGCGACGTCGAGAACGCGGTCGTCCGCCAGGAGCGGAAGGCCGTCTCGCGTCGCGACGGTCCGCGGCACGCGCTGAACCCCCATTCGCGTCAGATCCTTCGGCTTCACGCGAACGAGCGGACCACCTTGCGAGAGCATCTTCGGTCGGGCCTTCCGGCCGATCGGCGTATCGACCGTCATCACCCTGTGGAACAGGAACCGGAGTACGAGCCGGACGAGCAGGTTCCGGCCGGCAAACCCCTCTATGCGGAACGGGATGGCGCCGGTGTCGCGTCCGGACATCCACACGGCGTGTCCGTGCTGCGAAAGCTCTTTGGCGATTTCCGAACCTGAATTGCCCGCTCCGACGATGAGCACTCCGCCATCGTTCACCTGAGCGGGATTTCGATAATCGATGGAATGCAGCTGGACGAGCGACTCGTCCAACTCCTCGGCGAACTCGGGCACGCGCGGCTTCTGGTAATTCGACATTGCGACCACGACATTGTCGGCCTCGAATCGAATGTCGCCCGCTTCCGCGATGAAGCGATCTCCTTCCCTGCAAAGTCGATCGACCCTGACGCCGGTTCGAACGGGAATCTCGAAGCGTTCCGCATACGCCTCGAGGTAATCTCCCATCTCATCTTTCGTTGGGAAAACGTCCTTGTGTGCCGGAAAGGGCATGCCCGCGAGGCCGTTGAACTTGGCGGGTGTGAACAGGCGAAGCGAATCCCATCGATTCCGCCAGGAATCGCCGATGCGTTCGTTCGCGTCGACGATGACGAACGGGAGGCCGCGCTTGGAGAGCTGGTATCCGACTGAGAGGCCGGACTGCGCGGCACCGATGATCAACGTTTCGATGCGCTCGGATTTGAACTGTCGATTGGTACCATGGACTGCCTTTTGTTCGCGTGTCCGGACGCCGATCTGGGTGCTCATTGGTATGTCCTCTCACCTCGTGAATTTCTGATGCTGGATCCGGTACGACGTGTTCGGCCTTCGAGCGCCGCTTCGCGCCGTACTTGTCATGCTGCTATCCACATGGTAAGACATTAGAATCGCCACATCATCCGGCAAAGTATCCATATTGCCGCGTGACCGTCGAATGGGTAATTCTACGTATGTCGATCCGATTGACGCGCGCCCGTCTCGGTCGCGGCGGGCGCTCCTCGAACAAAAGCAATATAGTCGACGGGCGACGGCGCAAAACCGGCATCCCGAAGCAGGAGGTTCACCTTCCCTCGGTGATACTGGCCGTGCAGGGCGACGTGCAGAAGAATATCTTCGACGGCGTTCTCGAATTCCCTACCGGCGCTGTTCGTGTACTTGACCGGCTCTTGGAGGTCCGCTTCCTGGAGGTCCGACATGTACGAACGCCAGCGGAGATGAGTCTGTCGAACGAGCTCGTCGAGATCGGAGGGAGGAACGGACGGCCATACCGCCAAAAGGGGCGAACGCCTCTGGAGGCGAGCCAGCCACACCTCTTCCGTTCCGACGACGTGCGCGAACTCTCGAACCGCAGCTTTCGGCGGGGGTCCTTCGTTCGACGCGACCGCCTCCAGGAGTTTTCGATCAGCCCAGAATAGGTGCTTCCACAGACGATGCATTTTCTTAGGTAACGGCATAACCTGCGATACCTACTGAAGGATTTACCTTTATCGGTTACCGGCCACAGTGTCGTTCCGGGCTTTATAGCACGGAAGGGCCGCAAAGTCGCGTGTATCGTGTCAATCAGAACTTGTGCGACGCCCCTCGGCGGGGTCCCACGCCAGCGCTGCCGCACCCAGCACGCCGGCATGCGCCCCCAGCTCCGAGCACACAATCGGCACGGAGCTGCCGCGCGGATACCGGAACGTATGCGTATCGACGTGGGCCTGCACGGCATCCAGAAAGTGCCCGGCTGCTCCCGCCGCGCCGCCTCCGAGAATGATGATCTCGGGCGCGTACATGTGGACGACGCTCACGAGAAACCATGCCAGATTCACGGTCCACCGGTCGAGCGCGTCGCGGCAGAGAGCGTCCCCCTCCTCTACGGCGCGGATCACGGCTTTGAAGTCGATGCTGTGCGGATCGCGGAAGTAGGCGTCATTGAGGACGGACGGTAGCCCGCGTTGCAGCCCGTCGCGCACCATCATCGCCAGCGTCGTGGCGGAGCAGAGGAGGTTCGCCGTGCCGCGCGCCCGGGTAATGTCGAGTCGGCCGCTCGCGGCCTCCTGCACGATGTGGCTCGCCTGCGTTCCAAACATCAGATGCGGATCGCGGAGGATCCGGCCGTCGAGCATCACACCCGAGCCGACGCCGGTACCGAGCGTGATCGCGACGGCCCACGCCTGATCCTTCGCCAGGCCGTATCGGGATTCGGCCATGATCGAGAGGCGCCCGTCGTTGTCGGCGACGACCGGCACGCCGGTAGCCTCGCGCAACCGCGGGACGATCGGGAATCCTTCGATCTGGAGCTTGCCTGGGAGCAGCACGCAGCCGAGATCCGGGTCGACGGCCCCGGCAAACCCGAGGCCGATCGCCCTGGGCCGGCATCCACGCTTGCGGGCAATTCGATCCACCTCATCCTGCAGCGCCCGCAGTAGTTCCTCTGGCGCGAGTGCGTAGCCGGACGGCCGCGTGCCCAGCTCCGACGGCTCGCCGTCGAGCGTCACGGCACCGCTCTTGATCCGCGATCCGCCGACGTCGAAGCCAATGACGTAGTGCGCAGACGTCGACTCGACGTCGTCGTCAGGCATGGACGCAGCGTCCTGGTCAGGCGCGTGATTGAAAACCTGTTCGGGCATGGCTCGAGGCGGCAAAAATCTACTCGTACAGATGAGCGAGGCTCTTTCGGTACGCCTCGTAAAAGCGGTCGAGCTGCTCGTCGGCGCTCGTGTTGCCGACAAACTGATGGCTGGGCAGCACCTCCGGCTTGATCCCCCGAGCGAGCAGCCGTTCGGCGACCTCGACTCGGAGCATGTTCATGAGCATCCCGCCGGTCACGGTCGACGTCGGACCGGTGCGCCATTCCATCCCCTCGAGCTCGAGCACGCAGTCGCCCGGCGGACAGTGATTGTCGAGCACGACGTCGGCCACATCCATGAGCTTCTTGCCCGAGGAATGCGCAGCCGGCGACTGTTCGCCATGTTCGCGAGACACCATCGCGATCACGGGCATTCCGCGCTCCTTCGCGCCCATCGCCATCTCGACGATTAGCGGCCTGATGCCGCTCGTGGAGATCAGGATGAAGGCGTCATCGGGACCGAACTTGAAGCTCTTCAAGATCTCTTCCGCGTAACCCTCGTATTTCTCGAGGTACAGCGGCCCGCGCAGCCCGTTCGTACCGACGATGGATGCATGGCTCGAGACAGCATCCTCCACCAGCGCATAAAAGCCGACAAATCCACCCTGCCGCGGCGTCATCTCCTCACACATCATCCGCGAATGCCCGGCGCCAAACAGAAAGACGAGCCCACCCTTCGCGATCCGCTCGGCGCAGATTTCGGCGGCGGCCTCGACGTGTGGAATCTGTGTTTTCCGCAGGTTCTCCAGCAGTGAAATCGTCCGGTCGTAATACTCCTGTGCAGCTCCCATAGAGGGCGAAAGATGGTATTGTTTTGTGTGGATGCGAAACGGTCAGGCGGTTTTCCGCGACCATGAAAGCCAGTAGGCTTCGATCTCTTCGAGGCTCTTCCCCTTCGTCTCCGGAAGCACCCTCCAGGCGAGATAGATCGCCGGAGCACTGAAGAGGGCGAACAGCCAGAACGTGCCGCTCGGCTGCAGCGTTTCCAGCAGCCACGGCACCATCTGACCGACGATCGCCGTGCCCATCCAGAGCGTGAGCGTGGCCACGGACATGGCCCGGCCGCGCACGCGGGTCGGATACATCTCGGAAAGCAGCACCCAGATGACCGGTCCGAAGGAGAATGCAAAGCACGCGATGAAGATGAGAATGAACGCCAGGAGCCAGAATCCTTCGGTCACGTCGAAGTAGAACAGGAAGCCGATGACGATGAGCGAGACCAGGATGCCCGACACCCCGACGATGAGGAGCGGACGCCGGCCCAGCGAGTCGATTTTCCAGATGGCGAGAAACGTGAACACGACATTGACGATGCCGATCACGACCTGCCCGCCGAGGGCGTCGCTCAACGCAAACCCCGCCTCCTCGAGAATTCTCGGTCCGTAGTAGATGATGGCGTTGATCCCGCAGAGCTGCGTCAGAATCGCCAGCGTCGCGCCGAGCAGAAGGGCGAATCGGATGCCGGGCTGGCCGAGCAGCCGCCGCCACGACTCCGGTTCGTGGGCGAGGGTCGCCTGGATCTCCTCGATCTGGCGATCCGCGACGGACGCCTCGCCGACGCGCGTCAGAATCCGCCGCGCCTCCGACTCATCGCCGCGTGTGACCAGCCAGCGTGGACTTTCGGGAACGACGAGGAGGAGGGCGAGAAACAGCAGCGCAGGAAGGGCCTCGGTCCCGAGCATCCCGCGCCACACCTCATCCACGAACACGAGCTGGATGAGTCCGCCGCCGTCCGCATCCGCCGAGGCAGCCGCAGACTGCGCGATGTGCAGCAATCCGGCGTTGACGAAGTACGAGCACAGGATGCCTACCGTGATGGCGAGCTGGTAGAGGGCCACCATTCGCCCGCGCACCCGCGGCGGTGAGATTTCCGAGATGTACAGCGGCGAAAGCATCGACGCTACGCCGACGCCGACGCCGCCGACCAGGCGATACGCGATGAGCGATGCGTGACTGCCGGACAGTGCACATCCAATGGCCGACGCCGTGAAAAGGGCACCGGCCATCAGCAGCACGCGCCTCCGGCCGAATCGGTCGCTGAGTACGCCGGCGACCGACACGCCGGCCAGACAGCCTACCAGCGCCGAGCTGACGTACCACCCCTCCATTACACTGTCGAGGCCAAACTTATTCTTGACGAACCCGATCGTCCCCGAGATCACGGCGGTGTCGTATCCGAACAGAAACCCCCCGAGCGAGGCGACGAGCACGATGCCCAGGAGGTAGCGTCTATCAGGTGGATCGGTCATGTCGGCGCCATGACGATGGCAATCAGCCAGTGCTCGGTGGATCAGACGTCAGGTGAATCACCGCAAGATAGGCAAGGCGGAGTTTATTGTCGGCCATGAAAGACATTCGCACACTATGTGGTGGGCGCGGGTTGGGGTGGGTGCGGGCGTGGGCGCGGCAGAAGAGATCACGCAGTTGATACTCGAGACGATAGGTGCTAGGCCGTCTCCACCTCGTGCATAAAGTCGACGAGCGCATCGAGATCCGAATCAAATAGGTCGCGCAGGCGCTGCATGTCGGTCTCGTCTATCTTCACGAGCCCGGTGGTATTCTGAACGGCCTGCTGCGGTGTCTTGATGCCTGGTATGACGGTCGAAACGCCCTCGACATTCAGAATGAAGCTGAGGCTGAATGCCGCTTTGCCGACACCGTACTTCTCCGCCAGAGGCCACACGGCCTCGAGGACGTCGAGTGCCCGCGCCAGCACTTCAGGCGTGAGACGATGCCGCCGATGATCGCGCTCGTCAAAGCGCGCTTCGCGATCGAACTTTCCCGTCAAGAGACCGAACTGCAGGGGCATCCTCGCGATGATGCCATAGCCGGCGGCCGCCGCGCGCGATATCAAACTGCGCGAGCGCTGATTGATGATGTTCAGAACCACCTGAAATCCGTCGCCTAGCTGATGCTCGATCAAATAATCGGCTTCAGGATCCGGATCAAAGGTGTTCAGTGAGACGCCCCAGTAGCGAATTTTCCCGTTGCGGCGGAGCGATTCCATGGCCTCCACGCATTCTCCAGCCTGTAGCTCGGCCACGCTTGCGGAATGCAGCTGATAATAGTCGATCGTCTCTCGCCGGAGTCGCCGCAGACTGCGCTCGCAGGCCTGGCGGATATAACTTCCGTCGTAGTCCCGAACGAACGTCCCGTCGTCATCCACCCGATGCCCCACCTTCGTCGCGATAAGGATGTCGTCGCGGCTGCCGAAGGTCTTGCCGATCAGTTCCTCGGAATGCCCGAGCCCGTATATGTCCGCCGTGTCGAAGAAATTGACGCCCCGATCGACGGCCGTCTCGAGGGCGCGGACCGATTCGCCGTCGTCCACGTCGCCCCACCCGATAGCCGTCTCGCCCGCCATAGAGGGACCGCCGATCCCCCACGCGCCGAATCCAACTTCACTGATTTGCAGGTCTGTCCGGCCGAATCGGCGCATTGAAACGGATTCATCCATGATCAAGCCGTAGGCCTCACGAAACTGGTGCTGCGTGGATTCAGGTTTCCACCAAAACTAAGAAACGCGCACCCCAAATTGGCATTCGCCAGTCCCTTACGTCTTAGTGGGATGGTGTGCCCGTTAGTGGGATGGTGT
>CAZKNF010000079.1:0-5286 GCA_964554105.1 uncultured Rhodothermales bacterium | reverse complement strand
TTAGTGGGATGGTGTGCCCGTTAGTGGGATGGTGTACCGGCCTGCTGCTCTTGCGGCAGAGCCGCAGCGACGGCATCCTCGAGTCGAGTGGTCGGACGTCCGATAAGCCGGCTCAGGTCGCCCGTCTCGATGTACAGGTAGCCGTCTGAAGCGGCCGCATCGGAATCGGCGAGGACCTTCGCATACCCTTCCGGAATCCCGAAGCCGGCAAGAGCTTTCGCGTATTCGTCGACCGGAAGATCGCGGTAGACGACGTCCTCGCCGCTTTGCTTCGTGATTTCGGCCGCGAACTCGCTCATGGTGAACGCATCGTCACCGCCGAGCTCGTAGACGGCGCCTTCGTGTCCGGGCCCGCTAACGACCACCGCGGCGGCGTCTGCGAGGTCCGCGCGCGTCGCGGCGCTGATCTTACCGTCGCCCGCGCTTCCCATCACTACACTGTGCTCGAGAGCCTGCGGGATGTTGTCCGTGTAGTTCGCCATATACCATCCGTTGCGCAGAATGGCGAACGGGATGCCGGACGTGCGGATCATCTCCTCTGTGGCCTTGTGCTCAGAGGCGAGCTGCATCGGGCTCCGGTCGGCGTATGGCGCGCTCGTGTATGCGATAAAGCGGACGCCTGCCTTCTTCGCCGCATTGATTACATTGCGATGATGATCGAGTCGGCTGCCCACTTCGTTCGACGAGATGAGCAGAAGGCGATCGATGCCCTGGAGGGCTTTCACGAGAGTGTCAGGTTTGGTGTAGTCGGCCTCGCGGATCTCCACGCCCCTTTCCGCCATGTCCGACGCCTTTTCAGGACTGCGCACTGCCGCAACGATTTCGCCGGACTCGACGCCACGCTTCAGCAGGCTTCCGATTACAAGCCGACCCAACTGACCGGTCGCTCCTGTTACAGCTATCATTTCAACTCTCCATTATGGTTCGGATGTTGATCGATCCTGGCCGGAAGGCGGACGAGATTCCGACCTTTCCGGCCGTGAATCGATCGACGGACAAACGCGCGATTAATCTTCGTCCTGCTGCAGTATGCCCTGGATCTCGAGAACGATCTCGACCTTGTCGCTCACGAGGACGCCGCCGCTTTCGAGCGCGGCATTCCAGTTGAGGCCGTAGTCTTTGCGATTGATCGTCGTGCGGGCCTCCAACGCGATCTTGTCGTTCCCGAAAGGATCGCGTCCTGATCCCAGGAACTCGCCTTCGAGCTCGATCGACTCCGTCTCCCCGTGGAGCGTAAAGTCCCCGACGAGGGTGAAACTGGAGTCCGAGACATCCTTAACGTCCGTGCTCTTGAACGTGATGGTCGGATAGTTCTCCACATCGAAGAAGTCCTCCGAGCGCAGGTGCGCGTCCCGATTCTCATCGTTTGTGGTTACGGATGCGGATTGGACGATCGCTTCCGCTTCGAGCGTCGACAGATCTTCCGGATCCATGTTGAGGGTTCCCTCGAATTGCTCGAATGCACCTCGCACTTTGCTGAATCCGAGATGGCGCACCACGAATCCGAGCCGCGAGTGCGACGGATCTATGGCATAGGTATGCAGGGTGACGTCCTGAGTAATATTCATGATAGCCTTCTTGTTTGTTGATGGTGAGTGTGCGACCACCAAGTGTGATCACACCTAAATAGGCAAAACTCTTTTGCCGGTTGCTTATACATTCCTACGAACCTCTGCGAGGAGATCCACGAGCGTCTGCATTTGCGTTTCTTCTAGCCCATCGAAGGGCCGCTTTTGCGCGGCGACAACGTCATCATCGATCGCATCGAGCAGCCGGTCTCCTTTGCGGGTAATCCGCGTGCGGACCATCCGCCGATCCTCGCTCGAGCGTTCCCGAGCGATGAAGCCGGCTTCTTCCATCCGGTCGAGCAGCCGCGTTACGTCCGGCATCCTGTTGACCATCCGGTCCCTGATCTCATTTCGGCACAGTCCCTCGGAACCCGCACCGCGGAGGATGCGCAGCACGTTGAACTGCGTCACGGTGATGCCGTGCGGCTTCAGCACGCGTTCGAACGCATCCATCAGCATCGAGCTCGTGCGAATGATGCTGAGCTGCGCTGCATGCTCCAGGCTCGCGAACGGTTTTGTTTGCTTGAGCTCCGTGTAGATTTCGTCGGTCATGGCAGATTATAGGTGTCATAACACCATTTGTTCTCACACTAATGTGAAATCTCCATGCGCAAGGTGGAATATTCGTGTCTTCCGCCCCGCGCGCCGATGCATCTGTCCTGATCAGTGCACGTCCGTGATTCGCGGACTTGCACCCATCATGACGGCCCTCTGCACTGCGTCGCCCACGGCACGGCGGACCGAACCGACCTTGAAGTTCTCACGGGTCGGATTGACGCGATTCGTGAGCAGGACGACGAACATGTTGGTACGCGGGTCCATCCACATGGATGTTCCCGTGAAGCCGGTGTGCCCGAAGCTCCAGCTGGAAAAATAATTGCCGGAGCTGGAACGGCTCGACGGCGTGTCCCACCCCAGCGCACGGCTGGACGTCGAGCTCTGCCTCGCAGTCCACCGTGCGACCGTTTCGGGTTTCAAAATCCGGACGCCATTGTAGCTTCCGCCGTTGAGCAGCATTTGAGCGAAAACGGCAAGATCTCGGGCGGATGAGAAGAGCCCGGCATGTCCGGCCACACCTCCGAGCGCCCACGCGTTCTCGTCGTGTACGACGCCATGTACCTTTCCCCCTCGCCATTCCTGGATCTCCGTCGGCGCGATGCGTTCCTTCAGCGATGAATGCGGCCGAAATCCGGTGTCTGTCATGCCCAGAGGTCCGAAGACCCGCTGCTCCAGGAAAACATCCAGCGTCGTCCCGGTGATCTCCTCGACGACGAGCTGCATCACGATCATATTCCAGTCTCCGTATCGTGTCTCCGATGCCGGCTCCGAGTTCAGGGGTTCGGCGTCGATTTTTTCCAGATACTGCTCGCGTCCTTTGGCCTCCCGATACAGCATTCGCGACGTCATGCCGCTCCGGTGAGCGAGGAGCATGCGCGGGGTGATGGCGCCTTTGGCAGGATCATCGAAGTCCGGCAGGTACGCGTGCACCGGCCGGTCGAGATCGAGCCGTCCCTCCTCTTCAAGAATCATTGCGGCCGTCGTCGTCGCCACGACTTTAGTGAGGCTCGCCAGGTCGTACATCGTTCGCGATGTGACGCGCGGCGCACGAACGGACCAGTCAGTCCGGCCGTATCCTTTCATGTGGAGGAGCCGGCCGTAGCGCCCGACTACCAGCGAGGCGCCTGGAGAGGCGCTGTCCGCCAGTGCGGCACGAATCACAGCGTCCAGCGAATCCGACAACGATGCACGCATGCCGACGTCTGTCGGTGAAGCCGGAGAGAGCGAGCCGGACCACGCCTCCGGCTGTGTGATGGGCTCGACGGTCCCGCAGGCCGCGAGCGCAATAGAGAAGCTGAGCCAGAGTACGCACGCGCGGATGGAATTCAACATAATGACTAAGCGTTGATGTGGGTTGGAACTGGTGGAAGGTATGGATTTGAATTTCAGAGCCCCAATCTCGCCCATCTCTCATCGAGGATCTCTTCGTAGGCCGTCCGGAGATCCTCGCTGAGAAATGATCGATTGATGAGGTCACACCACGTCGACCGCGCGGCCGCCAGATCGTCGAGCACGCGGTCGATGGCGCGCGGCGTCAGCTCGAGCCGCTCGCGCGCAAAGTAGTCGAGCAGCGTCGCACGCTTGATGTTCGACTTCTTGCCCGCGACAGGCAGCGCCGTCTCTTCTTGCGGGTTCGCCAGCACGATGGTCGTGTTCACGAGATCGTACGCCGGCGACAGCTCGACCTTGTTGTCGCGCGTGATCACGGAGAAATTCTTCAGGTGCATATCCTCATTTCCGCAGAGGAATCCGAAGAGGATACGTCGAAAGAGCTTCAGCCGCTCGACAGCTGGAAAAGTACAGTATCGCTCGATCACCATAGCCACCTGCTCCAGCGTCGCATCGTACTTCGTGTCGCGTGTGTACCCCAGCAGCTGGGCGAAATCCTCAACTGCTCGCTTTCCGGCTCGCCCCACACGATCGAATCGTCGTATGAAGTAGCAGAGTGCGCTGTCGGCCGTGTAGATCATGCCGTGCATGGGGACCTCGATTCCCGCCGACTCGGCCATGCGCATGGTTACATCCTCGTTCTCAGGTACCTGCGGATAGTCAACTATCGGTGGCTTCAGGATATAGTGACCGCCGCGATCGACGATGTCGAAGCGCTGTTCCGGCACGTTCAGCATCGCGCTGAGCTTGGGCTGAAGACCCTGGATCGACATCTTGGAGGCGCGAGCAAGCGCCTCGCGCCGAAGCTCGCCAGGAGTGAAAGGCAGATCCTTCAATTCGGTGAGGCGACGCGATAAGCGCCTCAGCCCATTCGGCGAATACCTACGATCCGAAACGTCTTCGTATGAAATTGGGCAACGAGGCATGTCAAGCTTGCTCGCCCAGTTCGGTGGACTCACCCGCGACCTCCAGCGAATGCACCGTGACGTTTCCGACAAGGTCCTGCCCGACGGTTACCAGCTGACCAAATAGGTCGCTGCGATCCAGCTTCGCCTGCCTGAGCAGGGCTTCGAGCTGCGCCCCCTCTGGAAGGACACCGTCGAAAAACGAGGGAAAACGATCAAATGTGTATGGGTCGCCCCGAAACGGCATTGTCAGGGAGACCGGTGCGCCGTCATACGAATCATCGTACGTAAACGTGAACCCGACCTTGTGCTCTTCCAGCACGCCCGCCCGTCTGCCGTCTACGCGGACCTCAGATCGTCTCATCGGTCTTGCTCGTATATTCGTCGAGAAGCGGTCCGTCGACAAGAAGCTGCAGATTGAGCGTTGTGAGGATGCGCTGCAACACATCATATCGAATGGTCGATTTGCCGTGTTCGAGCTCGTATATGACGGTCGTGCCCGTCCCAGCAAGGTCCGACAGCGCGGCGCGGCTCAGACCGGCGCGCCTGCGGTGATAGCGCACGATCCGCCCTAGCTCCACCATGTCTGTTATCTCCTTCGCCATCGAGATCTCTTTCTTGTCGCGATCGCGATAAAAACTGCTAATTTACATGTCTTGATCACGGATGTATTGGAAACGACAATGAATATTATCGCGTTCCCGTTTATATCCGCCGTACAAACGGCATGATGATATGCCCAGGTGGTTCCCCAACCATATTTCACGCGTTCGCGTCAATTATAGCCGTTCAGGTGCTCGGGGTCGAAGCCCTGAAAGATCAGCCCCAGCGCTGCCTGATCGTAATCCGTATAGCTGCGGTACGTC
>CAZKNF010000078.1:0-14471 GCA_964554105.1 uncultured Rhodothermales bacterium | reverse complement strand
GCACTCCAAAATCGAGCGTTGGAAACGTACACGAAATCTTCACGTTTCATCTTTCTGTCGTGTACGAACGCGCGCCGGCGACAGAAGGCGTGCAGCGGGTTCGTACCACATGATTCAATCCGATATTTGCAGATGATATTTTCGATACAGGTATGTCTCACGAACGGTTGTCGCCCTACAGGGCTGATATCGGTTCGGATCGATCGAAGCGGCCGCGAATTGCGATCACGCTCGGCGATTCCAACGGTGTCGGTCCGGAAGTTGTCCTAAAAAGTCTTCTGGATTCACGGCTGGCTCGATATGTTCAGCCGGTAGTAATCGGATCCGCACACGTTCTGAACGTCCACGCTTCGAAGCTCGGATACAGTGATCTTCGGATTCAGGTCGTCCACAAAGTGCCGGAGGTCATCCAACCAGGTGACATCGTCGTGCTGGATGTCGGCAACCGTGAAAGGCCGAACGTGGTATTCGGTGAGATTTCGGCCGAGGCCGGCAAGCTCGCGATGAAGTCCGTAGAGCATGCCGTCGATCTCTGCCTGCAGGGAGAAGTCGATGGGATGGTTACCGCGCCGATTTCGAAAGAGGCCATATCACTTGCGGGATATAAGGATCCGGGCCACACGGAATTCATCGCCAAGCGAATCGGCCGTGATGAATACACGATGATGATGATCTCGGAAGAGCTCCGAGTGGGGCTGGTCACCGGGCATATTCCGATCTGGGATGTACCAAAAGGCGTCACGCGGGACGCGATTCTCGATAAAATTCGAGTAATAAGCGCCAGTCTCGTCCAGGACTTCGGGATCCAGCGGCCGAAGATTGCCGTGCTGGGGCTTAATCCGCATGCCGGCGACGGCGGCGTTCTCGGCCGCGAGGAATCCGAGTCCATCATCCCTGCGATTCGCGCCGCATGTGACGAGGGCCATCTCGTATTCGGACCGTTTCCGGCCGACGGATTTTTTGCGATCGGAGGATACCGGCTCTACGATGCTGTGGTAGCGATGTATCACGATCAGGGATTGATTCCGTTCAAGACGTTAACATTCGAGAGCGGCGTCAACTATACTGCCGGGCTTACAATCGTTCGTACGTCCCCCGACCACGGGACGGCATTCAACATAGCCGGAGAGGGGAAGGCGTCGCCCGGAAGCATGCGAAGCGCGATCTATCTTGCGCTGGACGTGGCACGGCGCCGCGCGGTCCAGGTGTCGAAGAGAAAGGCCGGCTGACAGCATCCTTCGACCAGCGCACATGCCCTCGCCAATGGCTTCGCTATCCGGTATGTCCAATCCAACATCTTCGCCGCCGTACACCATTCTCGCGGCTGGATATGATTTCGTGATGTCGCATGTCGACTACGATTTCTGGGCGGAGTACATCTTCGGCCTTCTTCAGCGACATCTCCCCGACGCGCATACCATTCTCGAGCTGGGGTGCGGCACCGGATCGCTCGCGATCGCTCTGCAGCCGCTCGGCAATTACCGATATCTCGCGACCGACAAGTCAGCTGCGATGATCGAGGTCGCGCGCGTTAAGACCGACGAGCGCAATGCAAACGTGCGGTTCGAGCTCGCCGACTTCACGGATTTTAACGTAGACCGGCCCGTAGATGCCATCCTCCTGCTCTACGACGGCTTGAATTATCTCCTCGATTTGCAGTCGGTCCGATCATTGATGAGGAGCGCCTTCGCGGCGCTGGCGGACGGCGGCGTATTGATCATCGATCAGAGCACTCCGTCCAACTCGATCAACAACGAGCCCTACTTCGAGCACAGCGACAGCCTCGGTATTTTTTCGTACGTTCGCCGCAGCGTGTACGACTCGGCATCGCGTTTGCATCGGACGACGCTCGACATCAATGTCGACGGCAAGGACTTTCGTGAAGAGCACGTACAGCGTGCATATGAGCTCGCAGAAGTCGAGGCGATTGCTTCGGAAGCCGGATTCGTCGTCGATGCCGCATACGACAGCTTCTCCACGGATCTTGCTTCCGAGGAGTCGGAAAGAGTGCACTGGGTCCTTCGCCGACCGTCACAGAATGGGGTTTAGGCTACGTTGATTGAACTTTCAGACATATCACTCTCGTACGAGATGCCCGGCGGACGCAGGCGCACCGTTCTGGAGAGCTTGCATCTGAAAATCAGACAAGGAGACATGGTCTACCTCGTCGGCCCAACCGGCAGCGGCAAGACTACCCTACTTCGGATGCTCTACATGGACGTTCCTCCCGAAAAGGGATTTGCACGAATCGGTGACTACAAGACGGACCGTTTGACGGAGAACGACATTCCGTATCTGCGCCGATCGGTCGGAGTGATCTTCCAGGATTACCAGCTGCTCCCCGACCGCGACGTGTACGAGAACGTGGCATTTGCGCTGTACGTGACGGGCAAATCGGGTGCGGCCGTAAAGAATCGGGTGCTTCAGGTCCTCTCACGCGTGGGTTTGAGCCACAAGCGGAAGAGGTATCCGCACGAGCTCTCCGGCGGTGAGCAGCAGCGGGTAGCCATCGCCCGCGCGATCGCAAACGAGCCCTGGATACTGCTGGCGGATGAGCCGACGGGAAATCTCGATCCGGGCGTAGCAGACGAGATACTAAACCTCATCTTAAGCCTTCACCGGCAGGGGATGACGGTGATGATGGCAACGCATGACTACCGCCTCGTCAAGAAATTCCCCGCGCGAACGCTGGCCTTTCTAAACGGCACGCTGGTAGAGATCGATCCGCAGACGCTCTAGCACCTGAACCGTTGGCGCCGCCTATTCCAGCCGAATCGTTCGGGCGTGGGTGGTTTGCGACGCTACGAGGTGGCGACTATATTGGCTCCCGATCTAAAAAGACGGCCGCTCGCGAAGCCACCGCAACGTTTTCTCGGAAGAAGCGGCCGCGCCGAGTGCCAATGGTCATTCATCACGTAGCCGCATCCCTCACATGAGTTGGCTTGACAGAGTCGTCGCGTGGCTGGAGCACGTCGTATGGAACCTCGGGCCGACGGTGGGAGGCGAGACTATCCCGCTGGTGGTCATTCTCCTGCTGGGTGCCGGCGTCTATCTGACGTTTCGCCTCCATTTTATCCAGATCCGGCGTCTCGGCCACGGATTCGCCGTCACGTCGGGTAAATATGACGATCCGGACGAACCGGGCGACGTTTCGCACTTCCAGGCGCTGACGACGGCCCTTTCGGCTACGGTAGGGATCGGAAACATCGCCGGTGTCGCCATCGCGATTCATTGGGGCGGGCCTGGCGCGCTTTTCTGGATGTGGGTCACGGCCTTTCTTGGAATGGCGACGAAGTTTACGGAAGTGACCCTTGCGCAGAGGTATCGAGACGTTATCGTCGACGAGGATGCGCCAAGCTGGAAAGGCACCGTATCGGGCGGGCCTATGTACTACATCGAGCGGGGGCTCGGAAAAAAGTGGAAGCCGCTGGCGGTGTTTTTCGCCTTCATCCTCATGATCACCGCATTCCTGACGGGCAATGGCGTTCAGGCAAATACGGTGGCCGATGTGATGTCCTCCGAGTTCGGTGTTGCCGTCTGGATCACGGGCCTGGTCACGGCGACCATCGTCGGGCTCGTAATTATCGGAGGGATCGGACGCATAGGAAAAGTGACGGGCATCCTCGCGCCGGTCATGGCCGCCGTGTACGTCCTCGGTGCCGCCGTCATCATAATCCTCAACATCGAAGCTCTTCCCGGTACGCTAGCGACGATTGTGACGGAGGCGTTCAATCCGAGTGCGGGCGTGGCGGGTACGGGCGCCGGGGCCTTTCTGATGACCCTGATGTGGGGCGTGCGCCGCGGACTGTTTTCGAATGAAGCGGGCCAGGGATCCGCCCCGATCGCGCACTCCGCGGCAAAAACGGACGAGCCGGTCTCCGAAGGCGTCGTCGCGCTGCTAGAGCCGTTCATAGACACGATCATAATCTGTACGATGACGGCACTCGTCATCCTAATGACGGGTGCCTCGACGGAACGCGTACCCACCGCGTTCGAGTTGAGCTCCGGGGATGCAACGTACGTGGCCGCCGATGAAGATGGAGTCATCTCACAGGTAGCGCCTCCGGAGCGCGTGCCGGTAGAGATCGGTCTCCCTCAGGTCGGGCCGGGCGCCCCGCAGTTTGCATGGCACGATGTGGCAATCGAGAATCTATACACAGACCCCGAGCGAACCCAGCCGTTCACCGGAGAGATCATTCCGGGTCAGAGTCTTGCTCGGGATGAGGAGGGGAACGAGTATGCGACACTTTATGGAGTGGCGGTCGAGAACGGAGCCCCGCTGACTCAGCTCGGATTTCAGAGGGGCCTCGCTCCGCTCGGGGATTGGGGCGGATACATCGTGATCGTGAGCGTTCTTCTGTTTGCAATTTCGACCGCTATAGCATGGAGCTATTACGGCGACCGGTGTGCCTACTATCTTTTCGGGGAGAAGGCGGTTTTGCCCTACAAGATGGTCTTCGTTCTCATGCATTTCGTGGGTGCGACGCTGGCTCTTACGACGGTGTGGACGATCGGAGACGTATTCCTCGGCATCGTCATTCTGCCGAACCTGCTGGCGCTCGTGCTTCTGGCCGGCAAGGTGCGAAAGGAGGCTGTGAGCTACTTCGAGCGGGAGCCCTGGAAGGAAAATTTCGAGGTGCATACACGCCTGACCGAAGAGAAAAGACGGAGGCGGCAGGAGAAGAATAGGCCCCGAAACGGCGGACAATGAAGAATCTGACGATCGTCGACCATCCGCTCTTGAAACGGGATGTGACGATCCTGCGGAATAGGCATACGCCTCACGGCGTCTTCCGGAAGACGATTTCCAATGCAGCCGCCATTCTCGCCTATGAGGCGATGCGTGATCTCGAGATGAGGGAGGTCGACGTCGATACGCCCCTGGAGGCTGCACGAGGCTTCGAGCTGGCGCTGGAGGTATGTGTCGTGCCGATCTTGCGTGCAGGACTGGGACTGGTCGATGGTTTCGTGCGATTCGTACCCGAGGCGCGGATCGGCCACCTAGGAATGAAGCGCGATGAAGAGACGCTGTTGCCCATCGACTACTACCGCAGCATTCCGGCCGGCATCGAGAACGCAATCGTTTTCGTCGTCGACCCGATGCTCGCCACCGGAGGCAGCGCGAATCGCGCGATCTCTGACCTCAAAGAGGAGGGAGCACGGCTGTTCAAGTTCGTGTGTCTCGTAGCGGCGCCCGAAGGCGTGCGGGCCCTTACCCGACATCATCCCGACGTCCCGATTATTACAGCTACACTCGATCGAGAGCTCGATGATAATGCGTTCATTCGTCCGGGACTGGGAGACGCCGGCGATCGCATCTTCGGCACGTCGGAGTGAACATGGCCTCGTCCATCTCGGCATTCAGACGTTGGTCCGCGGCAGCTGCTCTAGTTCTGCTGGTTTGTGCCGGCGCGCATCCGGCCAGTGGGCAAATCGCGCAGAACGGGCAGGACGTTCAGATCGATGCACCGAGGGTCGCGCTAGACGGGCGTCCGTTCAGCGTAGAGGTCACCGGAGTGCCGGCGGAGACGGCTGCTTCCTATCAACTCCGCCTCGACGACGGCGGCGGTGCGGCCGCGCTGCAGACGGCCGAAGGGCGACTGGTTGCGGAAGATCTCAGGCTCGAGGGGTTCGGACAAATTAGTTTGGAGCTCGTCCGAGATGGCGCAGTGGTGGCCTCCCGAACGGTGAACGTGCTGCCCGGGTGGATCTCCATACTGCCCCCCCTCATCGCTATTGCGATGGCCCTTCTGTTCAAACAGGTCATTCCGGCGCTTTTTCTCGGCGTCTGGATTGGTGCCTGGGCAGCCCGCGGTATCGATCTGAGCGGGCTCTGGCTCGGTCTTCTCGAAACCTTCCAGGTCTACGTGCTTGGAGCGCTCGCCAACGCCGATCACGCTGCCATCATCCTGTTTTCGCTGATGATCGGTGGGATGGTGGGCATCATCTCTCGCAACGGAGGGATGCGTGGGATCGTGAACCATATCGTTCGGTGGGCCGACTCGGCGCGCGACGGTCAGATCGCGACCGGACTGATGGGGCTCGTCATTTTTTTCGATGACTACGCGAACACGCTCGTCGTGGGGAATACGATGAGATCTGTGACGGACAAACTCAGGATTTCTCGAGAAAAGCTCGCTTACATAGTCGACTCGACGGCGGCGCCCGTTTCCTGCCTCGCGTTCGTCACGACGTGGATCGGATACGAGGTGGGACTCATCGGGACGGCGGTTGCCGGGATTGAGGGATACGATGAATCGGCCTACTCCATCTTCCTGCAGTCCATTCTGTACAGCTTTTATCCGATTTTCGCGATTTTTTTCGTATTCAACATCGCCGCTTCTCCCAAAGAATTCGGCCCCATGCTGAAGGCGGAGCGGCGCGCCCGCCGCACCGGCGAGGTACTCTCACCGGGAGCGAAGGTCGATGAGGCTGCGGTGAAGAATGATCAGATGGCAGCCAAGAAGGGGGTGCCGCACCGCGCCTTCAATGCGGTCATCCCGGTCGCCGTTCTGGTCGTCTCCGTCCTCGCCGGACTCTACGTGACGGGTGAGGGGGACTCGCTTCGCGACATCATCGGGAGCGCCGACTCATACCGCTCGCTCATGTGGGGCTCCCTTCTCGGAGTTCTTGTGGCGGCCGTACTGTCCGTCGGCGGGCGAGTCTTGAATCTCGACGAGACGATCGATGCCTGGTACGCCGGCGTCAAGTCGATGCTGTATGCGATGATCATCCTCGTACTGGCGTGGGCGCTGTCGGACATCACCACCGTGCTCCACACGGCCGACTACCTCGTTTCGGTGCTCGGCGAATCTCTGCCGGCGGGCGTGATTCCCGCGCTCGTGTTCATCATCGCGGCGGCTACGGCCTTCGCGACCGGGACGAGCTGGGGGACGATGGGAATCTTGATGCCGCTCGTGGTGCCGCTTGCATGGGCGGTTCTCGAGCTTAACGAAATGGCCGATCCGCAGCATTATTTCATCATATACTCGTCCGTATCATGTGTCCTTGCGGGTGCGGTATGGGGCGATCACTGCTCGCCGATTTCCGACACAACGATTCTTTCCTCGATGGCCTCGGGGTGCGATCATATCGACCACGTACGGACGCAGCTGCCGTACGCGCTTCTCGTGGGGATCGTCGCCATACTGTTGGGCACGCTGCCGACCGGATTCGGATTTCCCTGGTGGATTTCGATGATGCTGGGAGCGGCGGTGTTGTTCGCCGGCCTGCGTATTTTCGGGCAGGACGTAGAGGATCTGGTGGTGAAGGAGGAGTTCGGCGTTCGTGGATAGAGTGACATGGTTGAAGCGTGGTACAGGTACAATGATCAAGCGATGCGAAATATGATTGAGTCAGACAACAGGCCGTGGGGAAGGTGGGAGGAGTACCTCAACGAGCCGGGATACCGGGTGAAGCGGATCCTCGTTCATCCTGGAAAGCGCCTTTCCCTGCAGAAGCACGAGCATCGTGCGGAGCACTGGGTGGTGGTCCAGGGCGAGGGCCTCTTTACACGAAACGACGACACGATCCGCGTCGAAAAGGGTGACGCGCTCCAGATTGCGCTCGGCGACATCCATCGCCTGGAAAACGATGCCGACGACTACCTGGTCATCATCGAAACGCAGCTCGGCATCTGTCTGGAAGACGACATCATCCGGCTGGAAGACGACTTCGGCCGAGCCTGACCGAGCGCACCATCAGCTTTGAATATTCAGCTTTCATCCTCAGCTGCGAATCTCACCTGTTAACGTGATCTCTAGCTATCCAGCCTGAACTCTCACGTCACTAATCCTCCGCGGCCTCCCGGAGAATCCGCTCCGCGATGGCCTGAGACAGGGCGGGTGCATTGCCCCACGCCCGGTTGTTCGCGATCACGTTTACGAGCGCGCCCTGGGCCTCCGCCTGAAAGACGAGGGCAGTGGTGTCGAGCACCATTTTCCGAGCCTGATCTGTCTCGGACAGCTCCGCGACCTGCCTGTCGAATGGATGCGCCAGCGCATAGGCATCGGCGTATTTCATGTTGATGGGTGTCAGGAGGCGGGCGACGACGTTTCCATCAGCCGCAGTGAAACGTTCACCGCAAAGACGCCATTGCTTGCGAATGGGCGGCAGCCAGGTCCAGTGGCTGAAGATAAATCCGATGCCCCTATCTTCGAGCCATCCGAAGTAATTGGGGGTTAGAAGATGCTCCGATCGGAGCTCGATGTGCGGTTGAACGGCGCCTGGTATTCTGTCGAAGAAGGCGTCGAGCTCGGCGACGTTGCTCTCGGTTGAAGGGCTGTCGGATTTCCGCTGGTACTCCTGTTCAAAGAGGATGCCCCCCAGCCGATCACCCAATATTTCGACCGCCGGCTCGTGAAATTGGAGCATGTAGGCGTCTGCATCCAGAAACTCCGGATTTTCGACGTAGGACGTATTCTTGCCGGCACCGCGTCGCAGCGTGCGTGAAAAATACGTTCGAGGTGCCTTCAGGAAGACCCTGCCGTCTGGCGGGATGTGGTCGGCGTACTGACTCAGGACGAAGAAATTGCTCGTGGGTTCGCCTTCCGGATCCCGAAGTGGGCGATAGTAGGTGTAGTCGATCTCGAGGACGCTGAAATGCCTGAAATAATTCGCGACCGATCTGACGGGAAGCGTCCGCTCCTCGAATTTCCGGCCGCCGAGCGAGCGTTTGCGCGAGGAAATCTCTTCTGAGAACTCCTCGGGATAGATCTGGCCAATCCAGCCGGCATATCGGTCGCTCGCCGTCCCGAACCGAACATGCGGGTACACGTCACGGAAGTCGTACTCCTCGAGCCGGGCACGGCGCTTCTCGATGCTTTCGTCGGACATCGTCGTCGTTCTTATCTCCCCGCGACTTCTTCAGCGATCCCGTCGGGGTGATTGCTGTCTGCGGACGACCTGGGACCATGCGCGGCTTCTGCATCCTCTCGATTTCGACGCATCGTCTTCTGGACGTGGTGAGTCGAAAGGAAGACGCCGAGACCGACGAAAATATAATAGGCCAGGAACCGCCAGACGAGCAACGTGGGCACGAGCACCGCCGCCGGTATGAGCGGCCCGATGAACAGGGCGTAGAGCCCCTCGATGCCGCCGGCGCCGCCGGGGGTCGGCATGATCAGCGACCCCAGCGTCATGGCCGCCGTTCGGAAGAGTAGAAGCAGCTTGTCGAAATCCGGCACGAAGCTCCAGACGATGAACAGGAGCAGGAGGTAACGCGCGGCCCAGGTGCCGACGGTGAGCAGCATGCCGTTCAGATAGAATCCGGCGCGCTGCGAGCGCAGCAGCTGTGCGCGGTCGCGAAGCAACGTCATCTCTTGATCCACCCGATCCTTAAACCGTCGAAGCCATCTGAACCGAAAGATCCAGTTCGCGAACTTTCGGAGGATGTCCGGGCGGACGAACGTCGAGTAGCCGAAGAGTACGACCCAGGCGAGAATGCCGACGAAATACAGCATGAATCCCGCCATTCCGACGTGGCCCAACTTCGCGGGAATCACTTCCATGACAAGGGAAGCCCCGAGAACGAGGGGAATGGTGAGGGCGAACCAGAGCTGATCCAGGAGCATGGTGAACAGCATTAGCGCCGTCGATTCACCGACGTTGATCTTCTTGTCCTGCGCGATGTAGACCGCTGCGAACGGTGCACCTCCGATGGCCGACGGCGTCACGTTAGAGAAGAAGTCCCACGCGAGCTGGCCCCGGATTCCGCCGGATCTGCCGAGCTTCCCTCGCGAAATGTAGTCGAGGCGCCATCCACCTATATAAATACGTACGAAGACCGTGACAAGGGCCAGCCCGATCATCCAGGGATTGACACCGGAGACGATCGAGACGAATTCGGCCGGCTCGAAGGTGAACGCCGCGATCACCCCGAGCACGACGAGGCTCAGGATAATGGGCCAGGCGATGCGTTTCGCCGTGATGATAGAAGGAGAGGCATCGTGGTCCGCCTGAACGGTGGGCAGGCCGTCACCGAATTCTCGCCCGGATGAGGGAGCACGCTCTTCCTCGGAAATCTCTTCCTCGGTCATTGTGGTACGCCGGTCGGGGGCGTCTGACATAGAGGCGGGCGGTGACTGGCGGGTGTCGGGTGAACACTGCGGCGAACAAGTGCGGATTACGCGAAGCGAAGTTAATAGGTTCACCGGCGCATTGCAGCCGATGATTGGATGATATCTGACCTTATTCGCACGTGGGGTTGGACGTTCGCATCCGAGGACGAACGGGCGCACCTCAAAAACAATGCAGGTGATTGGGAGTTGTAACGGGATCGAATTCAACCGGGGCCGGATCCGGCCCGACCTATGGACATGCGCAGAGCCGACTTACATACACACACCTGGTGCTCGGACGGCAGGCTTGCCCCCGAAGACCTCGTGAGAAAGGTGTACGACTGCGGCATTCGCGCGCTCGCCGTCACAGATCACGATACAATCGACGGGCTCGTCGAAGCGCGCGCGGCGGGAGATCGGCTGGGTGTGGAGATCATTCCGGGGGTCGAGCTCAGCGTCACTCTGGATGAACGCGAAATCCATCTCCTGGGCTACTGCTTTGATTCGACGAACAGTGATCTGGTTGCTCATCTACGCGCATTTCGCACGCGCCGGGAGGAGCGAGCCGAGCGAATTATCGACTTACTGAACAAGCAGGGTGCTGCCCTTCGCCTCGAGGACGTAGACGTACATGTCCGGGGCGGCATCATTGGACGCCCGCACATCGCACAGGCCCTCGTCGCTCGCGGTCTGGTCGGGACCTATGAGCAGGCCTTCGCCTGGTATTTGAAAGATTTTGGGCCTGCTTTCGTCCCGAAACCGTTGTTTCCCGCGGCCGAGGCGCTTGCACTGCTGCACGCGGCGGGCGGGATCGGCGTGCTCGCCCATCCCGGAAGCCGGGTCACCGGACGAATGATCGGCACGCTCGCCCGCGCAGGCCTCGACGGGCTCGAAACCGTCCATCCATCCCACAGTCTCTCCTTGACGAGGCAGTTCCGTGACGTGGTGCGAGAGCGCGGGTTGATAGAGACGGGCGGATCGGATTATCATGGGTTCCGTCCGGGCGAGGAGAAGAACATCGACCGATACAGTATTCCCTATAATCGCCTGGACGGCATCAGGCGGGCAGCGGCTGAAGCTGCATAAAGCCGCAGGCCCGTTGTCATAGTAGATCCGATAATCATCATCCCCGATACATGCCCGACGTTGTCGAAGGAAGTGCCGTCGCGAAAGATGCCCGATTCGGCATCGTCGTGAGCCGGTTCAATCGGTTCGTTACGGAGAGGCTGCTCGAGGGCGCGCTCGACGCCCTTCGCCGGCATGGCGCGGATATGGATCGCGTAACCGTTGCATGGTGTCCGGGCGCGATCGAGATTCCGCTCGTCGCGAAGAAGCTGGCAGAGGCGGACACGTACGATGCCGTCGTGTGCCTTGGCGCGATCATCCGCGGCGAGACCACACATTACGACCTCGTGTGCTCCTCCGTTGCGAGCGGCACGGCGGCCGTCTCGCTCGAGGCGGGTATTCCGGTCATATTCGGTGTAATAACCACAGAAACGGTCGAACAGGCCCTGGAACGGGCGGGCACGAAATCCGGAAACAAAGGCGCTGATGCTGCCGTTGCCGCCGTCGAGATGGTCAATTTGCTCCGCCAGATGTAACCCCGCGTCTCCTGCGAACTTTTCGGTATTTGCACCTCGGTCAACCGCTACTGCTCAAGAATCTCGATTTACGTTCGACACGGCGACTGCTGATCGGCAGCCGGGCGGATGAGGAACCGGGATGCGCAATTCTTCACCGAGGTGTTTGCAGGTTGCTATGCGTTTAATTCCCACTTCTGCTCGCCTAATTCCCACTTCTGCTCGCCGGGCGCTGCTGCATGTTGCCTTTGCGGTATCGGCGATATGTTGGATCGCGGGCCCGGCAGCGGCGCAGGACGGCCGGTGGACGTCGCACACGTCGATGCGCCAGATTACGGACGTCAGCGCGTCTTCAGATGCGATCTGGGCGGCGACGACCGGGGGCGTATTCCGGTATCTGGTTGAAAGCGGTGAAATGTCGTCGTTTACGGCGAGCGACGGACTCCACAACGTCCAGACGCAGGCGATCGCGTACGACCCTGTGCGCAATCTGGTCTGGATCGGATACCGCTCCGGCGTAATCGATCGACTGGATCCCGAAACAGGTACGATCCGCACGTTTCGAGATATCGAGCGGGCGGACCGTTTCTCGTCACGCGAGATCCATTCGCTTCTCGTTCGGGGAGATTCGGTATTCGTCGCCACGTCATTCGGTCTCGTGGTGTTTGATCCCGTCCGCAACGAGGTGCGCGACACGTACAGCCAGCTCGGCACCATCGATCCCGGTACGGCCGTGTACGACGCGGCGATCGCCCCCGGACCCGACGGTGCGCCGACGTTTTGGCTGGCTACGAACAACGGCATCGCGCATGCGCCCTTGAGTACGGCGAATCTGCAGGACCCCTCTTCGTGGACGGTCGAGCAGATTGGATTGCCTTCGGCCGAGACCCGTTCGATTGCGGCGTTCGACGGCACGATCTACGTCGGCACGATGCAGGACATGGCGCGGCGAGAGTCGGATGGTGGATTCACCGGCCTCGGACGTACGAATTCGGCCGTATTCGACCTGCTGGAAGTCGACGGGCGGTTGATTGGCGCCGAGCGGTTCGATCTTGTCGTCGTCGACACCGGCGGAGAATCCGGCATGGTAGATTTCGAGCCGTTCACCAATCCAATTTCACTCGTTCACGGACCGGACGGATTGCTCTGGGTGGGAGATGCGCAGGGCGGTCTCGTCGCGGTGGAGCCCCCGTCGCGAACGCAGGCTGTCGTCGATGTCGTGCGAGGCGAAGTGTATCCTTCGGGTCCGTACGACAACCTCTTTACGGAGATGCAGGTCGACCATCTGGGAAATCTCTGGGTGGCCGGCGAGCCGGAGCTCCGGACCGGCTTCTCTAGATTCGATCCGTCGGGACAATGGACGAACTATGTCGCTCAGTTCGTTCCGGAGTTCGGCGGGAGTGATTTCTCCGAGAGCATTCATGCAGACGCGGAAGGGAATGTATGGGCGGGATCGGAAGGCAACGGGCTCGTCCAGATCCTGGCCGATGGAAGCGTCCGCCGGTTCGGGCAGGAAAATTCGACGCTTTCGCCGGCGCTCGGCACGAATGACTTCATTCTCGTCGGGGGGATTGCGAGCGATGAGCAGGGTAATGTGTGGGTGACCAATCGCGCCTCGGAGGTTCAGCTGCACGTCTACGATCAGACCGGTGAATGGACGCCAATTACTCAGATCCAATGTGGAGGATTTTCGTCATCCACATCGACGCTGAACGAAATATTTATCGACAGCTTCGGCCAGAAGTGGGTGCAGGTGATCGATCGGGCGAATCTGCGCCGGGTGATCGGCCTGATCGTCCTGGATACAAATGGGACGCCGACCGATACGGATGACGACGTGTGCAATTACTTCTCCGGCGAGGGTGCCGGTGGGCAGGGTCTGCCCGGCGCTGCGGTAACGTCCGTCAAGGAAGATCGAGATGGACTGATCTGGATCGGCACCGAGAACGGGCTTGCGTACATGATCAACAACGGCATCGTAGCGGGCGATCCGAGCGCAGCGCCGATCTGGCCGCAGCTCGCAGATCGCACGCAGGGTACGTTTCTTCTGAGCGGCATCAAGATCAACGACATCGCCGTGGATCCTGCGAACAAGCTGTGGGTGGCGACCGATGAGGGCGTATCGGTCGTTCAGCAGGTGGAGGGTGGTTACGAGCTGCTGGAGACGTTCACCGATCGAAATTCTCCACTTTTCTCGAATGTCGTGGTAGCCATCGAGATCGATCCGTCGAACGGCCGCGCCTACATGGCCACCGACCAGGGTCTGATCAGCTACGAAAGCGGCTCGATTGCGGCGTCGGAACAGGTAGAAGACCTCAAAGTTTATCCAAATCCTGTACGGATTCAGGACGGAAACGAACCGTCGATCTTTGTGGATGGCCTCATCGATGAGACCGACCTGCGCGTGGTGACTCTCGACGGCGAGGTGGTTGCGCGGATGGAGACGCGCGGCGGCCGAGCGCAGTGGAATGGCCGCGACCTCACCGGTGATTTCGTGCCTTCCGGCGTGTATCTGGTCATCGCCGTGGGCAGCAACGGCGAGGGTGCCGCCTACGGGAAGGTGGCGGTGATACGGTAAGGATTGTATCGTTTATTCACGGAACGGTCCGGCGGCGGACGGTAATTTTTTTATTCTAGACGGTGACCGTAGCTCAGTCGGTTAGAGCGCCAGGTTGTGGCCCTGGAGGTCGTGGGTTCAATTCCCATCGGTCACCCTGTTCAGCAGCGCGTTCGGCTCCGTCAGGAGTCTCCGGATGGCTGCTTTTTTATGAATGGCATCATACATGCCGCGTTCGTCTAGGGGTCTAGGACGCCGGCCTTTCACGCCGGTAAC
>CAZKNF010000077.1:7817-14903 GCA_964554105.1 uncultured Rhodothermales bacterium | reverse complement strand
ACTGTGGAATATATCGACCGACCGCCTGCCTTGCCTGCCGCGGGACAGTTCGGGCGGAAGCTAGGGAGCTCCGAGCCGGCTCCTTGCCGGATAATGCAGACATCTCCTCTGCGGTCGTCCTCAGGCCTGAGTTGCCGCCGGGAGGATTGCACGGTTAAATTGAGCGAGAACCGTCCGGTTAATCGACGCAGTTAAAGAACGATGAGATTGTTTGGAATAGCTTCAGTTATGGCGCTTTTATTCTGTATGCCCTTGGAGGCGCAGTTCGTCGAGCGATTCGAAGGCGACGATCTCAAGGGCTGGACGTACGCCACCGGCGACGGAAGGGCCTCAGTCGACATGCAACAGCGGGACGGGTTCGCTTCCATCGAGGTCGACGCCACCCAGGATCGTGACAATATCTGGTGGGCGCTGGCACGTAGAGACGTCTCCGATTCGTTGGATCTCGTCCGTCTCAATGAACCGCATCACGAGCTGCGAATCGAAGCGCGGATCCGCGTAAGCCACGCCCCGAGGCGTGTCAATCTGCATCTTAATACCCAGCGGACGACCGACTTTCACTCCCACCTTCTCGAGTTCGATATCCCGGATACGACCGCATGGCACACGATCAGCATGACCACACGGAATTTCGACGCCCGGCCGGGCGATTCGGTCAATGGTCAGCTCGCGCTGATGGATTGGGGAACGGGGACGTATCGGGTCGATCTGGATTACTTTCGGGTGGATGTGGTCGACACGAATCGCATCGGATCCGATTCGGGAGAGCAGATCGTGTACAATCCTCCCATTCCATCTCTCAATTCGTTCGAACACCACGTGCGCGTTGACCAGGGCGCGATGATCGATCTGCAGCATCCGGATGTATCCCTCGAGGCGTGGTATGCGAGCGGCGCCGGTGGAGTAGAGCGGGTACTTACCGTCGACGCGGCGAAATATGTCTTATTGAGATGGAATTTCGATGCGGTGCCCGCCGGGCGAGTATCGGATCCGGGGCTTCTGACGCTGGTGACGCATTCCGTGCAGCGCGCTCCGGCCGATGTGGAAGAGTACGGTCAGATTCGTGTGGCTGAAATAACGGGTGGCGACCCGAAGTGGAATGAGGAGACGGTGACGGCTGCGCGGTTCGCGCAGGGACGTCCGATGGATGAAGTCGTGAATCCACAGATGATTGTGGATGTGCGCGTCGCAGAAGGAGAGGGCGATACGACGTTCGTCACGGTGTCGAGGCCGGTCCTTCAGCGGCTTATCGATGGCCGCACGCGCGGCCTGCTCCTGCGGCCGCTCGGGCCCATCACCGCATCATTCTTCGGACGCGAAAGCCGCGAAGGCGCACACGCTCCGGTTCTCCATTTTGATCTGGAGGCCACCGGACCGTGAGCCGGCTGAGGACCAATGCAAAGGGCGCGAAAAGGCGCGCCCGTCTGACGAAGCGACGACGTTCACGCTCAGGTCTTCTCATTCAGAATTCGCTCGTGCGTGCGGAGCGCACTTTCGCTAAAAAGCACGAAGCGGATCAAGGTCACGGCCGACAGTTCGTCGAGATGGCTGATGACGGCTTCCATTGCAATCTCGGCTGCGTCCTCCATCGGATATCCGAATGCACCGGTCGAAATCGCCGGGAAGGCGATGGATTTGATGCCGTTGCTGTCGGCCAGGTCCAGCGCTTCCTGATAGCACTGTGCCAGGAGCTCCGCCGCCGGCTCGTCGCGGCCATAGACAGGTCCGAGGCAGTGAATCACGTATTCGTTCGGTAAATCATGGGCGCTGGTGATCACCGCTTCACCCGGACTGATCGGTCCGAGAGGCACGGCTTCCTCTTCGAGGCCCGGACCCGCGGCGCGGTGGATCGCACCGGCGACTCCGCCGCCGATCCGCAACTGCGCATTGGCGGCATTCACGATGGCCTCAACATCAGGCTGATCGGCGATATTCCCCTGTATGCACTCGATTGCTACGTCGCCGATAATGAGCTTCATCCGGCTGCCGGACTATGATTCAAAGTCGTCGTCGTTCCAATAGAGTACGGAGGTCGACGGAGTGGTGCCATTCGCGTTCAAGGCACGCCGGAGCGCATTAGCGAACGGTTCGTGACCTCGTCCTCTCTCTTCCAGACGCTGAAGGTAGTAGGCGAACAGCTTGGAGCACGAGACTTCGTGGTCTTCGACTTCGGAGAAGATCGACGCTAGAACGCTCGAATAGCGCTGCGATCGAGCAGATTGCTCAACCCTGCCGAGTTCGCGTTCGAGGAGCAGAAGGACTTGTTCAGACGTAACTTCGGGTAGGCACCCGAGCGCCCGGCGAATGGCCGTGGCATATGTGCCGTCGCCCTGTCCATTTCGTTCCAGCCGTCTGAGCTCGACCTTCAGCTTGTAACAAATCGAGCGTCTGGCCTCCTCCGCCGGCCGAGGCTCGGCGCCTGCTCCAGTACGGGATAAGTGGTCGGCCATCGTCTGAGCCGCGATAGCAAATATGTGCGGCGATAATTCACATGCGACATCAATTCACTGTAAGCGCGGGAGGCTGATTCCACTTACCCACTCAAAGTGGCTGATTAGGCACGCTGATCATCAAAATCATACACGATCGGTGAAGCACGGTTGAAGACTTAATGTGACGCTTTAGATACAAGACCGCAACTGACGTTACAATTCAATCACCTGCCACCAGTGCGGTCATCAACCAGCGGTCATCCGTCTTCTGGAAGATGGCTCTGTAGCCGATCGGACTTGCTATGGATTCCTCCGGGACGTATCCCGACCCTCCGCCGTCCAATTCTATTCGGATCCATCCGGAATCGGCACTTCCTTCAGGCTCGAAGCTCGGAACTCTCACGATCTCGAATCCCACCGTGTCGGTGGAGGACGCATTCATCCGAGGCTCCGATCGGACCACAACCTGATCGCGGATGATGACGCCGCTCTGAAATGCGTCGAACCGTTCACCGGGAAACAGCGAAAAGTAGTATGGCGCCTGAAACGAAGCGTCCGACGTCTCCGGAAGGTATTCATCTTCCATAAACGTGCCGCCGCCGGCCAAGACATCCCCGAGCACCTCCCACACATCGCTGTCCGTCTCCTCCGGTCGCCACATCTCGCGAAAGCCCTCGTGGCCTCCATCGTCGCCGAAGCTCGCCCGGATGTCTTCGGAGATCGACTCAAAGAGGGCATCCGCGTCCCGGCGCACGACCACGTCGAGCAGGTGCATCCGGTATGCGAAGAACGAAGGGTCCTGGTCGCCCTCATCCACGGGATAGAGGTGAAATTCCTCGCCGTCGCTTACGCCTGTGCCCGGCTCTGGCTCAGCGCCAGTGATCCACTCTGAATCAAGCTGCGATCTACCGGAGGCCGCAGCACTCGTATCCTCGACGGAAGGTCGCGCCGCCACCGTCGTGTCTCCGGCCGCTCGAGCCGCAGAATCAGTCTCGGCAGCCAGCGTGTCGGATTCGTCGGCCGACTCCCTCCGTTCTACGGTGCACGATGTAACGCACGTCGCCAGTATCAATACGAGCGCGATGGGTAGGCGAACTTGCGAAATGGTTGTAATCAACGGGTAGGGCACTGCGTTCACCTCCTCATTCTCTTGTGACGCCGCGGGGACGGATGATAGATTGATCCATCACCCGCCGCCACCAATATCTCTACTAACGATGAGTCGGAAATTTGCTCCCTTCGCCATCGTGGCTCTCCTGTTCGTTGCAGGATGCGGCGGTCCGGATGAGGCGCCGGAGTCGGATGTCGGCAACGTGGAAACCGAAATCGAAGCTGCGAACGCGCGCTTCGAAACGTTCATTGCCGGTCAGCAATGGGATAGTCTGACGGCCATCTACACAGAGGATGCGGTCGTCATGCCTCAGGGTGCGCCGTTGGCTCGAGGCGCGGACGCAATCCGGGATGGGTTCGCAGCGCTGGGGCGGATGGGCATCACGAGCTTCGATCTTGAAACGTTGGAAGTGGAGCGGGCCGGCGATATGGCCAGTGAGATGGGCCGGTATACGCTGCGCGGGATCGACGGCTCAGAGGTTGATCAGGGTAAGTATCTCGTGTTTTGGAAGGAGGTTGGCGACACCTGGAGAATGCATCGCGGCATGTTTAATTCGGATTCGCCGCAGCAGCCCGCTGTAATGGCACCTGATCGACGGCAGATAATGCCGGGAGACACGGCGGGGATGAGCCAGGGCGAGCCGATGATGACGGTCCCTATGGATACGGCTGCAGGCGGTAATGGGCTCTGAGGCTCCGAGACGTGCTGCAGGTCGCGAGCACGCGCGCGGCCCTACGTCCACCATACTTCCACGCTGAAGCTCTTAGCTCGGGCGTTTTGTCGGACGTGGGCCGCACAGTGCTTCGCTTCGGCAGAGTGCTCCGCCTGTACTGCTCGTATCACCTGCGATTTAGAGTGAGGCGCTAAAGACGATCTCGAATCCCAGTGTGTGGGCGAGGCGCTGGCCTCCATAGAATTCCGTCAGGTGCTCTAGGCCGAGTACATCCATCGTCATATACGTGACGATGAACGTGCAAAAGAGGAAGGCGAACGCGAAAACGACCTGAGTGGCAACATCCAGGACCTTCTGCGTGGCCGATCGCTTATTGAATCGCCGGAGCTGAATGGACCGAGCGATGCCGTACGCGACCTCCTGATCGAAGTAACTGTCACGGAAGTAGTACATGGGAGAGTTTGAAGTGTACTTGTTGAATGTGAACCGCATCGATCACCGGGCTGGACCCCGTGCTGTGTATGACCGAAGCGTCCGTGGGTTATTTCACCTACGATCCCATGCAAGTCAGGGGCCAAACCAAGAAAGACACCTGATTTCCGGACAAACCTGGGATATCTAGCCCTTCAAGCGCTTCCTTCCGTGTAATTTTGAATCTGCCGGCATTACCTTTCTACCTGCCGCAGGCAATCTCACGCACTCGCCGCCCAGCCGTGTATCGGCAGTTTGCCCTACTCCTGAACCATGTCGATGCGTTTTCTTGAGCAGGATGTGAAACTCGTCTCGGGCATGGGCCAGGAACGGGGCGACGTGCTGGCCGAGGCAGGCGTGGCAACGGTGCGTGATCTGCTGCAATATTATCCCCGGCGATATCTCGATCGATCCTCCATCACGCCGATCGCCCTCCTTCGAGAAGACGTCTCGTCGACTACCGTCATGGGGACGATCCGCGCGACGCAGATGGTACCCGGCCGTCGGAGCAAACGGTTCGAAGTGGTACTTGACGATGCATCCGGAAGTCTTCTGACGTGTACCTGGTTCCAGGGCACACGGTGGATAAGCAAGCTGTTCGAGACGGGAGACCGCGTCGCGTTTCACGGAAAGCCGCAGCGGTATGGCGGGCGATTCACGATGACGCATCCCGAATTCGACAAGCTGGATTCCGAGGGACCGTCCCTCGATACGGGACGCATCATCGCCCTTTATCCTGGCGGGGCGGCGCTGAGCCGCGTCGGTCTCAACAGCAGAACGCTCCGCCGAATCTTCTACATGCTTTTCAGGGATAATGGGCCGAAGCTTCCGGAAGTGCTGCCGAAAAGAGTGCGCAGGAAGCACGATCTCGAAGATGGACCCCTATCCCTGCGCGCGATTCACTTCCCGAAGAATCATCAGGAGCTGGAGAAGGCACGGAGGAGGCAGAAGTTCGAGGAGCTCTTTTTCATCCAGCTCATGCTGGCGATGATCCGCCAGAGGAAAACGGACAGGCCGGGGCTTCAATTCGGGGCACCGGGGCACCTCGCGCAGAGATTCCTAAAGGAGGTGCTGCCCTTCGAGCTCACTGGCGCCCAGAAGGCTACGATATCCGACATCGAGAGGGACACGCGATCGGGCAAGCAAATGAATCGGCTCGTGCAGGGTGACGTCGGAAGCGGAAAGACGGTCGTCGCGGTGGCGGCAATGATGCATGCCCTCGACAGCGGTTATCAGAGCGCTTTCATGGCGCCAACCGAGATTCTTGCGGAACAACACTACGCGAATCTGACGAAATATCTGGATCCGCTTGGCGTCCGCTCCGTGCTGCTGCTCGGCAGCCAGGGTAAACGAGATCGTGACGAAGCCCTCGAGCTGCTGGCATCAGGTGAGGCCGGTATAGTCGTCGGCACCCATGCGATCATCCAGGAGGGCGTCGAATTCGATCGGCTCGGTCTGGCGGTGATCGACGAACAGCACCGATTCGGGGTGATGCAGCGGGCGCAGATCTTCGAGAAGGGCGAGCATCCGCACATGCTGCTGATGACGGCCACGCCAATCCCGCGATCTCTCGCGATGACGCTCTATGGAGACCTCGACGTGTCGCTGATGAAGGAGCTCCCCGGCGGACGGAAACCCATTCGCACCGCCGTTCGATACGAAAAAAGTCGCGACGATGTCTACCGTTTCATCCGCGAGCAGCTGGCAGACGGTCGGCAGTGTTACGTCGTCTATCCGCTCATCGAAGAGAGCGAAAAACTCGATTTGAAGGATGCCGAGTCGGGGTATGCCGCGCTTCGGCAAGCGTTTGCACCGCACCAGGTCGATTTGCTGCACGGCAGGCTGCAGGCGGACGAGAAGGATGAGGTAATGGGCCGGTTCAGCCGGGGTGAGTCCAGCGTCCTCGTGGCCACGACGGTCGTAGAAGTCGGCGTCGATGTTGCCAACGCGACGATTATGCTGATCGAGCATGCCGAGCGGTTCGGCCTAACCCAGCTCCACCAGCTCCGCGGCAGAGTCGGCAGAGGAGCCGAACAGAGCTACTGCATCTTGATGTCGGATTACCGGCGGACGAGCGAAGCAAAAGCTCGGCTCGAGGCCATCGTGAGCACGGATGACGGGTTCGAGATCAGCGAAATCGACCTGAAGCTGCGAGGGGCCGGCGACTTCTTCGGCACCAAGCAGAGCGGACTGCCGGACCTGAAGATAGCGGATCTAATGCAGGACCAGGAGATTCTGGTGCGGGCGCGCGAGGCCGCGTTCGATCTTGTCGAACAGGATCCCGGCCTCAATGCACCTGAGAATGCCACTCTCCGCACGTACTTCGAGCGCTTCTACTCGGGAGAGCGACTCGGAATGGCAAAGATTGGCTGACGCTCGACGGGACGCTGACGTTCATC
>CAZKNF010000077.1:0-7717 GCA_964554105.1 uncultured Rhodothermales bacterium | reverse complement strand
GACACGATTCACATCGTCGCAATCTGGATGTTCGAAAAGTCGCTGCCGTAGCGCCTCCGAATATCCACCTTGTGCTCGAGAGCATCGATCACCAGATCGGAAAACGGCGCCTCCTCGAATGCCTCCATGCTGTAGAGTCCGCCCGGGCTGAAGACGTTCACCTCCATCAGCTTATCGCCCGCAATGTCGAGCCCGACGAGGAACATCCCGTCTTGAATCAGCTTCGGACGGACGACCTCGGCGATCTCAAGCACCTTCTCGGTCACCTCGCCTTTCTTTCCTTCGCCGCCCGCATGGATGTTGCTGCGCATGTCCCCGCCGACGTTCACCCGGCGAAAGGACGCGTATTTGCCTTCATGGACCAGCGGAATTCCGTTCACCAGAAGGACCCGAAGGTCGCCCTCCGCGGCGGCGGGAAGGAACTCCTGTGCGACCACGTAGCCGTCGCGCAGGATGGCGTCTATGATTTGATTGAGATTCGACAGGTCATCGGCGCTCGCCATGAAGACATTCTGTCCGCCCGAGCCCTGAAGGGGCTTGAGCACGCTGCCCTCCTTGTGGCTTTCGACGAACGCTTTGAGCTCTCCTCGGTCTCGCGTGATCAGGCTGCTCGGCCGCACTTCTTCCGGAAATACCTGGAAGTAGAGTTTGTTCAGAGCGTTCGCGAGGCGGCTTGGATCGTTCAGTACGATGACGCCGTGCCGGGCGGCAAGCTGCCCGAAGATCACGCCCGCCGACTGCGCCCACGGGCGCTCGGCCCCGTCATCAGCCGGATTATTTCTCAGGAGGAGCACGTCCAGATCCGCCACCGCGATGCGCTCCACGGGTGCATCTTTGCGCTGGACGCTCTCCAGCAAAGCTTCATTCGACTTGTATTTCCCCTTCTTGATCGCGTGCGCGCGTGCCTTGACGGTTTCATCAGGATCGTACGCGAAGTCCTCGACTCCGATATACCATACCTCGTGGCCTCTGTTGACGGCAGCACGGGCGAGGCACGTCGTCGCGTACTCCGGGATTTCAGTGTCGACGGTATTTATGAATAGTCCGAGTTTCATGCAGGCGAATCCTCTATGAGATCGACGATCGAATGGCCGTTGCGCAGGAAGGACAGACGATGCTGTGCATCGTCATCATTCAAATAGCGCGGGCGAAGCGGCGCATCTCGAAGCACGCCGCGGTCCATGAGTTCCTCGACCAGAGATAAATGGCGAAGCGCGATCTTACCCACAAAAAGCGCATCGAGATCGCCGCCGCCTCTGAGGTACGCCACGAGTTCGTACAGTCCGCGCAAATAGATGACGTCCTTGATCAATCCGCCCCCGCGGAAGGTCCGAAAGGCGATGGAGAACGCCTCGTATTCCTTAAAGTCGTAGTCGGACTGCAGCATCCGGTACAGGTCCGGAAACGTTCGGCCCTCGATGATGCCGTCGGCGGCAAGGACCCGAGCGGCGAGCACCCGCAGACGCGGAATGCTGAGGCCGCCGGATAGGTACTCGGACAGCACCGCAATGCCCTCCTGAAGCGCCTCATATCCGGCGAGGCCATGCGATAGCAGGCGGAGGGGCTGCATGCAGCCGTTGAAATAGGTCAGCATGTGCGTGCCCACCTCGTGGTGAAGCAGGGCATCGATTCGAGAGGCGGGAACGCGGGTCCGGTGACCGATAATCAGCCGACCGCTCGATACCATCAGTCCCGCCGGAACGTCGCGTCGAATCTGGACCGTGTGAGGAAAGTCCTCGCAGGTCTTACGATAATAGTTGAACTCCACGGCAGCCATTTCAGCAAACGCCTCCGCATCGAGGTTCTCCGCGGAACCCAGATCATAGTCTTTATGGGGCAGCCGCTCCAGAATATTCGATGCAAGATCACGCAGACCGGGGCGGACCTCGCCGTACACCTGCAGACTGCCGTAGAAGAACTGCCGCGTATTCCGGTCGCGCAGCATGGTGATTTTGCGGTCGAGCTCTTCCTGCTTCTCACGAAAGAGCCAGTTCAAGGTTGGATCCTCAACGTGCTCGATCGGAAGTGCGAACAGGCGGCGCTTCAGCAGCTCGGGATCCACGGGGAGCGGACGATACTTGAACACCGGCGCCTGCTCGAAGCTGCTGTCCTTGAAGCTGGACCAGGCCTCTTCGGCGTTCACGGGCGTCGTCTGGAGGAGAAAATCGAAGGAATCGTCGATGCGGGCGAGCCCCTCGTCGACCTGCGCCACCGCCTGTTCCAGTGCACGGCGGCCGAGCGCAAGATAGTTGGGCGCGTCGATCGTCGAGAGGCCCGATCCGAACTCGAAAAAGGCCTTCTTCACCGCGCCGGCGAGCTGACGCCGCAGATCCTCGAAGAGGAACGGATAGACAACCTCATTTTCGCGGTTCCTGTAGATCGGCGTCACTTCGAGTCCGATCACGAAGCGGGACGCACCGGTGCGCGCATGGGTCTCAACCGGCGCGTATTCGGGCGGTGCAGGGTCGTCGACGCAGGTGAGATCGACACGGGATACGAGCTCGTGGATGGTGATTCGCTTCAGCGCGGTGGCGAGGCGCGTGACGGTTGGCCGAAGGGATGGATGATCCGGAGCGGTGATGTGAAACTCCGGCTGCAGGCTGAGGGGTTCATCCCGGCTTGTTTCGCCGACCTCGGGTGCGCCCCATAGTTCGAGTACCAGAAAGCGACCGAATCGACTGTTCATCGCCCGGGAGATGACGTCGAGCAGAGCCCCGAGATGGGATTGCGATGCAGCGTCCTTCGAGACGATCACGTAAGATGCTTGCGTGGTGACGAGGCGGCGCGTGAGGTCCGGCAAACCTGACGTCTCGCGGTACAGGCAGATGAAGGGAAGTGGCCTGTCCATATAGAACTGGCCGCCCTCCGGCAGGCGCATGTCGACGCACCGGCCTTCCTCGAGCTCATGTGCGAGTCTGTCAATTTTCGGCTTCGTCGCGGTCTCAACCATGAAACTCAGTCCTGCAGCGATACCAATTGTAGTGCCTCGAGGACGGGTGATACGGACGTCGCCAGCGCGTCCCGGATTGCCGAGATAGCCGCCCGATCCGGCTCGCCCGTCCATTCATCCATAAAGAATTTCTTGAATTCGATGGCGAGGGCGCAGCCGGCAGCCGGATAGTTCGTGTGAACCCACTCGGGAAAGTAGCCGCCGAAGAATTTGACGTTCTCACGCACGTCCAATTTGCGGCCCATGACCTCGACGCCGCGCAGCGTGGTGAGGAACGCATCGACCACCGGAGCCCACCGCCGACGATCCATGGTTCCCGTGCCGAGGTTTACGTCCGGATTGAGCTCGGGATCGTCCGGTTCGGCATCGGGCCCGCCGCGCCGAAAATTGTAGGAATGAAGGTCATAGACGACGAACGTTCCGTAGGTGCGGCGCTTCTCGTCGAGCAACCGGGCGGCTTCCTCGTAGAACGCATCGTATTCAGCCAGCGAGTCATCGATCAGATGGGGCGCCGGCGAATCTTTCCAGATGTCGAGCCCCCACGCGTCCTCCGGATTGCTGTAAACGGCACCCTCCGGCGGACGATTGAGATCGACTTCGAATCGCGAGCGAAGACCGACGATCCGCGTATCGGCAATCTCCGTCCATTCGCCCGTGAACGGATCTTCCTCGCGTAACCGTTCGCGCGACGTTAGCGCGATCGCCCGGGCAACCTCGGGACGCAGTTCGTGACCGTTGTGGATGGCTGCCGCGACGAGCGGCCCATCACCCTCTCTGATCCGCCAGATACGGTCTTTCATGCCGAATCAGTCCGAGCTCCCTTCCATCGTGAGAAATCGTCGTTACGAGTCACCTCTTACCGCGGCGCAGCCGGCAGGTTACCAGCTCGGATCTGGGTCATGCGCATCTTACCAGATCGTAGCAGGAGGGAAGTGGCGGACGTCCACGCGTCTACCTTACGTAGCTGGCCGCGTTGATGTCGATCGTCGATCCGGTAGCGTGATCAGCCATCCCGCTTGCAAGGAAAACGACGGTGGGGGCGACGTCGCCGGGTTCGGTGAGGCGATCGGCCGCCAGACCATCCAAAAGATGTTCTTCGCCGTACTCGTCGATGAACGGCTGCGCCATCTCCGTGCGCACAAATCCGGGCGCAACCACGAACGCGCGTATTCCGTCCTTTCCGCCGTGCCGGGCGATCGACCGGGTCAACGCCACGAGGCCGCCTTTTGAGGCCGCATAGGTCATGTAGGGGATAGTGTCGCCGCGGAATGCCGCTCTGGATGCGATATTGATGATCCGTCCGCCTCCCTGGCGCCGAAAATGGGCCAAAGCAAGTCGGCAGAGCAGCTCCGGCGCGCGGAGATTGACGTGCATCGTGCGGTCCCACGCCTGCGACCAATCATCAGGCGCAGCGTCTTCGGCTATGTGGATGGCGATGCCGGCATTGTTGACCAGCACGTCGACGGTGCCGTGCCGGTCGACGGCTTCCTCGAAAAGGCGCTCACATTCGGCGGGTTGGGCGAGATCGGCGCGAATTCCGACGACGCGGGCGGTGAATTCGGCCGCGAGCGCTTCGACGGGACGGAGGCGTTTGTGGTAGTGGGCTGCGACGTTCGCGCCGGCCTCAGCCATCCGTCGGGCGATCGCATAACCGATGCCGCGGCTCGCGCCCGTGACGAGTACGGTCGTGTCGGAAAGATCCACGTTCACCGGGATCAGCTCCTGCGCGGTAGTGATGCGGGCATCGCCGGCTTCGCGGTCGCGGAGGGGCGCTCGGTCGACTTGCGGGGCCGCCGCCACAGCGGCACGGACGAGCACGGCTCGCCGAACATTATTTTGCCGGCCACACGCTGCAGCTTCTGGGTGACGAGAAAATATGCATTCGGAGGCACGAGCCGGCTGCCGCATCCTTTGATGACGACCGGAATTCCTTCGTATTCCGACCAATCAACTCGCTCAATCGCCCTGACGAAATGGTCGCGGACGAGATCGGCCTCGCGGCCGAGGGCGATGGATCGAGCGACGTCCTCGAGTTTCGAGGCAATTAGCATGAATGCCCACGTCGGCACGATCGCATCGACCGAGCAGTAAACCGCGACGTGTTGCCCCTCGTATCGGTGCCAGTCGTGCGCCTTCACCTTTTCCCGAAAATCCTTCTCGCGAACGACGAGCCCCTCGAAAAGAAACGGTTCGATATCCAACTCAACGACAGGCTGCTCGTCCCAGAGTTCCTCCAGGTTGAACACCGTGATGTCGCTTTCCTCGACGCGGTTGACGATCGGTTCCATTGTATATATAACTTGACGGTGTTTCGTGGCGTGTGATTAGTACAACTCGAGGCATCGGGAGATCCATCTCCAAATGGCGTGCCGCAAGATGCCGAGGAGAGTAAGCCGTCAGAAATAACTCGCAAACCCGACCTGGAATCCACCCGTCTTGACGGCGGCGTTGCCGACGAGATCCCGAAACCAGTGGCGCCGGTAATTTGCGCGGAACACCGTATCCTGTGATGGCCGAAAGCTTATTCCGGGCACGAGCGCAAATATCTCATCGTAGATTCGAAGGCCCGTCGATCGGAATGTACCCGCATTATAGTCGATCGCTTCGATGCGGAGATTTGCGTTCAAAACGGCGTCATCGTAGCCACTGAGATCGGGCTCCCAGACGGGGACGACTGCATCTAGAAATGCGCCCCACTGCCTGTCGCCGAAGATATCTTCCAGCGCTGCCGGAATATCGATCACTGCATAGGCGGCCTCGCCGGTCAGCGCAACGACATCGCCGATCGCGGTCGAGTAATCGACCGCTGCGATGGTTGCACGACGCCTTTCGTCCACCACATCACCTTCGACTTCAAATGTGTTGTAGAGAGCCGTATAGAACGAAAGACCGATCTCACCGAAGAGTCCGTGGCGCGCCGCAAGACGTCCTGAAACGGCCGGTGAGCCGTTGTTGTCCTCGGCGAACTGCCTGTCTCGCTTGCCGCCGGGGAGGAATGTGCGGCCCTCCGCGTTCGACACGACCCCTTCGCCGAGGCCGTTCGTAAGATACAGGTCGTAGCTGAACGTGAATGGAGTACGAAACAGTCGGCCGTTTACACCGAATCCGACCTCGGAAAGTGTCGAGGGGATGATCTGCGTCGAGACGAGCGGACGCTCGATGAACTCCCACAGCGGGCTGTCGTGGTTCTGGTTGAAGAGCCCGATCGGCGGAAGGAGTATGCCCAAGCGAACGACGAATGCGGGGTCCACCCGGTAATCGATCAATGCTGTCTCGAGAGCGATTTCCTCCGTGCCGTGCTCGAATTCGAGTTCCGAAATGAAGCGGATGCGGCGGCCAATCGGGGAGAAAAGAAAAATGTTGAACCGGCGAAGCTCCATCGAAAAGCCGTCGGAGATCCCGTCTTCGACGAAATAGTTGGTGTTGCCCTCGAGGTAGCCGCCGATGGACGTACCACTGAGCGACTGAATAAAGGGCCTGTCGTAGAGCCCATCCTGGATGTCCGTCGTGTCCTGGGCACCAGCACCCAGAACGGATGCCAGCCAGAAGATCGACGCAAAAGTCCGTGAAGCAAACGTGGACGAAATCGTCATATGGTCGAAGGATCTGGAAGCTGGATGTAGACGTGCTCGGCATCGGCCGTGACGTCATAGCGGTATAGCGGATCCTCGGCCGGCCCCTGAAGCACATCCCCCGCAAATGAATACTGGCTTCCGTGACAGGGGCATTCCAGCCGGTCGCCCGCAGGTGCGGGTTCGCAGCCTTGGTGAGTACATCGAAGCAGCAGCGCGAGGTAGTCGCCATCTGCCGTTCGGTGCAGGTATATGGCTCGGGGGATTTGAGGATTCTCCAGCAGTGCGTGGATGGATTCGCCGAGATCTGACCGGCGGATCAGCAGCGTATTGTCCTGCCGCTCGTATCCGACGTACCGCACCGACGTGCAGCCGCCGAGCAGGCCGGAGCAGAAGATGCCGGTCCCGACAGCCCGTACGATGAAGTCGCGACGATCCATCAGAGCGACTCAAGAAATTTCACCAATTGGTCTTGCTCCTCTTTCGTTAGGAGGCGAAAGGCTTCCCGGCTCGCCGCCGCTTCACCACCATGGTAGTCGATCGCTTCTCGAAGCGTCCCGGCGCGGCCGTCGTGCAGGTAGAAGGCCGATCCGCCCTGAAAGGTCTTCGCGAGTCCGATACCCCAGAGCGGCGGCGTCCGCCACTCTGAAGTGAGCGCAATGCCTTCCGTATATCCGTCATCGAGCGCGGGACCCATGTCGTGCAGTAGCAGATCCGAGTAGGGGTGCACCTCGACTTCGTCCAGCTGGGCGATTTCCGAACGTCCCGTTCTTAGGGTCGGAACGTGGCACGCCGTACACTGAATCTGATCGAAGAGTTGCTCGCCCGCCACGACGTCGGGATCATCCTCATTGCGCCGTAGAGGCGGCCGGAGGGTTTTCAGGTAGAACACGACAGCGTCCACGACGCTGGAGGGAACCTCGGGATCCGGGGCGGTGTCGGTGGCGAAGTTGCCGACCTGCACGTTGAACAGGTCTTTCGGCACCAGATCGGTCGTAAGGCCCATGTCCTCGATATACGCCTGAACAGTCTGGTGGAGGAGGTTGATCGTGAGCCCCTTCTTACCGAAACGGCCGATAAACTTACCGTTGATCGGTAGATGTCGCTGTCGATTGGCGACACCACCTGAAACCAGCGCCTCGATCGAGACGATTTCTGCGATGAAGTCCGTCGAATCGATCAGCTGGACGCGTCC
>CAZKNF010000076.1:0-16551 GCA_964554105.1 uncultured Rhodothermales bacterium | reverse complement strand
TCGAAATAAATACCGCCCTTCTTGCGGGATCATGCATCGATGGCTGATGAGATAAAGACCAAGTTCTTAAGCGAAGAAAGTCGCGAGCTCGGCCGAAGGACGGCCCTCGTAACGGGGTCCGTGGCGCTTGGTGCGCTCGTCACGAGCTCGATCTTCCGAACGCTGCGGCAGTTCAAGTCGGCAGGGCCACAGCAGCTCGACGCCGCCATCGACGCCGAAACGACGGCGATGGAGTTCATGGAGGGACACGCACGGTTTTATCAACGCAAGGGATCCGGTGTGCCGATCGTTTTGCTTCACAGCATTAGCGTCGCTGCTTCGTCATATGAGATGAAGCCGATCTTCGAGCATCTCGTCGCCAGTACGACTCGGCCCGTTTTCGCCCTCGATTGGCTCGGCTTCGGAGGGTCTGACCGTCCTCCCGTACACTACTCTCCGGAGCTGTACCAGCGCCAGCTTCGCCGGTTTTTGAGCGAGCACGTGCACCAGCGAGCGGACATCGTCGCCCTTTCACTTGCATGCGAATATTGCGCGGAGCTTGCACGTTCACATCCTTATCTCGTGCGCAACCTCGTGTTCATTAGCCCAACGGGCGTTTCAAATGATTATGGAATCTCCGCGTGGCAGCGTGCACTCGTGTCGGTCGCGGGAAGCGTTGGAGCGTTCGAGATTTTTTTCAATCGGCACACAAGAGCGGAAATGCTTCGCAAATTTTACCGGAATCGGGTCTTCCTCGACGGACGCGTACCCGCCGACCTTGTTGATTATGCGAGAAAGACCGCCCTGGTTTACGGCGCCCATCACGCCCCGCGGCACCTCTCACAGGGTAGACTTACCAACGGCCGATCCGCATTTCGAGCATACACCCAGCTAAGGGCACCAACATTGGTCGTGGCACCCACATCCGACACGGGCCTCATACAGCACTTCGATCACGTCGACGACCTTAAATCCAGAAATCCTGAGTTCATCCGGATTGCGAGAGTCGACGCCGGGTTGATGCCGCAATGGGAGCGTCCCGACGATCTTTTCCCAGCCGTCGACGACCACATTTGCTCCGATTGACCCGCGTTCCACGCGAAATCTTGCAGACAGCATTCTGCTCACGACGTCAAACATGAATGTACAGAAAGCTCGGCGCGACACGCCGGGATGTCGGCACGTCCTGCATTTCAACAACGCCGGCGCCAGCCTCATGCCCGAGCAGGTGGTGGAAGCGTGCATGAACCATCTCCATCTCGAATCCCGCATTGGCGGATATGAGGCGGCCGACGAGGCACGTGGCGCCATCGAGCACACGTACGACGCGCTCGCTTCCCTGCTCCATTGCACCCGCGACGAAATAGCGCTCTTCGACAGCGCCACACGTGCCTGGGACCAGGCGTTTTATAGTCTGCCTCTTCGCTCGGGCGATCACATTCTCACCGCCGAGGCGTCGTATGCAAGCAACTACATCGGTTTTCTCCACCGAAAGCAGCAAGACGGCATCGAGATTGACGTGGCTCCAAGCGACGATTCAGGACAGGTAGATGTAGAAGCCCTTGAGCGAAAGATCAATGACCGCACCAGGCTTATCGCGCTCACCCATGTCCCCACAAACGGTGGGCTCGTCAATCCCGCGGAAGACGTAGGCCGGATCGCGCGAAACCATGGTGTTCCGTTCCTTCTGGATGCGTGCCAGTCGGCAGGTCAGATGCCTCTCGATGTCGAAAAGCTGAAATGTGACATGCTGTCGGCGACCGGACGGAAGTTTCTTCGAGCTCCCAGAGGCACAGGCTTCCTGTATGTGAGATCCAGACTGATCCCAACACTCGAGCCGCCCACTCCGGATCTTCACGCCGCCGAATGGACGTCTCCCAGCTCTTATCGGCTTCGCGATGATGCGCGAAGATTCGAGCTCTGGGAGTCGAATGCGGCGGCCGCCATCGGAATGGGCGTTGCCGTCGACTATGCGCGGCAATGGGGTCTCGAGGCAATCCGGCAGCGGGTCACAACGCTGGCCGACGAACTTCGAACCAGAGTGTCGAAGGTGCCCGGAGCAACCGTACGCGATGCCGGACGCACGAAATGCGCGATCGTGACGTTCGACATCGCCAATGCGGACGCCGCCGAACTCAAAAGCTTGCTTCGAGCCAGATCGATCAATGTATCGGTCTCTGAGCCCCAGTCAACGCTTCTCGACGCCCGATCACGCTCACTCCCGGAAATGATTCGCGCGTCGGTCCACTACTACAACACGGAAGATGAGATCGACCGTTTCATCGCGGCTGTGACCGAATTAGTCGCCTAAGCTCCGACAGCTCAGGCGCCCTTCTCTTCCAGGTCGCGAATTCTCTTGATCTGCTGGAGATTCCATTCATCCTCACTGAATGGTGTCGCGAACCAATTGTCCAGTATCTCTCCCAGCACTGCCGGGGCCGTCGTGCGAAGGCTAAGCGCAAGCACGTTTGCGTGATTCCAGATGCGAGCTCCCCGTGCCGTTTCGGCGTCCTGACACAATGCTGCTCGGATTCCCGGCACCTTATTGGCAGCGATTGAACATCCCGTGCCGGTCCAGCACATTACGATCGCTTCGTCAGCGTCACCATCTTTGATGCTCTGGATTGCGGCGACCGTCACGTCCGGCCAGTCGGAGGACTCGCCCTCCGCCTCAGGTCCGAAATATAGCGTTTCATGTCCTCTCTTCTCGAGCTCGTCGAGCAGAGTGTCTACAATGTCGGATCGTTCGTCGGTACTGACGGCTATTTTCATCTCACAATGCGCCTTTCGTCCGCAGAACTGCTTTTGTGACTGTTGCGATCAAGTGCAAGCCTTCGAAGCGAACCTCGACCGATCGGATTAGTTTTTGATCCCGCTGTCACTTTCCACGAGTCCATCCATCGAGAATGACCACCGCCCTGCCCAGCATTGCCGACGTTGCACAGTATTTGGAAGAATGGGCGCCGCCGTCTTCCGCGCAGTCGTATGACAATGTCGGCCTTCAGGTAGGCGACCCTGCTGCCGAGGTTCAGATGGCGGTGATCGCACTGGACATGACGCCCGGCGTGCTCCAGGAGGCTGCCGATCTGGGAGCTTCACTCATCATCAGCCATCATCCCCTCATCTTTCGACCCCTTCGGCACCTCACACCGAAAACGTTTTCTTCTAATCTCGCGCTTCGCCTTGCCGAGTCTCGGATCGCCCTGTACAGCATTCACACGAATCTCGACGCAGCGCCCGGAGGCGTATCGTTTGCGCTCGGTCAGACACTCGGAATACGTGATCTTTCCTTTCTTGCGGGGGATGATGATCCTTCTGCGGGACTGGGCGCCATCGGCTCGCTAGACCGTTCAATGAAGCTGAACGAATTCCTGGCTCGCGTCTCCAAACGACTGGACGCTGGATCCGTTCGCTACGCCGGCATCCCGGATGTTATTGTCCGTCGCGTTGCCGTCTGCGGAGGCGCGGGTGCAGATCTGATCGAACTCGCCCTTGAAGCAGAGGCGGATGCGTACGTGACCTCCGATATCAAGTACCATGAGTTTTTCAAGGTGCTCGATGTACAGGGCCGCCCCCGAATGGCATTGATCGACGCCGGCCATTATGAGACGGAAGCGATGACTGTGGACCTCCTTCGGAAAGCGCTCACGAAGCGATTTCCGGACGTTGAGTGGCGAAACACTTCGACCCGCACCAGTCCCGTACGTAGATTCCCGACCTCTTTGTGACGCCAATTTTCAGGAGTGAATCGGAGGTTGCGTCGATCTCACCAGGTCGTGCTTTTCGCTGGAACGTGCCGCCCTTTACAATCGACATCTTCGATGAAAACTTATCTATGGACCGGCTGCCAGGGACTGCGGCGTCGAACTTTCGTGCACCGATACCGTTACTTTTTATCGTACTGTTGACAAGATAAGCATCAAGGATAAGAGCGAGCAGCGAATGCCTACAGTTCAGGAAACAAGTATCGGTGAACAGCTAAAAGCCCTTATACGGCTGCAGCATGTCGATAGCCGGATCGATCAGATTGAAAAGCTGCGTGGCGATCTGCCGGATGAAATTCGGGATCTGGAGGACGAGAAGGAAGGGCTGGAAACTAGAATAGAAAATCTTAAGCAGGAAGAGAAGGAGAACGAGGCGGCCCAGCGCCAGGCAGGCGTTGATATAGAAGAAGCAGAATTGCTGATCAAGAAGTATGAGGAACAGCAGCTTCAGGTACGCAACAACCGTGAATACGACGCGCTGACGAAGGAGATCGAATCCCAGAAGCAGCGGATTGTGGATGCGCAGAACAAGATTCAGGAGATCAACGAGAACGCAGAGAACCATACGCTGGCGATAGAATCGGCGCAGTCCAGGCTGGAAGAGCTAGACGAGATTCTTAAGAGCAAGCAGAACGATCTGAAAGAAGTTCTCGACGACACGAAGCAGGAACAGGGTGCGCTTCAGAGCATGCGCGATGAAGCCGCTGAAGAGGTTGACGCGCGTTATCTCCGTGCCTACAGCCGACTTCGAAATCGTCTCCGTGACGGCCGCGCCGTAGTCCCTCTGGAGAGGGGCGCCGCCGCCGGATTCGCCGTTCCCCCGCAGCGTCAGGTCGAAATCCGACAAGGCAACCGGATCGTCGCCTGTGAGCATACGGGACGCATCATCGTTGATAGCGATCTGTACTTCGAGACTGTAGAAGGGATGAGCGCGTAGTCCGAATTGAAAGGACCCCGCCGGACCGTCGCCTCGACACACGATGTCGGGGAGGAAAGTCCGAACACTGCAGGGCACCGTGCTTCCTAACGGGAAGGCGCCGCCGCAAGGCGGTGACGGCATGTGCAACAGAAAGAATTCCAGCCGATGGCGCCGCAAGGCGCACAGGTGATGGGTGAAATGGTGGGGTAAGAGCCCACCAGCGTTCCGGGCGACCGGAGCGGCTAGGCAAACCCCACGGAGTGCAAGGCCAAACAGCGCCAATCCGCGAAAGCGGAGACGGTGGCCCGCCGGGTATGGCGCGGGTAGGCTGCTAGAGGCTGTCGGCGACGGCAGCCCCAGATAAATGACGGTCTCGTCCGGCCCGGCCACGACGGCGGTCGATCGGATCAGACAGAATTCGGCTTACAGGCGGGGAACGGCCGCCGCCCTTCGGGGCGGTATTCAGGATCCTTCAACAGAAAGGGGCGCATCAGCGAGCGAGTTGCGACCCCTCGGGGCTCGCAACTGCTGCTCGGCTTATTCGGTCGGTGCGGGGATCTGTTGCTGATTGGGTGGTGCAGGAGCCTGTTCTTGTGGGAGTCCTTCCTGTTCACCCGGCGGAAGAAGCGGCTGCTCGGATTGCTGCTCCTGCGCACGCTGCTGTATGACGCTTTCCTGCACCTCGCCGCGATCAATCGCGAAATTGCTCAAGATGCAGAGCACGATGAAGAGTGTGGCCAGCGTCCATGTGGCCTTCTCAAGCACGTCCGGTGCCTGCCTAGCGCCAAGAATCTGCGTCGTTGCGCCTCCTGAAGCAATACCCGCCAGCCCTCCGCCTTTGCCGCTCTGCACGAGGACGACAAATGTGATTAAGACCGCAATTAATCCGATCAGTACAATAATAAATGTAAACATCAGCTTCCTTTATAGATTTGCTATTGTAGACAAGGTACGACGCTGGATCGTCGAAGATCAATATCGTCGCGGATTCACAGTTCCGATTGCGGCGATAAGGCCGATTTCACCGGAGCTTCGTTGCCTCGACCTCTTCCTGTTTCCTCTTTTCCAGCGCGGTCCGTGCAAATAAAAGCGCTACGGCAGATTTCATGTCCACGATTTCTCCGGACGTGACGAGATCGACCGCTTCTTCAAAGCCTATCGGCACGATCTCCATGAACTCCCCGTCACTTAGATCGCGTTCCCCCTTCTCGAGCTCTTCTGCGAGATAAAAGTGGATAATCTCGTTGCTGTATCCGATGCACGGATACAGTGAACCAAGGGCTGAAAACCGGTGGCCGCGCCATCCGGTTTCCTCTTCGAGCTCTCGGGCAGCGACATCCTGCGGATCCTCATCCGGTGTATCTATTTTGCCTGCCGGCACCTCGAGAAACGTACGCCTGGACGGATATCGAAATTGGCGAACCAGCAGGGTCGTGCCATCCTCAAAAATCGGCACGACCGCCGACGCACCAGGATGATCGATCCACTCCCGGATCGCTTCGTTGCCGTCGGGCAGTTCCACGTCATCCCGAAATACCTTTAGAAGCTTGCCGTCCACAAGCTCCTCCGAACGAATCATGTTCTCAGTAAGATTCTTCATATCGCTCTCAAATTCTCGTTAATCGGGATGATCCGAAAACTTTCCAAGATTGCACGAATCAAGGCATACCCGGAGCTTATCGCTCGTAGGCGAGCATCACGGCCGCAGTTACGGCGATTGCCGCTGTTTCCGCCCGCAGCCGACGCGTGCCCAATGATACCGTCGCGAAACCTCCTTCGTTAGCCTTTTCGACTTCAGTGTCGGTGAATCCGCCTTCCGGACCGATTAGGACGGTAATCCGATTCACTTCGTTTTCCATCGCGAGTGCTTCCGAAAGCGTCGTCTGTACGTCCGCGCCCTCGTGGCAGATGAGTCTGACGACCGGCGCCGGCGTCTCCATTGCCGTTTCGAGAAATTCGTCGAAAGCAACGGGCGCCCTGAGCTGCGGCATACGGCTCCGACCGCACTGCTTCATAGCAGATACAAGGATGTTTTCAGCACGCTGTTCTCGAATCGTCTCCTTTATTGTGCGTTCCGTGGTAATCGGTGCAATCGTGTTTACCCCCAACTCCACGGCTTTTTCCAGGAAAGTCTCGAATCGGCTGCGCTGCTTGATTACGGCAATGGCAAGGGTGAGGTCGAACGGAGGCTCCCCGACATCCTCTCTGTGCTCGAGTATTCGTCCTCCGGCCGTGCGAGCATCGACGTGAGTAAGCTCAATTCGGTACCATCCTCCCACACCGTCAACCGCCACGATTTCATCGCCGGCACCGTTCCGAAGCACCTTTAGTGCGTGGCGTGCCTCGTCAGCCGGCAGTGTCACTCGATCACGATGGAAGTAATCCGGTGGAATGTAGAAGCTCGTAGTCACGGGTAGGCTATGTGCTAAAGGCCGAACGAAAGCCCGGCATGAATGCGTGCATCCGTCGGACCACTTTCTGGATTAAGAGCGGCACTGACGTTTACGATACCGATCGCCGTCCGAAACTGAATGCCGATTCCGTAACCCGGTCGAAATTCCCGCACCGGCGTCAGATCTGGTGTGTCGGGTCGGTCAACGTAGCCGGCGTCGAGAAAGGCATAAGCGAACGATACACGATCGATCAAGAAGCGATACTCCGCGAGCGCTCGTGCCACAATTCGGCCCAGGAACTGCTCTTCATCATAGCCACGTAGACTGGTCGCGCCTCCAAATCGGAACAGATCGCTCCTGTCGTACGCATCGCTCAGCAGCAATCCTCCCTCTCCACCTAGCACGATTACCTGTCTGCTGAACGCAGGCACGAAAAACCGCGCCGAACCGTGCAGCCGCCGCTGATCACCCTGTCTCACGATGCTGGTCGTATCGCCTTCGACAGCTCGGCGATCGACGAATTCCTTGCTGCCGCTCTCGAGATTCGTCTCGATAAAGAACCCTCGAGTCGGATTGATGCGGCGATCGACATTCTCATATCGGACCCCGATCCCCAGGAACCAGGTATCCGAACGCGGAATCACCTGTCTCCCGCTCGGCGCGAGGCGCAGCCCGGCCTGGCCAGGTCGGGTCACTTCTCGACTGAAACCGGCCGATGCGCTCAACCCTTGCTCGAATCTATACGAAGCTTCGCCGCGATACGCCTGCTTCGCGTAGGTTGAATCCTGTTCCAATCCATGGAAGCCACCTTCGAGGCCAATCGGCAATCCGAACAGGAACGGATCGGCCGCTTCTATTTCGACGCTGCTCACGTCACCGGGCATCCTGTTAAGCCGAATCGACATTCGCCGGCCGCCACCGAGGATGTTTCGTAGTTCCAAACGTCCATTTCCCACCAAACTGCCGCTGCCGCCCGGGCCCTGCGGCGGCTGATAGCCGAGGACAAGATCGAAGCTTCCAGGGTCGGCTTCCGTGAGCGGAACGACCAGTATGGCCGCCGTATCCGGCTCGATTATTAACTCGGGTGATCCCACAGTCTCGAACAAGCCCGTCTCCTCCAATTGGTGCCGTATGAGTTCGGGATGATAATTATCGAGCATTGCGCCGGACTTGTGTCCGATGAGCCGCGCGACGAAGGACGCACTGGTTCTGTCGGCACCGGGGAGTTCAATACGTTTGATACGGAGTCGAGGACCTTTCGAAATCCGAATTGCGATCTTTAGGCCGCCCGCACCCGAGGGGCCGATTTCGTCGACCGATACAGATGCCAGCGAGTACCCATCTGATTCATACCTCGACAGAATTACACCGATGTCGGCCTCCAGCACTGCCGATTCGAGAACTCGTCCTTCGCGAGTGTTCATCGCCAGACGAATGCTCTCCAATTCTTCGTAGGGCAGACCCTGGAGGTCTATTTCGTCAATTCGGACGAGCGGACCCTTCGAGATGAATGCCTGGCCATCGGAAAGAGAATCCACGGCAGCAAAGTAGCGGCCTTCAGCTCGAAACGAATCTACCAGAGCGTAGGCGTTTACCAGGAGGCTGTCTTGGGAGATCGGGTCCGAGTCCGTCCCTCCATCCACATAGAATCTGACATCCGTACTGTCCGGTGCCGTGCCCTGCTGAGCTTCGGCTGGCATCGATCCAGTCAGCACGATGATGGAGAGCAAGCCGGCGCACAATCTATGAAAATCAGTCTGACGCACGCTTCAGCGGCTGTTTTTGATATATTGACGGCATGATCAGATGGAAGAACATCATGGCGGGACTGCTGTCCATATGGATCGGAGTCGTTGTGTCGGCGCAGCCCACATCCCTCGAACACGCCACGCAGGCACCAACGAGCGATGCATGGGCTCGTTCCACAACATCAGGTGGGGTCTCGCGAGCCGTGCACCACTTAGAGAGCGGCATCCTGCCGCGGTCGGTAGAGGATACGCTGCGCCATCATATTCAGGGCGGCGAGATCCTGATCATCGCGCTACCCGGTGAGGTGGGAGGCAGACCAGTAAATCAGTATGCGCTTGTGCGCGCCCCGGCGCTCAGCGGGTTGGTCGACCGTTCCTTCATGTGGCGAACGCTGCCGGATGATGCAGGGTCGCACGATGTTTTGATCGCTGCCGTCATCGATTCGGTATCGACGGACACCCTCGTCGTCTCCGTCACCGTCGACTAACAACGCACCATCGTGCAAATCCACGTCTCTGACGAACACAAAAAACTATTCCGGTCCGATCTGGCTGCCTGGTTTGCAACGGCGCGCCGAGCACTCCCGTGGAGAGAAACTGACGATCCGTACCGGATCTGGCTCTCTGAGGTGATGCTTCAACAAACGCGCGTCGATCAGGCGACACCGTACTATCGCCGATTTCTCGAGCGGTTTCCGACGGTGCAGGACCTCGCCAACGCGAACGTTGACGACGTCCTGCTGTGCTGGGAAGGACTCGGCTACTACTCCCGAGCACGCAACCTGCACCGTGCCGCGCAAGAGGTCGTCGAGAGTTTCGGTGGAGAAGTGCCGGACACGCTCGATGAAATCCGCTCGCTGCCCGGCGTTGGCCCGTACACTGCGGCAGCAGTCCTCTCAATCGCCTTCGATCGACCTCTCGCGGCACTGGATGGGAACGTAGTCCGAGTGCTTTCGAGGTTCTTTGCGTTCACGTCCGATATCCGGAAGGCAGGGTCAAGGCGCGCGCTGCAGGCGGCCGCGGACCGCCTGGTGGATCCGACAGGTCCCGGCGACCACAATCAAGCGGTGATGGAGCTCGGAGCCCGCATCTGCACGCCGCATTCGCCGCTGTGTACAGAGTGTCCGATTGCCAAAGCCTGTGAGGCTCGACGTCGCGGCACACCCGAGGCGTTTCCGGTACGCTCATCACGTGCCCCCATTCCACACTTCGATGTCGTCGTCGCCCTCATTTTCGATGCCTCCGGTCGCCTCCTCATTCAGCGGCGACCGGACGAAGCGATGCTTGGTGGGCTCTGGGAATTTCCCGGTGGGAAACGTCGGCAAGATGAGACGCTCGAAGCCGCGTGCGTTAGGGAATTGAATGAGGAGCTCGAAATCGATGTCTCCGTACAGAGTTTTTTCTACAGGCTTGCGCACGCATACAGCCATTTTCGCATCACGCTGCACGCATATCGGTGCGAGATCGTCAGTGGCGTCCCAATGTCTGCGCGCGGCGAACCGCTCAAGTGGGTAGGCCTGGACTCGCTTGATGCATATGCTTTCCCCCGTGCCAACCGTCGCCTGATCGAAGAGCTCGTGCGCGGGAAGCGCAAGACGCACGTTTCCACCGACACGTGAGGCACGAAGATCCCTTCTTAGCAGTACGAACGGGATCGCATCGGTTTCTGGTGTCGTATTTGCAGTCGTGACGCACCAGATCATTTTCTTGAAATCTGAAGCGGGCACCGGCCCGATTGACGATGCGCGCACTACTTGTCACTCTATTGCTGTCCACTATTGCGTACGCGGCGCAGCCCGTCCTTGCTCAGGAGCGGCAGGAATATGCGCGACGGCTGCTGGGGGACGTCCGTGAAATGGAGCGGGTGACGTCCGACTCGGCGCGTGAATGGGCGCGAGAACGCGGATTGCCGACTCGGATCCGTCAATCAAACGGTCGCCATGTCGAGCTAGTAGCCATCGACGACGGGCGTCCGATATACGTTGCCGCTACCAACCATGCAGCTGCCGAGGCCACCGGCACTTATCATCTGTACCCGGGTCAGCGGATGAATCTCGATCTCACAGGTGCAGGTCTGCAGATAGGGATCTGGGATGAAGGACGTGTGCATGGCGGACACGCGGAATTGGCCGGGCGCGTCAGCTATGGCGATGACGCGGACGATTCTCACCACGCCACCCACGTGGGCGGCACATTGGCCGCAGCCGGGCTCGATGCAGATGCCCGCGGCATGGCCTATGAGAGTTTGGTCAGATCCTATGACTGGACGAACGACGCCTCAGAGATGTCCACCGAGGCGGAGGAAGGACTGCTCGTGTCTAATCATTCCTACGGCACGATCGCCGGCTGGCATTTCGGAGATATCGAGGGTACCGGAGATCGATGGTATTGGCTCGGAAACTCATCAATATCCGAAGTCGAGGACGTCGCCTTCGGCTGGTATGGTGTAGAGGCGATCCAGTACGACCGCGTCAGCTATTCGAATCCGCACTATCTCCCCGTTTTAGCTGCAGGAAATGATCGAGTGGACCACGGACCGTCGACGGGGACCTTCCGTGCTCTTGGCGCTTCGGGCAATTACGAGACCTTCTCGGTCGACGACAGAAGCATTCCGGCGGATGGCGGCAGCGACGGTTTTGATACCATTTCAGGCGGCGCGGTCGCCAAAAACGTGTTGACAATCGGTTCGATCGGCTACCTGCGATCCGGCGGAAGTGCCCAGGTCAGCTCGTTCAGCAGCTTTGGCCAGACCGACGACGGGCGGGTCAAGCCGGATCTGGTGGGGCTCGGCGAAAATCTTTACTCCCTCTCATTGACCGGATCAACAAGTTATGCCCGTGCAAGCGGCACGTCCATGGCGACGCCGAACATCGCGGGATCACTGCTCCTCCTCCAACAGCAGTATGAAGAATTCTACGGCGAGTTTATGCTCGCTTCCTCCCTGAAGGGCCTGGCCCTACATACCGCCAGGGATATCGGGCGTCCAGGTCCGGATTATGAAACCGGCTGGGGACTGCTTAACACGGAGGCAGCTTCTGAACAGATCATTGAGGCGACGAGCAATCCGATCGGTCTGTTGGAGAATGACCTCCATGAAGGCGAAACCTTCACGCAGAGCGTAAGCGTCCGAGAGCCGGGACCTGTGAGGATTACCTTGAGCTGGTCGGATCCGCCGGGCACACGCCAATCTCTCGTCGGGCCCTCTTCACTCAACGATCCGACTCCGCATCTGAGGAATGATCTCGACGTCCGGCTCCGCCACGATGCGTCGGGCGAGACCCACCTACCGTACACGCTTAATCCATCCCAACCACTGGAAAACGCCCGTCCCGGCGACAACACCCTCGATCCCGTCGAGCAGATTTTCGTGGCGACCGCCGACACCGGTGTCTACACGGTGATTATCTCACACAAGGACGAGCTGTACGGAGGCCATCCCCAGCGCTTTTCTCTTGTAGCGTCCGGCGTCATCGATCTCAGTGCGCCCGTAGCTATCTCGCATTTGACCGCCGATGCATCTGTGGAGGGTACGCATCTTTCGTGGAGGACGCTGTTCGAACGGACGCCGGGCTCCTTCGTAATTGAGCGCGCACCAATTAAGCCCGTATTTGACAAGAGTGTTGCGGACGACGACTTCGTGTCTGTTGGAGAGATCAGCAGCTCGAACGAAGGTCGGAGCGACTATGAGTTTACGGATGCGTATTCCATCTCCGGGCGGTATGTGTACCGCCTCGTCTTCGTCTCCGGCGGCGAGACGTTCACGGCAGGCCGAACTGAGATCAACATTCCTCCGCCCGAGACGTACGCGATCCTATCGAACTATCCGAATCCATTCAGCGACCGCACAACGGTCGAAATCGACTTACCCAGAATGCAGCATGTGCGCGTCGAGGTCTTTGATGTCGTAGCCCGAAGATTAGTGACACTCCAGGATGGGAATCTACCTGCGGGAAGACATCGCTTCCCCGTAGATGGTGCACATTGGCCCGCAGGAGTGTATTTTGCCCGGGTCGAAACTCCTAGCGGAGTCGCAACACACCGAATGGTGCTCGTCCGCTAAAGAATGGTCCTTTAGACAGTTACCCCTCTCATGGACGGTGAATATTTCTGGGTCGTCTTACTGGTATTCTATCTGATTTTCCAGATACTGGGAGGACGGAAAAAGCAGAAGCAGCGACGGCCGTCCGATGCTCCGAAGCAGCGTACTACGGATGCGCCAGACACGCGTCCCCGACCCGCATCGAAACGCAAGCCGCGTGACCCGGAACTCGACGAGGCGCTGCACGAGATCCGACGCGCGTTAGGCTTCCCAGAACCAACCGAGCAAGTCCCTGCACCCGCACCTGCGCCAGAAACGGAGAGCCGCGAAGAACGAGAACTGGAAGTCACGACAGCCCCTTCGACCGGCGAGCAGTATGTAGATGTTGACCGATCTCCACCGGAGACAAGAATACCGACCACTCGCACAGCTGAGCTACCTGCAAAGCAGACCGCGCCCAAAGGAGTCGGTGGCGGCATTCGGCGCCCTACTAAGATCACGACGCCAGATCGGGATCGCGGCTCTAAAACAGGCAGCGATGCACGTTCTCGGTTGAAAGCACGCGAAAGCTTGGAAGTCGCGAAGCGACCTCCGTCTCAAAGAATGGACTCGGCGTTTGTACGGAAACGTCTTTCTCGGGCGGACTCGCTTCGGGAAGTGTTCTTACTGAAGGAAGTACTCGACCGACCCCGTTCGATTCGCCCCCACCGATAGCAGGACATGCGTCAGTCGGTGGCCGCCGATCCGACCGTACATCTGCTTTTCTCTCGGCCAGTGCTCGATAACGAGCCATCAAACGGCGCACTCACTCAATCAGCTATTCCACCCTTCCTTCGGCAGGATTGTCGATCGTCGGTTCCTGACGCAAATCCCCGCCAGGCTTGAACGCGCTCGCTCCGATCGCACCGCCCAGTGCGCCGAGAAGTGCATAAATGACAGCGACAAATAAGATGACCCCGACGATGAAAAGTGGAGACGATGCCATCTCCATAAACTGATCGGCCTGCGCAGGATCCAACCCGGACGTACTCAGCTGTTCCGAAATTACCTGGCGAAGAGGCGGTGTAAGACCGATAGTTGTAAAAAGGAACGACAGCAGACCGGAAACCACCATCGCCACGAGGGCGGCCAAAGCCCCCAACCCCGCTCCCTGTCCACCTCCGATAGTGAGCTGATGTCGATCCGTGTAATGCCAGACCGCCATAACTCCCGCTCCTATATATATAAGGCACGCAACGCACCCTCCCACAACGGGCACCAGACTCACCAAGGTGGCTGCTACACCGACGGCGGCGCCGGCTAATAGAATCGACTGTGACTTGTCAGGCATATGGGTTGGTCGACGTGTTGATGGGTCAGGCTTTGCGATGCCGGTGCTCAAATTCCCGGTCAGTCCGGGTGCGTGGACGAAATCTGCCGGAAGATATAGATCTCGTCCGCTTTTTACTACCGTCCCGAGGATCTCGAAAGCGGTGCTTCCGCTCGTGGTACAGAACTGGGACGGAACAACTCAGTCAATGCGCGGCTGAGAAAGTAGCCTGCAATCATGCCGAAGAATGCCCCCGTAAGTAGACGGCTGCCGGGTGTATTGCTCCAGAAGCCAAGGACATCGGCCAACCAGTCAGCACCAGGAACTGCGACGGCTGTACACAAAAGAATCGGCGCAACCTTGTTTATTTCCGGATCCAGTCGCCGCAAGGCTGGAAATATCAACGCAGCAATCGGCAGCGCCAGATAGATGCCATAGCATCGATGACACACGGCAAGTTGCACACCGCCGAAATGGGGAGATCGTTCAGCAATCTGGTGACAGACTCCGGAAAACGCCACCATCAACATGCTTCGCAAGTCGGCGCCGACGAATACAGGTAGTGTCGCGAGGACGAGTAGAATGCTCGTTCCTCCCAGCGCAAGAATCCATCCGTGCGGCGGCCTTCTCTGTGTCGATTGGACAACCATCACCTTAACCATGGATTCATCTTATCCACTGCAAAACTTCTTGACCTGGAACCCCTGGTAGCGATATCTTGTTGATCGTTTGGCACTCGGCAACAGAGAGTGCTAATCCAAATTGTAGTCGACCAACTCGTTAAATGAATCATAAGGAGGAGAACATCATGGCAGCGATTAAACCGCTCGGCGACCGCGTCGTGGTTCGTCCGGAGGCCGCTGAGGAGAAAACCGAAAGTGGGTTATACATCCCCGACACGGCGAAAGAAAAGCCGCAGCGCGGCACGGTCGTATCGGTTGGACCGGGACGCGTCGAGAATGGCACCAAAATCGACATGACCGTTGGACAGGGAGATAAAGTACTCTATGGAAAATACGCGGGGACGGAGATCGCAATTGAAGGAGAAGACCTCCTGATTTTGCGAGAGAACGACATCCTCGGAATTATAGCGGGCTAAATTCTGAGCCGGCCGACTCACGCTCCGGCGGATCACCACGGCAAACGAACATTCGCATGCTACCATTTACGAATCGAAAAAATAGAAGCAATGTCTAAGCAAATCATATTCGACACGGAGGCGCGCGCATCGCTGAAGCGCGGCGTCGAGATTCTTGCTAACGCTGTCAAGGTCACCCTCGGTCCGAAGGGACGTAATGTCATCGTCGAGAAGAAGTTCGGCGCCCCGACCGTCACGAAAGACGGTGTGACCGTCGCAAAAGAGATCGAGCTCGAGAATAAGCTGGAGAACGTCGGCGCGCAGATGGTCAAGGAGGTCGCCTCTAAGACCAGTGACGTAGCCGGAGACGGCACGACGACGGCCACGGTTCTCGCGCAGGCCATTATACACGCCGGGCTGAAAAGCGTGACGGCCGGTGCGAATCCGATGGACCTTAAGCGCGGAATCGACAAAGCTACGCAGGACGTCGTCGCCAATATCCGCGAACAGAGCCGCGCGATCTCAGGCAAGAACGAGATTTCGCAGGTTGCGTCCATTTCGGCCAACAGCGACACGACCGTCGGAGAGCTAATCGCCGACGCGTTCGAGAGGGTAGGAAAGGACGGTGTCATTACCGTCGAGGAAGCAAAGGGCACCGAGACGACACTTGATGTCGTCGAAGGTATGCAGTTCGATCGAGGCTATCTGTCCCCGTACTTCGTCACGGATCCGGACAATATGGAGACGGTCCTGGAGGACGCCTACATCCTGATTCACGACAAAAAAATCAGCACGATGAAGGATCTTCTCCCCGTGCTCGAGAAGGTGGCGCAGACAGGCTCCCCCCTCCTGGTGATCGCGGAGGACATCGAAGGTGAAGCACTCGCCACGCTCGTCGTGAACAAGCTCCGTGGGACCTTGAAGGTTGCAGCCGTCAAGGCGCCGGGCTTCGGCGACCGTCGCAAGGCTATGCTCGAAGATTTAGCGATTCTCACCGGCGGCACCGTCATCTCGGAAGAGAAGGGCTATCGTCTCGAGAATGCCACAATGGAATACCTCGGCCGCGCGAAGCGCATCGTGAGCAATAAAGACAACACCACCGTTGTCGATGGTGCCGGATCCGCGGGCGACATCAAGGCGCGTGCGAATCAAATTCGCCAGCAGATGGACACGACCACGAGCGACTACGATCGTGAGAAGCTCCAGGAACGGCTTGCGAAGCTTTCAGGCGGTGTAGCCGTTCTGAAAATCGGCGCATCGACCGAGCCGGAGATGAAGGAAAAGAAGGCACGTGTTGAGGATGCTCTGCACGCAACCCGAGC
>CAZKNF010000075.1:0-16639 GCA_964554105.1 uncultured Rhodothermales bacterium | reverse complement strand
GTTGCAGTGCCTGCGTCGTGGCGTGCAACAGCGAAAACAACGTTCAGATGGTTGGCAAGGACGAGGTGAGCCGCGGCCGGGAGATGCACTGGATTCGTATCGATCGGTACTTCGTAAGCGATGAGGAGGATGTCGACGAGCCGGAGATGGTAGTGCAGCCTGTCCTTTGCATGCACTGTGATAATGCACCATGCGAGTCTGTCTGTCCGGTCGCTGCGACGTTCCAATCGGCCGATGGCACGAATCAGATGGTATACAACCGCTGCATCGGCACCCGGTACTGCTCGAACAACTGCCCATATAAGGTCCGCCGCTTCAATTTTTTCAACTGGACGAACACGCTGCCGCAGTCGGTCCAGATGACCCAGAATCCCGACGTAACCGTTCGTTTCCGTGGAGTGATGGAGAAATGCACCTACTGCGTCCAGCGGATACGTGACAAGCAGCGTCAGGCGAAAATCGAGGAGCGTGCGATACGAGACGGCGAGGTGGTGACGGCCTGTCAGCAGGTGTGCCCGGCACAGGCGATTACCTTCGGCGATCTGAATGACCCGAATAGCCGCGTCGTTCGCGAGAGGCAAAACAGCCGCCGATATGAAATGCTCGCCGAACTGAATACGAAGCCGCGGACGTCGTATCTCGCCCGCGTAACCAACCCGAGCGAGGAAGCAGCAACGTAGTTCACCGTGCAGCAGACGGCACACGGGTGATGGTAGATTCGAGATGAGTGAATGCGACGCGAGGACATGGAGAGCCCCCAGGCGCGGCCCACGTCCTCCGGTCGGAAATTTATGATGATCTAGCTATCGAATGGCTGATACAACAAGCGACATAGCCGCTGTAGAGGGCGACGGGCATTACACCGATCCGCCGCTCGTAACGGGCAATCTCAGCTTCCATGAGGTTACGGAGCTGGTGGCACGGCATTCTGAAAAGAAGCCGCCGAGAATTTGGTATGTGGCCTTCGCCGTCGCCATTCTAATGCTCGTGAACCTCCTGGTGATGATCGCCTACCAGGTGTGGAACGGCGTCGGCGTCTGGGGCAACAATCAGCCGGTTGGCTGGGGATGGCCCATTGTCGACTTTGTCTTCTGGGTCGGTATCGGGCACGCGGGTACGCTGATTTCGGCGATTCTCTTCCTTTTCCGCCAGAAGTGGCGCACGTCGATAAATCGTGCAGCGGAAGCCATGACACTTTTCGCTGTCATGTGCGCGCTGCTATTCCCGACGATCCACGTCGGGCGTGTCTGGGTGATCTACTGGACGCTCCCGATTCCAAATCAGATGGAGATGTGGCCCCAGTTTAAGAGTCCGCTGCTCTGGGACGTCTTCGCCGTATCGAGCTATTTTATCGTTTCGCTGCTCTTCTGGTACGTTGGCCTCGTGCCGGATCTGGCGACCCTCCGCGATCGTGCGAAATCACTCTGGCGTCAGCGCGTCCTCGGGTTTTTCGCTCTCGGTTGGACCGGCGCCAACCGCCACTGGCGCAACTATGAGAAGGCCTATCTGCTTCTCGCGGGCCTCGCTACGCCGCTTGTGCTGTCAGTGCACTCGGTTGTGTCTTTCGACTTCGCCGTCTCGGTTGTGCCTGGCTGGCATACTACGATCTTCCCTCCCTATTTCGTCGCGGGAGCTATCTTCTCGGGATTTGCCATGGTGGTCACGCTGCTCGTGATCGCACGGAAAGTGTACGGCATCGAAGATCTGATCACACTGAACCATCTCGAGAAGATGAACATCATCATTCTCCTGACCGGCACGATGGTGGGCTTCGCGTACATTACGGAATTCTTTATGGCGTGGTACTCGCAGGTCGAGTACGAGCAGTTCGCTTTCCTCAACCGCGCGACGGGACCGTATGCGTGGGCCTACTGGATCATGATGTCCTGCAATCTTATTGCTCCGCAGGTGTTCTGGTTCAAACGGCTCCGCCGCAACATTCCACTGATGTTCGTGATCTCGATCTTCGTCAATATCGGGATGTGGTTCGAACGCTTCGTGATCACCGTCACATCGCTCCACCGCGACTATTTGCCTTCGAGCTGGGGTTACTTTACACCGACGTGGGTCGATGTGCTGACCTTCGTCGGTTCCTTTGGCCTCTTCTTCACACTATTTCTCCTCTTCTTGCGCTTCATACCGATGGTAGCCATCGCTGAGATCAAGGGCGTCACGCCGGAAGCTGATCCTCACTTTTATGGGGACCATGAATACGAGCATGACGTGCCGTACGTCCAGCCGGCACAAGAAACCGACACAGATAATCCGCCGCGCTCCTGAGTTTAGGCCTTCGATTAGGAGGGACACCTCGCCATGAAACGACTGCTTAGTGAAATCAAGGCTTCCATGGGGATCTACGAGAGCGAGCCGGTCTACGGCATCCTCGCGGAGTTCTCGGATCCCGGCACGCTCGTCCACGCGGCGGAGCGCATTCGCAGCGAAGGATACCGTCATTTTGACACGCATTCCCCATTCCCCATCCACGGGATGGATAGAGCTATGGGAATGGGTCAGTCGAAGGTCGGATACTTCACGCTGGGCGGCGGCATTACCGGGTTTGCGCTCGCTTACTGGCTCCAATGGTGGACCGGCGGCGTCGACTACCCGCTCAACATCAGTGGGAAGCCATTCTTCGCGGTGGAGCCGTCGATTCCCATAATGTTCGAGCTGACGGTACTGTTCTCGGCCTTCGGCGCTGTGATCGGCATGCTGGCCTTGAACGGATTGCCCCGCCCGTACAACCCGTTGTTTTATTCGCGCAATTTCGAGAGGTCATCGGATGATGCGTTTTTTCTGCACATCGCCGCCAGCGACAGAAAATTCGACGAGGATACTGCCGCCGATCTGCTCAAGGAAGTGGGCGGTTTCAACATCGAACTCATAGCCGAACCCACGGAGAGTTGACAGTGCACAGTTCACATACGCGAGCAAGTAGCTTTTGCCGAAACGAACGGCGCGGCCTACCCCGAGATCTCCACTCTGCACTCCAAGCTCTGTACCTTAGACTCACATGAGACGACCGACCGCCCTCATAATTCTAGTAGTACTCGCGCTTGCGGGCTGCAGGGGAATGGAGTCCGATAATCCGCCGATCCATCCGAACCTGAATATGGACTTTCAGAACCGGTTTGATCCCCAGGAAGCAAACTCCTTCTTCGAAGACAATCGATCTATGCGGCCGATCGTTCCAGGTACGATCGCTCGTGGCACACTCCGCGAGGATGTTGTCTTCTACGAGGGCCGCGCTGAGGATGGCAGCTACGTTGAGCAAATGCCACTTCCAACCACGCGCGAATTATTGGCTCGGGGCCAGGAACGCTATGACATTTACTGCACACCGTGTCATGGGGCCGTCGGAGACGGCGAGGGCATCATCACGACTGGCGGATACGGCTACACGCCGGCGCCTACATACCACAGCGATCGGCTGCGCGACGTCGCAGACGGCTACCTTTACGATACGATCGCCAACGGAATACGAACCATGCCGGCCTACGGACACCAGGTGCCTCCTGCCGACCGTTGGGCAATTGTAGCGTACGTCCGCGCCTTGCAGCGGAGTCAATATGCGAGCCCGAGTGATGTGCCCGCCGGCATTCGAGAAGATGTGCAGCGCGAGGCACAGGATGCCGCAGCCGGAGCGGAGCCCCCGGCCGATGAAACCCAAGCCGAGACCGATGAAGGTCAAACGGGAGCGACCGAAGCGGATGAGGGCGACGTAAACGGCGAATCGGGCCTTCAGGACGGCACTGATGCCACGGCAACGGAGAACGGATAAATGGCAACACCCGCTAAGAACAGCATCGCACAGAGTCTCTTCGATCCGTTTCAATCGACGGCGGACCGAGCACCTGAGACGTTTCGCCCCAGCTCCGATTGGCGCATCTGGGGCGTGCCGCTGCTCATCGGCGCCGTCGGCCTCGTAATTAGTCTCGTCGGGTGGGCCACAGATCCGGAGCAGTTCTATTTCTCCTACCTGGTTGGATGGTCTTTTTGTCTTACGCTCGCGCTCGGTGCTCTATTTTTCGTTGTCATTCAGCACCTCACAAAGGCGCGCTGGAGCGTCGTCGTTCGACGGATCGCCGAATCCGTTCTTTGGAGCTTTCCTCTTCTCGCTCTCCTTGGCATTCCCATCTTGTTCGGAATGCACGATCTCTACCACTGGACGCATGAGGACGTTCTGGAGACCGATCCAATCATAGCCGGAAAGTCGGCCTATCTGAACGTACCATTCTTCATCATCCGCCTGGTTATCTATTTTGTAATCTGGAGTCTCATCGGCTACAAGCTGTACCGGCTTTCGTTGGAACAGGACGACGGACCGGATCCGAGCATTCCGGCGAAGCAGCGAAAAGTAAGCGCCTGGGGCCTTGTTTTGCTGGCTATCACGACGGCATTTGCCAGTTACGATCTGCTGATGTCGGTGGACCCCCACTGGTTTTCCACGATCTTCGGTGTATACATCTTCGCGGGCGCCTTCATGTCGATCCACGCACTGATCGCGCTCATCGCGATGTGGCTCCAGCACACGTCCATTCCGCTGCGCAGTGCGATCACCGCAGAGCACTACCAGGATCTCGGAAAGATGGTGTTCGGATTTGTCGTTTTCTGGGCGTACATCGGCTTTAGCCAGTATATGCTGATCTGGTACGGCAATATTCCGGAGGAGACAATCTGGTATCTGCACCGGCTTGAGAATGGCTGGGAAGTGCACAGCGCCATCCTCCTGATTTTTCATTTCATACTTCCCTTCATTCTTCTGCTCCCGCGAGCAGGTAAGCGCAACAAGCCGTTCCTCGCCGTCATGGCGATCTGGCTTCTTGCCATGCAGTGGTTCGATCTAAGATGGATTACGATGCCCGTCCTCCATCCCGGCGATCCGACGATCCGCTTCGTCGATGTTGCGTGCTGGATCGGCCTCGGAGGCATCTTTCTGGCCGCCGTTATGTATCGGCTGCTGCGGCACAGCCTCGTCCCCCTTCACTCGCCCTATTTGGCTGAGTCGCTCCGCTTCGAGAACACCTAAACAAGCCGCGGCACCGTTTCTTCTAGTGCCGCGTACGATGGAAGAATGGTCGTGTCAAACCGGCTATACGGCAGAGGCGTATTCATTCCAGTTTCATTCCGCACCCTGATCCATAGAACAGGTGTCGCGTTCGTACAAAAAGATTGACAGGATACGACGGGCGAGGTATGGCAAAAAATAAGAGCGAATCCGAGGAGCAGTCTACGGTCCCCGTCCTCATGGCGCCCCGCGAAGAGGCGGTTGTCGATGGAGAGAGGGTCGTTTTTACCTGGAGGCCTGCGGACGACATTCAGGAATATCGCGTCCAAGTTTCCGCCGATCCTTCGTTTGACGACGTGCTTCTAGACCAGGCGACCGATCGCCGCACGAGCCTGGTTGTCGAGGACGCCTTTCTCACGGATGAGAGGACGTATTTCTGGCGCGTCATTGCGAGAGATAAGGAAGGCAGCCTCCATGGTGAGGACAACATCGAAAGCTTCATCAGCGGCAGCGCTTCCGACGAGGCCGCCCACATCAAGTCACCGGATCAAGATGAAGAATACGGCCCCGTCGAGGGCCTGGTGAAAGGGGCTGCCGTAGAGGTCGCGGCCGAGGTTTCGAGTGACGAAAAGTTTGATGAGCAAGCAGAATCCCTCGGCGTAGAACAAGAGGGGGTCGAAGCCGCTCAAATTCTTGGTCTTACCGTCGCCGTCGCCGTAGCTCTGGCGCTTTCGATCTTTGGTTTATTCCACTACTTTAATATCACGGCTGCAACCGCCCGTTTTGACGCGGCTGGAATCAGCGGCTATCCGGAACTGCGCGAAAACCGCTTCGACGCGCAGCGGAAGCTGTCTGGATACGCCGTCACGGATGGCGAGGCGGATCGCTACCGCATCCCTATAGATCGTGCAATGGAGCTCATGGCGAACGAAGCGTATAGCGATCAGGATGGGAGAGACTACTCTGCGGAGCTCCCCCTCTTGCCCCAAGAATAGACGCGCCGACGAGATCACTGGCTCGAGAGTAATGATCAAAGCGCTCTGTGTTCTAGCCTTTACATGTTCGTTGTTTGCGCAGCCTCTGGTCGCGCAGCGTGCCGGACACCTGCCGGAAGAGCTGGAGGGCGCCGGCCTGGACGAGAAGCTCGGCAATGTAGTGTCTGCAGATATCATGCTTCGGAACGAAGCCGGGGATGCCGTGCGGCTCGGCAGTTTTTTTGACGGCAAGCGGCCGGTTCTTCTGAATCTGGTATACCATGACTGTCCCATGCTGTGCAATCTCGTGCTCGACGGGTTAACCAGCACGCTTTCTGAGATGGCGTGGATGCCGGGGGGAGAATTCGACGTCCTCACGGTAAGCTTTAACGCCGCCGAAGGACCGGAAGCGGCTCGTCTGGCTAAACAGCACGCGCTGCATCGGTTAGAACAGCCGCGTGCCGCGGCGGGCTGGCACTTCTTAACCGGCTCGCAGGAGTCGATCGATAGATTGACGGACGCCGTGGGTTTTCGGTACGAGTGGGTCGAAGACCAACAGGAATTCGCGCATCCGTCCGCGCTGATATTTCTCAGCGGAGATCGAAAGATTTCGCGATACATATACGGGATCGAGTACAATCCACGAGATGTTAGAACGGCGCTCGTGGAGGCTTCAAATGGAAACGTGGGCTCGACGCTCGATCGAGCCATTCTTTATTGTTTCCAGTACGATCCCGACAAGAACTCGTATGTGCCGCACGCGCTCAATCTAATGAAGCTTGGTGGTCTGCTGACAATGATCGTTCTCGGTTCCATTCTCTTCACATACTGGAGGAAGGAGTCGCAGCACTCGGGTGAAACACCGGAATCATGGCAGTTGAAACAAACTTAAGTACGAGAAGGCATGCCGATGTCTTGCCCGAAAGGACTAACTTGATCGAACCGACGACATGAACGATGGAGGAACCCTGTGGCTGCCGGAGAGCGCGTCGACCGTAGCGCCTGAAATCGACAGCCTCTTCTATTTCGTTACGTGGACGAGCGCTGTACTCTTCGTCGGCGTAATCGGCGCCATGATCTATCTGGCCGTCCGATATCGACGTAGAGGAACCGGCGAAATTCCCTCTCCAGTCGAGCCCAATAAGTTTATAGAAATATCGTGGATCGTCATTCCCACCATCCTCGTGCTGATCCTCTTCAACTGGGGATTCAAAGTCTTCATGACGCAGAGTATTGCACCGCCCGATTCGTATGAAATCCGCGTAACCGCATCGTCGTGGAAGTGGGATTTTGAGTACCCGGATGGCACCATCACCACAGGAGAGCTTCACGTGCCTGCCGATCGGCCCGTACGAATGCTCATGAGTAGCACCGACGTACTCCATAGCTTTTTCATCCCGGTGTTTCGCGTCAAGCAGGATGTACTTCCGGATCGCTACTCCTCGGTCTGGTTCGAAGCGACGAAGCCCGGTGAGTACGCCGTCTATTGTACGGAGTACTGCGGGGCGGGCCATTCCGCCATGCTCGCAAGCGTCACAGTCGAGTCTCAGACTGATTTTGAGCAGTGGCTGGAGTCCGCCGGCGTAGACGAGGATATGCCGCTCCCGGAGTATGGTGCCCAGCTGTTCGAGCAGCAGGTGTGCCAGCAGTGTCATAGCCTCGACGGCAGCCCGGGAATCGGACCTACGATGCAGGGACTCTACGGGAGCACTGAGGAGCTTGCCGACGGTTCAACTGTTGAGGTGGATGACAACTATTTGCGAGAATCGATTTTGGATCCGGGCGCCGAAATCGTTGCCGGTTATCAGAACGTTATGCCCGCAACCTACAGCAACCTCGAGGATCGTCAGGTCAACGCGCTGATCGAGTTCATCAAGGAGCAATCCTCCTCAGAGTAAGTGAATTGCCGAGCGCGAGCGCCCATTGAATCCCGGGGCGCCGCACCGGGAAGGTATAGCAAAGATCGAGCATAGAAGATCATGGCCGAAGGACATACAGCACATGCTGAAGCGGAGGCGCTCAGCGGTCATCACGACCATGGTGACTACATCACGCATGAGAAGGGCCTGTGGTCGTGGCTCTCGTCGGTCGATCACAAAAGGATCGGCATCATGTACGGAATCACCCTGGCGGTCGTGTTCCTGCTTGGAGGTGTATTCGCGCTTCTGGTCCGTCTTGAGCTGCTGACGCCGGACGAGACGATCGTATCGGCGAATACCTACAATCAGCTGTTTTCCCTGCACGGCATCGTAATGGTGTTCGGATTTCTGGTGCCGTCCATTCCTGCGTTCTTCGGAAACATCTTTCTTCCGATCCAGCTCGGCGCAAAAGATGTCGCGTTTCCCCGCCTGAATCTGGCCAGTTATTACTTTTATCTGACCGGCGCAATTCTCATCCTCGTCGCCATGCTGGCCGGGAATGTCGATACAGGATGGACATTCTATACGCCCTACTCAAAGACGGTCGGCAACTCTGTACTCTTTCTCACGATGGCCGTATTCATCGCGGGCTTCGCCTCGATCTTCACGGGGCTGAATTTCATCGTGACGATCCACAAAATGCGCGCGCCGGGTCTCACATGGAATCGCCTGCCGCTTTTTGTTTGGGGCCTGTATGCGACGAGCATCGTACAGGTGCTTGCGACGCCCGTGCTCGGAATTACCGTTCTGCTGCTCTTTCTCGAAGTCGTCCTACAGATCGGTATTTTTGATCCGGCGCTCGGTGGGGATCCGGTCTTGTTCCAGCATTTTTTCTGGTTTTACTCGCATCCTGCAGTCTATATCATGATTCTGCCGGCATTCGGGGTGATCTCAGAGCTTATCGCGACCTTTTCCAGGCAGCGAATCTATGGTTATACGGCGATCGCTCTCTCATCTGTCGCCATCGCCATGCTCGGGTTCCTGGTCTGGGGGCATCATATGTTCGTCTCCGGCCAGTCGGCGATTTCATCGGTTATGTTCTCGTTGATAACCTATCTGATCGGCATACCGTCGGGCATAAAAGTTTTTAACTGGGTGGCAACGATGTACAAGGGCTCGATCTGGTTTCAAACGCCCATGTTGTATGCGATGTCGTTCCTGTTCCTATTCACGATTGGCGGGGTCACTGGGATCATGGTCGGCGTCCTCGCAGTCGACATCCATCTCCACGACACGTATTACGTCGTTGCACACTTCCACTATGTAATGATGGGAGGTACAGTGATCGCCGCCCTTGGCGCTCTCCACTACTGGTGGCCGAAAATAACCGGTCGAATGTACAGCGAGAAGCCCGGGCGCATTGCTGCTGTTCTGATCTTCCTGGGTTTTAATCTCACGTTTTTTCCCCAGCTCATCATGGGCGCGAAGGGGATGCCGCGTAGATATTACGATTACGACGCTGAGTTCACGATCTGGCACCAGCTCTCGACGTACGGCTCGTGGCTCCTCGGCTTTGGCTTGTTCATGGTGGCCACGTATATGATCTGGTCTCTGTTCAAGGGCAAGATCGCTCCCGCGAATCCATGGGGTGCTGCGACCCTCGAGTGGACACATACCGGCCGTCGGCCTGATCCGCACAACTTCCATCGGACGCCTCTGGTCACCCGCGGCCCCTATGACTACTACCTCGCTGAGGAAATCTTCGGCGGCGGAGATGGTGCGGGAGATGGTGCCTCGGGCGCCGCGCCGATCGAGAAGTCCGAGCCGGCTGAGGACATTGGATAGGTTCCATGCGAGTTCGTCGATCCCGCACCTCGTGCTAAGATCATAATTAGAAGAGAGTTATGGCTCCACAAACCGCGACATCGTCCGCGGCACATGAGACCCACGACGGAGCCCATCCGTCCCACCTGAAACACTACTTCGTGTCGTCGGAGCAGCAGTTCGATGCCGCCAAACTGGGCATGTGGTTGTTTCTGGTCACGGAGATTTTGCTCTTTAGCGGGATGTTCGTCGCCTATGCGGTGTACCGCATCTGGAATCCTGAGGTATTCGTAGACGCGAGTACCGAGCTCAATCCCTGGCTCGGCGGATTGAACACAATCGTACTGCTGCTGTCATCGCTCACTGTGGCTCTGGCGATCCGCGCCGCACAAACCGACGACCGACGAGCCCTCGTCAGAAATCTTGTCATCACGGTGCTGCTGGCCGGCGTCTTTATGGTGGTGAAGTATTTCGAATACACGCATAAATTTCATCTGGGGATCTTTCCCGGTGGATTTTTTGACTACGCGGAAATGACGACGCCGGACGCGCCGATTTTCTTCAGCATTTACTTCGTGATGACAGGCATTCACGGCGTGCACGTTCTCATAGGAATGGGCGTCCTGTCGTGGCTGGCTAGCCGGGCGTATCGAGGGCACTTCAGCAGCGAGTATTACACGCCAGTCGAACTCTCCGGCCTATACTGGCACCTCGTCGACATCATCTGGATATTCCTCTTCCCGCTGATGTATCTGATCTAACGCTACGGAAGCTCTATTATTTTAAGCCTCCGGACCGCCTTGTGCGTGTGTTCGGCGCTGCCGCTAGCCCCACTTCCGGATGCGAACCGTAAACTCTGAACTTCGAACTTCGACATGCCGAGCCAGCACGGTCACCACATAATTCAAAAAGCGACCCTCTACAAGGTCTTTGGCTCGCTGGTTGCCCTCACGATATTGACCGGTCTGACCGCTGAGTTTGTGGACATCGGCGCGTTCAACATACCTCTCGCGCTGGCGATAGCCGCGTCGAAAGCCACTCTCGTCGCCACATTCTTTATGGCGTTGAAGTATGACAATAAAGTCAACACGCTTGTCTTCTTGCTGGGTATTATTTTCGTTGGCATTTTTCTCATCTTCACGCTCTTCGACACTGTATTTCGCGGCGATCTCGGGAACGTCGGCTCGGAGCGGATCTCAGATACAGAACGTCGGGAAGACTTGCTTCGACAGCAAGAACCCGGAATTCCGGCGGATACCGCTGCAGTGGATCCGCTTCCCGGCAGCGCCGAGCAATCAACGGCCGACCAGAATGAAGAGGCCGGAATCGAAGCGGCCGATGATGCATCACCAGCCACTTCCGACACCGCGGATACTCCCGAGATGGACGGGAATGCAGCGCCGTGACCGGATGGATGACGTCTCGGCGTAAATAAGTTGTACCGAGTGCGTCTAAAACCGAATGCGTTGAATGAGGCCGCCTCTCCCCAGGAACCCGAAAATGGATTCCCGTTTACCACCTAAGAAGAATCTTGAAGGTGCCTGGCTAAGACCCGAGTTGTATTTTGCAGGCCACGTCGCTCATCATAGTACTGGTGACGGTACCCATTGCATTCTGTATGCTGACGTGGGTCGTCGCGACCGTTTACCGTCTCTATTTCCCGGTAGAGATCGAATCTGCTCCAGATATACCAATCCGATTCTCTCGGCAACCTGCGTCGTGTGATACGCTGATGGCTGTCGGTGTTCGCGAGATCAAGGAGAGCCAGCGCAGACAGTTAAACAGTTCTGTGTGTCGCTACAGCTACTCGCACGGAACTTCCAACGGTTTGCCTTCCGATTGGGTGGACGACGTGTGGCATCGCCGCAACTGATCACGCCTCACCGATACCTGTGCTGTTCCAGCACATCGCGTTCTCGTGACGTGGAAATGATCTCGCCGCAGTCGCCGCAAATGTAGACAATCTCCTTCGGTGGTCCGGTGATTCCGGTGAGGAAGTACATCGCACCCCACATTGAGTAGCGCGCATGGGCAGTAACCCGCGGGTGTTCTGTGCTGTGCCCGCACGAACACTTCGGACCTGTAATCACCCCGCCGCCTTCCTCCGATTTTATCAATGGGGCTGCATTCGTCTGGCGCGAGCTGAGCGATGCAGTGTGGCGATACTGTTCATCTTCCTCCGGGTGGTCGAGTATGTGTCGATCCACGGACAGACGTCCAGATCCCCAGAGGAAGAGCAGTATGAGCAGGAACAAGACGAGTGTCGAGAATTCCAGTGACTGCGCCGAACCAAGGAGACCGCCCTGAAGATGAACGACGAAAACTGCGCCTACGAGTATCGGCAGCTGGACCAGTGCAGCAGCCCGGGTGAACAGTCCTATTGCAATCATCACGCCGCCCACGAGGTGAGCCAGGGCGACATAGTGAATTAGAACAACAGACGTCAACCAGGCTTCGTCGGATGTGCCCACCAGCTCAATGAATGCGTCTGAGTTCGATATAAATACTACGCCTCGAACGAAAAGGCCGATTCCCAGATAGATCCGCAGGAGCTCAAACGCAATACGGCCTGTTTCGTCGAGCTTCTCGACGTATCTCCGAAAAGGAACGAATTTGCGTGTCCGGATGTGATCGACCGACCATCGACCTGAGCCGTGCAAGAATACGAGGAGAAGCAAAAAGAGCACTAGTGCAGAGAATTCAAACGACTGACTGGCCGTTATCAGACCCCCCTGCCAATGAATCATGAAAACGGCACCGGCGAGGATTGGTATCTGAGTCAGGGTAGCCAGCCGCGTGAGAAAGCCCGCCGCCATCAATGCTCCTCCGATTATGTGCACGGCGGCGACAACGTACATTACAGCTTCCGAAGTTAGCCATGAATCGCTCGCTCCGGAAACGAGCACCGTGAATGCGTCTGGACGGACGATGAAAAGGATGCCTCGAGCGAGGAGACCTGCTCCCAAATACATGCGCAGCAGGTCGAACGCAACGTCACGGTTGGATTCGATCCAATCAGAAAGCTTCAGGAAGGCACTCATAGCGCTCCTCTACAATTTTGATCGCCAGCCGGAACCAGCTTCCTCGATCTGGTGCTCATCCCATATGCATCAGTCAGCCCTCGCGAGCTTTTCCAACTCGTCCAGCAGAAAGTCTGCAATGGTATCGAATGAGGCCGTTCGGTTCTTCCGGAACTGCTTATCGTCGTCAAGATGGCCGGTTACGACCTTAAGAATATGGCAAGGGATGCCATGGGTTGCGGCAACGAAAGCCACGGCATACCCGGTCATGTCGGACATATCCGCGATGCGTTGCCAGTAGCTTCGCTCGGAGCTGTTCTGCGCAACATGATCCTGCGTTACCAGCGTTCCGGTGGGAAGCGTTTCGAACGGGATCTCCAGAGGCATCCGAGGATAGGTTGGTGCGGCAAGTTCGATGCGGTCACCCTCGAAAACCTGATTGGCCGCAATGAGCTCCCCTACCTCGTACGTCTCGTTGAGCGCGGTACAAGCACCGGGATGAACAACTCGGTCCGGCCGGTTCTTCTGCAGAAATCGTTCGGTCCTGAGCGTAGACTTTATTTTGCCGAGGCCTGTCAGCGTCACCAGCACGTCGTCGTCATATTGCGTGTCGCCTTCACGAAGATCCTCAAAGCGGCCGCGCTTGTATCTCGAAAGAAATGACGAAGCTTCCTCCTCGGTGGCAAAGATGATACCTGTCATCGAATCTCAGAAGCGATTGATCGGTAAGACAAAGCGCCTTCTCAATGCGTGTTTTAAATCTAGTTTACAGTCGGCATAATAAGACGGGAATTCAACTGCCCTATAGTTACATCATCACGCAAAGAAAATCACCTGAAGATGAAGGTTATTGAATTTCTGAACAGGGCGACTGAGCCGCTAATCTCCTATGAGATCATTCCACCGAAACGCGGAGGTTCGGTACAGCAGATCTTTGATACGGTCGAACAGCTTATGCGATTCGATCCTCCCTTTATCGATGTCACGAGCCACTCGGCACAGGTATATTATGAAGAGATGCCGGACGGTACGGTCAAGCGACACGTAAAGCGAAAGCGTCCGGGGACGCTCGGTGTGTGTGCTGCGATCAAGAGCCGCTTTGGCGTAGAAACGGTGCCGCATCTACTTTGCGAGGGATTTACCCGAGAAGAGACAGAGGACGCCCTGATCGAGCTGAACTACCTCGGTATACAGAACGTGATGGCGTTGCGGGGGGATGATAACGGATATGATAAGCCGGTTCGTCCAGGACGCTCATGCAACTGTTATGCTCTCGATCTTGTCCAGCAGATCGGAGACATGAACGACGGAAAGTATCTCGAGGAGATGATAGACGCCGAGACGACCGAATTTTGCATCGGTGTCGCAGGGTATCCGGAAAAGCATTCGGAATCCCCCAATCTTACCTGGGACATTCTGAACCTGAAGCGAAAGGTCGACGCAGGTGCCCACTACATCGTGACGCAGATGTTCTTCGACAACGAGCCTTTCCTGGAGTTTGTCGAGCGTTGCCGCGATGTAGGCATCACGGTTCCGATCATTCCCGGACTGAAGATCTTAACGAGCAAGCGCCACCTGCAGTCGCTACCCAGCTTCTTCCACGTGAATGTGCCTGAACCCCTGGCCGCTGAGGTCGAAGCGGCAAAGGATGAACATGTAGCCGACATTGGAATCCAATGGGCCGTCAATCAATCAGACGAATTGATGTCCGCCGGCGTGCCATGCATTCATTTCTACATCATGTCTCGACCCGATCACGTGATGCGCGTCGTTGAGCCGCTGCGAAAAATGGCATAGCGTTGTCTTGCCACCACATCCCGCCGTCGGCCTGTCACTTCATGTAATCCTTGTCCGTGCTGCGGAGCTTGGCTTTGTATTTCTTGATTTGCCGTCGCAGGGCCTTCACACAGCGGTCGATGGCATCCTCGTGGCTCGTCGCCTGACTGTTGGCTGACAGCGTTTTTTGGTACACGTGAACTACAATTTCAGCGGACTTGCCGGCAGCCGGTGCACCATCTTTACTCAAGATAACCCGAGCTTCGGTAATGCCGTCGTAATAGCGTTCCAGCGTGCTCAGCTTATCCGAAGCGTAATTGCGAAGTTCGGGATTGGCATCAAAGTGCCGAGCCGTGATCTGAGCTTCCATCTAGGTCCTCCTCAGACGATTCATTCGGTGGTCGAAAGGACAACGCAACCTTCATCCTTCCTTACTTCTTACCTAAATCGATTATGATAGTCAACTTGCCTGGAATGCAGGGGTTCTATGTGCTGCCGACTCCTCCGGCTGGACACCAGGTCTTCTCAGACTCGGCAGTGTTGCCGCATTAATCTGAGACGGTTTCTGAAAGATAACGGTCCTCGAGTGTTCGAATGGCCGCCTTGCGTACATCGGTGTCATCCGCATAACCGACCAGGTGAAGCGCTCCGTGAATCGCATAGCGCAGGACCTCCTCTTCGAACGAGGCCTCGAATTCGTTATGACGTTCGTGCGCGGTGTCGACATCGACGTAGATTTCACCTTCTAGATCCGCGTCCTGCTCGGAGTAGCGGAAGGCGAGAACGTCCGTGTCGAAATCGTGATCGAGAAACTCACGATTAAGTTGCCGAACTGTTGAATGATTGGACTGGATGAGTGTGACGTGCTGCAACCGCACCCGTTCACTTCTGAATACGTGGCGAAGCGCACGCCGGCAGAGATCCGGGTCGATCGACAGCGATTCGTGCTGGATCTCGACCGTGACGAGATCTCCAGACGTCATCCGAGATCATCGAAAAGCGTTTCGGTCATGGACAACGCCACGCTGCTCATCACCAGTTCGGAAGGCAGCTGCGTGAAGTCCGCAGAAAGGAGCCGCGAATCAACGTTCGCATATAGAGAGCAACCGACCTCGCGTTCGATTACGAGACCATTCGTCAAGCCGTCTCGCCGGGCAAAAAAGATTACTTCGCCGAGCTCCTGGCTCGCGATATATCCAGTGCACCCCTGAAGCTGTAGAAAGGAACTGGCGGCGTACACGGAAACGAGGTTTCCCGGCTGATCGTCACGGACATTGTCGGGCAGAGCCAGATCGGGCGTAATTTCGAGAGAGAGCCGCCGCCCGGTTGTGTCGTCGAAAAGCTCGTATCGAACGAGTGAATTGTCACGTTTTGCAGCAGACCCGAGGACCGTGCTGATGCGTTCGAAATCCTCGTCCGAAAATGTGAACGCCATAGATAAATTAACGAAAAGCGACGAACGAACTTTCAGGGATCGCCCATACCATTGGCGATCGCAACGCCGGCCGCCAATGGCAGCCGCGCGATGATATACGGCCTTGGGCCAATGGTGATTCCAAAAGCAATTGTGCCACGCGGGAGAATCGGTCGGCTTACGCGTTGGCGTTCACTCGCCCGGGAGCGGATGAATCGCTTCCGAACTCCTGCTCGTCACTTCCAAATGCGTGATCGCCGCGCTCGAAGGTCTGCTCGCTGGGTTCCGTTTGCGGCATCTCCGCATGCGATTGGGCTGCATCGCTATCGAGAGGGGGCTGATCCTCGTGGTCCGCGGAAACGACATCGACGGCATGTAGACCTTTTGGACCATCAGTCAGCTCAAAATCTACAACCTGTCCGGTACGCAGCGTTTTGAAACGCCTGTCCGTTTCGATCGCCGAGTAATGGACGAATATGTCGCTGCCCCCTTCAGGATGTACTATGAAACCGTATCCTTTTTTCGCGTCAAACCACTTGACAACGCTTCGGCGGGTACTCATGCGATGCCTCCTCGAATCTTGCCTGGGTAGGTAACGATGATGGAGGGTGATAAGCCGCTGGGCCGTGATGATGACAGGAGGATCATCCGTTGACTGGTAGCCCGTTCATTTCACCCGTATGATCAGACTACCACTAGCAGCAATCGCCGAGCCCAGTTGATCAAAAATATAGACGCAAATTCCTCGCCTGTCAACCTGAGCACAC